>JAXMBE010000010.1:0-199203 GCA_046349995.1 Isosphaeraceae bacterium | reverse complement strand
GACTGGCGACGGCCTGACCATCCTCACCGGCGGCAACACCGTTCTCGGGCTGGTCCTGAACGGATTCAGCAATAACGGGATCTACATCGCACCCGGGGCGAATGGGAATCGGATTGCCGGTAACTTCCTCGGCACGGATGTCACCGGTACCACCGCCGTGCCGAACGACGGCTCCGGCGTGAGCGTCTTCTCGGCGAACAACACCATCGGCGGGCTCACGCCGACGGCGCGGAATCTGATCTCGGGCAACGGCCTCGACGGGATCGGCCTCACGAACGCCGCGGCCACGGGTAATGTCGTCCAGGGGAACTACATCGGCACGGACATCACGGGGACGAACCGACTGGGCAATTCGCGCTTCGGCGTCGCGGTCAACTCCGTGGTCGGGTCGGGCAGCGCCAGCGGTTCCGGCAACACGATCGGCGGCACGGGGGCGGGCGCCGGGAACGTCATCTCAGCCAACGGCAGCCACGGCGTCGTCCTGAATGGCCCGGACGGCGGGGCGACCGGCAATCTCGTCCAGGGCAATCTCATCGGGACCGACGCTTCCGGGCTCCTCAATCTCGGCAACGGCGGTTCGGGTCTGGTCCTCTCGAGCGCGGGGAGCAACACGGTCGGCGGCACGTCGGCCGCGGCGAGGAACGTCATCGCCGGGAGCGGGCGCTATGGCCTTGTCATCGAGGAGGCCTCGTCCTCGAACAACGTCATCCTCGGCAATTTCATCGGCACCGACGGCGTCGGCACTGCCGCGCTCGGCAACGCCCTGGCCGGCCTCATCATCCAGCTCGGGGCTACGGGCAACACCGTCGGCGGGGCGGCCGGCGGCGGTAACCTGATCTCGGGCAATCTCCAGGGCGGCGTCGTGATCACCGGCGTGGGCACGAGGGCCAATATCGTGGCTGCCAACCGGATCGGGACCACGGCGAATGGCCAGGCCGCGCTGGGCAATGCAAACAACGGCGTGAGCATCGCTTCCGGTGCATCCGGCAACACGATTGGCGGGACCGGCGAGTCCGGCAACGTGATCTCGGGGAATCGGGGAGACGGCGTCAGCGTCAACGCGACCGGCAGCGTCGTCCAGGGGAATCTGATCGGGCTCGATTCGGCGGGGACCGCCGCCGTGCCCAACGGCGTGGCGGGCTCGGGGACCGGGGGCGCGGGAGTCCGGCTCGGCGCGCCCTCGAATCTGATCACGGACAACGTCATCTCGGGAAATGTGAACGAGGGGATGTTCGTGCAGTCCCAGGCCAATCAGCAGCAGATCCTGGGCAACCGGATCGGGACGAACGCGGCGGGTACCCAGGCGATCGGCAACGGCCTCTCGGGGATCACCCTGAATCAGTCGTCGGGCAACACGATCAACGCCAATGTCCTCTCCGGGAACGGCGTCCTGCCGATCGGTGGCGTGGGGCTCATCGCGGTCGCGGGGTCGAACAACAACCTGATCCAGGGGAACCGCGTCGGCACGGACCTCGCCGGCACACGGGCGCTGCCGAATTCCGGGGGCGGACTCTTCATCGCCAGCGTCGGCAACACGATCGGCGGGGCGGGCGCCGGCGCACGTAACATCCTCTCCGGGAACCAGGGCAACGGCCTGGTGCTCTCGAATAATTCGGGCAATTCTATCCTGAACAACTTCGTGGGGATCGCGTCCGACGGGGCGACCCCCCTGGGCAACTCCGTCGACGGCCTCGCGCTGAACAACTCGACCGGCAACGTCATCTCGGGGAACGTGGTCAGCGGCAACGGCGTGAACCTGGATGGCGTCGGCATCAATCTCCAGAACAACAGCCGCAACAACACGATCGCCGGGAACAGGGTCGGGACCAACGCCGCGGGGGACGCCGCGGTGAGAAACGCCCTGCACGGCATCTTCCTGGGCAACGGCTCGGTCAACAATACGATCGGCGGACCGAACGCCGCGGACCGCAACATCATCTCCGGCAACGGGAGCTTCCCCGTCGCCGACCTCCTGACGCAGGGATCCGTGGGCGTCTTCATCTCCGGGGCCGGGAGCACCGGGAACGTCATCGCGGGCAATTTCATCGGCACGAGCGCGGACGGCAATCAGCCCTTGACCAGCTCGGTCATCGGGGTGCTCATCGACCAGTCGCCAGGCAACATCGTCCGGGGCAATTTGATCTCGGGCAATCGCTTCGTCGGCCTGGAGATCGCCGGCGCCACCGCGAGCGGGAACCTGGTCCAGGGCAACCTCATCGGCACGAACCTGGCGGGCAACGGGGCGATCCCGAACCGTTTCGACGGAGTCTTCCTCAACGGCGCGCCGGGCAACACGATCGGCGGGCCGGGGGCCGGCGAGGGCAACCTGATCTCGGGCAACGGCTCGGTCGGGATCCAGCTCTTCGGGGCGGCCACGCAGGGCAACGTGATCCAGGGCAATGCCATCGGCCTCGACTCTGCGGGCCGGCCCACCTTGCCCAATCGATCCGGCGGTATTTTCATCAACGGCGGGGCCACGTCCAACCAGATCGGCGGGACCGCGCCGGGCGAGGCGAATCTCGGCCAGTCGCGGCCCCTCGGCAACTTCTCGCCGCCCCGGCAATCGCTGCAGCAGTCATCCAAGGGGATGGCCCGGTTGCGGCTGAGCAGGCGATCGCCGGTCCTCCGGGCTCGTCCGGGCTTTAGCGCCCGCCGGTTGCGCCCTGCTCACTGAATGTTCGGCGGCGGGGTCAGCGGGAACGTGCGGCCTGGTCTCCCGCCGAAGGGGACGTTCAGCATCAGGGCGAACTCGCCGCCGAACGGCATGGGGCCGGTCACCGGTCGCACATAGGCCGCGGACAGGACGGCCCTGTTCGCGAGACCGACGTTCAGGGCGAAGGTCAGGTCCACGACCGTGGGCGTGCTCCCGATGTACCGCGGCTGGAGCCCCGCCCAGTTGAGCGGCTGATTCAGGTGGGTCTCGAACGTCGGCACCAGGAAGGACAGGAGCGATCGGGGATCTCGCGAGCGATAGACGTAGTACCCGAGGCCGATGTCGCAGTAGTACATCGTCGCCAGCCGCTGGTCCAGGGGCACCATGATCGAGTTGAACCCCTGCACGTACACCCGACCCCGCTGGAAGATGTATCCCACGAACGGCTGGATCTCCATCGCGTTGATGCCCAGGATCGTGGGATATCCGGCGAACGTCTTGGGGCCGGTCGGGAAGGTCAGGTCGAGGCCCACCGAGAGGAAGTTCGGGCCGTCGTCGTAGATCGCGTACTTGAAGAACGAACTGAAGTTGCCCGTGGAGGTGTGCGTCCCCCCCAGGCCGGGGAAGTCGCTCATGATCGTGAGGGTCTGCAGCGGGAGCCGAAAGCCGATCGACGCCTGCTGGTCGAGGATCGTCTTCTCCAGCCCGAATACCTCCCGGTAGACCTGCATGCCCTTGATCGGGGCCCGGAGCACCTCATTAATGCCCCCGTTCACGTCGTCGTAATAATTGAAGTTCACCCAGACGCGGTCCACGGGCCTGGGATACTGGTTGTCCGCGATCTTGAACCCGCGCACGGCCGGGACGATGGCGGCAACGGACCGGCCCAGTGCCACCTGAGGATTGTCTCCCGGCCTGGGGACCCCCGGCGGCAGGGGCGACGGGATCGGCGGGAACCTCAGGGCCTGCCTTTGGAAGAGGGGCCCCTGGTCGCCGATCATGGGGAACGACTCGGACGCGGCGCCCAGGCCGCCACCGAATCCGGGTCCGGCGGCCCCCGCGGCGGCCAGCGCCTCGGCCCCGGCCGCCGTCGCGGCCGGCGACGGCGTCGGTGCGGTTGCGGGGGTCGTCGGCGACGGGAGCGTTGGCTCCGCACCCGGCGTCGTCGGGCCGGCGGCCCCGGGCATTGGCACCCCAGGTTGGGGTTCAAGACCGATCCCGGGTTCCATTCCGGGCACCGGAGTCACGCCCGGCGGGACGCCGGGAATCGTACCGGCCGCCCCGGGCATCCCCGGCATGCCGGGCTCGAGGGACAGGACCCCCGGCATGGGCATCCCGCCCGGAGCAGTCATGGCAGGAGCCTGGGGACTGGGCCGAGCGGTCATGGCACCCAGCAGACCGTGATTTACCTGGGGCCCGCCCCAGACGAAGGGATTGCGAAGCTGCGCAATCTCCGCCCTGTTGAATCTCCGGGAGGTCCGGCCCGGATCCTGAGAGCTCGGTAAGACGCCGCTCGTCCGTCCGGCCGGAGCCGGACTGTCGCTCGGAGCGCCGGCGGGCATCGATGAGACAGGTTGAGCGCTCGCCGGAAGACTCTCGACCTGGGGACTGCCCGTCGCAACCGGAGTCTGCTCCTGGGCATGCGTCGGGGAACTCATCCCCATGCCCACGGCCAGGCCGATCGACCCCATTCCTGCCAGTCGTATCCATTCGGTTTTCATCGATAACCGACCTTCCCTGAACGGTTGTCGAATGGAGTGTCGATTGACACTTCCCGGCGACCGGGTCTTGCCGAGGAAGTGGAAGCCGACCGGTTGAGACGATTCTGCTTGAGTTATCGGATCGTCGGGGCGTCCTCATCACTTCCATCGTCAGAATCGGCACTTCTGCATTATCGCTGAAGTGGTCGCATGCATGAATTTCTGCCGGCTTTCCTCCGACGGCTCCGAGAACGGAGGACCGGAAGGACCTCGGGCCGTGAGGTGAGGAGGCAAGGCGAGGGACGGAGTGCCAGCGGTAGGGATGACCCGCCGGGTGTTGGGATTGTGTCCTCGCTCCGCTCTATGGCTTCCGGCGAAGAAGTCGAGGCCATGGATCAGAGCATCGCTTGCTGACGCCACCCCGGCGCCCGCACCTCGAAGAGCGGCCTCCCCGGCTTGAGGATCGCCAGCTCGATCGCCGCCGCCGCCCGCTGCCGCTGGTACCCGTTCTTGAGCGCACTCCGGAGCGATTCCGTCGTGATCGGCTGCCCCAGCAGGTACCGCGTACCCTTCGAGAACCCCCCCTGCCGGGCATTCCACCACTTCTTGACGAGATCCGGGTCGGGCCAGGGTAGGTTCTCATCCGGATCCATCGCGACGTTCTCGTCGTCGGGATTCTCGGTCGGCCCGGATTCAAAGCCCTCGGGCCTCTCTGCCTCCAGGTCCTCGTAGGCGATGTTCGCCCCGGTGATCAGGCTAAACGCCTCGCCGGCCACCCGGGCCAGCTCGGGGACCTTCATCTGGTCGAGCAGGAAAGGAATCGCCTCGGGATCGGCGAATGCCCCGGCGGCGATGACGGCGATCCGCGTCTGTTCAAGGTCCTTGACGAGACGCCTGAGCCAGAGCTTGGCGTCCTTGGTTGACAGGCGTCGGATGGCGATCTCCGAGGCTCTCTCGCCCAGGGGCCCTCCGGCCTCAGCGATCTGCTGAAGGTAGTTACATGCGTCCTTGTGGCCGTTGAGGAGTGTATTGGACCACGCTGCCCAGAATCGTACCTCCGGGGCCTTGGACCTGAGGTTTGAACGTAATTTAATATGCGAATCAATGAAGCCATGTTCCCCAGCCGCGCGCAATGCCCGAGCACGGAGCCACGGATCATCGGCGTCGAGTGCTTCCAGCAATGCAGGGGACTGTTGCCTCCGGTGGATCGCCGACGCGGCGATCCCGATGCGCCGTACCTGCGCGGCCTCCGACTCGAGGAGACGCTTGATCTCCGCCCCGACTCGCTCGTACGGTAGCCATCCAAATGCCGAGACAAGGCCACAGCTCAGGTCTGGTGAGGTGGCCCCGACCTCCAGGGCTCGCTGGAGGTCCTCCTTCTTCTCGTGTTCCATGGCCAGCACGGTCACGAGAAAGACCTTACCGGCGTCCTCGGTCGCGTCGGCTTTCCAGCAGAGGCGCAAGCTCAATTCCGGATCCATCCGAAGCGCTTCGAACTGGGACTCGAGCCGGCGGTCGAGTTTCGCAAGTTCATCCAGACGATAGTGCGGGGCTCGACAAGCGACAGAACGCAGCAGCCACAGGAATGCGGCATCCTCGATGTGGTGCTCGATCAACGGTCGGATCACGGCTCGCACGACGGTTCACCCGTTGCTAGTCCCTGCGGACAAGCCCTAGATTGTCACAGAGGATTTCCGCCAGTCGATCCAGTTCCTGTTCGTCTGTCGCGCCGAGGGAGAAATTCGGCGGGTAACCTGGAGCCTGGTAGCACATGATGCCCGCGTCTCCTCGATCGTAACAGGGAGACCACGCGCCCGTGGGAGGTACGAGTTCAAATTCCATGCGCTCGGCGAGGATCACGAAGGCCTCGAGTCTGGAAATCGCCGAACGGGCCTTCCAGTCGATGGTTTCCAGGACGAAGAGCGTGGTCCGAGACGCGAACAGAGGGAGTCGAATCCTGAAGAACGCCAAGCTGAGGAGCATGTTCGGGAGCGAGCTGAAGATGGGCGAACAACCAGCGGGATCGAAGGGAGTGTCGCTCGCGAACTCCACGACGGGCGACTCTCGTTTGGGGTCAGTCTGGTCCAGAAACAGATCCAACCCGACCGAGCCATTGTCATAGGCGATGAACAGGTAATCTGCTGGAGGGAGGTTCTTACCAGCCTCGTAGAAGTCGATCACGGTTTGGATGGAGAAGTCCTTTTGCTCGTCGAATGGTTCGAAGTCACCGATGCTTCGGCCCATGGTCTCGAGGAAATCCCGATACGACCTTGGCAACGGACGTCCAGCCAGTGAGGCGAGCCGAGCGATCTCACCGGGAGGAGCGGGCCGAACGGTACCCGGATAGGACGGCTGGAAGCGGGAGATGTACTGGACCAATTCACGCATCGACAGGAGTCCCATCGCAGAGTGCTTCGCCAATATGCCCGTCAGGGGGCCGGAGGGCTACTGGGCGGTGGTGGAGGCTTCGGATCGTTCGAGCAGAGCATCTGCGGCAGATTGTATTTGCATGACGCGCAGGACTCGACCGAGTGTCCGCTGGTGAACCTGTTGGACGGACCGCACCAGGCTTCCGAGAGAGCCAGGGGGGTACATCCACCATCCTTGGCGGCCTGGATCAACTTTGGTGCCGCACACTGTCCCGGGGGGTTCGAGCCCGGCATTCGCTGATGGCCGACAAGGTTGGCCGGACTGACGGGGGGGGCGGCCGTTATTCCCAATGCAGCCATCGCAGCGGCCTGCCCCGGTATGCCGCCGCCGGAAACCGCGCCGAAGACCGTGACCTTCCCTCCCGGGCATCGGGCCACGAGCACGCCGACCATCCGTCCTCGGCCTGCCTTCTTGGCCTGCTTCCGCAATTTCTTGAACAGCTTCTTGGTTTGCTTTTGACTTCGTTTTGTCTGTGGTACCTCTTTAACCTTGTGGGTGGAGATCTTCTGGCCGCAGCGGGGACAGTCCTGATTCTCGTCGACATTCGGATAACTCCCCGCGAATCCGCCGAGATGCGGCTGGCTGCCCGTGTTGGGACCGTTGCCGTTGTGCAGGCAAGTGTCCATGAATCGTGCTACGCCTTCGCCTTCAAACTTCACGTCGGTGCTGACCACCGCCCAGGTTAGCTTCCCCTTGATCTTCGACGAGGCGATGCCGCCCCCCGCGGTACCCCCCTCATCGCCAGTGCTGGTCTTCAGGTTAGAGGACTTGATGGCGACGGGCTTGCCCTCGATTTTTATGTTCTTGGTATGGTCGGCCAGGTCACTATCCATGGCGATATTGACGTAGGGGATCGGCACCGGTCCGCCGGGCGACGGGGTCTTGCAGACGTCGGGCACGGGGCAGGTCTGGGTCAGGCCCGAACCCTTGAAGATGATCTGACGCTTGTTGGCGAAGACGGTACCCATATCACTCCCCCGCCACCACGCAACCTCCGACCAGTCCCGCATCGGAGCAAGCGTAGATCAGTACTTGAGGCGCCGGCTGCTGGCCCGCTCGCATCCGCAGCCAGGCCTGGGCCACCCCCACCTGGATCGCCCCGGATGCCGCACCGACATCGCCGAGCGTTTCCGCGACCAAGTCACCCCTCAGAGGTTCGGGCATCAAGGCGCCATTCCGCAGGGAGGCCATCGCGAACTCTCGCGCCCAGAATGTCTCACCGGTCTGACAGGACAGCAGACGATCCACGCGTTGCCCTCCCGTGAGCGGGTGTTGCCGGAGCGCGCGGAACACCCGCGTCAGCCCATCCCCGAGATTCGGCTCTTCCTGGAGGAAGTGCCGCGCTTCCATGTCCACGCAACAGGCCAGCACGCGCATCCTCGGCCCCGGGGCTGTCAGTGATTCGTCGCGGCCCAGCAAGACGAATCCGGCTCCTTCCCCAGGAATGACACCATCGCAGTTGGAAGGGCTTAGGTGGCGGCCCAGGCTTGAGAGGTAGACGAGTGAAGTCATGTCGCAATAGGAATCCACCGCGCCGACGAGTACGAGTGGGGCCGAGCCCCCCTCGAGCATTTCCACGGCGCTGCTGAGCGCCCGGAAGAAGGCGGCACGGCCGTCGGGGAACAGCTGCGACTTGTTCAATTCCAGCTTGATATGCGGCCCCACGGCACGCCGCAGGCGGCTCGTCAAGCGACCGGTCGCCAGACTGCCCCCGCTCCGCGGCGCCGGCAAGCCGAGGAACAGCGGCAATTTCCACCGCCTTCCCGGGTCGAGCGGCTGCACGCATTCGCGTATCGCGCATGTGGCCAGAGCTTTCACCCGGTGGATCCGCCTGAGGCCGTGCCGGATGCGGTTCAGGACCGAGGCCCTGACCGGCACGCCCTCGTCATCGAGGACCGCGGTCTCCTGGAATCGAGTCGCGCCGGCCTCGATCTCAACCTGGCAGACACGCGTGCTGAGGCCCAGCGGAGTGCAGAGCCCCACGCTGAGGACGCTCGGGGCGAGGCGGCCGGGGGAGGACTTCATCTCGGTTCTTCCTCCCAGGGCTCCAACTCGCGCACCACGCTATACTCATGCCGTGGCAGTTCCTTGCGGACAGGGTGAGACGCCCGCCAGAAGAGCGTGACGGCCGCGTCGTCCGGTTCGAGGAGCAACCCGTCGATCACCGGTGCCTGCACGTCGACCCGATCCCGGAAGACGCTCTTGAACGTTAAACGGTGGTGCGGCACCCGGAACTCGATCACGCCATCTGGTGAGACCCCTTCGATCCGGACTGGCTCTCCCCCCTTCAGGTAAGGCGTGGCCACCAGCCCCGGTGCGGCACCCTGGAAGTGGCGAAGGTCGAGATCGAGCGGCCAGAGCGGACATCGTTCCTCCAGCCAACGCGAGTCATATGTCCCGGCCAGGGCGACGCGGGGCTGCCACGCCCGGAAGACCGCACCGAAACCCACCGGCGCCGGCCGATCCGACCAGCTTCGGACGGGCCGTTTCGGATCTTCGAGGTTCGGCAGCGGCTGGCCCTCGGCCTCCGATGCATCTCGATACAGGCCACGTCCCACCGGGTTGCGGGGCTCCATCTCGGCGTTGCGTCCGGCTTCCTTCGGCAGGTTTCCGCCGAAGCTGCGCTCGTAGACCAGGGGCATGGCGTCGAAGGCCCTCGGGGCTGACGCGCCCAGGCCGAGGATTCCGCCGCCCCAGGTTCTGTCCCCGATCACGAGGACTTCCTTCTTGCATGGTCCGACCTCAAGGCGCACGGTCATCTCCTTCACTGGCCGACGATCAGGAGGCCGAGCGTGACCGTTCAGGTAGATGTCGGTACCCGGTCGGTAGTAAGTGGACTGCGTCTCGTACCGGAGGCTGGATAACCCCGGCTCGCCCCAGAAGACGTCCTGCACCGGCGGAGGCACCTGCTTCACCGCGGGGCGAAGACGCCCGGAGACGGACTGGCCAGGCTTGGGCATGTCAAAGCGACCGGCAATGCAGACCACTAAGCGCTCCGCACCCTCCTTGTCGATCGAATGAAGGAGACGCGCGGCGAACGGAGTCAGATTCGCTAGGTTGGCCACGGAGGACTCCAGAACCGCGACCTCAATTGACCTGAACCGATCCACCCTTGATCGAGTTGACACCTGTGGAGCGGCTGAGCAAGTACGTCCCCCGCAGGAGGATCTTCCCGGCTCGGGTCAAGGTGATGCTGGCCTTGCCGCAGCGGAGCACGAGTTCCTGACGCGCGGCAATCGTCACCTTGTTTCCATCGACATCCACCTCGACAGCCGGGTGCGGATCGCGCTGAACGGGGGACTGCAGGACTCCAATTATGATCGGTCGTTCCGCGTTACCCTGCTCGAAGACGAGGACGACGGTCTTCCCGCTATCTTTCGGACTGAGCGGCACAGTCGTGGGAGCGGCCTGGGCATGACTGCCTGGGTTCCCGGGATAATCGACGAACCACCTGCCCGCGTCATCGCAGCCGAGCAAGGATCCCGTGATGGCGCCGAGGATCAGACTCCGCTCACGGCCGTTCATCCGCGGATTCTTCTGCGTCGAAGGAGCCGAAGGACGTTCTTCGGACATCGCTCTTGTGGTAAGCCTCGACATGACTGCACTCCAGAGGAGCCGGCCTAGTTCTCGGTGATCTTCGATCCCTTCAGGGCGATGTCGCTGTCGGCCTTCACATTGACCTTGCCGGAGGCCTTGACCGAGATGTCCTTGCCCTTGATCACGATGGTCCCGTCCTTCTTCATCGTGATGCTGGCATCTCCGGTCTGCAGGACGATCTTCTCACCCGCTTCGATCTGAAAATTCTTGCCAACGTTGACAAGTTCGTCTTGCTTCACACTGACGAGGTGGCTCCCTCCGATGCTCGACTGAAGGTCCTTGCCGATGTTGTCCGTCCGCTTCCCCACCACGGTCTCGCCGCGGTCGCCGCCGATATTCTCCGTCAGGTTCTTCCCCACCTGTAGCGATTGATTCGCCCCAACAATGAACGCCTGATAGCCGCCGACGGTTACGGCCTGGAAACCCCCAACGGTCAACTCGCGAGCGCCGCCGACCGTGACCGACTCATTGATGCCCACCATCCGGGTCCGGGTCATGGTCACCGTGATCGACTCGTTCTTGCTGACCGACTCGGTGCGGTCGCCGCCGATCGAGATCGTCTCGTTGATGTCGACGGTCTCCGTCCGGTTCTGGTGGATGGTGATCGTCTCGTCCTTGTCGACCTCCTCGGTGCGTTTGCCGTGGACGGTGATCGTCTCGTTGTTGTCGACGGTCTCGGTCCGGTCGTGCTTGATGTGGCTGGTCTCGTCGTTGTCGACGGTCTTGGACCGGTCGTGGCCGACCCAGTGGGACTCGTCGTTCTCGACCTCGATGGTCTGGTCCTTCTCGGCGTGGAGGGTGACCATCTCCGAGCCCTTCTTGTCCTCGAAGCGGAGCTCGTTGTAGTTGGCCGGCGAGCCCCCCTTGCTGCTCCGGGACTTGATGCCGCTCTGGGTCATGTTGGCCGGCAGGTCGTAGGGGGGCATCTGCTCGGCGTTGTACACCCGCCCGGTGATCAGCGGCCGGTCCGGGTCCCCTTCGAGGAAATCGACGAGCACCTCCTGGCCGATCCGCGGGTTGCAGACGAGGCCCCAGTTCTTGCCCGCCCACTGCTCGGCGACCCGGATCCAGCAGGAGCTCTTCTCGTCCTTCTTGCCCTTGCGGTCCCAGAAGAACTGGACCTTCACCCGGCCGTACTTGTCCACGTAGATCTCCTCGCCGCCCGGGCCGGTGACCACGGCGGTCTGGACGCCCTGGACCATCGGCTTGGGCGTCGCCCGCGTGGGGCGGAAGATGACCGCGGCCGGGATGCAGGTGAAGGAGTTCTGGTAGATCGTCCCGTCGGCCGTCGAGCCGTAGCTCCCCTCCGTGGCCGCGTGCCGGATCGCGGTGATCACGTACTCGCCGTTCTCCGAGTCGCTGTCGTGCCTTTCGAGGGTGAACTTGCCGGCCGGCGTGAAGGTGCAGCACTGGCTGCTGGCGCTCACGGTGCTGTAGCCGGCCTCCTCCTCCTCCATCCGCACTTTCGTGACCGTCTCACCGTCGCCCTTGAGGAGATACTCGCCGGGGTAGTCGAAGATTTCGAACTTCGGCGCGTCCGGCAGGTCGATCAGCGTGCTCGTCGAGGTGAGCAGGCTCGTGCTGGGCGTCTCGAAATTGTAGTCCGTGCGGCTCCACTTCCCGGAGCGGAACTCGTAGTGGTGCTCCCAGGTCACGACGTGGTTGGGGGCGAGCGAGCCGGGCGAGTACTCCACCGGGCTCTCCGGGCAATCGGCGTACGAGCTCTTCGCGTTGGCGAGCACCATCGTGTGCTTGCCGTCCTCGTGGCGGAAGAAGAAGAAGATCCCCTCGTGCTCCATCAGGCGGCTGATGAAGTTGAACGCGGTCTCCCGGTACTGGACGCAGTACTCCCGCTTGGCGAACGACCCCTTCAGCTCGAGGGAGTAGTCGTTGAAGCCGAAGTCGTCGAAGATCGTCGTGATGATCTCGGGGGCCGTCTGGTTCTGGAAGATCCGGCAGTCGGTGGTGCGGGTGAGCAGCCACGGCCAGGGGACCACCTCGGCGCGGTACGATCGCAGCTTGCGGCGGTTCACCGCGCCGGCCGCGAACCGGCTGACGATCCCGTTGAAGTACCGGGGCTGCTGATCGAACCGGGAGATGCTCCAGGTGACCGGCTTGCCGACGATATCCTTGGCGGCGATCGCGTCGTCCGCCGACGCCAGGTCGAGCTGATAGGAGAAGAGCCGCGACAACGACTCGGTGCCGGAGAATGACGTCAACAGGAGGACATCGGGCCCCAGGGGCGTCGTCAACGAGAGATTGCGTTCTGCCTGGGAGATGGATGCCATGTGAGCCTACATTCGCGTTCGGTCGCCGGCGTCGGAGGCGTCCGGCCGAGACCGGGGTTCCTGCGGCGACGCGGGGGACGATCCCCCTCGCGACGGTCCGTGCCCGTCGCTCGCGGGGGTGCGCCCTGGACGCTGGGGTTCAGGGCGGTCCCGACCGGGTCACCCAGCCAAGAAGCGGATATAACCCCAGTTCGGGCCGGAAGCAAGTCCCCAAAGCTGGCCCGAGCCGAGCGTCCGTTACCCCTTTGTACTTTCCGCGGACACGTTCCGTGACCGAAATTCGGGAGCGTGGCGCGGGCCCGCTCGGCGTGCCCCGGCGTCCCTCCGGGCGACGAGCGGGGCGAGGCCCGCCCGTGCCGACCGGCCTCCGAAGGGCTACCGGAACAGGCCCTTGATCCGCCCGAAGGCGTCCCCGAGCGGCTCGCTCCAGTCGGGCTCGGCGACGGGTGCCTCACCGAGGAGCTTTGCCAGCAGCTTCTCGCGGTCGAGGATCCGGCGGCCGTAGCTCAGGTCCCGGCGCAGCCTCTCCTCCGGGACGTCCAGGCCCTGGTTGTAGCGCGCGCCGAGGACCGCAACGGCCTCGCCGTCGAGCTCGTTGGCCGTCCGGCCGGGGAAGAACCGCTCGCGGATCTCGGCCAGGTGCGCGGCGCAGACGTAGATCGCAAACGCATGGTTGTGGATCAGCGCCTGGACCACGTCCGTCCGGATCAGGTGGTCGACCTTCGCCGGGTCGTAACCCAGCACGGCGAAGGCCCGCCGCGGCTGGAGCGAGGCCGGGCCCACGGACGTCCGGTCCGCGTCGCTCGATCCCGAGAGGAGCTCGCGCAGCAGGAAGACGGCCGGCTTGATCAGGTCCGCCCCGCCCACCTCATTGTACACCACCCCGGCCACCAGGACCGCCGGCAGGCCGAATCGTCCGGCCGCGGACGTGATCGGGTCGCGCATGGCGTGGACGTAGTAGGCCTTGTACCTGTGGATGTATTCCTTCCCCCCCGCGCCCCTGCGCACGGAGCCCACGATGTTCCGGTCGAGGATGTAGTGGCGGAACGTCTCGGCGACGGCGAACGGATCGACCGCCTCGCCGGGGTGCCTCGCTGCCTCGCGGAGCAGTTCGGCGTGCAGCGTCGAGCGGCCGGATGTCGCGGGATCCCGAAGGCTCCCCAGCCCGAGGCCGGTGGGGATCGGCGGGCGGCCGGGCATGAGCGCACTTGTGCCGTCGCCGGCCAGCCTGGCATCGGACCCGGGTGCGGGCCGATCATGCCACCCGGCGGGATATGCGGAGCTGGACGATCCCAAGACTCGGCCTCCCGTCCACCCTGAATCGGAACAGCGGACGCGGCCCTCGGCCGGCCGCGAGCCCGGCGGCCCCAAGGGGGGGGCCGCCGCACACCGGCACGAGCTTACCCGTAGCGCACGGGGGAAGGGAAGGCGGCGACCCCCGCGGCCGTGGCCGTTCGCAGGTCGTCGCGGGGGCGTAGAGATTCATGCTTGTGCTTCGCCACTCCTCCTTGTATTTTTTTTAGCTGGTCACCACGTCGATCGATCGCGGTACTGAGGAGGGCAAGCCTCAGCCGAGATCGGGATCTCTCCCGCCCGCCGGATCGCCGGGGCTGTCGTGCTTTCGGGAGTCCGTGATGCCTCGTCCGCAGGCGCCGGCATCACCGCTTCGCGTCGCCGCCGTGGGCCGGGCCGTTCGGTCGGCCTTCCCACCCGCCTGCACCTGGAGCCCGGGTTCGAATGGCATCCCCTGAAGTCCTCGATTTCGCCAAACTCCTGGCCCCCATCCCCGGGGACAAGCCGGCCGGAGACGACCTTCGCAGCGACAACTCACCGGTCTCCGACTACTACGCGATCCGGGATGCGCGGAAGCTCGCCAGCGACTCGGAGCGGAGGATCGACAAGGGGGATGAGAACGTGGATCCGCCGGACTGGCGTCCGGTCCTCGAACGTGCCACCAAGGCCCTCTCCCAGAAGACCAAGGACCTCGAGCTCGCGGCCTACCTGATCGAATCCCTGGTCCGCCTCAAGGGGTTCGCGGGCCTCCGCGACGGCTATCGGCTCTCCCGGGAGCTGGTGGAGCAGTTCTGGGACGGCCTCTACCCGACGGCCCAGGACGGCGAGGTGCAGGATCGGTTCTCCCACATCCTCTACCTCAACGGGATCGACGGCGTGGGGGCCCTGATCGTACCGGTCCGGAAGATCCCGCTGACGGAGCGGACCGGCGAGGGGCCCTTCAACCTGACGCACCATCAGCAGGCCCGCAGCCTCGCCCAGCTTGCCGACGCGAAGCTCCGCCAGAAGCGGATCGACGAGGGCGCGGTCACCCTGGATATGATCCAGGCGGCGGTCGCCGCGACCCCCGCCAAGTTCTACGCGGACCTGATCGAGGACCTGGGTCAGGCCGCCGAGGAATTCCGCAAGTTCTGCGGGGCGCTGGGCGCGAAGTCAGGGTTCGACCCCCCCTCCTCCGAGCTGCTCGGCGTCCTGGAGTCCTATCTCGACACGGTCAAGGACCTCGCCCGGGACAAGATCCCCAAGGCCCCGGCTGCCGCCCCGGCGGCGTCGGAAGCCGGGGCGCCAGCGTCGGAAGCCGAGCCCGCCAAGCCCGTCGACCCGGGGGTGATCCGCAGTCGCGAGGACGCCTTCGACCGCCTCAGGAAGATCGCCGACTACTTCCGCGAGCACGAGCCCCAGTCGATCATCCCGTACGCGTTGGATCAGGTCGCCAACTGGGGTAAGATGTCCCTGCCCGACTTGCTCTCGGAGCTCATCCCCGAGGAGGCGCCGAGGAAGAACGTCTTCAAGCAGGTGGGCATCAAGCTTCCCGAAGCCAAGAAGTGAGCCAGTTGGCCGTCGAGGCCCGCCGACCGCGGCCGGCGGCCTCGACCGGATCGGGCCGCGATCAACCTTTCCGATTCTCCATCTCGGGAGTCCCCGTCCATGTCATCGGCCAGCATCCACGACAAACTGAGCCGCGTGCGGAAGCCGCGGGTCCACATCACCTATGAGGTTGAGACCGAGGGAGCGAGGGTGCAGCGGGAGCTCCCCTTCGTGATGGGAGTCCTGGGAGATTTCTCCGGCAAGCCGACCCAGCCGCTGAAGCCGCTCAAGGATCGGAAGTTCATCCAGATCGACCGCGACAACTTCAACGAGGTCATGGCCCGCATGACGCCGGGCCTGGAGTTCCGCGTCGCCAACACGCTCAAGGGCGACGGCAGCGAGATGGCCGTGAAGCTCAAGTTCGACGCCCTGGAGGACTTCGACCCGGGTCGGGTCGTCCAGCAGGTCGAGCCGCTCCGGAAGCTGCTGGAGACGCGCGACAAGCTCCGCGACCTGCTGACCAAGGTCGATCGCTCCGACGAGCTGGAGAACCTGCTCGAGCGGATCCTCCAGAGCGACGAGGAGATCAAGAAGCTGTCGTCGGAGCTGGGCGTGGGTGGCGGCGAAGAAGGCTCGGGATCCTGAGAGGAGTGATCGCTCATGAGTACCGGTGAACAAGCACAGGCCGCCGCCGCCGGCCGCGGCCGCGGCGGAAGCGGGGAGGTCAGCCTCCTGGACCAGGTCCTCTCGGCCACCAAGCAGACCGAGCGGTCCCGCGCCGAGGACCTGGTGAAGACGCTCGTGGACCAGGCCCTGGCCGGCGTGGTCGCGTTCGACAAGAACGTCACCAAGACGATCGCGCCACGATCAAGGCGATCGACGCGAAGCTCTCGCCCAACTCGCCGCGATCATGCACCACCCCGACTTCCAGAAACTGGAGGGGACCTGGCGGGGCCTCAACTACCTGGTGATGAACAGCGAGACCAGCGCCACGCTCAAGCTGAAGGTGCTGAACGTGAGCAAGCGGGAGCTGTTCAACGACGTCGACAAGGCCGTCGAGTTCGACCAGAGCCAGATCTTCAAGAAGCTCTACGAGAACGAGTTCGGCACCCCCGGCGGCGAGCCCTACGGGGCCCTGGTCGG
Source organism: Isosphaeraceae bacterium (assembly GCA_046349995.1). Taxonomy (GTDB): domain Bacteria; phylum Planctomycetota; class Planctomycetia; order Isosphaerales; family Isosphaeraceae; genus Aquisphaera. Next base: position 182,572 of record JAXMBE010000010.1, on the reverse strand, counting down.
CGATTACGAGTTCACCAATCATCCCGAGGACATCGACCTCCTGGGCAAGATGTCCAACGTGGCCGCGGCCGCGTTCTGCCCGTTCGTCTCGGCCGCCGATCCCAAGCTGTTCGGCTTCGACAGCTGGCAGGAGATGACCAAGCCCCGCGACCTGGAGAAGATCTTCACCACCATCGAGTACACGAAGTGGAAGTCCTTCCGCGACTCCGAGGACTCCCGGTTCGTCAGCCTGGTGATGCCCCGCGTCCTCTCGCGGATGCCCTACGGCGCGGACACCAAGCCGATCGAGGAATTCGGGTACGAGGAGGTGGACGCCAGCAAGCCGGTGCCCCACGAAGATTTCACGTGGATGAACGCAGCCTACGTGATGGGCACGAAGATGACCGACGCCTTCGCCAAGTACGGCTTCTGCACCGCGATCCGTGGCGCCGAGGGCGGCGGCAAGGTGGAGGGGCTCCCCGCCTTCATCTTCACCAGCGACGACGGCGACAAGGACCTCAAGTGCCCGACCGAGATCGGCATCACCGATCGCCGCGAGGCCGAGCTCAGCAAGCTCGGGTTCCTGCCGCTCTGCCACTACAAGAACACCGACTACGCGGTCTTCTTCGGCGGCCAGACCACCCAGAAGCCCAAGAAGTACGACCGGCCCGAGGCCACGGCCAACGCCGCGATCTCGGCGCGGCTGCCCTACATCATGGCGACGTCGCGGTTCGCCCACTACCTGAAGGTCATGGCCCGCGACTGGATCGGCTCCTTCAAGGAGGCCGCCGACGTCGAGAACGAGCTGAACCGCTGGATCAAGAACTACGTCAACGCCAGCGAGACGGGCGGCCAGGAGACCCGGGCCAAGTACCCGCTCCGCGAGGCGAAGGTCGTCGTCCAGGAGATCCCCGGCCAGCCCGGCTCCTACAACGCGGTCGCCTGGATGCGGCCCTGGCTCCAGTTCGAGGAGCTCACGACGTCGATGCGCATGGTGGCCAGCATCCCCAAGACCGCGGGGTGACGGCCCGCCGGCGGGGGCCGGGGCCGGGCCGATCGCCGTGGTGCGGTCGCCTCGCCCTCGGCCGCCCGCGATCCCGGTCGGCCGGCCCGCGCCCCCGGCGCCCGGCCGGCCTCCGCGTCCCCCATCCCACGTGCTGCGCGGCGGCCCACTGATGCACTCCAGACCAGGCGAGGATGATCCGACGCTCGCGGCAAGCCCGGCCGCGGTCCTTCACGCCGAGGGGCACGGCCCGGGCCCCCGGGCCGTCGACCGCCCCCGGCCCAGCACACCCTGCTCGACGACGTGATCGCGGCGACCCCCGGACCCAGGGGCCCGCGGGCGAGTCGAGCCGCCTCGACCGTTTCCTCGCGCTGATACCCCGGCCGCCGCGATCTGCTCCTGGCTGGGCCTGGATGGATCCTCCCCGACCGGACCGCGACCGGATCGCCCGGCGACTCAGTCGCGACATCGCCCGGATCGACGAGCTGGTGAATCGGCAGCTCAACGCCATCCTCCACCACCCCGCCTTCCAGAAGCTCGAGCCCTCCTGGCGGGGCTCTCCTACCTGGTCCACAAGTTGCCGGAGGCGAGGCCGTCAGCCCCGTCAAGCTGCGGGTCCTCAGCCTCCCGTGGGCCGAGCTCGTGCAGGACCAGGCCCGGGCGGCTGGAATTCGACCAGAGTCAGCTCTTCCGCAAGGTCTACGACGCCGAGTTCGGGCACCCCGGCGGGGAGCCCTTCGGTGTCCTCCTGGGCGATTACGAGATCCACCTGAGGCCCGGGCCCGGTCATCCCCACGACGATATCGAGGCCCTGTCCAAGGTGGCGGGGGTGGCGGCCGCGGCCTTCGCCCCCTTCATCGCCGGGGTGCATCCCACGTTCTTCGGCCTGGACAGCTTCACCGACATGGAGCGACCGCTCAGCCTGTCCCGGGTCTTCGAGCAGGTGGACTACCTCAAGTGGCGCAGTTTCCGACAGGCCGAGGACGCGCGCTTCGTGGGGCTGACGCTGCCCCGCATGCTCATGAGGCTGCCCCACGACCCGGACACACCGTCGGGGAGGCGGTTGAGGTTCCATGAGGACGTCGAGGGGCCGGATCGCAGCAGGTATCTCTGGGGCAGCCCCGTCTACGCCTTCGGCTCGGTGCTCGTCCGGGCCTTCCTCAGCTCGGGCTGGCTGGGCGACATCCGGGGCGTCCGCCAGGGGACCGGCGAGCGCGGGGCCAAGGTCTACCTGGACGAGGGGGGACTGGTCACCGGCCTGCCCGCGCACAGCTTCGGCACCGACCGGGCCGGCCTGGTGACCAAGACCTCGACCGACGTCATCGTCACCGACAACCGGGAGAAGGAGCTCGACGAGCTGGGCTTCATCTCGCTCTGCCACTGCCAGGACACCGAGTTCTCCGCCTTCTACACCACCGGGTCGGTGCAGAAGCCGCAGAAATACGACGACCCGCGCGCGACGACCAATGCGCGGATCTCGTCGATGCTCCAGTACATCCTCTGCGTCTCCCGGTTCGCGCACTACCTGAAGGTGATGGCGCGCGACAAGATCGGCTCGCAGTCGAGCCCCGAGGACTGCGAGCGGTTCCTCGCCGAGTGGCTGAGGAAATACACGACCGCGAGCGACACCGCCGGGCCCGAGGACCGGGCGAAGTATCCGCTCCGGGAGGCCAAGGTCGCGGTTCGGGAACGGCCCGACAAACCCGGCTCCTACAGCTGCGTGATCCACCTGCGGCCCCACTTCCAGCTCGACCAGATGTTCATGAGCATGAAGCTGGCCACCGAGCTCGCCCCCGGCCGCCCGGAGTGAGCGGGCGCGGGCGCGAGCAGGTGCCTTACCCCTCCACCCGAGTCTCGATCGCAAGGAGTGACCATCCGTGAACGCCGGGGAACTCTACCGTGCCGGACGACTCAAGGAAGCCGTCACGGCGGCCCTCCAGGACGTGCGGAAACACCCGACCGATTCGGGCCGCCGGCTCTTCCTCAGCGAGCTGCTCTGCTTCGCCGGAGACCTGGAGCGGGCCGACAACCAGCTCGACGCCCTGGGCCACGGCGACCCGCAGTTGATGCCCTGGGTCGTCACCTTCCGCCAGCTGATCCGGGCCGAACAGTGGCGCCGGGACTTCTTCGGACAGGGGCGGCTGCCGGAATTCCTCGCCCAGCCCGAGGCTGCCGTGGAAGCCCTGGAGGCGTCGTGGATCCGCCTCCGCGAGGGCGTTCCTCGCGGAGGCCGCCCGGCCTTGCTCAGGCCGAGGAGGCCTGCTCTCGGCAGTAGTGTCGGGGACGCGCGACGGCGTCCCCTTCCCAGGACCTGCGGGACCTCGACGATCGGACCTGCTGCGTCCTGGAGGTCCTCACGTCGAGCGGCAGCTACTACTGGATCCCGATCCAAGGTCGAGTCGATCGAGTTCCACGAGCCGTCCCGGCGCGCGGGACCTGTACTGGCGGCGGACGCATCTGATCGTCCGCGGATGGGCCTGACGGAGAGGTCTACCTGCCCACGATCTATGCCCAGGCGGGCGACGAGGCCGACGACCAGATCCGCCTCGGCCGCCAGACGGACCGAGGGGTGGATGGCACGCCGGCCTGCGCGCCGCCGCCGCACCTTCCTGGTCGGCGACGACGCCGTGCCGATCCTGGAGCTGAAGCAGCTCTCCTTCGAGCCGTTGGCGGCCCGGTGAGGACCCCGAGCATGGCCGAGATCCGAACCGATCAGCTCCTCCTCCCGTCGGTCCTGGACCGACTCATCGACCACGACCCGGGGGTCTCCCAGGAGCCGGCCCGCGGGCGCAACCAGCTCCTGCGGGACCTGAAGCTGGCCGTCCGCCGCGACCTCGAGAACCTGCTGAATACGAGGATTCGCTGCATACCCCTGCCGGCCGAGCTGAAGGAGCTCAGGCAATCGATGGTCAATTACGGGATCCCCGACCTGACCAAGGCATCTCCTCGGCTCGGCCAGGGAGCCGCGAGGTGGAGTTCCGGCGCGGACGAGGTGGTGATCACGCTGTATGAGCCCCGGCTCAAGAAACTCCGGGTCAGTTCAGCAAGGACAGGCCGATTCGGCCGACCGCACGATCCGCTTCCACATCGAGGCGGTGCTCCAGGCCGAGCCGGCGCCCGAGCCGGTCGCCTTCGACTCCACGCTCCGGCTGACCACCGGCTCCTTCGAGGTGAAGGGGGAATCCGATGGCCGATGAGCTGCTGGAGTTCTACAACCGGGAATTGACCTACATCCGCCAGCTCGGGGCCGAGTTCGCCGAGGCCCACCCCAAGATCGCCAAGCGGTTGCGGCTCAGCCCCGACGACGCCGCCGACGACCCCCACGTGGAACGCCTCATCGAGGCCTTCGCGTACCTCACGGCGCGGATCCGAGCCAAGCTCGAGGACGAGTTCCCCGAGATCACCGCGTCGCTGCTCGGGGTCCTCTACCCGCATTACCTGGGCGCCCATCCCGTCGCTCTCGATCGCGCAGTTCAGGTGGGACCCGAGCAGACCCAGCTCACGACCGGGTACGTGATCCCCCGCCAATTCGAGCTGGAGACCGAGCCGGTCCTCGGGAATGAGGCGTGCCGGTACCGACCTGCTACCCTGGTGACGCTCTGCCGATCGAGGTCCAGTCCGCGGTCCTGGCCCAGCGCCTCTGCCGGCCCCGAACACGCCCTACTCCTGGCGGGGCGCAGGCCGTGCTGCGGATCGCGCTGAACATCCCTTCGAGCGACGTCACCTGGGCGACCTCGATCGACGCCCTGCGGTTCTATCTCAGGGGCAGCCGCGCCACGTGCACCGCCTCTACGAGCTGCTCTTCAACAACGTCGTCGGCACGGCGGGATCACCCGTTCGTGCCCCGGTCGAGCTCCTCCTTTGGGGGAGGACGCGTTGCGGCAGGTCGGCTTCGACCGGCGGAGGGGCTGCTCCCTACCCCGCCCGCTCGTTCCTCGGCTACCGGCTGCTCACCGAGTACTTCGCGTTCCCCCAGAAGTTCCTCTTCCTGGACTCCCCCGCCTCGGCGATCCAGCCGTGCCCGGCCTGCAGAACCAACTGGTCGTCTACATCTACCTGGACGTGCGGTGCCGGACCTCGCCCGGCACATCTCGGCGGAGACGTTCCAGCTCGGCTGCACGCCCATCGTGAACCTCTTCTCCCAGCGGGCCGACCCGATCGCGCTGACCAACCATACCTTCGAGTATCCGGTGGTCCCCGACCGCCGACGCCCGCTGGCCCTCGAGGTGTACTCGGTCGACCGGGTGATCAAGCCGCCGTCGGTGGGCGAGACGGAGGAATACCGGCCGTTCTTCTCGGTGAAGCACGCCGGGGACCGCGCGCGGGGCGCACCTTCTGGCACATGCCGCCCGGCGGCCGGCGGAGGGGGCCATCGCGGCCGAGACCGGGGCACGGAAGTCTATCTCTCGCTCGTCGACCTGCAATTCCGGCCTCCCAGGCCGCCGGCTCGGTCCTCGAGGTCCAGACCACGCATGAACCGGGACCTGCCCGGCGACCTCCCCTACGGAGTGTGATCAGCCCCGGCTCCAGCTCGTGGGACGGCGGCGGGCCGGCCGCCTGCATCTCCTGCCTGACCCCCACGCTCACCCACCGCCCCGACTTGGGCCGCGGGCTGCTCTGGCGGCTCATCTCGGGCACCTGTCGCTCAACCATCTGTCGCTGTCGAGGACGGCGGGCGCCGACGCCCTGCGCGAGGTCCTCCGGCTCTACGACCTGACCGACTCGTCGGAGACTCGCAACCAGATCGAGGGCGTGCTCGGCGTGAAGCACCGCCGCGTCGTCTCGACGATCCAGGGGGACGGCCCCCTGGCCTTCCGCCGCGGTGCCGAGGTCACCGTCCAGTTCGACGAGGAGCGATTCACGGGGAGCGGCCTGTTCCTCTTCGCCAGCGCCGGAGCACTTCATGGGGCTCTACTCGCACGATCAATTCGTTCACCAAGATGGTCGCCACCGCCGTGAAGGGGGCAGCGGGTGCTGAGGCGATGGGCTCCGAGGATGGGCGAGAGGGTGCTGACCTGGAGGAGGCCTGCTCGAGGGTTCCTTTCGCTTCGACTTCTTCCAGGCGGTCCGGCTGCTCGAACATTGCCGCCGGGAGGTCGCGGGGCGCGCCCAGAGTGGCACTTCCAGGGCCACGGCGTGGGCCGACGTCCCTCCTCGCGACGAGGTCGTCCGGTTCCGCGCACCCCTCGCTCAGCTTCCCCACCGGGGCCATCAGCGAGATCCGCGACACCCGGAAGCAGCTCCGCGACCGCCCGGATTCGCGCCCGCTCGAGATGCTCGTCTCCTTCTTCGGGCTGACCGGGCCCAGCGGCGCCCTCCCCCGGCACTATACCGAGATCCTGCTGCAGCAGCTCCGCGAGAAGGACTCCCCACTCTGCGACTTCCTCGACCTGTTCAACCACCGGCTGGTCTCGCTCTTCTACCGGGCCTGGGAGAAGTACAGCCTGCCGGTCACCTACGAGCGCACCAGGCTGGACGACCCCGACGGCGAGCCCGACCCGGTGACGCGCCTTACTGCTTTCAGCTCGGGACGGGAAGCTGCAAGGCCGGATGGAGGTCGATGACGAGGTCTTCCTCCATTACAGCGGATACATCTCCCACTTCCCGCGGTCCGCGCTGGCCCTGGAATGCCTGCTGGCCGACCACCTGGAGATGCCCGTCGCGGTGCTCCAGTGCCAGGGCCGCTGGCTCAGCCTCGAGCCCGAGGACCAGTCCGTCATGCCGTCTCGGGCCCGCCCCCGCGGCCAGAACAACCAGCTCGGCGTGAATCTCGTGGTCGGTGAACGCGTCTGGGAGGTGCAGAGCAGTCTCCCGGCGTGCGTCGGTCCCCTGCGCTGGCCGCAGTTCCGCTCGCTGATGCCCAACGGCCCGGCGCTCCGCCCTCTGCCGGATGACGCCGCCTCTACGCCGGCCTGATGCCGGACTTCGACGTCCAGCCGACGCTCCGACCCGAGGAGGTCCCACCCCGCCAGCTCACCCCCGAGCCCCAGGGCGGGCCCCATCTCGGCTGGAACACCTGGCTTCCCGCCTGGCCCTCCAACCCTACCCCGTCTCCGATGCCGTCTTCGAGGCCAGCGATCCGACGGGACGCGGATCCTCGAGGACCTGGGCGCCAGGGATCCCGGCGAGTCCGGATGCCACGGCCCCCGGCCGTCAGGGGAGTGAGGGGACGACGGGCAGTTCCACGAAGCTCATCCGACCCAGTTCGTGGAAGACCCGCTGCGGCCCTGGCGTAGTCCTGGGGCCTGGCCCAGAAGATGGGTAGACGAAGGTCTCGTGGACGAGGTGGTCGTACAGCGGGAACCAGCTCGACTGCACCGACCATGATCCGATGCCCGGGCAGGAAGACGTGGTGGGCCGGTAGGGCGCATCCGGTACGGCAGCTGCCTCGCCGGGGGGATGGCCTTCGCCGTCCCGGGGTCCTCGCGGTACCGGCCCCGGAAGATATCGGCCGCGACCATGGAGCTGGTAGCCGCCCATCCCGGCGACCTGGCCGGCGACCTCGTCGGGATAGACATCGATCAGCTTGACGACCCAGTCGGAGTCGCTCCCGCTGGTGGAGGCGACGAGGTGGGCGCGATCGGCTCCTCCGGCGATCTTGAGCGGGCTGCTCTGCGCACGTCGGAGACGAACGCGAGGACGTCCGGCCGCCCGGACGCCTCCCGCTGGTCGTGTCCACGAGCCATTGCGACCACGTCTGCCCCTCCGCGTAACCCATCGGCTGGATCGGCCGCGCGCGGAAGGGCACCGGTTTGGCGGGGTCGGAGACGTACTCCTCGAACGCGGCATCGCTCGTCCCGGGCTCATCGAAGCTCAGCTTCAGCCCCGAGCGGAGGTGAAGCCGCCTGGGACCGCCGCCGTCTGCCTGCTCCTTCTTCGGCGGCCACGCGGTCAGCCGCCTCCACCGGTTCGTCCCGGTCTCGAACGCCGTCACCGGGGCGATGTCGGCCTTCGGAGCATCATCCTTGAGGTACCGGGCGAGAAACGGCGCAAGGACGTCCCGGCGGAACTCCATCGCCGTGTCGGCGTGGAACTTCAACGCACCCAGGGCGCTGCCGTCCTCGATCATCTGGCCGTGGTGCCAGGGGCCCATCACCAGGAAGACCTTGTCGTTGTCCGCGTCCTTCGGCTCGAGCGCCCTGTAGACGGCCGGCGCGCCGTAGATGTCCTCCTGGTCCCAGAGGCTGTGCACCACCATCACCGGCACCCTGAGCGGCCGCTTCGCCAGCAGCTTGTCCACCGCCTGCTCGCGCCAGAACGGGTCGTAGGCGGGGTGCTCGGTGAGCTTCCTCCAGAACCCGATCTGGTCCATGCCCCGACGCCGCCCGAGCTCTCCCGCGGAGCCCGCCTGCATGTACATGTCGTAGATGTCGTGATGGGTCGTCCACCACTTCGCGTCTCCCTTGCGGGTCGCGAGCTGATCGTAGATCCAGGTCACGTTGATCTGGCGGAAGGCGCCGTTGTGGAACCAGTCGTCGCCGATCCAGCCGTCGACCATCGGGTTCATCGGCACCGAGACCTTCAGCGCCGGGTGCGGGTCGACGAGCGCCATCAGCGGCAGGAACCCGTCGTACGAGATGCCCAGGATCCCGACCCTGCCGTTGCACTCGGGGACGTTCTTCACCAGCCAATCGATGGTGTCGTACGTGTCGGTCGCGTGGTCGACGGGCGTCGGGTTCAGCGGCCCCCGCAACGGTCGATTGACGACATAGTCGCCCTCCGATCCGTGCTTGCCGCGGACGTCCTGGACGGCCCGGATGTAGCCCCCCTCGACGATCACCTCCGTGGCGTTGTCGTAGCCCCTCAGGACCGGACCCAGGTGCGCGCTCTCGGCGTGTCCCGTAAGCTTGTTGGCGTCGTAGGGCGTCCGGGTAAGCAGGATCGGCGCCCCCTTCGCGCCCTTCGGGACCAGGATCACCGTGTGCAGCTTCACCCCGTCCCGCATGGGGATCATCACGTCCCGGCGGTCGTGATCGAACCCGTACCGGGTGGGCTCGAACTTCGCGGGGATCTCGCTGGGCAGTTCCTTGTAGGTCGCGGGCGACCCGGGCTGGTCCTGCGCCGCGACGGTCCCGGCCAGCATGGCCGACGCCAGGACGAACGCCTGGGCGGCGGTTGCAACGACGGTCCGTTCTCGCTCGATCTTCATGGGGCTCCTCTTCGACCTGCCATGGAAACACGCGGCCAGCCAAACAGGCCGGACCGCGTCGCATTGTTGGCACTTTATGTGTCGGCCAGGGCTGGCAGCCCGGGGGACTATCTGCCGGGTCCGTCGGCGGCCGCGACCGGCCTGTGCCGGGGGATCTCGGCCTTGAAGTCGCCGAGGCTGACCCATTTCAGGCGCCGATCCAGGTCCACCTCGGTGACCGCGACCGTGCCCCAGTCCTTGGCCTGGGCGATCACCTCGCCGGCGTGGTCGAAGACCGCGGAGATCATCCAGTTGCGCGACACGTCCTCGTAGGTGCTGCTGACGATATAGACGTGGTTCTCGCAGGCCCGCGCGCGGGCCAGCAGCGGATTGCAGCCCCAGACCGGCCAGGCGATCACTTCCGCGCCACGGTTCGTCAGCTCGCGGGCGACCTCGGGGAAGAAGCCGTCGTAGCAGATCATCAGCCCGACCTTGCCGAAGCGAGTGGAGAAGACCGGATAGTCGGAGCCGGGGGCGATGCCCCCCTCGACCTCGCCGCGCGGCAGGCAGACCTTGCGATACTTGCCGACGAGGGCACCGTCGGGGCCGATGAGGACCGCGACGTTGTAGACGAGATTCCCGTCGCGCTCCAGCAGACCGGGCACGATGTACAGGTTGTACTTCTTCGCGAGCCGGCCGAAGTACTCGGTGGAAGGGCCCGGGATCGGCTCGGCGACCTCGTGATACTGTCTGCCCAGGCCGGGATAGGTGAGCGTCTCGCCGAGGACCACCAGATCGGCCTTCTGCCGGGCGGCCTCGGCGATCAGGGGCTCGTACATGCGGCGGTTGTCCTCCGGTGTCTTGCCTCCGGACGGCCTGAAGTGAACGGCGGCCAGCCGAACCGTCCGCGGCTCCGGCGCGGTCGTCTCGACCAGCGACACGTCGCGCCAGCGAACCTCGCCGCCGCGGGCCCAGCGCAGGTGCAACTCGACGACCGCCCGGGTCGCTCCCGAGGGGGCGCGGAAGGTCTCCGAGACCTCGGTCCAGCCCGATCCGTCCTCCGCCCGCGTGGCGGGGAACTCGGTCTCGGCCATCGGAGTCGCTCCCCTCAGGTAGCCGCTGGCCGCCGGCTCGTCGAGCGGCACGTGCCGGCCGTTCGCGTCCCTCCAGTGGAGCTCGGCCACGACGCTCCTCCGGGGGACTTCCACTCCCTTCGCCGCATAGCGCGCCTCGAAGCGGTAGTGGCGGCCCCCGGTCACCGGGAAGGTCTTCGTCCAGTAGCCGTCTACGCCGTCCCGGCGACCCGCCCGCATGATCAATATCGGCGGATGCCCCGACCCGCCGGGCTCGCAGGCGAATTCGGGCCGGATCTCGTCGCGCGGCGCGCCCATCGACCAGCCGCCGCTGCCGGGCACCTCTCCGGCCGTGCCGCGCGGCGCTGCCGTGGCCAGACAGGCGCCCACGAGGGCCGTCGCGAACAGGCGACCAGGGAACCGGCCGAGTGTCATGGATCTCATCATGCACCCCGTTCTGGATCAGGATTCCTTCGAATGGCACGCGGTCGGTCGAGCCGTCTGGCCGACGTGGCGGAGTGTCCCTGATCGTAGGATGATCAGGTGCCTGCGCCTACAGTCGGAGGACCATGGAAGGGATCTGCTCATCGGCGCGTGACGCTCGGCCGCGGGGCATCCCCTCAGATTTTGCCGTCGAACGTCACCCCGAGCGGCGCGAAGTTCCGGCGGATCTCCTCCAGTGCCTTCTTGATGAAGATGATGTCGGCCCCGTGGCAGAGGAAGCGCGCGCCCAGGTCCAGCAGCTTCCGGCCGTGTTCCGGGCTGAAGCAGGGCATGCCCCAGTGCTTCCCGGCATCTCGGGCCGCCCTCGCGATCGCCTCGACCGCGGCCTGCACCCTCGGGTGGTCGAACTGGCCGGGGATCCCGCCGAGAACGGTGAAGTCGGCCGGGCCGAAGAAGAGCACGTCCACGCCATCGACCTCCGCGATCTCGCGGGCGTTGGCGACGGCCCGCTCGTCCTCGAGCTGGATCACGAGGAACGTCTGCTCGTTGGCCTCCCGGATGTACGCGTCCATCGGCAGGCTGCAGTACGGCATGTCGGGGTTGCCGCCGTCGAACCCGCGCCTGCCGAGCGGGGCGAACTTCGACCAGGTCACCACCTGGCGGGCCTCCGCCGCGTCGTCGCAGCGGGGATACATGATCCCCTGGGCCCCCGCCTCGAGCATCCGGCCCATCCGCATGAACTCGCCCTTGGCGGGCCGGGCCATGATGTCGATGGACCCGACGCGGGAGGCCCGCATCAGCTCGTTGGCCTTCTCCACGCTGTACCCGTGGTGCTCCATGTCCATCCAGATGCCGTCGAAGCCCATCAGGCTCGTCAGCTCGTAGATCGACGGGTCGACCAGGTGGAGGCAGGTGATGAGCACCGGCTCGTTCCGCTTCAGCTTCGCCCGGACCTTGCTCGCCCTCATTCGGCTTCTCCTCGGTGATGCCCGCGGTCGATGATGCAGGAACAGGACCCCGCTCGCAACGGCCTTGTGGGGATTCTGCCGTCGATCGGAGCCGGAGGGTCGAACGGCTTCTTCCACGAGCGATGCCCGCGCAGTAGAGTCGGTCGTCATGCCGGAAAGGATCCTGGAGGACGTCGTCATGTGGCGAGACGGGGGGCGCGAACCGACCGTTCAGGAACTGATGGACCTGTCGGGAAAGGTGGTTTTGATCACGGGGGGATCGGGACACCTCGGCTCGGCGATGTCGCGTGCCCTGGCGGAGGCGGGGGCGTCCGTCGTCGTGACCAGTCGCGACGAGGCCCGCGCCCGGGCCCTGGCCGATTCGCTGCCCCGGCGCGAGGAAACGCCGCGGCACCTCGGGATTGCACTGGACCAGATGGACCCCGACTCGATCGATCGAGCTTTCGGGCGGGCGATCGAGCTGGCTGGGCGGATCGACGTGCTCGTGAACAACGGACACGAGGCGCTCCCCGCGGACTGGACGACCGTGACCGCCGAGCAATTCTCCCGCCACCTGGCCAACGCGACCGGCTACTTCCTCCTGGCGCGGCTCACCCGCGATGACGCCGTCCGGCGCGAGGCACCGGCGAGCATCATCCAGGTCGGCTCGATGTACGGGCTGGTCGGCTCCTACCCGGACGCCTACGAGGGCATCTGCCCGGCGAGCCCGGTGGCCTACCACACGCTCAAGGGGGGCATCATCCACATGACCCGGCATCTCGCGGTCTACTGGGCGAGGGAGAGGGTCCGGGTCAATTGCATCAGCCCCGGACCGTTCCCAACCGAGAAGGCCCCGCGGGCGATGGTGGAACGGCTCTGCACCAAGCTGCCGATGGGCCGGATGGGCTCTCCCCATGAACTGAAGGGGGCCGTGGTCTTCCTCGCCAGCGACGCCAGCAGCTTCATGACGGGGCAGAACCTGGTCATCGACGGCGGCTGGACGGCATGGTGACGACACCGGGAGTCGAAACGATCGTGGAACTCGCCCGCGAAGAGATGGGGACCGGCGCGAGGCCTCACCTCCTGATTACCGGCGGCGTCCATGGCGACGAGTTCGAGCCGATGGCCGCCCTCCGCGAGCTGATCGTGCGGCTTCGCTCTTCGCCCGTCCGCGGCCGCCTGACGCTGGTCCCGGTGGTCAACGAGCCCGCGTTTCGCCGGGGCCAGCGGACCGCCGAGGACGGGCTCGACCTGGCGCGGACCTGTCCCGGACGGCGTGACGGTTCGGTCACGGAACAGGTCGCCTGGGAACTGTCGTCGCTGATCCGGACCGCGGACCATTACATCGACCTCCACACCGGTGGCACGCGCCTGCGAATCCTGCCGCTCGTGGGGTACATGCTCCACGCCGACCGAGGCGTGCTGGACGAGCAAGCGCCGGATGGCCCGGGCCTTCGGCCTGCCGATCGTCTGGGGCACCGATCCTCGACTGGAAGGCAGATCGCTCTCCGTCGCCAGGGACCACGGGATTCCAGCGATCTACGCGGAATACCAGGGGGGCTGCGACCTCGATCCCGCGGGCGTCGAGGCCTACGTCTCCGGGTGCCTCGGCGTGATGAGAGAGCTGGGGATGATTGAGGCAAGATCACCCACCCTCGATACCCACCCCGCCCCCCTGGTCATCGAGGACGATCGGCTCGGTTCGGGACACCTTCAGGTGGATCATCCCGTTCCCCGGGAGGGGTTCTTCTCGCCCTGCGTCGCGCTCGGTCAGCTCGTGGACGCGGGCGAGCCGCTCGGGACCTTGAGCGACCTCCTCGGGCGGCGGGTCGAGACCGTCAAGGCAGTCCGATCCGGCCTGGTCCTCATGCTGCACACGTGTCCGCGAGTCGAGGCGGGCGAGAGCATCGCCGCGGTGCTCGAGACCGATCCGGCGCGGTGAGTCGTGGTCCGGGTGCCGGATCACTCAGCCGGGCCGCCATCCCGGCCCAGGATCTGCGCTTCGATGTCGAGCCCGACCTGCTCGCTCCAGGCGCGGATCAGCCGCCGGAAGATCGGGCCCGGCTTCCCGTCGCCGACCGCCGAGCCGTTGATCCGGGTGACCGGCATCAGGCAGTACGGGGTGCTCGCGGTGAACGCCTCCTCGGCGTTCATCACGTCGTAAACCTGGAACTCGCGCTCGAGGAACCGGATGCCGAGCTCGCCGCAGAGCTTGATCACCGTCGCCCGGCTGATGCCCGGCAGGATGTTCCGCGTGGTCGGGGAGACGACCGCCCCCCGCTCGACGATCAGGAAGTTCGAACCGCCCGTCTCGGTGACGTTCCCGTCGAGGTCCAGGAGCAATGCCGAGGCGTCGGGGTCGACCTGCCGGGCTTCGAGATCGGCGAGGTAGTAATGCATGCGGCTGCGGTACTTCATCTTCGGATCGAAGCACTGGGGGGGGACGTGCCGGGTCGAGGTCGTGACCAGGTGCTGCCCTTCCCGCATCTTCCCGGCCCAGAGGGCGAAGGGCATGCGGAACGTGTGGGCACAGACCGTCGGCGTCATCGCGGATGACCCGCCGGCCGAACCCGCGTAGACGGAAAATTCACCGGCTGTCACGAAGTGGATCAGCCCGAGTTCGTCGTCCCGATCGATCAGTCCCGCATTGTGGGCGACGAGTTCGCGAGAGATGTCCTCCAGCCGTTCCCTGGGGATCCCGATGTCCATCCGCACGTATCGGAGCGACCGATCAAGGCGATCCAGATGCGCATCGAGCTTCCACGGTTGATGGCGGAACGTGCGGGTCATCTCGGTCACGGTCGCGCCGAGCACGATCCCGGCGTCGTACACCGGCAGCCGTGCCTCCGAGAACGGCACCATCCGACCATTCAGGAACGCCAGCGGCTCTGGCATGGGGGATTCCATCGACGTGACCCCGGTCAGGAAGGCCAATCCGCGGCACGGGCGACCAGGTCCCGGGCCGTCCCGTGGAACAGCGCCTCACGCTGAGGCGTCGTCATCCCGAGCCGCATCGCGGCACGCTTCATCGCCCGGAGCTGCTCGTAGCGCGTGAAGGTCATGCGTCCGTCGCAGTGGGCCAGGCTCATCGCGTGGTTCGTCTCGGACAGGTACGCCCAGGCCCGCCCGAACGACACGTACTTGCCGCGGAGGACGCCGACGGGGAGATCGTCGCTGCCGTACATCACGCGATCCGCGCCGACGCCCGTGAACAGGGCGTCGATCGCATCCGATTCGCACACGGAGGAGACGTCGTACCAGACGTTGGGCAGGCCCCGCAGCCGCCTCGCGGCGCTCTCGATGGCCCAGGCGGAGTAGCTCCGGGCGCAATGGGCGAGGATCCAGCGCACCCCCGGATAAGCGCCGCAGAGGCGCAGCAGGTCGTCCACGTTCCGCGGGTCGCCGATCGCGTCGCGCCGCGAGAGGTGCATCATAACGATCAGGCCGCGTCGGTCGGCCACGGCGAGCTGGTGCTCGGGCATGAACTCCGTGATGCCTGCATCGACGGCGTCGCCCGAGGTCGCGTAC
The DNA here is from genome assembly GCA_046349995.1 of Isosphaeraceae bacterium. Lineage (GTDB taxonomy): Bacteria > Planctomycetota > Planctomycetia > Isosphaerales > Isosphaeraceae > Aquisphaera. Next base: position 167,470 of record JAXMBE010000010.1, on the reverse strand, counting down.
CAGCGGTACGGCTTGAATCCAACGAAGCCGTACCGCCCGACGTCAGCCTCGACCTGCTCGGCCGACATCCCCGGATGGACCAGCATCAGCCCGGCCGAGGCCGGGTCGCGGGCGACCTCGATCGCGAGGAAGCGGTTCGAGGCCTCGAAGTCGCAGGGGTGAGGGAACGGGAACGGGAAGGCCAGGCGGTGGACCTCACGCCCCGGCATGAGCAGTGCGTCCGCGTCATCAAGCCTCTCCCAGGTGCTCTCGAGGAGATGCGTGCCGAGCAGGGCCCTGTAAGGGCTGGCATCCTTGTGAAGGTCGAGGTTGAACGACCAGCGGTAGACGTGGGTGTGGACGTCGAAGACCCGGCGCGGGACGAACTCATCAAGCTCGTCGCGCCAGATCCTCACGTCGAGTTCGGTGCGCTCGAAGGGCGGCGAGATCGGGTTCACGGCTTGAGTCCGAGTCCCTGGTGCTGGGCGCCGAGGGCTTCCATGTACCGGGCGAATGCGGCCTCGTCACGGCGGGCACCCTCGCCCCGCACGACCATGGCGAGGGCACGCCGGTGTCGCATCGGCGAGCGGTTCGGATCGGCACGGTGGATGGTGTCGCCGTGGTGGGCGACGGCGTCTCCGGGCCGGAGCCGCACGACGACCTCCCGGGCCCGGTCCTCGTCGCCGTAATCGGCGATTCCCTGCGAGAAGCCCAGGATGTTCGACTGCGCATGAGGTCGGATGCCCCGGCTGTGAGAGCCGGCGACGTACCGCAGGCAACCGTTGTCCTCGTCCACCGGGTCCAGCGCCAGCCAGACCGTGACCACGTTCGGCGGCCGGAGGCAGAAATAGTAGTTGTCCTGATGCGGCGGAGTCGGGCTGTTGGTGCCTGGCGGCTTGTTGAACCACTCGACCGACATCGGTTCCGGATCCTCGCCGAGGAGCATCCCGGCCAGCCCCAGCCAGGCCGGGTGTCTCACGTAGTCGCGGAAGTACGAATCGACCTCCATGTGCTGCAGCTGCTTGAGGGTCTCCGGGCGGGACCGATCGACATAGAACGCGTCCCGATCCGGCAGGCCGGGCACGACCTCCCGGATGTACCGGTCAAGGTTCGCTGCCAGCTCGGCGAGGTCTCCGGGAGGGAGGAGGCCGGGCACGACGACGAAGCCGTCACGATCGAACCGGGATTTCAGATCGTCCATTTCGAGCCCCCATCCACCGGACCGGGTCACGCCGGGCGGCCTATCGGACCAGCCGCCGGAACGCATCCTGGGTCAGATCGCACTCCAGCAACTCGTCGACATTCCCGTCCTCCAGTCCCTGGCGGATGAGCCGGAAGACCTCGCGGGCGGCGGCCTCGGTTTGCCCGACCTCGGAATCGCCCTGGGCCGCATTGAGGTAGAAGGAAGCGTATCCGTGACAGCCGCGTTTCGCCATCTCCTGGATGTACAGGGTCGCGAGCCGGGCCTGGAGGTTCGGGTCGTCCTCGTCGAACTGAAGGCGCGGGTGAACCGCGATCCCCACGCATCGGACCGGCGCCCCGGTCTCCGCGGCCGCGGAGTTGAGCCGATCCTGGATCGTCCTCCCGAGCCGGTCGAGCCGGGCGGGCACGTCGCGCCGGCGGAGCTCCCGGATCGTGGTCAGCGCGGCGCGGAGGCCGATCGTGTCGCTCCAGTAGGTGCTGGAGATGAACATGCGACTGGCGTGCTCCATCACGTCGCGTTTGCCGACCACGGCGCCCATCGGGTAGCCGTTGGAGATCGACTTTGCGAACACGGCGAGGTCGGGGGTGACGCCGGAGAATTCCTGCACGCCGCCGAGGCGGAGGCGGAAGCCGCAGGAGACCTCGTCGAACACGAGGATCACTCCGTGGTCGTCGCACAGGGAGCGGACACCCGCGAGGTAGCCCGGCGGCGGCAACTCCGAACGCAGCGGCTCCATGATCACGGCGGCCACCTTCCCCTTGTGGTCATCGAGCGCCTGGCCCAGGGAGGGAAGGTCGCCATAGGGGAAGGGGATCGCCGTCCCGGCGAGCCCCCGCGGCACGCCGATCGGCTCGATTCCCGGAAACAGGTGCGCGCCCAGGTTCGCCTCGGCGTCGAGGTTGGCCGCGAGATACCAATCGTGCCAGCCGTGGTAGCCGCAGAACAAAAGAACGTCGCGGCCGGTCGCGCCGCGTGCGATCCGGGCCGCGATCGCGCAGGCCTCGCCGCCGCACTTGGCGTATCGCACCATCTCGGCGCAGGGGATCGTCCGGCACAGCTCCTCGGCCAGCTCGATCTCCAGCTCGTGGTTGATCGAGTACATCGTCCCGGTGGCGATCTGCTTGCAGACGGCCTCGTCCACGACCGGGTCGCAGTAGCCCAGGATGATCGCCCCGATCCCGCTCACCCAGTCGATGTACTCGTGCCCGTCAACGTCGAGGAACCTGGCACCCTTCGCGCTGACGGCGTAGGCCGGGGAGACCCCGTTGGCATAGCGCGTCGGGCGGCGGCTCACGAGCTGGGTCCCGCCGGGGATCAGCTCAAGTGCCCTCCGGTAGAGCTCCATCGACCTGGGGACCCGGCTCTGTCGGGTCGTCTCCGTCTCGTTCATGGCCACACCGTGCTCACGATTCCGCACCTTCAAGCCTCGCTCCCGGCCGCCGATGGTACGAGCCCGGGGCGGGTCCGCGACGGGCCGCGGAAGACCAGTGGGTCCACCTCGGGCCCTGGCGGCGCGAATGCCAGGCTGACGAGCCATCCGAACGCGAACGTCACGCCCGTCGATGCGACGGGGATCCACATCATCGAAATGCTGATCGGACTGATCCTGTCGGAAAACGCCACGGCAAGGCCGGTGGCCGCCCCCGCGACACCCCCGATCAGGGCGCCGTTGCCGTTGGCCCTCCGCGAGAGCACGCCCAGGAAAAAGATGCCGAGGAGCGGGCCCCCGAAGACGCCGAACGTCTTGATCGAGACCTCGACGAGCGTCCCCAGCCGGCCGATCCCCAGCGCCATCGCGGTCGCGACGATCCCGAAGAGCACGGTGAGGAGGCGCGCCAGCCGGAACTGGCCGGCCTCGCTGCGTCCGCCGGTCCCCGGCCTGCCGCCGAAGTCCACGAGGGCGGCGGTCGCCAGCGCGTTGATCCCCGCGGAGACCGCGGCGATGGTCGCCCCGAAGACCGCCGCGATCAGGATCCCCGGCAGCGGTGAGGGGAGCTGGCGGACGACGAAGAAGGGCAGGATCCGGTTCTGCTGTCCGCCGCTCAGGGGGCGCGCCTCGCCCCGGCCGGCGGCCTCCCCCCGCGACACCACCTGGCCGGCGGCGTTGACGACGGGCTCTCGTTCCGGGTGGACCCGGTAATAGCCGAAAAGCACCGTCCCCGTGAGGTAGAAGAAGACGACCAACGGCAACGTCACGCCCAGCTTGAGCCAGAGCGCCCGCTGGCACTCCTGAAGCGACTTCGAGGTGAGATAGCGCTGGACCGAGATCTGGTCGGTCACCATCTGCACCAGATTGTGGCAGGTCCCGCCGATCAGTGCCCCCCAGAAGGTGACGCGTTCGGTCGGATCGAGGCTCAGGTTCAGGAGTCGCGTCCGCCCTTCTCCGGCCGCCAGGCCCCAGGCCGCGGCGAACCCACCCGGGACCTCGGCGACGGCGAAGCCCAGGATCAGCAGGATCCCGCCGCAGAGCACCACGAACTGGAGCGAGTCCGTCCAGATGACCGCCTTCATGCCCCCGAACGTCGTGTAGATGGTCGCCGCGGCTCCGCTGAGCAGGACCGAGATCCACAACGGCCAACCCGTGATCTCCATGATCGCCAGGGCGGGGGCGTAGATCACCGTGGCCATGTAGAGGGTGACCCGCGCGATGAACAACGCCGAGGCGATGCGGCGGACCCTCCGGTCGAAGCGGCGATCCAGGTACTCGTACGCCGTGTACAGGTTCAGCCCGCGGAAGAAGGGGAGGAAAACGAGGGTCGTGATCGGGGTGGCGATCAGGAACGAGGCCAGCACCCAGATGTAGCAGAGGTCGTGGTAGTAAGCCTCCGCCGGCGCGCCCAGGTAGGTGATCCCGCTGAACAGGGCGGCGAGGACCGAGACGGCCACGATGATCCAGTGGATGTCCTGGTCGGCCAGCAGGTACTCCTTCAGGCTCCTCTGCCGGCGGGTGAAGAACAGCCCCGTGCCGACCAGGAGGGCCATGTAGAACACGAAGCAACCGAGATCAAGCGGCCTGAGATTCACCGACCGTGTTCTCCTGGAAAGTCGACGGGGATTCCGAGGGACGAGGCCGGGCGGGGAGCGTCAGCCGGACCAGAATCATGGTGGCCGCCAGCACGGCGAGGGAGACCGCGAAGCTCACCCGGAAGCCGAACTTCTTGTCGTCCTCGCCGAACGTATCCGAGATCCAGCCATAGACCACCGGGGCGAAGCCGACGAGCATGGTGATCATGTTGGTGAAGACCATATTCCGCCTGATCTGCGAGCGCGGGGAGCAGTCCAGGATGTAGTTCGGATAGTACACCCCGAACAACTCCCCCGCCCCAAGGATCCCGGACGCGAGCAGGAACCACCAGCCCGGTACCACCGCCCCCCAGAGCACGGCGAGGAAGGTGAGGCCAGCCGTGGCCAGCAGCAAGGTGCGGGGATCGGTCTTCACCAGCAGCCAACCGAGGAAGAAGCCGGCCGCGACCTTGAAGCCGAAACGGAGGGCGAGGAGCAATCCGGCATAGGAATCGGGCGATTCGCCGAGCACCTCGCGGGTGTAGAGCGAGAGGTTCTGGAGGATCTCATGGCCGGAGTAGACCATGATATAGGCGATCGCCGCGAAGAAAATGGGACGCGACCCGAGATAATCCAGGAACCCCCCGAACACTCCCGACACGAAGGGCTGACGGCGAACCTCGGCCACGGGCCGGGGCACGATGAAGAACCACGATTGAATCGCCGCGGCCCCGAGGACCAGTACGCTCGCGAGGTAGAGGGTCGCGAAGTTCCAGGGGTATCCCGGGCGCGGCATCCAGGCCAGGAACCCGGGGACTTTGGCATCGCCGCCCATGATGAGCTGGGACCCGAGCGAGGCGATGACGGCCAGGATCGGCCCGGCTCCGAACGCCAGGGCGAGGGCCTGTCCCCGCCGGCTCGCCGAGACCCCACGCCCGATCATCTCCCACTGGCAGGTGGCGATCACGCCGTTCCCGCACCCCCAGACCACGGCGTAGGCAACCAGCGCGGTCAGGATCGCCCGCGGGCTCATCGCGGTCACGGCGAAGGCGACGAGGCCTCCCATCACGGCGGCCGAGGCCAGCGCCGTGATGAGCATGGGCCTGAGCGCGCGGACTTGCGGGAAGAGCCAGATCACCAGAACCGCCAGCGGCATGCTCCAGAGGTAGGCGCTGGCCGGCAGGTTCGCCTCCGAATTGCTAAACCCGAGACGGTCGATGAGCGTCGCCTGCACTACCCCGACGTAGGTCACGGGAGAAGCCAGGTAGATCAGCCCCCAGTTGACCGAGTAGATGAGGATGTTCCGGGTCTGGTCCGCATCCGGCAGGGGGCAGACCCATTCGCCGTGGTCGCCGCCCTCCGCCTTCTCGTCGTGCCGGCCGTCCTCGTTCATCAAGGCTCGCTTTCATCACAATGGGTGAGGAAGGCCTAGCTTAAAGGCGATCGATCCGGTTTCCAACAAGAATTCGACAATCAGGCCGACGGGCCAACGCGCCAGCCGATCCTCAGAGCACCACGCGGGCCCAGTGGATGCTCATGCGGGCGGGCGAGCCGGCGTAGAAGGCCAGGAGGACTCGCCCCGGGCCGAGCGAACGGATCGCCGGGTGTCCGAAGCTCCATTTCCCCATGTCTTCCCAGTATTGCTTGAAATCGATGTCCTCCTTGCCCTGGCTGATCCGTGCCCGCTCCTCGTGTTGATGGACGACCAGGCAGTCGGCCTCGGGCCAGGTCCGGCCGTCGTCCCGCGATCGCCACAGGGTCATCGTCCCCGGGTGTCCCCGATCGACCGCGAAGGCCAGCAGGCTGCTGTCGTCGGCGCGGGCCGGGGCCGCGATCTGGCCCGGGATCGTGGTAGGCTGTGGAGGGTCGGGCGCCGCGGGCGCCTGATCGATCGAGCCGTGCAGGAGATGCACATTCAGGTCGCGGCGGGCGCCGCGGTCATGGGTCCAGAAGAGCGCGACGAACTGGCCGTCGCTTCCCGTCGGGCACAGCCTCTGGTCCCAGTAATACACACGAGAACCCGGGTCCCGCGCCACCAGCAGGGGCGGCTCGAAGCTCCGGCCGCCGTCGCGGGACACGAGCAGCCAGGCGCCGTGCCGGGGCGGGGCCGGGTCGTCATGTTCCTTGAAGCTCTCGAACGCGTAGGCGATGCTCCTATCGTCCCAGCGCAGGACCGGTCCCGTGGTCGCGCAGCCGGTCAGCCCGGGCGTGGGGAGGACGGTCCAGGCGCTCCACGACTCGCCCTCGTCCGTCGACTCGGACACGAGCTGGCGGCTCGGGAGGATGCCCTCGGTCACGGGATCGAAGAGCGGCCGGTCCGGGTCGCTGCGGTCGAACCAGGTGGCGAAGAGGAGCAACCGCCCCGGCTCCGCCTCGACGAACTCGGCCGTGGCCAGCGAGCCGGGGATGCCGTCGAGCACGGTCTCGAACCGCCAGGGGAGTTCCGACCAGGTCTCGCCCCCGTCGCGCGATCGACAGACGCGGATGGTGGATGTCGGGGCGTGCTTCGCACGTCCCACCTGAAACCCTGCTAGGACCGTCCCGGAACGGAGCGGGCAGAGCGAGGTGAAGAACGCGATCCGCTCGTCCTCGGGCCGGTCGGTGGCGTCGTGGATGAGTCCGCGAGATTCGACGTACATCGCCCGGCCCGTCCTCCGTCATCTCGTCGCGGTCAATCGTCGATCGCGAGCCTGGCCCATCGAATATTGTGGATGCATTCTTCGCAACACCAGAACACGGCCAGGACGTCGCCGTCGGGGAGCTGGACCATGCTCGGATAGCCGAACTTCAGCGCCCCGAGTTCCTCCCCCGCGGCGTCCCGGCCGGACATGCCCGCCGATGCGCCCTGCCACACCGGGGCCTCCGCGAGGTTCAACCACGAGTCGCCATCGATGCGGGCGAGGTTGGCCCAGAGCCCGGGCCGGTCCTCGCGCCGGTAGAGGCAGAGGACCCGGCCGTCGTGGAGCGCCAGGATCTTGCAGGTCTGGCCGTTCAGTCCGGTCTCACGGGGAGGCGAGAAGCCATCGCGAGGATCGGCCGAGAGGGCGTACCGATTGGGAAGGCTCTTGCCGGAAGACTCGTCGAACACCCAGGCGACCGCGAGGAGCCTCCCGTCGGGCAAGTGGGCGATCGACTGCTCCCAGTGGATGAGCGGCCCCTCCTTCTCTCCCATGACGTCGATGAACTCGGGCCACGTCCGACCCTGGTCGCGCGACACCAGTGCCACGGCCCTCATCCCGTTCGGGGCTTCGCCATGCCAGCCTCTCCAGGTTGACGTCGGGGCCAGCCAGGTTCCGTCTTCGAGCTCGAGGATCCTGTGGCAGACCTCGAAGGAAGGACCGACCAGGGGAGGATCGATCGTCACCGGCGGTTCCCACGTTCGCCCCCGGTCTGGACTCCTGAGCAGGATCAGATCCATGGGGACGTAACCGAGGTTGGCACGATTGACCAGACCCTCTTCGGGGTCGTCGCGGTAATACCGTCCCCCGAAGCCGACGAGGGTGCCTTCGCGGGTCCGCCCGAGGCGTATTGAGCAGGTGGACGGGCGATCGGTCCGTTCGTCCAGCAGGATTTCCGGCGGCTTCCAGGTCTGGCCGCCGTCGGATGAGCGGGTGAGATGGGTCCGGTAATCGAGGCTCTCGACCCCTTGCCCGAGGTCGAACGAGGCGACGAGCTCCCCGTCGTCGAACCGCACCAGCGACGGATGCCAGGCGTGGATGGACCGCAGGTGCGGTTTGGGATTCCGGTAGACGAGTCCGGATGCCTTCACGGTGATCATCTTGCAGCATTCCTCACCATCGGCGTCCCCCGGACTCCCTCACCACGGCATGATCACCTGCCAGGAACGCGATTCCAGGCTGGTCAGCGCCGCGAGGTTGACCCGGAGTGTGTGGATCCCTTCGTCCAGGGTGCAGACGGGGAGTCTCTTCCCCTCGACGGCATCGAGGAACAGGTGGGCCTGATTGATGAACACGGTATCGCGATCGAGCGGCGCGATGACTTCGTCCTGCCAGTCGCCGCCGGGCTCGACCATCCATCGCCAGCGATGCCGGTGGAATTCGCACCGCGCGGTGCCGCGCTCGCAGTTCACGGACACGGTAACCTCATTGGGGGCCTGGTGCTGGTTCAGGGTGTAGCTGGCGAGCACCTCGCCATGCCTCGCCAGGACGTGGGCGGTGTCCTCGACCGCCACCCCATCGAGGACCAGGTGCGCCGCATCGGCCACCAGCCGATCGATCGGTCCGACGAGCCATTCTCCCGCATTGAGCAGATGCGTCAGCGCGTCCTGGATGGCCCCACCGCCGGTGGCCCGATCGGTGTAGTAGGTGGTCCGGTAGGCCGGGCGATAGGTCGGGAAGTGTTGACCGGCCACGGCCACCAGTTGCACCGGCCTGCCGAATCTCCCGCCCGCGATCGCGTCGCGCATCGCCGCCAGGAGCGGGTGGCAGCGATAGACATAGGCGACTCCCGAGACCCGACCACGAGCCGCGAGGGCCCGCTTCAGCGGATCGATCCCGTCGAGGTCGATCCCAAGCGGCTTCTCGATCAGCACGTGCACCCCGGCCTCGGCCAGCGTCGTCGCGAGCTCCAGGTGAGACGGTGCGGGGGTGGCGATCACGGCCACATCGGGAGGCTGAACCAGAGCCTGGCCGAGATCCCCGAACGCCCGGGTCACGCCGTAGCGCACCGCGATCGTCTCGAGGAGCCGGGGATTGATCTCCACGAAGGAGACCTCGACCCGCCCGGTCTGCTGGAAGCAGCGCAGGTGGCGCTCTCCGATGGAGCCGACGCCTACCACGAGTAGCCGGTGTCGCTCCAATCTCGACGATGCCTCCGCGAACGGGCCATTCGACGCTCAGCGGCGATGGCAGAGAGGTCCGACGAACACCTCATGCTTGCTCCCCGGTGAGAGCATAGGGGGGGCGAGCCGTGGGATCAAGCTCCGTGGGCGATCACGGGGCGGGATCCCAGGGACGACGAGCGAGCCAGCCCGCCAGGAGCTCTCGTGCCGGGCGAGCGTCGCCCGGGGACCGATCGATGAGCGTCAGATCCTGAGCCCGAACGAGCGTGCGGACCAGCTCGCCGCGGCCATCGTCGGGGGCGTGCCCCGGCTCAAGGACCGCGGGATGGACGACGACGCAGTCCCAGCCCCCACCGCCGAAGCTGAGCGAGTCGTTCATGATCCAGGTATAATCGGCGATGAACTCCTCGATCGAGTCCGCCGCCGCACCCCCCGGGACGGCGATCATGACCAGGTCCGGAGCCATCGGGCGTACGCGCCTGCGGGCGTCGGCCCGCAACTCGGCCAGACTCATGCCACCGGTCGGCCAGCTGGTGACCTCGACCCGGGCGTTCGGCGCCTGGGCTCTGAGCAGGGGCTTGAACCAGGCATCGAACGGGGGCATTGCCAGGACGCGGATCGGTTCACCTGCCCGCAGCCTCTCGCCGGTTCTGACGAGGGCTGGATCCGGCGGCCGGACGTCGGCGAGCGAGACTGGACGCCCGGCGATCGCACCGGCCAGGAGCTCGGCGATCCTCCTGTGCCCGTCCATGTTCGGGTGGATCTCGTCGCTCAGCGAGAGGCGCCAGGCCCTGGGGTCCCGGGCTCGCAACGCCTCGAATGCGGCGTGGACGTCGACGACGGGCACCGCCAGGGCCTCGCCGACTCCTCGCACGGCGTCGCAGTAGACCCTGAGGCGTTCGGAGGGTCGATCGGGGGTCGTGATCACGTTGTTCGGCGTGCACAGGATGACCTCGGCATTCGCAGCCCGGCACTTCGCGACGATCGCCCGGAGGTTCTCCCGATACTCGTCCACCGGGACACGCGTCATGTCGTTCAGACCGAACATCACGCTGACGAGGTCGGGACGTTTATCGAGGACGTCATGATCGATTCTGGCGAGGGCATCCCGCGTCGTGTTCCCACTGATCCCGGCGTTGATCGCGATGATCCTGGCTCGCGGATGGGCTTGTCGCAGGGCGATTTCGAGCATGTCCGTGTAGGCCCGGCGCGATCCGGTGTGGTAGTAGACCCCGGTCACGCTGTCGCCGAAGCAGATCACCGACAGCGGTCCTCCCGCGGCGAGGAGCGCGCGGGCTTTCGGCAGCGACGCAGGCTCCGTCCCGGCGGCGCTGGCCACTCCGGAGAGGACGTGCAAACCGGCCGGGATCGAGAGCCGCAGGAACAGGCGTCGCCGCATGACGGATGACCTCGAATGGACGGAACAAGGAGGTGGCGCGGTCCGAAGATCCGCCTCTTCCGATGCATGGACTTCTCCACCCGCCGGACACCGGCTCGGCGTGAGTGAACGGGATCCTCGCCCTGGGATACCTCCTGTGGCAGAATACCGCCGGATCTTATCACGCGAGGAAGCGGTTATCGACGTACCCGGAAGGAGGAACGGCCCATGAATGCTCGAGCCCTGCTGGCCATCCCATTGACGTTCGCGCTGCTCGCGAATCACTCGGCTGCTTTCGCGGGCGAGCCGCTCGAGGTGGGAACCCGCCTCCAGCTCCTGGCCGATCCCTCGCCGATCGAGCGGCTCGCGTCCGGGGCTCAGCTCGTGCTCCACCGTCCCGTGCCGCGGGAGGTGTCGATCGTCATGGACCGGCCGTGGGAAGGCAACGCCGTCAATTACGTCACCGCGTTCCAGGACGGCGATGTCTTCCGCCTCTACTACCGGGGGGCCGACGTGCAGTATTCCAAGGAAGGGTACCGCGAGAGTCATCGCGAGGTGACCTGCTATGCTGAGAGCCGCGACGGCATCCACTGGACGAAGCCCGTCCTCGGCCTGTTCGAGTTCGGCGGGTCGAAGCAGAACAACATCGTGTGGGACGGTCTCGGCACCCACAATTTCACGCCGTTCAGGGACGCGAATCCGGCAGCCTCCGGCAAGGCCCGGTACAAGGCCCTCGGATACGGAGAGGCGAAGGCCGGGAAGGGCCTGTTCGCGTTCCAGTCCGAGGATGCCATTCACTGGTCGTTGATCTCCGAGGCGCCAGTCATCACCAGGGGAGCATTCGACTCGCAGAACCTCGCGTTCTGGGACACCGTCCGGGCCGAGTACCGGGAATACCACCGGGACTTTCGCGACGGCCGTGATATCCGGACGGCCACGTCGAAGGATTTCCTTCGCTGGACCGAGCCCGAGTTCCTGGACTACACCCCGGGACGTGTCAGTGAGCTTTACACGAATCAGATCATCCCCTATTTCCGGGCACCTCACCTCTTGCTGGGCTTCCCGACGCGGTACGTCGACCGAGGGTGGAGCAAGTCGACCGAGCGACTGCCCCGGCCCGAGTATCGCCGCCTGCGTGGTGCGAAGTCGCCCCGGGAGGGGACGGCCGTCACCGACACCATGTTCATGACCAGCGGCGACGGCAGGAGGTTCCAGGTCTGGCCCGAGTCGTTCATCCGTCCCGGCCTGCGCACCACCGACTCCTGGTTCTACGGCGACATCTACCAGAACTGGGGGCTGCTCCAGACCCGGTCGACCGTCGCCGACGCGCCCGAGGAACTCTCGATGTATGTGACCGAGAGCACGATGCAGGAGCGGCAGGCATATCTCCGCCGCTATAGCCTGCGGCTGGATGGATTCGTCTCGGCCTCCGCTCCCCTCTCTGGAGGCGAGGTCGTCACGAGAACCTTCCGGTTCTCCGGCAGCCGGATCCTGCTGAACTTCTCCACGTCCGCCGTCGGCAGCATCCGGATCGAGATCCAGGATGAGAGCGGCCGTCCGATTCCCGGATTCACGCTGGCGGACGCTCCGGAGATCTATGGGGATTCCGTCGAACAGCCCGCCCCCTGGAAGGACGCCGCCGCGCTCGGCACCCTCTCAGGCAAACCGGTCCGCCTCCGGTTCGTCCTCAAGGACGCCGACCTCTTCGCGTTCCGGTTCGCGGACTGAGGGGAGCGGCTTCCCGGCCGCGCTCATTCCTGGATCGCGTCGCGCAGGAGAATGCCGCCGTCGACGGTGAGCGTGGTGCCGGTGATGTAGTCGGCGTCGTCCGAGGCGAGGAAGGCCGCGGCGCGGCCGATGTCGGCCGGGGTCCCCATCCGGCCCCAGGGGAGAGTCGGGCCGACTTTCTCGATGAACTCGGTGCCGAAGGTGCGGTGCTCCCCGGGCGTGTCGATCCAGCCGGGCTCGATCACGTTGACGTTGATCCGGTGACGGACCAACTCGACGGCGATCGTGCGAGCGAGGTGGTTCAGCCCGGCCTTGGCGGCATTGTAGGCGACGCTCCGCGCGTAGGGCCGCTGGGCGTGGACGCTCGAGATGAAGACGATTTTCCCGCCCCCACCCCGCCCGACCATGTGCCGCGCCACGGCCTGACTCATCGAGAATCCGCCGGTGAGCGTCCCCTCGAGGACCCTGTGAAAGGTCTCGGGGTCGTACTCCAGGAAGTCCCCGCGCCGCGAGTAGGCCGGATTGCTGACGAGGATGTCGATCCGCCCCAGGGCCGCGATCGTCTCGCCCACGATCGCGCCGCATGAAGCGTGCTCGAACGCGTCGCCGACGACGAGCACCGCCTGCCGGCCCAGGCTGCGGATCTTCTCGACGACGGCCTCGGCCGCATCGTCAGGCACCCTGTCATTGACGGCCACATCGGCGCCCGCCAGGGCGAGTTCCAGGGCGCAGCCGCTCCCGATGCCTTGCGCCCCCCCGGTGACCAGTGCCTTCCTCCCGAGCAGCTTCATGTGGGTAGCCCGCGCTCAACTCATCGGCCCGTCCGTCCGCGACGATGCCCGAGGCCGATCTTCCGATAGTGTACCGCCTCGATGGATCGTAGCGGAGGCGCATGCAGTCTCCGATGTGCGGGTCGCGGCTAGCGACCGAAGCCGCCAACCTTGAACACGCCCGGTCACCGGGCTGCACGTCGACACCAGTTCGACGGAGTCGAGAGGAACCGGCCGCCTCGCTCGAAGGCCGCCCCACCGACCGGGTCCGTCTCGTCGGCGGTCTTCGGCCCCTGCTCGAAGAAGGTCCCCCAGATCGTCCCGGCTCTCCCGAGCCTCATCGGCACGCACACCGACCAGTACAGCCTCTTGTCATTGAAGTCGGCGTCAGCCAGCAGCGCCCCGGAGTTGGTTCCACAACAGTGCTTCGCTCCCGAGCACTCCATGCGCCCGTCGACGCGAGAAGAAGGTGACACGGCCGCCCCATGAGGCGAGGCGGAGAGGTGGTGCGTTCCGTGCCCGACCGGGACGTTTCGCTGCTATCGGGCAGGAAATCGAATCGATGCATCCGCCATGTGGCGTATACGCCATGCGGCATACAAATTGCTCCTACCGCGGGTGATGATGCTTCATCGTCCGTGAGGACAGTCGCGTGAGCAAGTCCAAGCGAAGAACGACCCGGGGGATGCCGGTCAGCCGGGCCCTCCGCGATGTCATCCGCGAGCAAGGCCTTACCGCTTACGCGACCGCGAAGCGGGCCGGGGTCTCGGTCGATGCCATACAGAGGTTCCTCAATGATGAACGCGGCCTCAACCTCGCGACCGTCGACAAGCTCGCCGATGCCCTCGATCTCACCCTGTGCCAGGAAGAACCCACGAAGGAGCGAACCAAGGACATGCCGTCATGAGTACCCCGTCCGACCGCGATCTGGAGGCGTTCGGGACCTTCTCGCGCCGTTCAATCCCCCCGATGGGTCGGGTTTCGGCTGCCATCGGGGCACATCCATCGATTGCGAAAGCCCGTTCCGTGTCCTCGGGGGACGGATCGTGCGCTCCCTCGCCTGCGAATGATGTCGCTCAGGGAGGATGGGCGACGATGCGTCTCGACGTCGATGGCTCGCGGGCTGGAGGCGCGAGACGTCATGCCAACCATGGAAGGGAGTGGTCGATGACCGATTTGACCGGCGATCGTGACAGCCGGGTCGGTGGCGCGGAACGGGTCCTGATTTGCAGGACCTGTGGTCGCCGCATCGATCGAACGATCGATGATTTGCTCGCGCATACGCGAACCGGCTGGCCCAAGTGTTGCGGCGATACCATGATCCTCTGCGTCGGGGAACGACCGACAGCCGATCGCAATTCGTGATTGCATGATCCCCGCCGTGATCCTGGTCAAGGACCGGGCCGGCACCGTGAAGATCGGCTCGAACCTCATCGAGGCGGGGACCCAGGTCTTCGACCAACGATGGTCGGCCTGACCGTCTCGCCGCACGCCCGCTCTCCCTCGAGGGAGGCCCTGGGGCCGACGTCCCCTCCATCCGGATCAGTAGCTATGAGGCTCCAGCCTCACCTTCCCGCGGAACGTCCAGTAGACGACCGCCGAGTACGCCACCACGAACGGCATCCCCACAGCCACCACGATCAGCCCGATGACGAGCGTCCGGTTGCTGCTCGCGGCGTCCGAGAGGCTCAGGCTGTAGGCCGGGTCGGTGGCCACGATGATGTTCGGCCACAGCGCCGTCATGAGCAGGAAGACGTAGGCGAAGATATTGAAGCTGCTGCTGACGAAGGCGGCCGCCGGCTTACCCAGGACGAGCGACCGTGGGATGTTGGCGATCGCGAGGACGTTGGCCACCGGCACGACCCACAGCCACCTCGACGTGCGGAAGTTGAGCGTCGCTCTCGGCACCTCGACCAGTGTCCACATCGTCTGGATCAGGAAGAGGGTCAGGAACAGCCCGAAGCAGGTCCAGATCACCCGCCCCAGCCGGGCATGCAAGTCCCCCTCAGTCTTCAGGTGCAGGTAGATGGCCCCGTGCATGGCGAAGACGCTCACGGCCGTCACCCCCGTGAAGAGAGCATAGGGGTGAAGCTGTTCGAGCACGCCGGAGGTCATCGTGCCGCGCGAGTCGAGCGGCACCCCCAGGACGACATTGCCGGCGGCCACGCCGAAGAGGAGGGTCGCCCCGAGGCTGGCGGCGAAGAAGGCGTGGTCCCACGCCCTCCGGCCGACCGGCGTGGCCATCTTCCCCCTCATCTCGATGCTCGCGGCGCGGAAGATGAGCATGACCAGCAGGAGCATGAAGGCGGAGTAGAAGCCGCTGAACAGCGTCGCGTAGGCATACGGGAACATGGCGAACATGGCCCCGCCGAAGGTCACGAGCCAGACCTCGTTGCCGTCCCAGAGCGGCCCGATGGAGTTGATCGCCAGCCTCCGCTCGGTTTCGTCCTTCGGGACGAAGAGGTGGATGATGCCGACGCCGAGGTCGAAGCCGTCGAGGATGGCATAGCCGGCCAGGAGGATTCCCAGCAGGAGGAACCAGGCGGTCACGAGGGTTCCGCGGACCGTCGGATCCTCGGCGAATGGGCCCACGGCCGGGACCGCGGCGAAGAGGGCGGTCATGGAGTCTCTCCCCCGTCCGTCGGGGCCGGCTCCTTGGCCTCGGTCATCGTGGCCGACCGGTCAGGCCGCTCGGCGGCGGAATCGAAGAACCCCTTCAGGTCGCCTTCCCCGACCTCACCCCGTTCCGGCACGTCCGGTCCCTCGCGGATCTTGTTGTCCAGGACCCTGAGCCAGATGACGAAGAGCAGGGAGTAGACCAGGCCGAAGCCGATGATGCTGGAGAGCACCTGGCCCCCGGTCACCGAACGGCTGATGGCGTCCACGGTCCGCAACGCCGTGGACTTGTCGTAGGCGACGTATCCGTCCGGGCCGGTCGCCACGTCTCCCTCGCCCGGCACTGAGCCGGTCCACGCGACCCGCGGATGGACGACCCACGGCTGTCGCCCGACCTCGGTCGCGACCCACCCGGCGTGGTTGGCCACGAGTGCCGGGATGACGGTGACGACGAACACCCAGAGCAGCCGCCGCTTCTCGAACAGGGTGCCACGCCACCGGTAGTAGCCGCCGATCACTGACAGGGCGATCAGGTAAGTGCCGACGCCGACCATCAGGCGGTAGGACACGAACGGGATGAACACCGGCGGCCGGTCCTCGGGCCGGAATCGGTCCAGCCCGACGACCGTCGCGGACGGGTCGTTCTTCAGGAGCAGGCCGTACCCTCCCGGCACGCCGAGTTTGAACCGGGTGATCCCAGCCTCGGAGTCGGGCCAGCCGAGGATGGTGAGGTCGGCCGGGCCGGTGACGAAATGCCCCTCGTAGGCGGCCATCTTGGCCGGCTGGTACGCGTAACTGATCTGCGCGTGCAGATGCCCGGTGCCCAGCGCGGTGAACGCCCCGATCGACAGCACCAGGAGCCCGCCGCTCAGGCTGCGGCGGGCGAACTCGGCGTGCCGCCCCCGGAGCAAGTACCACGCCCCGATGCTGCAGACGAGTGCCCCGCCGACGATGAACGAGCCGGTCAGCACGTGGGCCAGGCGGACCATGCTCGTCGGGTTGAAGAGCATCGCCCAGAAGTCGGCGATCTCCGCCCGGAGGACCGGCCGGCCGTCGACCACCCACGGCACCCCGCCCCGGTAGACCGGCACGACGTGGTGCCCCGTCGGGGTCTGTTGCCAGGAGTTCGCGACCACGATCCAGATCGCCGAGAAGATGCTCCCCGCCGCCACCATGCAGGTGCTGAAGAAGTGCATCCGGGCGCCGACCCGATCCCACCCGAAGACGAGCACCGCCAGGAACCCGCTCTCCAGGAAGAAGGCGAAGATCCCCTCGGCGGCGAGCGCCGAGCCGAACACGTCGCCGACAAACTCGCTGTACGCCGCCCAGTTGGTGCCGAACTGGAACTCCATCACGATGCCGGTGGCCACTCCGAGGGCGAAGTTGAGGGCGAAGATCTTCGTCCAGAATTTCTGGGCCCGTCGATACAGCGGATCCCCCGTCCGGACGAACCGGAAGCCGAGCCACACCAGCACCACGCCGAGACCGATGGTCAGCGGCGGGAACAGGTAGTGGAACATGATCGTGAGGGCGAACTGGACGCGGGACAGCGTCACCACGTCGAGGTCGGCGAGCGGCGAGAGCATGCGACCTCCGGATCCAACACCGGGATTCCCGGGAACCCACACAGCATACAGATTCTGTAGGCGAAACCGGCAAGGAGGCAACGAAATGGGATGGCTGGGCGGATGGCGATTACCCAGGTGTATTCGCGTCCGCTGACCCGATCTCAGGATGGAGCGCGGATGCTCGGCCCGGCCGGCCCGAGCCGCGGATGGATCGAGATCCGGACGAACGGGCCTCGTACCCTTGGCGGTCGGCGACAGTCCCCGAAATTTCTCCGGCGTCGTGTCGATCCGGCGCGTCGTCCACCGACAACCGGGTGGCGTGCGAGACGGTGACCGTGGACGACCCTGGTCGGATACTCCCCACACGTATCAGGAATGCGAAAATGACGCGACGACTACTTGCTTGCGCGGTGCTGATGTCCTTGCCGTTTGCGGCCTACGGCGAGGAGAACAACAAGGGCGGCAAGAATCCGCCGGCGCCCACCAATGCCGCGTTCGAGACGATGAAGACCCTCGAGGGCACCTGGCTGGCGACGGACGCGGACGGCAAGCCGACCGATCAGGTCCTGTCGATCATCAAGGTGACCGCGGGCGGCAGCGCGGTGCATGAGACCATCTTCCCCGGCCAGCCGCAGGAGATGATCTCGGTCTACACCGTGGACGGGCCGGACCTCGTCATGACCCACTACTGTGTGCTGGGCAACCAGCCGCGCCTGAAGGCCGACCCGAAGTCGACCTCCAGTCGGATCAGCTTCGAGTTCGCCGGCGGCTCCAACCTCGACCCGGCGAAGGACAGGCACATGCACTCCGCGACGCTCACCATCGTCGACGACTCACACATCGAGGTCGCCGGCACCGGATGGCAAGACGGTGCCCCTTGCAAGGAGATGTGCTGCGGCCTGAAGCTGGTTCGCAAGAAGTAACTCCCGGCCCGAGCTACGCGGACCGGAGGATCCCGGCGTGCAGGATCCTCCCGATGCAGTCATGGCGAACCGGTCCGGTCGGCCGCGAACGCATCGTGGCGATGGAGAGCCCGGACGATGGGGTTGGTCCTCGGAGTTGGTGGAGACGGCACCGCGGAGCTCCGGGAGGCTCGCGGGGAGGCAGGCACGACAGTTGCACTCGTCAGTCCGACCTGCGCGTACTGGTGTGTCGGGAACGTCGCGTTGAGTCCATCGACGGATGACTGCCATGACACCGCACCAGCATCGCCGTGAGTTCCTGCAACGTGCCGGGGCGACCTTCCTCGCCCCGCTGGCCACGAGCCCCCTCCGGGACGCACCCGGCCAGCCCACCGCGCCGGTCGGCATCGCCCGCTGCAACGAGTACGGCGACCGGGCCGTGCTCCGCGAACTCGAGTCGCTGGCGGACCGGATCGGCGGCCTCCGCGACCTGGTCGGGGGGAAGACCGTCGCGGTGAAGGTCAACCTCGTCGGCGACACTCGGCGGGACGCCCTGGGCAAGCCCGCCAACCGCACGTACCAGGTCCACCCGTCCGTCGTCCTGGCCACCGCCGCCCTCCTGGACCGGGCCGGCGCCCGCCGCATCCGCTTCCTGGAGAGCACGCACCAGGCCGGGCCGTTCGAGGCGTTCCTCCGCGACGCCGGCTGGGACCTCAATGCCCTGGCCGCGTTCAAGACGCCCGTGGAGCTCGAGGACACCCGAAACCTCGGCCGGGGCAAAATATATCACGATTTGAAGGTGCCCTGGGGCGGCAGCCTGTTCCCGGCGTACGAGGTCAACCATTCCTACGTCGATTGCGATGTGTACGTCTCGCTGGCGAAGCTCAAGAACCACGCCACCGCCGGGGTGACGCTGGGCATGAAGAACAACTTCGGCATCACGCCGATCGCGCTCTACGGCCAGCACGAGCCGAGGGAGGACAGCACCCACAACCGGGCGATGTTCCACGACGGCCGGTACCGCCCGGCCGACGGCCTGCCCCAGGAGGTGGACCGGGCCTCCCCGCGCCGGGCGACGTACCGCGTGCCCCGGCACATCGTGGATGCGGTCGGCATCCGGCCGATCGATCTGGTGATCATCGACGGCGTGGAGACCGTCTCCGGCGGCGAGGGCCCGTGGGTCCCCGGCCTGGCGGTGCAGGAGCCGAGGCTGCTGCTGATGGGCCGCAACCCGGTCTGCACCGATGCGGTGGCCACGGCCGCGATGGGGTACGACCCGACGGCCGCGCCGGGGACCGGGCCGTTCCCGGGCGACAACCACCTGGCGATGGCCGGGGCACTGGGTCTGGGCAGCAACGACCCGAGGCGCATCGAGGTCGTGGGCCTGCCGCTGGATCGGGCCCGGCATCCCTTCGGCTGGCAGCCCCGCGAGCGGGCGACCTGAGTCCTGTCTGGGCTCGGGCTACTGCCTGGGAGTTGAGCCGAGCAAACTCGACGGCCAATGGGACGCCGCGGCAAAGGCGTGGGCGGCTGTCTCCTCGTTGGCGAATACGTCTAACTACTGCCCTAGCCGGACGCTGCCCTGTCGATCGCCTCACCGAGCATCCCGGCGAGATCCGACACCATGCCCGCATAGATGATTTTCGAGTCCGGAAGCCATCCGCTCTGGACGGCAATGAAATGGTATCGGATGTCCTCCCCGTGCTTCGCGAACCCGAGGATGGGGCACCCGCTCATGCCCTTGATGCTATAGCCATCTGGGAGGCGGCTGATCTTCCCGTAAAACATTGGCGCGGTCTGGCGGAAGAGGGCGCCCGGCGCGGTCGTCAGTCGCTCCAGTGGGATGAGATCAACCTCGAGCCGTAGATGGCCGGGACGCTCGATCGCCATCGACTGGTTGGGGAAGCCGATCATGCAATACATAAAACATTCGAGATCATCCGAGGGGCGGAGCTTTGCCTCGCGGAGGGGCTCGACCTTGTTCCGTTCCAGCAACTGGCGGCAATTGTCGTTCAGCAGCATGAGGCCGAAGTCCATGCCGCCGTTCTCGTCGTAGACGAAGTGCTTCGGCGTCCCCGTGTAGTCGATCGGGATCGGGTCGGGGTAATCCGCCTTATCCCCGAAGGAATCGGCGATCATGAAGCGGTATCGCCGGTCGGGATGCCTGGTCATCTGCTTGCTGATGTCTTCAAGTACGTGGCCGGCAGTGACCAGGAACCACACTCCGCGGACCTCCATGACGAAGCCCGAGGTGAAGAACCATTTCTCTTCGTTCGGGTCGGCAGCCGACGCCGGGGCGTGAACGCAGCCCAGGCTCACTAGATGCCTGCTCAGATGGCGAAGGAACTTCTCATCTTGATTGGCGTCTGACATCTCCATCCCCTGACGGATGACCCATGCTGCTTGCACAGCCGCGCTCGCTCAATCAAGATAGAGTCAGCCGGATTGGAGATGCGAGGTATTCCTCCTGCGGCGGATCTATCTCCATCCACCGAGATTACTTCGATCGCGCAATGCGGCCTAGCAATTACGCGAGTGCCTCGCGATCAGGCAGATCATTGGCAGGTCTTGCTTCGGGCGGAAGTGATAATCGCGGAAGGATTTAAGTGCAAAGCACAGCGAGTTTTCTGCCCGGTGGCGGAAAAATCCTAACTCCTCAGCCGATTTCATGGCCGTAAGTGTTTTTTGTGTAATGAATTGTGAATGGAGCGGAAGGGGATCGAACCCTCAACCTCAGCATTGCGAAGCGGTTTCGAGTGACAGTCAGAAAGCCGCGTAAACCCTGTCACCGAAGCCGATTCTATGCCCTTCCGGTGGCTTTGCCAAGCCTCTCCAGCGATTGCGAGAAAATGCGGAGAAATGCGGTAGTGACACTCGGCCGGCCGGTAGAAATCCGGTAGTGAACCCGGTAGTGAACGGAGGCCGCTCTGAGGCCCGCAGAGGCGACGTGAGGGTGGGGCGTTAGATTGGACGTCTCGACGCCCGGAGACGCGTCACGGGCCAAGGGAGGCCGCCTGGCAGGCCGCTGGGCATGGAGGGCGAGAGGGCGGGACGCACGGGCCCCCAAGGTCCCCCGGCATCGGAGGCCGCGTGACGGGATGGTGATCAGCCTCCGAGGGATTCCAGCAGAGCCCGGTGAGCCATCGTTGCCTGCACGCCCCGGGCCGACGTCGGGCCGATCTGGTCAGGCTTCAACGCTTCCGCCGCTTGGAGGATCGCCAGGGAGGCCCGGAGCCGGACGGCCGGCGGGACGTCGGGGCCCGTGACCAACTCCCGGAGGACCGCCGCAGCGTCGGACGCCAGGGAGCGGACCTCGGCCCGGAGCCGCTCCGCCCGGTAGCTCCGGGCCCGATTCAGCCCGGCCACGAACCCGGCGTCGAACGCCATCCAGTCGGCCACGGCTCCGGCGTCCAGGTCATCCAGCCCCGCGGGCCCGGAGCCGGACCCGGACAACGCCCCGATGGCCCGGAGTTGTTCCGCGGTCAACTCGGCCTCCCCCGCTCGGTTTGCCATCGGCGTTGCCCTTTCGCGTGCGGTGAAAAATCGGCGTCCGCTTATGTGTGACCCGGATCGCTGGCGTCGGGTCCGAACCCCTCAGCTTTGGATTCGACTCGTTTCGCATATGCCTGGAGGAGTAGATAAAGGGAGCCCGTCAGCGACCCGAATCCGAATCCAAGTGCCGCGAAAACCGCAGAGAGTGTGAACCAGAACGCAAGGACGTCCAGGGGAGTATCGCTGTTCTCAAACATGCGAAACTCGCCGGGACGTCGGTTGAGACGCACAATCAGCCCCCATGCCGGAGCGAGAGCAAGGGGCTGGACAAGAAGAGTCCCTCCGGTCGAACAGGCAATGCACCATCTCAGAAACCGCATGCCGCCCCCGCTTCGTTCAAGTTCGGGAAGCCGCCCCAATCCGCAGCAGAGTCATTTCGCACCCGCGTTGATCTGCTGGTTCCGGGCCACGTTGACTTGGAGCATCGGCACGGCCAGCTTGCGGACCCGGGCCAGGGTCTCCACGGCCGAGAGGAATCGCCGATGGGCCCGGTCGATCCGTCGCTGGAGGCAGTCGGCTTGGGTGATCGTCAAGCCTTCGGCGTTCACGAAGTTGTTCTCGTACCAGTTGGCGATTTGCCAGCAGAGCGCGGCCCGCTCCGCCAACAGCCGCTCGATCGGCGTTGGGTTCGGGCCCTCCAACTCGGTCCGCGTCTGGTCAATCTTCCGCTGGACCGCCTCCATGACGAGCAAGTTCCCGCCGCTGGCCTTCTTGGCGACCGCCTGGCGGAGCCACTGGGCCGACGTGCCGCAATGGTGGAGAGCGATCGGGCCCCGCTCGGGATCGGCAAGCAGGGCGTGAATCTGCGGGATGGTCCGTTCGTCACCCTTGGCCGACCGCTCCAGGAATTCGCCCATTTCTCGGCCCGGGGCGGGAGGCTTCACGCCACTGGTCTGGATCGGCTTGGAAGTCCGAATCTCCATCGGCTTGATCATCGTCGCTTCCTCCGCCACTGGCCCCGATGCTTGTGGAACCCGGCCGCCGCCATCGCCGCGTCGGCCGCCGCCTGGACCTCATCGAACCAGCCGGCCACGGCCTTTTCCTCCGCCTCCGCTTCCTCGCGTTCCCCTCGCTCCGCCTCGCGTTCGGCCGCCCGGTCGATCCGGTCGATCGCGTCCAACTCGGCCATGATCGAGGCCGACTCGCCAGAGCCGAGATAGGTGGTTTCGACTCGGCCTCCGATGCGACGGCTCCTGTAATAATATCGACGCCCGTTGATGACTTTCCATCCCATTTACCTACAGCCCTCCCGGCTCCCCGCTTTGACTTGACTTCGGAGGCAAGCAAGTCTGTCTCCCTCCGCGACTGGTCCGCGGTCACTCCCCGTCGAATCGCGGTCGGGAAGGACCCGGCCCCGGACGGATGGATTCTGTTCCCGCGGCCGTTCCCTGGGAAGTCGCTCTGGCATCCCGCCCGGGGAGGACCCGCGGGCCCCGGCGGCCCCCCCCCGAAAAGATGCGTTCAAAAACCCACGCGGGGCCCGGATCGGTTGCCGTCGCCGGAGCGTAGCGGAATCATGCCCCCTCCCGCTTCCGATCGTCGGCCCCGGCCGCTCGGATCGTCACGATCGGAGGCCGCCCCGGCGATCGGGCCACGGCCACCAGCCCGGCCCGCTCCAACGCCGAGAGGCCCGGGGAGGCGGAGAACCGGGAGAGGCCGAGATCCGGCCAGCCGTCCAACGCCAGCTCGAACGTATCCGACCGCTCCCATCCGGCCACAAGCCAGCAGACGGCCCCGACGTGGAGCGACCGGCCGGGGAGCCGCGAGGCCGGGAGCCACCAGCCCCACGGGATCGGCCCGTACAACGGCCGCCGCTCCGGGCCCGACTCCGCCTCCGGCCCGGGGAGATCCAGGACCAATGCCGCCAGTTTGCAACCCGGCTCCCGCTCCACGGCCAGCAAGCCCGCTTCCTCCGCCGCGTGGAGCCCGCGTCGGGCCGCAGACGGGGAGACCCGCAAGCCGGCCGCGATGGCGTCTAGGCCCCAGCGATTCGGCCGCCGGTAGCGACAGCAGAGGAACCGGCACGCCATCGCGACGTGGAGCCCGGAGCCGGGGAGCCGACAGGCCGCCGCGATCCAGACGAACGGGATGGGCCCCCTGATGAACGGCTCCCCCCGGCGATGCCGCGGAGGCCGCCTCCGGCCCGCCACGCCTCCGGTCAGCTCGGCCGGGAGCCGGAGCCGCTCCAGGTCCCACGCCTCGAACTCCGACAGGTGAGGGGACCTCATAGATCCTCTTCAGAGAGAAGACAGAAGAGTAAGAGTTAGACAGGGGTGTCGAAACCGCACGGGTCCCCTGTCATTTCCGCACGGGTACCCCTCCCGAAACCGCACGGGTACCTCCGCCGATCTCGGAAGGAAGTGAGTCGCCTTTTCTTTTGCGAACCGTTGCAAGCCGGATTTATGATTGCTTGATCTGCGACCGCCATACTCGCCAGTACGGATGGAGGAATCCGGTGAAGGACATCATTGACGCTTATGTGAAGAGGGTCCGAGAACTCGCCGAACACGTCCGGGGAAACGAACAGGCAACGAAACAGAGCTTGGTCGGCCCGCTGTTCACCCTGTTGGGCTACGATCTGACCGACCCCCGAGAATGCATTCCCGAGTATCGGGCCGACTTCGGCAAGGAACGCTCCGTCAAGCCGGTCGATTGGGCGTTCATGCTGAACGGGAGGCCCCTGTTCTTCGTGGAAGCCAAGGAAGCGAGCCGCAGACTCGTGGGCTACGATGAGCAGCTCGCAGATTACTTCGCCAAGTCCCCGGAAGTGAAACTCGGCGTGCTGACCAATGGCGTCCAGTGGCGGTTCTTCACGGACGTGGTTCATGAAAACGTGATGGATACCGAGCCGTTCCTGCGGTGGGATGTCCTTTCGGACGAACCCCCGCCCCTTGACTTGCTGACCATCATCCAGAAGTCTCAGTTCAACCCCCAACTCGTCAGGACATTCGCCAAACAGAAGCGAAATCAAAATCTGCTATTGAGTGAGATTTCACGGCTTCTGGAGCCGTCTTCGGATTTTGTCCGGTTGGCGGTCTCGAATCTGGAGACCCGGAAGCTAACCGAGAACGTGGTTGAAGGCTGGAAACCCGTCCTGGCCGCCGCTCTCCAGGAGTGGGTCAAGCAGACCATGCTATCGATGGCTCTGGATCTCGGGGTGCGTGCCGAGGCCCAACGAGACGACGGCCCGCGGGTAGAGACCACTCAAGAGGAATTGGACGGTTTCGCCACGGTGCAACGCCTCTTGGGCCCCGACCGACCCGTCGCCCACGAAGATACGATCTCATATTTCAAAATCCACTTAAAAGAGAGATACACGTAGCCGTTCACACCCTGGGGGTTGTCAATTCCATATGAGACCACTATCTTCCGGTCATGGCACCGATGCCGCCGCTCCCAGAACCGTTATGGAAGGCAGCCTCGCCTGAGTTGCAGGCGGCCGTCCTCGCTCTGGTCCAATCCTACGAGGATCGCCTCTCCCTCCTCGAGGACCGGCTCGGTGATCTCGAGAGCCGCCTCAAGCTCAATTCGACCAACTCTTCCAAGCCCCCCTCGTCCGATCCGATTGGCATGAAGCGGAAACCCCCGGCTCCTCCCAGCGGGAAGAAGCGCGGCGGACAACCCGGGCATCGCAAGGCCCGGCGCATCTTGGTCCCGCCCGAGGAGGTCCGCGACACGTTCGTCTGCAAGCCGATTGCCTGTCGCCGCTGTGGTCACACACTCGCGGGTGACGACCCCCAGCCCCTGATCCATCAAGTCGCCGAACTGCCCAAGATCGAGCCCCTCGTCGATGAGTATCGGCTCCATCGACTGACCTGTCCGGCCTGTCGCGCGACGACCTGCGGGGAATTGCCTGTGGGTGTCCCGCAGGGGTGCTTCGGCCCATACCTCCAGGCCGTGCTGACGATGTTCGCGGGGGCCTATCGTCTCAGCAAGCGACAGATCCGCCAGGTGGCGGCCGACCTGTTCACCCTCTCGGTCTCCACCGGGATGATCTCCAAGCTGGAACGTCAGTCGGCCGCCACCCTCGAAGCCCCCTACAACGAACTGGCGATCGCGGTCCATCGCGCCAAGGCGACGAACATCGACGAGACGTCGTGGCGCGAGCGCCTCCGCAAGGCCTGGTTGTGGGCGACGGTGACCCCTCTGTTCACGGCCTTCACCATCGCCAAGAACCGTAGCGGCGAGGTCGCCAAGGCCCTCTTGGGAAGCGAAGACGGTCAGGTCGTCAGCAGCGATCGGTTCAGCGCCTATGAATGGATCACGGCGCGATGGCGACAAATCTGTTGGGCCCATCTTCGCCGCGATTTCCAAGCGATGATCGATCGCGGGGGTGAGGGGAAACCGGTCGGCGAGAAGTTGTTGAAGCTGTCCCATCGCCTGTTCCACAACTGGCACCGGGTGCGAGACGGGACACTGGACTGGGAGACGTTCGGCCGACGGATGACACGCCTGCGACGAGAGGTCCGCCAGGCCCTCCTGGTAGGATCGAAGTGCGGGAGCACGAAGACGTCGGCGACCTGCTTCGAGATCCTCAAGGTGGAAGAGGGGCTGTGGACGTTCGCGGCGGTTAAAGGGATCGAGCCGACGAACAACGCGGCGGAGCGAGCGCTGCGGTTTGCGGTGATCTGGCGCCGGATCAGCGGAGGTACGGATAGCCAACGGGGGAGCCGATTCGTCGAGCGGACGCTGAGCGTGGTAGGGACCTGCCGGCAGCAGGGCCGCAACGTGCTGGAGTACCTGACGTCGTGCTTCGAGGCCGATCATCAAGGTCAACCGATCCCTTCGCTCCTGCCGGCCGGCCAGCCGACAACGAAAGTCTCCTGATCTCACCTACCCCACCCTGTGAACGGCTACTCAGGGTCACCAAGTCCCAGCATATCAACAGACTTGAACACGCGTTAACGCAGTTGCTCTTTTAATTCAGGGCATCGAGCTTATCCGAGACCTCAAGCAAATAATCCAATTGGCTACGTTTCAAAGCGAACGATTCCTTAGCTGTGAGAATGGCCTCCTTCTGAGCTTGATTCTCAAGCATCCTCGCTTCCGCCTCTAGTTTTCGGAGATAAGCTTCCTTCCCCCTCTCGAATACCAATCCAACAACGGACGAGAGAGATTTGTATGCTCTGGTGGTCTTTGCCCAGATAGTTAGAAGCCACGACCCATAAGAAATTGACTCGATGTAAAGCCTGTCTTCATCCGAGAGTAAATTTCTTTCGATGTCGCCGTTCGGATTAGTCGCAAGAAATGCGGCCAAATCCTGTGTTCGGTTGTTCTGTGTCAGGACATAGATGGCGTGGAGAGTACGTAGTCCATTGAGCTTGTCTTCAATGACATGAATCGGGACACGTTGCGGCAAGTCGCCAAGCGTGATGGCAATAGGGGGGATTTCTCCCGGATTCGTGGTTGAGACTAGGTTGACCTCAATGAGCTTTCCAATACGGGAAATTCGAAGCATCACATCCCCGCTTAGACCCAATGCCCCGTAGTTAGCCGTAAGACCAGGGCCTCCTTGGTATTCTGGGGGTGCTTACCCGTCCCCAGGACACAAGGAGGCCCCGATGGATCGCATGCCGCAGGGATGTGACGCGCTCCTGCAGGACCCGCTCCCCTTCGTCCGTGGCTTGTACCAGCTGATCCCGGAGCGGCGGCTCGCCGACATCCTATCACGGACCGCGCGGTCATCGGAACGGCGGCGTTGCCTGCCGGCCGATTCGGTCATCTGGCTGGTCATCGCCATGGCGCTGTTCGCCGCCGACTCCATCCCCAAGGTCTGGCGTCGGCTCCACCCCACCCGCGATCATCCGGAGCCGACGGACTCGGCCTTCTCCCAGGCGCGGCGTCGGCTCGGTGTCGCGCCGCTGCGGCAACTGTTCCTCGAGACCGCTCGCCCCATGGCCACCCACCAGACCCGCGGCGCCTCCTACCGCGGCTGGCGGCTCGTGGGCCTGGACGGCACGACACTCGACCTGCCCGACACCCCGGCCAACGCGCGCGCCTTCGGCCGGCCCAAGACCGGCCGGGCCGAGGGGGCCTTCCCCCAGGCCCGGTTGCTGGCCCTCTGCGAGCTGGGCACGCATGCCGTCTGCGGCCTGGCGATCAAGCCGCTGTGCCACGGCGAGCCGTCGATGGTCGGGCAACTCCTCGACCAGCTCGGGCCGGGAATGCTCCTGGTCTGGGATCGCGGGTTCCTCAGCTACGAGCTGATTTCCGCGGTCGTCCGGCGAGGCGCCCACTTGCTGGCGCGGGTCAAGAGCAACACCGTGCTGCGGCCGATCCGCCGGCTGGCCGACGGCTCCTACCTGGCCAAGATCTACCCCGGCGAGGCCGACCGCCGTCGCGACATGCGCGGCCTGCCGGTCCGGGTGGTGGAGTATACGCACGACGACCCGAACCGCCCCGGGGCGGGCGAGCGGCACCGCCTCATCACCGACCTCACCAACCCGGACGACATGCCGGCCCACGAGGCGCCCTCGGTGTACCACGAGAGGTGGGAGGAAGAGCTGGCCTTCGACGAGATCAAGACGCACCTCGCCGCCCGGGCGGTCCCGATCCGGAGCAAGACGCCGGCGGGGGTGGTGCAGGAGATCTACGGATTGGTGCTGGCCCATTACGTGGTGCGGAGGGCGATGCACGACGCGGCGGTGGTGGCGAGCCAGGACCCCGACCGTCTCTCTTTCATCGACTCACTGAGGGTCCTGCAGTGCCAACTCCCCGAGTCCCCGCATGTCCCGACGGAGACGTGGTACGGCCGGCTGCTAAGCGAGGTGAGGCGGCAGGGACTGCGGCCTCGCCGGAATCGGTGGCATCCTCGCGTGATCAAGCGAAAGATGTCCAACTGGATGAAGAAGCGGCCCGAGCACCGGAACCCGCCACAGCCGACGAAACCCTTTCGAGAGGCAGTAGTTCTGCTTATCTAACGGGCATTGCGCTTAGACCCAATTCGAAACGCCCGTTCCCCCACTCACCAACTGAGACGATAGACCGTCCCTTGGCGATTTCGACAAATTCTTGAAGGTCGCTCTGCCGGACGTCTCCTAGTTCCGCGGCACCAATCGTATACCGAGCCATCAATCCGCTCCGAGGGCAAGAGACGCTCCGAAAGTCTTGGGCCATCAGGTTAACCGGCTTGAATAGCGAAAGCTACTTACGCCTACCGGAGCAGTTCTCAAAATGGGGGGATATTGGCAAGGCGGGCAATTTGTCGTCATCGACCTCGTTTTGCCGGAGATGATTCCCTTTCCTTCCGCCACCGACAGTGGTCCTTCTATCCCATAATCCCCCTTTATAAGACAGGGACCGTCCTGGAAGAAGGCCTGACCCTCTGCCGGAGATAATTCCCTTTACCGCCGGCTCAGCATCAGCCCCGCTCGGCCAGGGTCATCACGTGGTCTGCCACGGGTCGAGGATGAGGGCTCCGCTCGCCTCGAAGTGCTTCGTGTTGCGGGTCATGACGTGCAGCCCGTGACGCAGGGCCGTTGCCGCGAGCAACCCGTCGGTGGGCGGGATGATGACGCCCTTCTTCTGGGCCCGGGCGGTGAGCTCGCCCCAGATCCTCCCAGTCTCGACGTCGAGACCGAGGATGCGGTCCGCGAACTGAGTCTCGAGGGAAGCGAGCCAGGACGTGAGGGCCGCCTTCTTCTTGCCCGAGGCGAGGAGGGTGATGCCTTTCGTGATCTCGCCCACGGAGAGGACGCTCAGGAAGAGGTCCTCGTCGGGGACCTCTCGCACGGCCGACTTCACGGCCGGATGGCCGTCGGGCTTTCGGACCTCGGCGAGCGTGCAGGTGTCGAGCAGCACCCTCACAGCTCGACATCCCGCATCGGGCTCTGGTCGCGCCTCAGGTCGAGCCCCTCGAAGGACGGCCCGCTCATGAGGAAGTCCTTGAAGCTCTGACGCTGCCCGGTCAGCTCGGCGTATCTCTCGGCCGAGATGACCACCACGGTGTCCTTCCGCCGGGTGATGGTCTGCGGCCCCTCGGTGAGGGCGAGGTTCACCACCTCGGAGAGTCGGTTCTTGGCATCGGCGAGATTCCAGGTCATGGCGGCGTCTCCTTACCAGGACGGTTTTCGACCTCTCGCTCACCTTTCCGAGCCGGATGAGTCAGCGACGGCCCATCGGTCCGCGAGGACGTTGTGCGCCACGCATCAGCAAACCGCTCGAGCTAGCCAGTCTAGCCATCGTGGCAGGTTTGGCGAATCCCGGCAACCTCGGAATTGCCCCCCGCTGCTGACCTCCGGCTGCGGAACGATCCGGCGGCGCGGACGGGGCACGGCCCCCGGCCGGCGGGGAGACGGAGCCGCCCTCGGATCGATGGCGACCCTGTGATCGCACTGGCCGGACGGGCAGGTCAGGTCAGGTCAGGAACAGGCCGGGAATCACTTCCTGTCTCCGCATGCCTGACTCTGTTCCGGGTGGCTGGGGTCTCGGCGTACCGAGACCCCGGTTCCCGGCTGTTCCCCCGGGGTCTCGGCGTACCGAGACCCCAGCCACCCCTGCTCGGGAATGTCGGGAAGTGATTCCCGGCCTATTCCTCAGCGGCGCGGCTGGGTTTCGGAGGTGTTCGACCTGTCCGTCAGGTGTCGCACGCCCGGCGTCACGCGGCCTGATCGCGACCTCGGCGACGGAGGATGGTCGCGGCGGCCTTGCAGGCCTCGACGGCCTCGGCCTCGGTGGCGACGCCCTTCACCGAGACGATGATCCCGGGCCGGACCTCGACCTGGAATGGCCGGGGACGTTGCCCATCCGGAGCGTTGCGGATTCCGAGTTTCCGGGATTTGACGACGCTGGCGGTTTCCTCGGCCGTGAGGTTTTCGGCGACGACCTGACGAGCCACCTCGACCTGGTCAATCGGCCTCTCCAGGCGCGAGACCTCGTAGGCGGTGTTGGGTGCCAGCCCCCCCTGCTCCACCAGCTCCTGCACGGCATCGGGGAGGTCCAGGAGTGCCATGGCCTTGGCGATCTTGGCCTTCGAGATGTGGAGGAACTCGCCCAGCTCGCGATAGGACCAGCCCCGACGCTCCATCAGCGTCCTGTAGGCCTGGGCCTGCTCGAGCGGCTTCAGGTCCTCGCGGACACAATTCTCGACGAGCTGATCCTCCAGGATGTCGTCGGCATTCTGGTTCCCGCGAGCCTCGACACAGGCCAGGGTCGGCAGGCCGGCCCTGACGGCCGCGCGATAGCGGCGCTCACCGGCGATGATGATCCACTTCTGGGACGGCTCGTCCCAGCGGACCCGGATCGGCTGCAACTGGCCGCGGGCCTTCAGGCTGGCGGCCAGCTCGTCCAGGGCAGCCTCGTCGAAGTCCTTGCGGGGCTGGTTCGGGTCCGGGCTGATCCGGGCGATCTCGATGGCCAGCGCGTCCTTGATGCGGGTGCAGCCGGCGTACTGGCCGGACGGTGCGGCGAAGCCCGCCGGCAACCCCCCTGCCCCGTGGCTGATGTCGCCCATCGATCTGGCCATGTTCCCGCCCAGCCGGTTCCTGAGCTCGTCGGCGTTCTTCATGCAACCCTCCTGGCGTCGGCCTCGGCGGCGATCCGGTCGAGCCGGGCGAGCAGTTCCTCGGCCACCACCACGGTAGACTTCGCGGCGGCCGACTTCGGCTTGTAGTGGCTGATCGGCTGGCGACTCGCGACGGCCTCCTTGAAGTCCTTCGCCAGCGGGAACTGCGCCGCGAAGACGTCGGCGCCGAACATCTCGCGGAGCATGCCCTCGTAGGCGAGGTGGATGCCCAGCCGCCTGTCGTACATGGTGATCAGGTAGCCGGCGAGCCGCAGGTCGGGGTTCGCACCCGACTGGACCGCCGAGACGGCGGCCCGGACCGGGCCGAGCCCCTGGGCCCCGAAGTCCTCGGCCTGGAGCGGGATCACGATCGCGTCCGAGGCCACCAGCGCGGCCGCCGAGCAGAGATGGAGGTTCGGCGGGCAGTCGATCAGGATCAGGTCGAACCGGTCGGCGACGTCGGCCAGGACGGCCCTCAGCCCCTCCTGGGACCGGCCCCACTCGGCGGCCGGCAGCATGTTGTAGGTCGTCAGGGCCGGCGATCCCGGGATGATCGAGAGGCCCTCGTACGGGGTCGGCTGGATCAGGGCCGAGGCGATCGGCTCGGCGTCCGGGTCGTAGGCCGCGGCCACCGAGGCGGCGGCCGGGATCGCGTACATCCCCTCGGGCCCGATGAAGCCCTGGGTCAGGCTCGACTGGGGATCGTTGTCCACGAGCAGGACCCGCTTCCCGAGCCTTGAGAGCGCGCCGCCGAGATGGTACGCGGACGAGGTCTTGCCGACCCCGCCCTTCTGATTCAGCAGGCAGATCGTCCGAGCCATCGAGCACCCCCGCGGTCCACCCGCCAGAATGAGAGACCTTCGACCGGGCGTTTCCGGCGGAAACGCCCCCTCGCCCGTCGTCGAATCCGGGGCCAGACGGCACCCCGTTTCCGGCGGAAACGACACCCCTTCTATCGGCAAATCCGCGCCGGATTCGGAGCCGGCCGGCGCGCGTTTCCGGCGGAAACGCCACCGCGCCCGGCGACAAGTACGCCTCGAATTTGAGGCCCGGCGGCGGCCCGTTTCCGGCGGAAACGACTGCCGAACCCTCGGTGATTTGCTGGCCCCGGCTCCTAGGTTGACAATGGTCCTTCATGGCTTGCCAGAATACCGACGGCGTGCTAGCATCGAATTCGATGCTTTATCAACGCGAACGGGACTGGCCATGGATCTGAGCCGCGATATCCATCCGCTCACCGACTTCAAGCGGAACACGGCGGAGTTCATCGCCCAGCTCAAGCGGACCGGCGAGCCGGTCGTGCTCACCGTCAACGGCAGGGCGGAGCTGGTGGTGCAGGACGCCGCTTCGTATCAGAAGCTGCTCGACATCGCCCAGCGGGCGGCGGTCATCGAAGCCGTGCAGCAGGGCCTCGAGGAGATGAAGGCCGGGCTTGGCCGCCCCGCCGATGAAGTCTTCGCCGACATCCGCCGTGATTTCTCGATCACGCCGGACGCATGAAATACCGCGTCATCATCCAGCCCACGGCCGAACGCGGTATCCGCGAATCGATGCGATGGCTCACGGAGCACGCGTCGCCGAATCATGCTGCCAAATGGCTCGAAGGCTTGATCCGGGCCATCGACACCCTGAAATCCATGCCCGGACGCGGATCGCTGGCGGCGGAGAGCGAGAAATTCCCGGTGGAGATCCGCGAACTGCTCCATGGGCGGAGCAAGCCGGGAAAGCACCGCATCCTCTACACGATCGCCCAGGGTGAGGTCCACATCCTGTATGTCCGCCATTCCGCCCAGGACGAGCTGGAACCATGAAGGCACGGCGATGAATGGCCGGGGGACTCGCCGGAGGCGATCTCGGCCGTCAAGAAGTCCATCCCGAGGCAGGACCCGATGAGCGACGCCGTCCCCGTGCACGAGAGCAGCGGCAACGTGTTCGCCGACCTCGGGATCGAGGATTCCGAGGGGTACCTGGCGAAGTCCGAGCTGGCCGCCAGGATCCAGGCCGCGATCGAGGCGCGGGGGCTCACTCAGAAGGCCGCGGGGGCGCTGCTGGGGATCTCGCAGCCGAGGGTGAGCACCCTGCTCAAGGGGCGTCTCGACGGCTTCTCCACCGACCGCCTGTTCCGCTTCCTCAACGCGCTCGGCGTGGACGTCACGATTCACGTCTCGATGCCCCACCCCCGGAGGACCGGCCGGGTGTCGGTCGTGTCGGAGAAACGAGCGTGAGGCGGACCGCAGGTGCAGCCGCTCATGACGGGGCGTCCTTGCGGGCGATGAGGCCGGGGAGCATGAGGCAGGCGGTCGCCACGAGCAGGATGACGCCGAGCAACGCCTTGATGGTGTGCTTGTCCACCAGCGGCAGGAGGGCCGCCCCGATCAGGACTCCGATGAGCGACCCGGCCCCCATCAGGAGCGAGAGCAGGACCACCCGATTCGGGAGGTGCCCGAGTCGCCGGTAGGCCGCGGCCCCGGCCGCGACCGTCGGGATGGAGGCGATGAGGCTGACCGTCCCGGCCACCTTCACCGGCATGGCGAAGAGGTACATGAGGGCCGGGATTCGCATCTCGCCGCCGGCGACGCCGAGGGCACCGCTCACGGCGGCGATGAGGAACCCGACCACCGCGGCGAGCGTCCACCGCACCCAGCCCCGCGGCTCGAAGAGGGTGTGCTCAACCTGGGCGAGGCCCTCGACGACCATCCAGACGCCGACGGCGAGCAGGTAGAGGCAGACGATTCGCTTGAGGAACGGGGTCGAGAGCCGGTGAGCCTGCCTGGCCCCGAGGACCGCCCCCACGACGGAGACGGCGGCCATGATGCCGCCGAGGGTCAGGTCGTCGCGGGTCAACGGCTGCTGGCCCCAGCGGCGGGCGACGCTCAGGACCACGACGAAGAGCCCGATGAGCGTGTTGGACCCGGCCGCGGCCCTGACCGGGAGTCGGAGCACGTGGAGGAGGACGGGGATCCGGAATTCGCCGCCCCCGACACCGATGAGCCCGGCCGCCGCCCCGATGACGATTCCCGAGAGAAAGCCGAGCGACCCACCGCGAGTGAGCGAGATGCGAGGCTCCTGATCGCCCTCGGACTCCGCGGCGATTCGTCCGGCTGCTTCAGATACGGTCACGTCGGCTTACCTCCTCGAAATTGCCGGCGAACGGCAGGACCGGCGAGGCTCCAGGATATCATCGAGCCGCGCCGCGTCGCCTCACCTCGCGACGTTCTCGGAAAATCCGCGCGGGCCGGGCATTTTCCTGCAACTCGGGGCCTCCGAAATCAGATCGTACCGGGTAAGGGGCGCGCTGCGCCCCGCGAACCGCCACGATTCGCACCATCGACGGCACACCCGCGGGACTCTCACCATGACATCTCAAGCCAGGATCGAGGCCAATCGGAGGAACGCCCAGCGGTCGACCGGGCCGAGGACCGACGAGGGCAAGCAGAAGGTCCGGCTCAACGCCCTGAAGCACGGGATGGACGCCGAGACGACCGTCCTGCCGCATGAGGACGCCGCGGCGTACGAGCGGCGCCGCGAGGCCTGGACCCGCGAGCTGAGCCCGGGCAGCGACGTCGGCGACTACCTGGCCGGACGCGCCGTCAAACTCTCGTGGCAGCTCGACCGGGCCGACGCCTACGAGCGCGCCGAGCTGGCGCGGCGCGTCCGCGAGGTCCCCGCGGAGCGTGAGCGGTCCCGGAACCGCCGCGTCGCCGGACTGATCTGCAAGCTGCTCGCGGCCGACCCTGAGCCCGCCCCGGGCGAGTCGCCCGCCCTCCGCCGCGCCGGATGGAAGATCCGCCTGGAGTCCACCGCGCACGGCTGCCGGGCTCTTCTGGTCGCGTGGGAGAGCATCTCCGAGAAGCTCTCCGCCGAAGGCTCCGTCCCCGGCGGCTGGGCCCGGGACGTCGAGAATCGGATGCTCCGGCTGCTGGGCGCGGCCAATCGCCGCGACGCGGCACGCTCGAGCGACCCGAAGCTCACCCGCGCCGCCACGTTGCTCGGCGAGGCGCTGGAGCGGCCGGCATCCGGCCCCTTCGTCGACGACGACGCGCGGGCCGGGCTGCTGGCGATCGTCGGGGCCGAGCGGGAGCGGCTGCTCCGGCTGCTGGAGCGTCGCCGGGCAGGGCAGGGGACCTGCCGGCCGAGGACGCCGCGCGGGCGTCCTTCGACCGCACGAAGGAGGGCGAGCGGGTCCATCGCTACCAGGCCCAGTGGGGCCGGGCGCTCCTGCAGACGATCAGGGCGATCGCCACGCTGGCCCCCGCGCCGGCGGCGGACGCCGAGGAGACGCCCACGGCCGCACCGACGGTCGAGGAGCCGGAGGCGGCCGCGCCGGAACAAAGCCAACCGGAGGATGAGAAGGCCATGCCGGATCAGGCGTTGCGTCGAGATTCGGGGCCCCGGTCGCGGCCCGGTCCGGGCGCGGTCTCGGCGGCCCGGCCGGAGCCCCCGGCGGCCGGGCAGGTCGCGGACCTCGACGAGCCGTCCCGTTCCGCCTCCGTGCGGGCCCCGGCGGCCTGACCGCGGCCTTCGCCTCGGTTCTTTGGCAACCCGGATGGTTCGACCGACTTGCCGCCCCGGTCGTGCGGCCGTCGGTTGCCCTCAGGCGTCGAATTCGGGGAACAGATGCGGCTGGCCCCGATCGCGGGAGGAGGCCTGGAGCCGGGACTCGAGGGCGGCCAGGCAGAGGGGTTCGAGCATGTTCTTCCAGCGACTGAGGCCGGGATTCTGGGCCTTGACCAGCTCGAGGATCGATTCCCGCTCGCTCGCCGGCAGCTTCTCCCAGGCGCTGCGAAGCTGGGCCTCGTGCGCGCCGTCGGATTCCTCTCGCGCCTTGTTCTTCCGGCGTCTCTCCTGGCCCTCGCGGTCGGGATCCTTCGTGGGCGTCTTGGCTGCCGGCCCGGACTGATAATCGCCGGGCGCGCGATAGTCCGAGCGGATCGAGGCGACGAGATAGCCCGCGGGATTCCTGCCGACGCGCTTGTCCTCGTTCCGGATCAGCCAGTCGAAGATCTCGAGCTTGGCGCGGATCCGGCTGGGCGAGTGCGCCTCGACGAGTTCCTGGGCCGTCCTCGCGGTGACCCCCTGAGCCTTCAGAAGATCGATGAGTTCATCAGGTTCTGATATTGACTCTGATGACTTATGAGCCGTCATCGCGGATCCGCTGCGGATCAGGATGATCCGCCAGGTGCCGCGCTTGACGTAGCAATATCGCTCCTCGGGGGCGAGCGGTTCGAGGAAGCCGAGCTGCTCGAGCTCCTCGAGGGCCGGCCTGAGGCGCCGCTTGAGCTCCGTCGGCGCGTAGGAACGGCTCAGGCCGATGTGCTCGCAGGCCAGGGTCCGCAGGTCGAAGTCCAGGCGCGACCGGCGATAGAAGCGCTTGTCCAGGAAGCGATACATCCGCTTGGTCGTCGGCAGCCGGAGCTTGAGATAGAACTCCAGGTCCAGCTGCTTGAGGTTCCCGCTCTGGAAGCTCTGGAAGATGACCTCATTCCAGCGGAAGCTGGACAGGGGCAGGGGGGGGCGATCGGCCTTCGAGCCGTGCCGTTCGGACCTGGACAACTTGCCCGAGCGTCCCGTTCGCCACCGCTCCCGATCGTAGAGGGTGACGTTATCGAGGACGTGGAACTGCTCATCGACCCAGCTCTTGGCGGTGTTGTCCCACCAGGCCTTCTCGTACATCAAGACCACGCCGACCCAGCGATGCAACGCCTCCTCGATTCGCCGGTAGCTCTGCCCGCTCTGGGGCCAGCCCAAGAGCTCGATCAGCTCGTAGCGTGAGAAATGGACCCGCGCATCGGTGAAGTTGCTGCGCCGCTTGGTCAGCTGGATGAGCCCGACGAGGACCTCGTCATCCAGCGGCGTGGGGAGGCCATGCTTGGCCGTCCCCATGATCGTGAGACGCCGGATGATCGGCTGGCTATCCCGCCTCTCCAGCCGGTCCTCGAAGACGAGCGTCGTCTGGCCTTGAGGGATGCGGTCGGTCAGGGCCGCGATCGGAAACTCGGCCAGGTTGAGTTCATCCTTCCAGCCCGCCTCCGCCAGCCCGTTGCTCTCCTCGCCCAGTTCCCCGGGTCCGCCCTTCTCCTCGACCGACAGTTCCCATTCATCCATAACGCCATCCCCGGCCTGTGATTCGCGGAACCCGGGTCGTGGGATTTGTTTGGGCATCTCGAGGACCAGATAAGGATCAGAAGAGGCAACAACAAGGATCCGCAAATCGTCCTGTTGTCTTTTAGTCTAAACAAGATTCTAAGACAAATTCTCCGCAACGCAAGAGTTTACTCAGTCAGAACTTACAGACCCTAAGTATGTCCCGTTAATCGGTACTGGTATGCGTCATCAATCGTGGGTCCATGCTGGAAGTATGCTCGGAGTATCAGTGAGAGTATGTCTCACCAATCGGTAATGGAGGCCCATGGTGTGCTCGGGATATCGTTGTGTTTTTCTGTACACTGCGGGCGAAAGATCGTTAGTGATCAGACGTTCAAAGATCGCGATCTATGCTCGGTTCATCGGTCGATACATCCGACCACCGCACCCGCGGCGTGACGGGGATGCCGTGCATCAGGTAGCCATTTCCTTATGGAACTCGAAGTCAGGACGCCTTTCAGTTCTCGGTCGGCACCTAACTTGGCCATGCACCCAGCCTCCTTGCGTCATGAGGCCTGGTCAAAAAGTATGCTCGGTTAATCGTGGCTCGCTCCAGCGGGCCGGGGGGGCCGGCCCACTCGCTGTCCAAGTATGTCCGGAGAATCGGTATGGGAACGTAGGGATTTGCCGGGCCACTCATTCCGCGACAGGGAACCACTAAGTGAGTGCAGGAACGACCCGGCGGTCGTGCGGTCCTCGACCTGCACCGGCAGGCGTCGGAGGGGTCGCTGCCGTGCGGGCGGCGCGGGGGCCGCGATCGGCCCCGATCGCCGATGAACTTGGTTCGCAAGACGGCACGAGTGCCGCGATCTCGATGTATGTCCAATTAATCGTTAAGGGGAGGTGGGCCCGCTCCGTGCGACGGGGGCCGATCGTCCGGCCGGCGACCGCGACGATCGTGGGCCGATCGCCCGGCGGACGTCTTACGAAGTCATCATGGAGGCGCCAAACATCATTGCAGACTGTTGATGTTTCTTTGACCGGTCCGTAAGCTTTAATCGTGCGGGACTCCCTGTACGGTCGACCGCATTACGGAGGCCTGCACGCCGTCCCCGTCACTGAGCCAATTCATATGAATACATTAACTCTCCGGCGTTTCATTATCCTGCTTGCGGTCGTCCTCGGGTCGGGCCTCCTGGTCTTCTTCGCCCAGCGATATCAGGTCTCGCGGATGAACCAGTCCGTGCTGGCCCGGGCCTCGGAGGCCGAGAAGGCGGGGAACGTCGAGGTCGCGTCCCAGCTCTATCAAGAGCACCTGGAGATGGTCCCCGACGATCAGGAGGCGAAGGCGAAACTGGCGGACGTCCTGCTCAAGGGGAGCAGGAACGCGGCCCAGCTGGACCGCGCCGCGGCGATCTATGCGGAGCTCCTGGCCCGCGCCCCGGGGAAACGCGAGGTCCGGCGTCACCTGGCGGAACTCCTGGTCGAGCGCGAACGTTACGCGCAGGCGGAGCAGCACCTGGAGATCCTGATCGGCGACCTGGGCGACGACGGCGAGCTGCTCTACCTGCTCGGGCGTTGCCAGGAGGAGCTGGGCAAGGGGGAGGGCGGGAGCAAGCCGAGGACCGAACGCGCCGCAAACCTCTACGAGCAGGCGATCAAAAATAATGTGTCGTCCGAAAAACGCCTTGATGCGTACCAGAGGCGCGCGTTCCTGCTCCACGGCCAGCTCAACCGGCCGACGGAAGCGGCGCAGGTCATCAAGGAGATGATCGCGTTCCAGCCGGAGAATCCCCAGGTCTATCTCGCGAGCGGGCGGTACCATCGGCTCTTCGGCAATGACCTGAAGCGGGCGAGGGGGGACTTCGAACGGGCCCTCGAACTGGAGAAGTCGTCGCCGAACCCGAGCCCGGGCATCTATCTCGAACTGGCCGGCCTGGAACAGGGCGCGCGCAATCCGGGAGAGGCTCGCCGGATCCTCGAGGCGGGCCTGAAGGTCCTGCCCAGGGAGGCCTCGTTGCACGAGGCACTCGCCATGCTGGAGGCGCGTGCGGGCTCGATCGAGAAGGCCATCGCCGCGCTGCATCGCGGGCTGGAGATCCTCCCCGATCAGCCGTCCCTGCACTGGACCCTGGCGAATTTCCTCGCGGAGCGCGGCGAGACCGCCAACCTGGCGGTGCAGATCGACGAGCTGAAGCGGCTGAACTACACGAGGGCGCTCATCGAGTTCCTCGAGGCGTCCCATCAGATCAACTCGAGGGAGTGGGCGAAGGCCCGGCAGACCCTGATCCGGCTGCGGCCGACCTTCGACCCGTTCCCGGATTACAAGGCGAGGCTCCATTACATGCTGGGCCGCTGCTACGGGCACCTGGGGCAG
Organism: Isosphaeraceae bacterium; assembly: GCA_046349995.1. Classification (GTDB taxonomy): domain Bacteria; phylum Planctomycetota; class Planctomycetia; order Isosphaerales; family Isosphaeraceae; genus Aquisphaera. The sequence goes on along the minus strand of JAXMBE010000010.1, from coordinate 128,006 downwards.
GGCGACCTCCAGCGAGATGCGTACGCGCAGGCCGTCGGCGCGAACCCCGCGTTCCTGCCGGCGCAGATCAGCCTGGCGGCCAGCCTCGCGGATCGGGGCGAATTCGAGCAGGCGATCTCGATCTACCGGAAGCTGGCCGATCAGGTCCCGGAGGTGCGGGCCCCGCTCGCTCGACTGCTGATCGCCCGGGACCAGCAGCAGCAGCCCGGCGATCGGGACTGGACCGAGGCCGAACTCCTCATCAAGAAGATGGGCGCGGATTCGGGGTCCGAGGCCGTCGAGCCCGTCGCCGCCCGCGCCGACCTGCTGGTGGCCCAGGGCAAGCTCGCCGAGGCCCGGGAGTTGCTCGACAAGGAGTCCCTGAGGCTCCCCAAGTCGATCGACCTGCGGATCAAGGCCGCGGACGTCCTGAGGAGGCAGCGGCAGTTCGCCGAGGCGAAACGTCGCCTGGATCAGGCGGAGGCGCTCCTCCCCGAGGAGAAGGGCAAGGCGGCGAGCGTTCGACTCGAGCAGGCGAGGCTGCTCATCGCCCAGGGAGGCCCGGACGTCTCGAAGGCCCTGAAGGAACTCGCCCAAGGCACGACCTCGCTCCCCCAGGCGGAGCGTCGGCGGCTGCTGGAAGCCCTGGCCAATGAATCCGCGTCGCTGAACGACGCGGAGTTGACCCGGGAGTTGTGGTCCGAGATCGCGGGCCTGGATCCCAAGGAACTGGTGCCCCAGATCCGCCTGCTCGACCTCGCGTTCCTCTCGAAGGAGGCGAGCGGGGGAGACGCGATCAAGTCGCGCCTGGAGAAGGTCCGGGAGATCGACGGTACCGACGGCCTCATGACCCGTTTCCAGGAATGTCGCTACCTCATGTGGCAGGCCGAGAGCGATCTCAAGCCGCCCCGGACCCGGTCGGAGCGGAACCAGCTGCGAGACGCCGCCAGGTCCCTGCTCAACGAACTCTACAGCCGGTCCAGCTGGTCGATGATCCCCCTGGCCCTGGGCCGCCTCGCCGACCAGGAGTTGACCGACCTGGAGGAGGATTCCAGGCGTCAGCCCGACCGATCGGCGGAGCGGAAGGCGGATCTCGACACGAAGAGGAGGGAGATCGCCAATTACTACCTGCAGGCGGTGAGGGCCGGGCAGCGCAATCTCGCCGTCATCAAGCGAGCATATGACCTCTTCTATGAGTTGGGCGACGAGGACAAGCAGTCCCAGCTCTGGAGCGTCCTCCCGGACACGGGCAACCTGAAGAGCACGCTCGACCTGCAGGCCTCGGGGGCCGCCGTCGGCCAGAAGGAGTACGGCAAGGCGCTGGAGCTCGCCGAGAAGGCGGTGAGGGACAACCCGAAGGACCTCAAGGCGCGGCTCTGGCTCATGCAGATCCTGGTGGCGACACAGCAGCAGGACAAGGCGGAGCAGGTCCTCCGGGACGGCGATCCCCTGCACGCCAATCCGGAGCTGCAGGTGATCCTGGTGCGCTTCCTGGCGATGACCCGCCAGCTGGGCAAGGCCGAACAGGCCCTGCGTGAGGCGGAAGCCAGGCTGAAGGATCAGCTGCCGCAGGGTCCCCTGGCGCTGGCCCGTTGCTGCGAGGTGCTCGGGCAGACGTACAAGGTGATGAGCCAGGATGAGGAGAAGCTGAAGGCCTGGATCGAACGCGCGAACGAGTGGTACAGGTCGACGGAGCGGGCCCGGCCCGACGACTTCCAGGTCACCCGCCAGTTCGTCGATTTCCAGATCCGGAGCGGGCAGCTCGCGCCGGTCAAGGAACACCTGACGAAGATCCTCGCCGACGACGGCACGAAGCCCCGGCCCGCCGATCAGCTCGCCTGGGCGAGGAGGAGCCTGGCCCTGGCGATGCTCCTGTCCAATGACTATGAGCAGACCCGCAAGGCCCTGGACCTGGTGAAGCCGATCGAGCAGGCGATGGCCTCCGGCGGCGCGGAGGTCGTCGGGCCCGAGGACCAGAGGATCCTGGCCAGGGTCTACGAGGCCCAGCGCACCCAGGAGTATCACGAACGGGCCCGCAAGGTCGTCGAGGACCTGGTCGCCAGCAACAGGGGCAGCCTGGAGGACCGCCTGCTGCTCGCGATGATGTACTCGGCCGACAACGAGTGGCCCAAGGCCCGGGTGCAATACGAGCAGTTGATCACCGAGTCCGAAGGCGCCAGGAGCCTGGACGTCCTGGCCCGCCGCCCCGACTATCTCGCGCAGTACATCGATGAACTCCTCAAGCGCCAGGCGGTCGACCGCGACGCCGCCGAGTTGACGAGGGCGCAGTCCCTGGTCGAGAAGCTGAGGCAACTCCGACCCACCGGGCTCAATGGGGCGCTCCTGGAGGCACGCATCCGCCATGCGCAGGGCCAGCCGGACAGGGCGGCCGAGCTGCTCGAGAAGATGGCGAAGGACCCGAAGGGATCGGACGTCGTGCGGATCGCCCTGGCCAAGCAGGCGGAGGACCTGAAGCTGCTCGAGCTGGCGGAACGGCTGTACCGGGAGGCGATGGCCCGCGCCGACGTGCCCCAGAACCGGCTGGCGCTGGCGAGCTTCCTGGGGCGGCACGATCGCGTCAAGGAGGCGCTCGACCTCTGCGAGCCGCTCTGGAACGGCCCGCTGGCCCCCGAGGCGACCGTCCAGAGGCTGCTCGATATCGTCTTCTCGTCGGCGGGTAGGCGCGACCGGGCCCAGGTCGACCGCCTGGCTGGCTGGATCGAGGCGGCGTCGAACCAGAAGCCCAAGTCTTCCGTCCTGATCATCGCGCTGGCCAACCTGAGGGAACGCCAGGGTCGATTCCAGGAGGCCGAAGAGTTGTACCGCCGCGAGATCGAGCAGAGCGGCGGCGATGTCGTCGCCCTGAACAATCTCGCGTGGCTGATGACCCTGCGGAGCGAGAAGAGCGTACCCGCGCTGGAGCTCATCAACCGTGCCATCGCCCTCAGGGGCCCGATCCCCGAGCTGCTGGATACCCGCGGCATGATTTATATGATGGCGGGTGACACGCGACGGGCCGTTCAGGACCTGTCCCGTGCATCCAAGCTGGATCCGACGGGACCCAAGCTCTTCCACCTCGCGCAGGCCTATCTTCGGGCGAGCAACCGTCAGGATGCCGCCCAGATGCTCGCGAAGGCCCAGGCCAAGGGGCTGACGCCCGAGGACCTGCACCCGCTGGAGGCGACCGCTTACAAGAAGGTCCTGAATGACCTCGGCGCCCATTGAACGGCGATCCCCGGCCGGGATCGGGGGAGGGGCAGGGGGCTACGCGAGGGTGTCGGTGTACGGAGGGGTCGACGCGACCTCCCTGATGAGGGCCCTGAGATAGTCTCCATAATCGTTGGGGAGGTTCCTCGACAGGAGTTCCACCTGAGGTGCGTCGATGAAGCCCATGCGGAAGGCGATCTCCTCGATGCACGCGATCTTGAGGCCCTGGCGTGACTCGATGGTCTCCACGTAATTCCCGGCCTGGATCAACGACTCGACCGTCCCCGTGTCGAGCCATGCGAAGCCGCGGCTGAAGACCTCGACGCGAAGCTCCCCCCGCTCGAGGTAGGTCCGATTGACATCCGTGATCTCGAGTTCACCGCGTGCCGATGGCCTCAACGAGGCTGCGATATCGAGGACCTGGTTATCGTAGAAATAGAGCCCGGTTACCGCGAAATGCGACTTCGGATGCTCCGGCTTCTCTTCGATCGACAGGGCGTTCCCGCCGGCGTCGAAGGCGACGACGCCGTAGCGACCGGGGTCCTTGACCGGATACGCGAAGATCGTCGCCCCGCGGGCGGCGGCACTCGCGCGACCCAGCATCGTCTGGAATGCCTGCCCATAGAAGATGTTGTCCCCCAGGATCAGGGCTATGTTGTCCTCGCCCACGAAATCGCGTCCGATGAGGAAGGCCTGGGCCAACCCGCCGGGGGACGGCTGGACCGCGTACTCGATGGACAGGCCGATCTGGCGTCCGTCGCCGAGCAGCCGCTCGAAGCCGCGGATGTCGTCCGGGGTGGAGATCAGGAGGACCTGGCGGATCCCGGCCAGCATGAGCGTCGAGAGGGGGTAATAGATCATGGGCTTATCGTAAACCGGTAACATTTGCTTACTGACAGCACGTGTTATCGGATACAGACGTGATCCGGAACCACCAGCCAGAATAATTCCTTTATTGAACATGATTGAAAATCCTGTGATCTCACGCATCGAGGGTCTTCGCCGGCCGTGGGCCATCCGCCCGCACACGTGCCGGCGGGCCCGCATTATACCAGATCGCGGACGATGAACCGTCATGGGGGTTCGGGCGGCGGGCCGCCGCCCCGGCCCTGCCCGGCCGCGGCGCCCGGGGGGGCGGGCCCCGGGGCGTGGCCGACCCCGGCGCGTCGGATGGTCGACGCGACGCGACGTGGACGCGGTGGAGGGCCTGTGGGATGACGACCGCGTCGCGGCGAGGCGTACTGGCGAACTCGTAGGCTTGGGACTGTCCGAGATGCCCGATTCATTCCTTCGCGCATGCGGCACGAAAGGGCCCCTCCGGCTCAACGTCAGGGGGCCCGTTCCGGCCGAGAATGGCGTTCGGTTGCTGCACCAGCCGTTCGCGATCGTCGGTCGCGACCAGCGCGCCGATATCATCCTCGACCATAAACTGGTAAGCCGAAAACACGCATATATCCAGATCATCGATGACGATCTGTTCTGGATGGACCTGGATAGCCGATCCGGCACGTGGAGCGACGGCCGGTCGCAGAAATCCGGGTGGCTGACGGGCGGGAAGGCCGTCCGCATCGCCCAGTTCGAGATCCAGCGATTCGCGGGGAGGGGCGCGACCCCCCGGGACGCGGGGGCGAGCCCCTCCCCGCGCGTCTCCCCGTTCCTGGCACGCTCGTATGGCGGCCAATCGCTCCCCGAGGTGGCCCTCGAATTCCTGAACGGGCCTTCGAGGGCGACATGCTGGCCGATGAACCGGGTCATGTCGCTGGTCGGCTCGGCCGAGGGGAACAAGTTCCGCCTGGCCGACCCGAGCGTGTCGCCATTCCATTGCAGCCTGCTGCGGACGTCGATCGGCTTATGGGTCGTCGATCTGCTCGGGTCGGATGGCATCGCCGTCAACGACGTGGCGGTGCGATTCGCCATGCTGGCCGACGGCGATGTGCTCAGGGTCGGCCGATATCGCGTCCGGGTCCAGAGCCGATTCGCCCCGCTCGCCCTGGAGTCCGGTCGCCGTCCCCAGGGCCGCCGCCTCCCCCAGGCCGACGGGAGGGCCCTGGCGATCGGCTTCGATCGGCCGGTCAAATCGGAGCCCGGCTCGCCGCCGGACGCCCCCGACCCAGCCGCCCCGGCGCACGTGCTGGATCTCTCGTCGAGCGGGACCCCGCCGGCTTCGCGGTTCGGTGACATCTCCGAGATCGGGGGACCGTCGTCGGACCTGGACGAGCTGAATCCGCTGGAGAACCTGGAGATACCGACATCCGTACTGATGCCGTTCGTGAATCAGTTCGGATCCATGCAGCAACAGATGATGGACCAATTTCAAAATGCAATTACGATGCTTGTCAATATGTTTGGTTCGTTGCATCAAGATCAGATGAGGGTGATCCAGGAAGAGCTGAACCAGTTGCGGGACCTCACCAGCGAGGTCTCCGCCCTGAAGCAGGAGATCAGGGAACGGTCTCATGCTCGTCCCGGTCCGCGATCGGCGAGCCGGCTCGCCGACCCGCGGGAGGGCACCGAGACGCATGCTCCTCGCAGGAGGGCCCGGCAGTTGCCCGGCCTGCAGGGTCCCGGACCGGCCAGGCCGCGGGCCCGGGTCGGCCCCACCGAGCCCGACCCGGAGCCTCCGCCGACGCCCGTCATCCCGCGAGAAGTGGCGGATGAGGATGATCCAGGGCTCAACTTGCCTCAGGATCACGCGAGCCTGGCGGACGGCGAGCTCCCATTCGACGGAGATGACGCCGGCCTGACTCAGGGATCGACGGCCAGCACGGATCGCGATTCCAATCGCGACGTCGTCGTCTGGCTTCATCAACGAATGCTGACGCTGCAAAAGGAGCGTGAAACTCGATGGCAGAAGATCCTCAAGCTCCTACCCGGCGTCTCCTGACTCCTGACCGACCGGGTCGCCTTTCGGCGGCCGCTCCGTGGCTCGTCCTCATAGCCTCAAGTCACAGGAAGCGAAAAACTTGCATCTGAGATCGATGCCATTCGCCGGCTGGCCGACCAGCGTCTATTCACGGCCTGGACGGGGCTTGGAACGGTTGCGGCCATCGGGCGGCCTCGGTCGCGTCGGAGTGGCTTGTCCCTGACCCGGCCGCCCCCCCGGGCAGGGTCAGGCCTATCCTTCCTTCCGAAGGAGTCGGCCACCGGAGATCAATGAGGTGTGTGTGTGCTATATTAGGTTAGAAAGACGGCTTGTTTGGCTCGAGGTGATCCTGCGAGAAAGATGTATGAGATTACGATTCACCAGTCAATGACCGTGGTCTTTCAGTGAAGAAAACTACAGTCTGATTCTAAAAAACCACGTCGGTCGGTTCGCTGATTGATCCCTCTGGAGCGCCATGCTAAGCTACCCCCCGTTCGTTCGCGACGCGATGGGCCATTCGTCCACGCGCGGAAGGATATCAGCTTCGATTTCATCCGACCGAGACGCTCGAACGGCCCTCCTGTCTGGTGATGCTCCTTTGGAGAGATCGAGTTAATGAACTTGCTATCCTCATCACCGCCAACGATGCCAGACGCCCAATCTGATCGAACACACTATCTCGCTCAAGATCAGCTCGAAGTCGATCTCCGTCTGTCCTTGTACGAGCGTCTTGTTCGGGTTTTGATGTTTAATGTTCCTTATGGTATCAAGAGGTCGCTCGACGTGATCGGTGCCCTGGTGGGCCTCCTCGTGTTCGCTCCGATCATGGTCGGGATCGCGTTGATGATTCGATTTGACTCCCCGGGACCGGTCCTCTTTCGGCAACTGCGTCGTGGCTACCGGGGCCGGCTCTTCTGGGTGCTCAAGTTCCGGACGATGGTCGTCGACGCCGAGCAGCGCCTGAAGGAACTCGAACGAAGCAATGAATCCGCGGGGGGAGTGCTGTTCAAGCTCCGCGAAGATCCGAGGGTCACCCCGCTTGGGCGATTCCTGCGCAGATCGAGCCTGGATGAACTTCCCCAGCTGATCAACGTCCTGCGGGGAGAGATGAGCCTGGTCGGCCCGCGGCCACTCCAGCTTCGGGACAGTGACAAGCTGATCGCGCTCGATTACGAAGGCTATTCGCGGCGCCTTCAGGTGATGCCGGGATTGACCGGCCCCTGGCAAGTCGGCGGCCGAAGTGAAGTCGATTACTCGCACATGGTTAAATTAGATATCAGCTATATCGATAATTGGTCATTGATCGGCGATCTTCGAATCATCCTCCGGACCTTTGTTGTTGTGCTACTGGGACGTGGGGCTTACTGAGCTGATCGTCTTCGCCCGGTCATTCTTCGAGCACCCGCGCTGTACGCCGTGATCCGGGGGATCACGGCGTTGTTCGTTGTGTGCCAGGCATGTTGTGTAGGTAAGAGGTGCAAGTCCTCTGCGGGCCGTGATGACCGGAACCGCAAGGCCAGGCAAGGGTGCCCGCCGCGAGGTGGGATCTGAAGGAAGCTGAGGCCCCTGAACTCGGACCCGACGAACAGGAACCGGATCCAAGGCCGGCGTGGTGGGGTAACCCGGCAACGGACGGGGACGCCCGATCGTCATCCGGGCACGCACGCAGGTAGATCCGGCGGGCGCCGAGCGAAACCGACACAACTTACCCTGGGAGACCTCCGACCTCGTCCGGGCGAACCGGACCACCGCCCCGGCGACGAGGCGGGACAGGGTCGGAGGGGTCAGCCGAGGCCATAGTAGTCGTGGGCGACCCCGACGAAGGGCCGAACCTTTCAACCCAAGGAGCCAGTCGGGGACGACTCGATGGGCGCGGAGCGGCAGCGAGGCAGGGCCTACCAATCAACCCAAGGAGCCAGTCGGGGACGACTCGATGGGCGCGGAGCGGCAGCGAGGCAGGGCCTACCAACTCACCTTCGATTTCGAGGGTGACGCGGAGGCCCCGCGCCACGACCTGGGCGGCGACGACGGCATCCGACCTGCCCGGCCCGAGGAGCCACAAACGTCCACGGCGTCAGACCCAGCACGAGCCTTGACCGAACGCCTGATGGAGGAGGTGTGCCGACCGGGGAACCTGAACCGAGCGTACCGCAGGGTCAAGGCGAACAAGGGGGCGCCGGGGGTCGATGGGATGACCGTCGTCCAACTGCGAACCTGGCTCGCCGCGCACAAGGAGGGACTCATCGCTTCATTGCTCGACGGGTCATATCGACCGCAACCGGTGCGAGGGGTGCAAATCCCCAAGCCCGGCGGCGGGGTGCGACAATTGGGCATCCCGACGGTCGTGGACCGGCTCGTGCAGCAGGCGACCCTCCAGGTGCTCGAACCGCTGCTGGACCCGACCTTCTCGCCGTCGAGCTTCGGCTTCCGGCCCGGCCGAGGGGCGCACGACGCCCTGAAGCAAGCCAGGGAGTACGTGGCCGACGGACGGCTCATCGTGGTGGACGTGGACCTGGAGAAGTTCTTCGACCGGGTGAACCACGACATCCTGATGGCGCGACTGTCCCGGAGAGTCGCCGACCGCCGCCTGCTGCGGATCATCCGCCGCTTCCTGGAAGCGGGGCTGATGCAAGACGGGGTCTGCGTCGCGCGGCACGAGGGGACGCCGCAGGGAGGGCCGCTCTCACCGCTGCTGGCGAACCTGCTACTGGACGACCTGGACAAGGAACTGGAACGGCGGGGACACCGCTTCTGCCGCTACGCCGACGACTGCAACATCTACGTTCGGTCGAAGGTCGCGGGGGAGCGGGTCCTGGCGTCGCTGACCCGGTTCCTCGAAGGGGCGCTCCGCCTCCGCGTCAACCGCGACAAGAGCGCGGTAGCGTACATCGAGGAGCGGAAGTCCCTCGGCTACCGGCTACTCTCCGGGGGTCGCCTGGGGATCGCCCCCAAGAGTCTGGATCGTGCCAAGGACCGGATCCGTCAGATCACCCGGCGGAATCGCGGGGTGAGCGTGGGGCAGATGACGTCGGAACTGAACTCGTTCCTGACCGGCTGGGTGACGTACTTCCGCCTCGCGGCGTGCAAGTCGCACCTGACCGAGCTGGACGGGTGGGTCCGGCGCAAGCTGCGCTGCATGCGGCTGAAGCACTGCAAGCGTTCGAAGGCCCTGCACGACCTCTTCGTGAGCCGAGGCGTCCCGTCCTGGAACGCCTGGATCACGGCGTTGTCGGGGAAAGGGTGGTGGCGTCTGTCCGGTAGCCCGACTGCCCAGCACGTCATGGACTCGCGCTGGTTCCAGGCCCTCGGACTGGTGAACCTCGTTCCGCAGTACGCGAAGTTGCAAGGCTGAAGGGAACCGCCGGATACGTAAGTACGTCCGGTGGTGTGGGAGGACGGGAGCCGCGAGGCTCCCTCCTACCCGATCGGTTCAGGCAGCACGCTCGGTTGGCCACGTCCTCGGGCCAACGACGCCGGATCTGCCCGTGGTGCGCGAGCAACAGAAATCGCCGCAGGGCGTGCAACGCCTCTCCCTTGTTCAGTTGCACACCGACCCGGTGGCGGTACGCCTTGCTGCCGAGGTACCGCAGCCCAGGCAGCGTCTCGGCCACGCCGGACGTACTCCTTCAGGGCCCGCGTCGGGGCGTTGCGCCGCGGGCTCGCCTGGAGCTTGCCGATCATCAGCGAGGCGGTCAAGCGGCCTCGTTTCAACGCCCCAGCCACCCCGTCGCGATCATCGTGATCACCACGAGCAATTCGCGCGGGGTGGAGGCATTGCAGTTGAGCAAGGCTCCTCGCGGATGTGGATTCTGGGTGATGAACATCGGTCACGTGGCCGGAGGCGTGAGCCCTAGCCAGTCGCGAGTCGCGGGGATGCGGCTGAGGACTAGCTTCTCGGTGAGGAAGACGATCGCCGCGGAGGCGCCGAACAGCGGGAGATAGATCGCGAGCGAGAGGGCCAGGAGAGCAGGCCCGACCGAGAAGCGTGGCCTGGCTCCGGCGGCAGGCGCCCCGAGGACTCCCGGCACGCGACGGCGCCACCACAGGACGATCGAACTGAAGCTCAAGGTCAGCAGGCCGGCGGCCGTGATCAGGCCCAGAAGCTGGTTGGGCCAGCCGAAGAGCCTGCCCTCGTGCGCGGCGACCCCGGTGCCGACGATTCGATCAATGAGATGGCGATCCTTGAATTCCTTCCGGCTGATGACCGCCCCGGCGGTGCCGTCGATCACCAGGTCGACTCGTCGTGGTCGATTCGCGGTCATGGACCTTGCCGTCCAGTCGGGACTGGTGCCCTCGAACGACCTCACTCCGGGCGGAGTGACCACGACCGGCGGAGGCAAGCTCAGCGGCCGCACGGTGGCGACGACCCTGTCGAGAACCGAGAGATCGAGCGGCGGGCTCGATTCCGACCGGCTACGCCGGCCGGCGCCCTTCCGTCCCGGAGAGTCCATTTCCTCCGGGAACACCCGCGGCGTCGCCCCGACCGACCAGTCTTGCCGCGCAACGGCAGTGCCCGTGAGCCGACGGACTCGCCTCAGGTACTCGCCCCAGAACTTCGCCCACGGCAATCCCGAGAGCAGAAGGAACAGGACGAGCCCCGAGATCCAGAAGCCGGTCACGCCGTGGAGGTCCCGCCAGTAGATGCGCCGACTGCCCCCGAGCCGAGGATAGAGGATGCCGCCGAGCCCGGATGCGCGGCGCGGCCACCAGAGGTAGAGGCCCGTCAACACCATGACGATGGTCCACGAGGCCGCCAGTTCCACGAGCGCCGAGCCCCGGTTGCCCATGAGCAGCTCGCCGTGGAGCTTGAACAGGATGCGCATCGGCCGGTCCTCCTCCGCGACCGAATGCATGACCTCGAGGGTCTCCGGATGGACGTAGACCCGACGGGCCTCTCCCCGGTGCCGGACGACCACGCGCACCGCTTGATCGTCGGCCTGAGGAAGCTCGTAGGCCTGGAGCGTCGATCCGGGGAACGCATTGAGAGCCGCACCGGCCTGGAGCGACGCCGACGCGGGCGACCCCTCGAGCGTCAGCCCGTCGTACGGGCGGTCGAGCCAGGCCTCGATCTCCTCCTTGAACAGGTAGAACGACCCGCTGATGGAGAGCACGACGACGAAGGGGATGCAGAACAGCCCCGCGTAGAAATGCCACCGCCAGACGGCCCGATAGTCGGGCCAGCCCCTTCCTTCGCGACAGTTCTCTGATTCGCTCACCGTGAGGGTCTCCGGAAGTTCTGGATCGGGACGGACCGATCGCGGCGCGTCCCGATCGTCCCGATCAGTAGGCATCGGCGGAGATCACCTCACCGCCGGCCCGCGTGGAGAGGGCTCGCCACGGCTCGAGTGCGATGCTGTCCCTGAGGAATCGAACGCTGCCGTCGCAGAGCAGCGCGTTCACGCCTCCCGGATGGTTGCTCCTGGGGCCGGTGATGGCCTTGGCCCTGCCGGTATTGCTGCAGTCCGGCCTGGGGCTGTTCGGCGGGTAGAAGTGGTTGTAGCCGGCCATGATGAAGCTGCCGCGCGCCCACTCGCGGCCGCGGTCTCCAGACCACTGCGAAGCCCCGGCGCATGTCTCCTCAGTCGTGTTGACCGAGGAGGTGGCCAGCAGCGCGAATTGCAGATGCCTGTTCTCCGGCGCCGGGCCGGTGCTGTTCAGTCCGTTCCCCTTCACGGTCTCGCTGAAGGCGACCGTGTTGCTGAGCCCGTCGCGGATCTCGCTCAGCCGAACGACCTTGGTGTCGAAGAAGACGCCCTCGGGCTGCTGCGGCCCCGCGTCGATCCGGAAACTGCCCCCGTTGATGGTCCCGGTCCCCGCGTTGCCGACGTAGTTGGTCGGCCCGAACTCCGGGACGAGTTTCTCCTGGGCATCGCTGGAGCACAGATAGACGCTGATCACCGTCGACACGGCCGTCGTGTTCGCCGCGTTCGAGAGGCCTCCCGAGGCCAGGGGCGGGAAGAGGAAGTTGATCGCGTTGAACTGGTTGCTCCCCTCCAGGAACGGGAGGACCTGGGCCAGCGACGACCAGAGATGGGGGAAATTGGTCCTCCCCGCCGGGAAGGAACCGAGAGCCTCGCCGTAGTTGTGGAGCGCGAGGCCGATCTGCTTCAGGTTGTTCGAGCACTGCATGCGTCTGGCGGCCTCTCGCGCCGACTGGACGGCGGGCAGGAGCAGCGAGATCAGCACCGCGATGATCGCGATGACCACGAGTAATTCAATCAATGTGAATCCGTTAATTCTGCGCATGGACTATCCCCATCCGGACGGCCGGGGCGCGCGCTCGCACGCCCGGCGGACCGCGGACTCGAAGGAGGAAGGAATCAGGGTATGGACGACGAACGTCGCGACATCGAGCGCCCGCCGGGCGGGCGTGTCGCGACTCGCGTAGGCGCATCAGGACGGTAAGGGCAAGGGGAGCCCGACCTCAGGCGCAGGACCGGGAGTCCGGGGGATCGTCCAGGGGATAGGATCGGCGAACGGGGGCGAGGGGGCGGGCTTCCTGCGGGATCGAGCTCCCCGGTTCCCGGAGGGCCAGGACACGCGCCGCGAGGAGGGCGGCGGACTTGCCCGCCACTCCGGCCGAGGAAGGCGAACCCGGGATTGCAGGGGTTCCGCAAGGGAATGCACCAACACACGGAGATGTGTTGTCCGCGGGTCGGGCCGGCGGAGATGGTGCGGTCGCCTGTCGCGGTTTCGGTCGCCTGGGACCGCAGCAACAGGACTCCTTGCGGCAGCTCTCTCCGCACGAGCAATAGCGCGAGTGCTCGTCCTCGCCGGCAGTTCCCGGGGCGGAAACCGTGGAGCCGGAAGCGCCGGCGACGCAGCAAAGGCCCAGCAAGAAGACCGCGACGCTGGCCGACGGCAATCGGCGACTCGGCGTCCGGGTTGTCGGGCAGGGCCCTGTCACTGTGCGGTCCTCGAGGAAGGGGCCTCACGCGCGAAGGATGCCAGATTCTCGGGCGGATTCTCGAGGCTGTCAAGTCCCCGGCCCGCTGTGACTCACACGCTCACGCGTCCCTCATGGCCCGCCGGGTGATGGAAAGGTCGACCGGACGGCTACTCTGCACTCGCCATCTCAGATCCCGACGAACCTCGCTGATTGAAGAGCGTCAGGAGCCTCCGGGCCTCCGTACGGGCATTATGCTGTTCTGCCACCCGGCGTGCGCCGGATCGGCCCATTTCCTCGAGGATCGCCGGGTCGGTCGTGAGTGCCTCGGACATCGCGTCGATCAGCGGCTCGACGGCGCCGGCGGGGACGAGCCAGCCGTTGACTCCCGATTCGATGAGCTCCGGATGCGCGGCGATGTACGTGCTGATGACCGGTCTTCCCAGCGCGAGCGATTCGAAGAAGACACCCGGCAGGCCTTCGGCGAAACTCGGGAGGACGAGCGCCCGGGCGGCCAGCAATTCGTCGAGGACGCCCTGGTTGCTCAGGTAGCCGGTGATGCGGACACGATCCTTCAGCCCAAGTCCCTCGATCAGGCGTTCGATCTCGGGTCGCATGGGGCCGTCGCCCACGATCACAAGCTCGAAGTCGATCCCTCGATCCCTGAGGCCGGCGGCGGCCTGGATCAGGACTGCTTGCCCTTTCTGTTCCACGATCCGGCCGATGTTGACGAGCCTCGGCTGCCGAGGGATCGGTGCGGGCCCGTGTTCCAGGAACATGGGGCTCACGCCGACGCGAACGACGTGGATCTTCGACCAGTCTCGATAGTCGGCCCATCGATAGAGCTGGCTGCGCGTGAACTCGCTGATCGCGACCACGAAGAGCGCGTGATGGATCTTGTCGCGCAAGCATGTCGCCCTGGGCGCGTCGAACTCCTCGGGGCCGTGCATCGTGAAGCTGTAGGTCGGCCCGCCGAGCATCCGGCAGAACATGGCCGCCGTTGCGGAGTTCGTACCATAATGAGTATGAATATGATCAATATCGAGTTGCTGGCTCCAGCGGAGGAGCACGCAGGCTTCCGCGAAATAGATGAGCGTCCGGATGAGCCCGCGGTCGTCGACCCATCCGACCTTCAGTGCCTGAATGAAGGTTCGGGCAAAGGCTCGGGGTCGAGAGAGCAAGGTCCGCGAGATTGCTGCGAGGAAGCCGAGGACGCCCGCGTCGAGCACGGAGCGAGATCGCTCTCTCTCTCGGATGTCCTCGGGATCGACGAGTGCACCGTCATAGCGGCGTAGCGAGAGTCGGTGGAATTCGACCCCCAGTTCTTCCAGCGCATGAATCTCCCGGCGCAGGGCGGTCTGGCTGGGTTGGGGATACCAGTTCAGGAGGTAAGCGAGAGCCATTGAGTGCGACTTCCTATGAGCCGCTCCGTGTCGCGGGCCAGGGTGACGATCGGAGATGCCTCGGGCGAAACGCTGAGGCAGATCACCGCTCAGGACATCCTCCGCTGATTGCGGCACACCGGAATCGGTGCGAGCCCGACGTGGACGGCTCGAAATGAGCACGTCCTCGAGACGCCGCCAACACGGAGGGAGAGGTAAAGCGGCCGGCCGGGGTTGGCTTCACTTCCTCAGCCACCGCCCCCCACCTTGAACCTTCCCCGAGAGAGGGGAGGGTCGGTTGGGGGGGATTGAAGTGCAGTGAGGCCGTGTCCAGGTGCTTAGCGGGCACTTTGTTCATATCCCCGGGGGTACTGCTGATGCCAGGCCCAGGCGGTGCGGACGATCTCGTCGATGTTGTCGAAGCGCGGTGACCAGCCCAGCTCGCGCGCGATCGTCTCCGGCGAGGCGATGAGCACACCGGGGTCGCCGGGTCGCGGTTCGACGATCTCGTGGGGGATGGACCGACCGATGGCCTTCTCGCAGGCGTGCAGCACCTCGAGGACCGTCACCCCCGTTCCCGATCCCATGTTGAACGTCATCGCCATGCCCGGCTCCAGCTTCTCCACGGCCAACTGGTGCGCCTGGGCCAGGTCGCTCGTATGGATATAGTCCCGGACGCATGTGCCGTCACGCGTCGGGAAGCTTCCTCCATAGACCAGCAGCTTCTCGCGTCGTCCGAGGGCGACCTGGAAGATGATCGGGATGAGATGGCTCTCATGCCGTCGATCCTCACCGTGCCGGCCATCAGGGTCGGCGCCGGAAGCATTGAAGTACCTGAGGATCGTGTAGCCGATGCCGTACGCCCGACGGTAGTCCTTGATCATCCATTCCGCGGCGAGCTTCGTCGTGCCGTAAGGGGTCTCCGGGGTCTGGGGCGAGTCCTCTCGCAGCGGCATCTCGGCCCGGAAGCCGTACGTCGCCGCCGTGCTGCTGAAGATGATCTTGTGGACCTTCGCGGTCCGCATCGCGTCCAGGACGCTCTTCGTCCCGATGACGTTGGCGCGATAATACGCCTCCGGATCCGCGATCGAGTCGGGCACGGACGCCAATGCGGCGAAGTGCATCACCGCCTCGACCTGGTTCTCGATGAGGACCTGGGCCAGGCGATCCGTGTCGGCGATGTCTCCCACGATCAGGCGTTGGGCCGACTCCGGCACGGCGGCGAGATTACCCTCGCAGAGATTGTCATACGCGATCGGGTCGTGACCGTGGCGCAGGAGCCACCGAAGGCAGGCGCTGCCGACATAGCCGGCCCCCCCCGTGAGCAGGATCTTCATGGATGAGCCTCTTCCGGATCCAGGATGACGTTCGCAGCCGCGGCGAGATCGGAGACGACCTTGTAACGTCGGTTCATGAGTTCCGCCTCGCCGATCGGGCTCCTCGTCTGACCCGACGCGACCAGGATACTCCGGCATCCGGCATTCCAGCCGGCCAGCACGTCGCTGATCACGTCGCCGACCATCCACGAGGCGTGGAGGTCGAGTCCCAGCTCGGCGGCCGCTCGAAGCAACATGCCGGGCCCGGGCTTGCGTTCGGGATTGTCCACAATGGTCCGGTCGTCACTCGTCGGCACATCCGGGCAGAAATAGATGCCGTCCAGCATCGCGCCTTGCTCCGCCAGCTGGCGATTCATCTCGACATGGATCTGCCGGAGCTGCTCCTCGCTGATGATCCCCCGGCCGATCGCGGATTGATTGGTCACGATGATGCACGCGTAGCCGGCTCTCCTCAGCCGATTCACCGCCTCCGCGGCGCCGGGCAGGAGTCGAACCTGATCCGGCGATGATAAGTAGTGGACGTGCTCGATCAGGGTGCCGTCGCGGTCGAGGAAGACGGCGGGTACACCGTTCCCCGTCTCCTTGCGTCGCGGCCCTCGCAGGAGGAGGGGCGCGTCCCGCCTCGCCTGCTGGAGCGCCTCATGCGTGCCGATGTCGCGATGATATCCGCCCCAGACCCATCCCCTCATGCGGCCGACGAATCGCGGCAGGACCTCGAACCCCAGGTCGAAGGCATTGAGGGCGGCGATTTCCCGGTAGGCCGCGGCATCGACCGCGTAGAGGCCCGCGTTGGCCAGGTCGCTGGCCGGACGTTCGGGCTTCTCCTCGAACGCGAGGATGCGGCCCGAGTCGTCCACCTGGGCGATGCCGCAGGCCCGCGGATTCGCCGCCCGGAACAGGACCATGGTGAACGGGTCGTCATGGCTGCGGTGGTACTCGATCAGATTACCGAGCGAGATATCGCTCAGATTATCTGCATAGATGATCAGGATGATGTCTGCGTCGTCGGCCAGGTCGGCGTTGGCGGCCACGGTGCCGGCCGACCCCAGGAGCACCGGCTCATGCGCCTCGACGAGCCGGATCCGGTCCCGGATCTCGGGCTGCGCGAGGTATGAGCGGACCTGCTCGGCGCAGGCGTGCGTGTTGATGCGCGCCTCCCGGATGCCGGCCTGGGACAGCCGGTCGATCCAGTACTCGAGGAGCGGCCGGCCGTCGATGTCGACCAGGCACTTGGGCACCGTGTCCGTGAGGGGGCGGAGCCTGGTCCCCAGGCCACCGGCAAGCAATAGCGCTCGGACCCTCTCGCTCGCTCCGCGCATGGCAAACACCCGGGCGGTTACAGATCAATCGTCATGAATAAAGATGTTACGACTTCCGTGCCGAGTCAATCGGAACGGGATCTCCTGCGGCCGCTTCAGGGCTTCCCGGATCGCCCGGTGTCGCCAGGGCGGGGCGATCAGATAGAGGAACCCGCCGCCGCCGGCGCCGAGGAGCTTCCCCCCCGTGGCGCCCGCCTTGCGGGCGGCCTCGTACCAATCGTCGATCAGCCCGTTGCTGATCCCGAACCCGAGCGACCGCTTGAGTTCCCAGCCCTGGTGCAGGAGGGCCGCGAATGCGTCCAGGTCTCCATCGCCGGTCAGCTGCAACCGCATCTGCTCGGCGTAATCGCGCATCTGACGCAGCAGACCGAGTCGGCTCGCGGTGCCGCCGGATTGATTCTCGAGGATCCGGTTGGCGTCGCGAGTCTGCCCGGTATAGAGCAGCAGGCTGCGATCCTCCAGCTCCTTCAGGGTCTCGGCGCGGCACGGGACGGGCTCGACATCCACGCTATGGTCGCCGTTGAACCGGATGTAGTTCACCCCGCCGAACGCCGCGGCATACTGATCCTGACGGCCGATGGGCTTCTTCAGCCGATCGATCTCGATGGCACATGCCTGCCTGGCCAGCACGTCGGCGCTGACGACCCGGTGGCGATAGGCGTAGAGGGCATTGAGCAGCCCGACCGTGAGGCTGCTGCTGGAACCCATCCCCGTCCCGGCGGGGACGTCCCCGATCGTGGTGATCTCGAGCGGTTCATCGACCTCGACCTGGCGCATCGCCTCGCGGACCAGCTCGTGCTCGACCTCGTCGAGGGTGTTCGCGAGCTCGGTCCGAGAATAGCTCACCCGGATCGTCGGCTCGAATCGCTTGTGGATCGTGACGTACATGTGGCGATCGATCGTCACGCTCAGGACCGCCCCGTACTCGTGCTGGTAGAAGGCCGGCAGGTCGGTCCCGCCGCCCGCGAAGCTGACGCGGTAGGGAGTCTGGGAAATGATCATCGCTGCACCTCGTTACCGATCCACCCTGGCGTCCATCGAGCGCCGGTCGAGGGCACCTCGATCGGTCGGCGTCGCACCATCCCCCCGGATGAGCATCCTGACGATGAACCGGGCATTCCGGGCATACCGGGAGAACAGCCGTCGCGGCTCGAGCAGGAGGCGGAAGGCCCACTCGAAACCGACCCGCTGCACCCACCGAGGCGCCCTGGCGATCCGGCCGGCGGCGAAGTCGAGGGCCGCGCCGAGATTCACGCTCAGGGGCACCCCGAGATCGGCATGGTGCTCGGCGATCCAGCGTTCGCCGAACGGCATCGTCGCCGCGACGATCAGGATGTGGGGCCGCGCCGCCTGGACGACCGATTTCAGTTGATCATATTCGGATTCCGAGGAATCGCGGAAGGAGGGGGCCGCCGTGCCCACGACCGAGAGCCCGGGATAGCGTGCCACCAGATTCCTCGCGGCCTCTTCGGCGACGCCGGGAGCCCCGCCCGCGATGAAGACGCGATACTTCCGAAGTGCGGCCAGTCGGCAGATCTCGAAGATCAGGTCCGAACCCGCGACCCGCTCGGGCAAGGGCGTGGCCGTCCGTCGAGAGGCCCAGACCAGGGGTGCTCCGTCGGCGACGATGAAGTTCGCGAGGTCGTTCACCTCGCGGAGGTCCGGGTTCTCGACCGTCAGCATCGCATAGTGCGTGTTGGCCGTGATGAAGAACGCGGGTTCATCCCGCTCGACCAGGGCGGACACCGCTTCCACGGTCTGCTGCAGCGTCAGGGGCCGGAAGGGCACGCCCCAGATCCGGGCGGGCGAGCGCGGGAGGTCGTCAGAGTTCATCGGCCAGCATCTTCGTTGCGCCCTTCCCGCCACCGGCTTGGGGGATCACCGCAAGCACGATCCGGTCGGACTCCGGGTTCTTCTCGGGGCCGGCGAGCCAGGACAGGATGAGGACCTCCAGGCCGACCAGCACCAGGGCCAGCGGCATCATCAGGTAGCCGCTGTAGTCATGGGCGAGCTGCTTGGCGTGCTCGCTCCTGACGATGCTGTAGCACCAGCCCGTCGCGACGATCCGGATGATGTTGCTCAGCAGCGCGATCGGGACCGCGCTCAGGAAGATGATGATCCGCTTCCAGTTCGCCATGGGTATCAGCATGATGGTCGCGGTCACGGTCGCGGCCAGCGTCATGAGCATGGACAGGCCATTGCAGGCGAGTGCAACCTCGAGGGTCCTCGCGTCGACCGGATTATCGGGCAGGGTGATGACATTGCCCTCGTTGTACGTGCGCAATCCGGTCAACTGCATCGCGAAGACGCTCCCGAGCGTCGCGATGGTCTGGAGGGGCAGGGAGATCAGGTTGTTGGCCGCCCTCGGCAGCGGGAGCATGAAGAAGAGGAACACGGCGGCGGGCCAGCCTCGCTCCAGCAGGGGCCAGCCCCCGATGGTGAACATCAGCGCGGCGACCGCGGGCACGAGCGTCGCCGTCTCCAGCCACTGCGTGTTCTGCTCATACGCGAACGCCCTGGCCGCCAGGACGAGCAGGAGCACGACGAAACTCCACCACGGTACGGAACCGCCCCTCCAGCCGGCCTTCGAGTCGAGGAGCCGCTGCCAGAAGATCGCGATGGCGATCGGGACGACCAGCTTACCGTGAGAGTAGTTCGGCTCGGTGGACCAGGTGGCGTAAAGGACCTCCAGGTTGGGCCAGTAGGCCCAGGTCAGGATCCCGACGCCGACCGCCAGCGCCAGCAGCCTGGGTTCGGAGGTGAGGAGGCGATGCAACCTGTCCCCCGTCCCCTGGACTGCGGGATCGGCGGGCCGACTTCCGCCGATCGCTGGGGCGCCCACGTCTGTCGAGTGGAGGTGAGGCAATAGAGATTCCCCGGTCATTCTCGATGAACCGCCGGGGGGATACCCCCCCCAAAAGGGCCCTGGGATCGCGGAGGCTTCAACCGCCGGCGGCAATCTCAGTCTATTCTAGCTCAGCAGATTCCCCGGTTGGAGACCTCACGCCCCTCGCGACGAACCGCCCCGAGTCGATCGATACCGGCCGTAGGTGTACCGGCCATAATATGTGTCGGCGGACTGCATCCCATTGATCACGGTCCCCAGGACGGCGATCCCGGCGGCGTCGAGCTGCTTCCGGGCGCGTTCCACCTGGGGGGAACGGCTCACCTCGAACCGGGCCGCGAGCAGCGCGCCGTCGGTCCAGCGGCCCAGGATCAGCGCGTCGGGGACGGGCAGCACCGGCGGCGAGTCAATGATGATCAACTCATATCTCTTGCGCAATTCCGCGATCAGGAGTGCGAGGCTGCGGCCCTGGAGGATGCTGGTCGTGTCCTGGACCGACGATCCGGCCGGGAGCAGGCAGAACGAGCCCCCCTGGAGCGGGATGACGGCCTCATCCAGGCTCGCCCCCTCGTTCAGGACGTCGCTCAACCCGGGGCTCTCCGGGACGTCGAGGAGCGGGCTGAGGGCCGCCCGTCGCAGGTCGGCGTCGATCAGGACCGTCGAGATGCCGGCGTTCCCGCACCTGGCGGCCAGCTGCGCGGCCAGGGTCGTCTTCCCTTCCCCGCCGATCGCGCTGGTCACCAGCAGGCACCTCCCCAGGTCCGTCTCCCGATGGTTGCCGCACACCGCGAATCGCAGGTGGTCGAGCCGCTGGATGAACCGGTCGATCTGGTCGTCGACCACGGGCCCGTCGAGCTTCCGGGTGGTCCTCCTGGTGGGCAGCGGCGGGAGCGCGAAGACCTCGGATCGGACCCGGCTCGAGAGCATGTCGGGGTTGGCGACACGCTCCGATTTCACCTCCAGCAGCAGGAAGAGGGCCAGGACGGCGAACAGGACGGCCAGGGGTACCATCGCCATGTACTTCCAGCGCTTGTTGTTGTAAGGCGACTTCGGGACCTGGGCCGGGTTCTTGTCCTCGATCGTGATCGTGCCCTTGTCCTGGGTGAAGTTCAGCTGCTCGAGCTTGCGGTCGACCTGCTCGTACCGGCTCTGATACTGCGCCAGCTCGGAGTGCAGGAACGTGCCCTTGACGGTGTCCTCGTGGGAAAGGACCTCTTCCTGCTTGAGCGTGTTGATCATCTCGGCGAGCTTGACCTTTTCGAGCTTCAGCTCGTCGATCTTGCGCTTCAGCTCGACGGTCGACTGGAGCTCCGGGGCGCTCGTGGGCACGAGCAACCGGCGGCGGATCTGCTCGCTCTTGGTGGCCCAGAGGTCGTTATACTCGTCGTTGAGCTTCCTCAGCTTGGCGTGGGCGGCGACCCTCGCGGGGTCGGCCCCCTTCTTCACGACGCCCTTCGTGTGCTCGAGCTCCTCCGTCGTGGCCTTGATCTCGTCGACGAGCGAGGCGACGGCCGGATCGCGCCGGAACTCCTCGACGATCTGTTCCCTGAGCTGTTCGTGCATCGCCCCGGTCACGCCGGCCTGTGCTTCCGGATTCGACGCGGCGTCCGAGCGCCTCGCCTGGTACTGGGCCTCCAGCTCCATCAGCTGGATATCCGTCTGGAACAGCTTGTCCTTGGCGCTCCGATACTGCTCGAGCGAGAGCTTTTCGAAGGAGGGCTGGAGCACCTGATCGCTCTCCGGGTCCTTGGAGTTGAGCACGGGCTTCGAGTATTCGAAGTTCCCCTTCTTGGCGAGTTCGAGGATATCCTTCTTCGTCTTGGTGATCGTCTCGTCCAGGGTCTTCTTGTATGCCGCGAGATCGGTCCGCAGTCGTTTGGCGGCGTTCGTGCTCACGTCCGCCGTCCGCTTCTCGAAGACGTTGACGATCGCGTTCACGACGTTCGCCGCCTCGACGGGGTCGCGCGACTCGAGGGCCACCTGGATCCAGTGGGTGTTGGGGATGATCTGGATGTCGAGCTTCTTCCGGAGCTCCGTCTTGGGGTCCACGACGTCCCGGAACATGGTCATCCGGCTGAGGTCGCCGAGCTTATCGAGCGCCTCGTCCAGCAGCTTGTCGCTCCGGATCTTCTCGATCTGGGTCTGCAGGTAGATGGGCCCATTGGTGGTCGTCAGCTCGTGATTCCACATGGACGCGCCGAAGAGCTCGGGCTGGTTGCTCTCGACCAGGAGCTGGCTGAAGGCTTGATAGGTGGGTTCTACATATTTATAAATTAAGAATACGACCGGCGCCGAGACGACGAGCCAGATCAGGAGGATCCGCCACCAGTTCCGGGTGAGCCCGCGCATGAGGGAGCGGGGGTCCACGGTCATCCCGGAAGAGGGCGTGGCGACCAACTCGCGTGCGCTCGTGCTGACCGGCGCGGGGAGCCTCGTGGCGGGCGCGGGCAGTCGAATCGGCAGGTTCGAGTTAGGCGTATCTTGCGTATCCATCAGGATGCCTACTCAAAGAGGATTCGGGGAAGAGTGACACGCCGGGCTTACCTGGCGCGATTGACCCGAACGATGGGGCCTCTCTGGAGAGAGGCGACCGGGACGACCTGGGGATGCCCGGGCCGTGGAGGCCGAATCCCAATCGACGGGTCGGGAATCCGGCTGCTGCACCCACGAAACTGAATCGACGCTACCTTCCAAACATAATACCAAACCCGCTCTACCGGCTCTGAACCCTGTTTGTGAGACTCTAATGCACCGCGTTTCTCCTCGTCAAATTGAAACGCGGAGCCGCGCTTCTTGGGACGCCCTCCGATCCGGAGGTGATGCTCAACAGCAACATGATACCAATTAGCCGAGCGTGGATTCAAACAACGGAACTCAGGATCTCTCGCATTTTTCCCATTTTAACCATTCTATCAATTTCCGGCCAGTGACACGTCCCGTGGCGTCGTGGAGGCGAGCGGAGCGATGGTGTGGTGGTGGGCACTCCTCCGTCGGCCAAAAATTGCACACGAGGCGATTCCACCGGCCCCCTTGGCGGGCCTCGCACACTGAGCGGCAGGAGGCAGTGAGTGAATCGTCTGAGGTCGGTCGGTGCGGCGGGGGCCGAACCGCGATGACGATCGAGGAATCAGGATTGCCCTTGCCGCTGGTAATAGCTCGCCAGATCGTCCCACGCCTCCGATTCCTGCCAATCCGACAGATCCGCTTCCAGAGGCTGAGTGTTGATTCGAACTCTCGGTTCCGGGAAATCGACCTGCCTCTTGAAGTGGATGGGGCAGGGGCGGTTCAGACGTGGTTCCAGTTCCCGGGCGACTCGCAGGGCGAAGGCCTCCTGCGTCTCGGCGTAGCCACTCGGATTCAGGCGGGAGAAACCGGGGCCGCCGAGATTCCGGGCGAACTGCGCGTACCCCTTCGCGAGCAGAGAAACATGGATATTGTCACGCACATAACGCGGTGTTGAGCATGTCGGCGTGTCCCCCTTCATCCAGCTCCTGATCAGGTAAGCGGTGAACCGCGCCTCCTCGTAAGGGCCGAAGGGGTTGGGGATCACGAATTTGCCGAGGCCGAACCCGAGTTGCCCGCAATGGTAGCGAAAGAGCTGGGCGGTGAGGGACTTGGACAGCCCATAGGGGGAGAAATCCGGGAGCCCCTCGGAGCCCGAGCCTTCCCCGCCCTCGAAGACGCTGCCGGTCAGCAGCACCTTCCCGCAGCCCGCGGAGGCGAGCGCCCTGAGCACGGGCACGAGGTTCGACGTGTTGTTGTCCAGCGCGGTGATGACGTCGAAATCCGGACTCTTGTAGTTGGTCACGTCCGCGGCATGATGGCAGAGCAGGTCCCACCGACCCTCGTCGATCAGGCCCAGGAACGACGGGTCGCCGAACTCGCAGCCATGGACGGGCCGGCACACCCCCGAAATGAGCCGGACTCGTTCACGGCGGATCTCGTCGGTGTAGGCGTCGGCCGGCTTCCGGAATACGGCCGTCACGTCGTGGCCGGCGGCGGCCAGCTCTCGGACGAACCAGAACCCGGTGAAGGAACTGGCGCCGGTCATGATGATCTTCATGGGACGATCTCTGAAGAGGATTCAGGACGGGAGATGCCAGGCGGGATCGAAGTCCTTCTGGTTGGCATCCTTCTCGGAGATCACCACCGGGGCGATCGGCCACCGCAGGCCGAAACGGGCGTCGTTCCAGCGGACGCCTCGCTCGTGCTGCGGCGCGTAGAATTCATCCACGAAGTAGAGGGCCTCCGTGTCGTCGGCCAGGGTGATGAAGCCGTGCGCGAAGCCCTTGGGGACGTACATCATCCGGCGATTCTCGGCGGTCAGCTCGGCTCCGAAGCCGGTGCCGAATGTCGGCGAGTCGGGGCGGAGGTCGAGGATCAAATCGTAGAGGGCGCCGCGGATGCAGCGGACCACCTTCGTCTCCGCATGGGGCGGCAACTGATAGTGCATGCCCCGGAGCGTACCCTTCTCCCCGGACAGGGAATTGTTGACCTGGACGAAGCGCGAGACGAGCCCCTTGGCTTCGAACTCCCGCTCGCAGAAGGCCCGCGCGAAGAAGCCGCGGTCGTCTCCCCGCTTCTCCAGGTCGATCAGGTAGGCCCCGGGGATCGGCGTCTCGGTGAAGATCATGAGGTTCTCATCTTGTCGAGCAGGTGGAAGTGCTCTTTCAGGGTGCGGAGGCGGACGAACTTCGGACCTTCGAAGTCCGCCCTGCTGAAGCCGTGCTCGACCATTTTCCGATGCAGCTCCGCCATCCCGCTGGCCAGGCTGTACTGGAGCTTGAAATCGGGGAGGAGTTGTGAGAGGAGGTCGAACCGGACGCGGTAGTTTCGCGGGTCGGCCCCGACCTCGCCGGTATAGGTGATCCTTGCCGAGGGGATCAGTCGCTGCACCTCATTGCCGACGTCGCGGACCTGGTAATTCTCGGAATTCGCCCCGACGTTGATCGCCCTGTTGTGGACGACCTCCCTGGGGGCCTTGGCCAGCGCCAGGAAGGCGCGGGCGATGTCCCGGCAGTGGATCAGGGGACGCCAGGGCGATCCGTCGGACTGGATGCGGATCTCTCCGTAGGCCAGCGCCGAGCCGAGCAGGTTGTTCACCACCAGGTCGATCCGGAGCATCGGGGAATGGCCGTAGGCCGTCGCGTTGCGCAGGAAGACCGGGCTGAAGTTCTCGTCGGCCAGCTGGGAGACCGCCGCCTCGGTGTCGATCTTGGACTGGGCATAGGCGGTCAGGGGATTGAGGGGATCGCCCTCGTCCAGGTCGAGCTTCTCGCCCTGGCCGTAGACCGAACAGCTCCCGGCGAAGAGGTAGCGCGGGATGCCCGCCTGCTTGGCGATCTCGGCCAGGCGGATCGACGCGTCCCGGTTCACGGAGAAGGTCGTCTCCGCGTCGAGCGCGCCCATGGGGTCGTTGGAGATGGCGGCCAGATGCATGACGCAATCGCAGCCGTCGAGGTCCGCCGGCTCCAGGTCGCGGACGTCCTTGATGATCTCCCTGTCCGGGGCGGTGAGGGGCTCCCAGTTGCAGCCCGCGAAGAGCCGCAGGTCGCAGCCGACGACGCGATGACCGTCCTCCTTGAGGACATTCACGAGGTGAGAGCCGATGTAGCCGAGGTGTCCGGTCACAAAGATTTTCATGGAGTCATCTTCAAAGGGTGGTGGGGTCCGCCGGGGTCGTGGGTCAGAGGGCCCACGGGGCCCGGTTGGAGGCCCAGAGCTTGTTCAGATATTCGAGGTCCCTCTGCGTGTCCATGCAGGCCCAGAAGCCCGTGTGCTTGAAGACGCTGAGCTGCCCGTCCAGGCCGAGCCGCACGAGCGGGTCCCGCTCGAGAATGCATCCCTCCTGGGCGGACAGGTAGGGCAGGAAGTCGCGCCGGAAGAAGAAGTAGCCGCCGTTGATCCAGCTGTCGCTGAAGTCCGGCTTCTCGCTGAATTCCTGGACCTTCGTGCCCTCGACCCTGAGTTCGCCGAACCTCGAGGGCGGGTTCACGCCGAGCACCGTCCCGATCCGCCCCTCGGCGAGGTGGAAGCGGAACTCCGCGCCGAGGTCGGCGTCCGTCACGCCGTCGCCGTAGGTCACGGCGAAGTACGGGGCGTCCCCGAGGTACTTCGCGGCCGCTCGCTGGACGCGGGCACCGGTCATGGTCGACTCCCCGGTGTAGGCGAGCGTCACCTCCCAGTCCTCCTCGTGATCGATGGAGTGGACCGTGAGATTGTTGGTCTTCAACTCGACCGTGAAGTCGCTGTTCATCGAGGCGTAGTTGAGGAAGTAGGCCTTGATGACCTCGGCCTTGTACCCGAGGCAGAGGATGAAGCGGCGGAACCCGTGGTGCGAATAGGCCCTCATGATATGCCAGAGGATCGGCCGGTTCCCCACCGGCACCATGGGCTTGGGACGGACCTCCGTCTCCTCGCGCAGCCGCGTGCCCAGCCCGCCGCAGAGGACAAAGACCGGGACGTCAAGAGTCGTCGGATTCACGAGCCTCTCCCGAATCACGTGATCGCGAGGCGCAGCGCCCCGGGGCGGCCGCCAGGCATTGGCATGATTTCAAAACTTGAGCCTCAATCCAAGGGCACTTCTCTCGGGCGCCGGGTCATGACGCCATAAAGCGACAGGTGCGCAGGCGCGGCGACTGCCCCCCGCAGGTTGCTGAAATTCATCATCCCGTGTCGTACCTGCTGTTGGCGCCAGCCCGACGCATATTCTATGCTTAAAATCGACAGGGATTGCCGCATCTCCATGATCAATACTGGTTTTCGTCGCGCTCTTTTGGTCCCGGTTCGGACCGCATGCGTTGCACTTGACAGTGCTCGGCGGGAAACTCGATGATGCGGTCGAAGCATTTAGCGTAGCGAATTCGACGGACCGAGCATAGTCGGCAAGTGACGGTGAGGCACACAACGGCTGCCAAGGTCTCGATGAACAGATTAACGTCTTCTCGCATGAGGCGTCCTCGTCTCTCCCCGACCGATCGGGGACCCGGACGGGGGGACGCCGATCGGATTCGTGCCAACCCGCTCAGCGACCTCATCGTGCCGAAGGCCCAGGCGGATCCCGCCCTTCAAATGGGCCCGCGACATCGGTTTCACGCCCGCTAGGGCCCCACCCACGTCAACCGATCGTCGCTCGTGTCGGACGATCTCGCCGCTTCTTTGCTCCGGATCCGACGCGGTCGCCGGCCGGCCCGGTCCGATGTTCACGCCACGCCTGGGGACGAGGAATCGTGAAAACAGAGAGCCGCAAGCAGGGGATCCATGTCGGCCTCGTCGGCGCCGGCTATATCGCGGATTGGCACGCCAGGAGCCTGGTCACGATCCCCGGCGTGCGGCTCGTCGGGGTCTGCGACACCGACACCGCCCGGGCGCGCTCGCTCGCCGACAGGTATGGCGGGGCCGGGGTCTACGGGGACCTCGAGGAGATGCTCGACGATCAGGCCCTCGGGCTGGACGCGGTGCACGTGCTCCTCCCCCCGCAGCTCCACGAGCAGGCCGCGCGGGCCATCGTGGACCGAGGGCTCCACGCCTTCCTCGAGAAGCCGATGGCCGTCACGGTCGAGGCGTGCGACGAGCTGATCGACCGCGCCGAGCAAAGGGGCGTGAAGCTCGCGGTCAATCACAACTATCTCTATGCGCCGGTGTACGAGCGACTCAGGGAAGACGTCGCCGCGGGGAAGCTCGGCCGCCTGGACGGCGTCACGATCACCTGGAATCGGGAGCTGGAGCAGCTCCAGTCCGGCCCGTTCGACCTGTGGATGCTCCGGCATCCCCGGAATATCATCCTCGAGATCGGGCCCCACTGCCTCGGCCCCGTCGTCGATCTCCTCGGCGCCGTGGACGTCGTGGCCGCGAGGCCCTCGAACAGGGTCACCTTGCCCCTGGGACAGGATTTCTACCGCCACTGGTCGGTCGTCGCGGAGGCCGGCGCGGCGACCGCGTTGCTGAACCTGTCCTTCGCGCCCGGGTTCACGGAACAGGTGGTCCATGTTCGCGGCAGCCTGGCGAGCGCGACGGCCGACCTCGAGCGAGATACCTACGTCCTCCACCAGCATACGCCGCACGGCCTGGACTTCGACCGGTACGCGATGATCCGCCGGGAGGCCAGGTCGCTGGCCGTCCAGGCTCGCCACGGGTTGACGCGATATATCCTGGGGAAACTCAAGCTTTCGAGCGGAGGGAGCCCATACGGAACGAGCATCGACCGCTCGATCAGGGCCTTCTACGGGGCCAATTCGACGAAGATCGACGATCGGATCTCCGCGCAATCGGGGCGCAAGATCATCGACCTCTGCTTCAGGATCGCCGACGAGGGCCTCGACGGGGCCGAATCGCCCGAGCCGCAGGGCATGCTCGGTGCGCATGAGGCCGCCGCGAAGGGGCCCCGCACGACGGGTCCGCCCGAGATCCTGGTCCTGGGCGCCACCGGCTTCATCGGCCGGGAGCTGGCGAGGCAGCTCGTCGAGGGCGGGAGGCCGATCCGCCTCCTGGTCCGGAATCCCAGCAAGCTGCCCCGGGAGCTGTTCCGCGACGACGTCGAGATCGTTCGGGGGGACCTGACCCGCGGGGAGGATCTCGAGAAGGCGACCAGGGGCTGCCGCTTCCTGTACCACCTGGCGCGGCCGCAGGCCAATACCTGGGAGGAGTTCCAGCGTCAGGACGTCGAGGTGACCCGCAAGGTCGCCGAGGCCGCGCTCGCCCTGGGCGTCGAGCGGTTCATCTACACGAGCACGATCGACTCGTACTATGCGGGATCGAGGGCCGGGACGATCACGGAGGCGACGCCCCTCGATCCCCACATCAAGTGGCGGAACGCGTATGCCCGATCCAAGGCCGCTTCCGAAGAGATCCTCTGGGACCTCCGCCGCGACCGACGGCTCCCGCTCGTGGTCTTCCGGCCCGGGATCGTCCTCGGCCGGGGTGGCAGCCCGTTCCACTGGGGGATCGGTATGTGGTCCTGGAACGCCGTTTGCCAGGTCTGGGGGCGCGGCGACCATCCGCTGCCGTTCGTCCTGGTGGAGGATGTCGCCGGGGCCCTGGTCACGGCGCTCGACGCCCCGGGGATCGAGGGCGAGGCGTTCAATCTCGTGGCCGACACCCGGATTTCAGCCCTCGAGTATCTCGAGATCCTCGAGTCGCATGCCGGCGTCTCCTTCCAGAAGCTCCCCACGCCACCCTGGAGATTCTATGTCGGCGATCTCGGCAAGTGGGTCATCAAGCGGCTGGTCCGCCATCCCGACCGAAGGAGGCCCAGCTATCGCGACTGGGAGACGCGGACGCAGCGTGCGTACTACGATTGCACGAAGGCGCGAAGCGTGCTGGGGTGGAACCCGATCACCGATCGGGAGGAATTCATCCGCCGCGCCATCGAGATTCCCTGGGCCGAACACCTGGGGTCCGTCGAAGGCCCCACCCGAAAGGACAAGGACAAAGACCGTACGGCTCTGGTATAACATCACTGCTCAGCCGACGCCTTGCCTGCGCACGAGTCCATGCTGCGAGGGACACCCCTGCCGCACGAAACCGCCGGCCACCGGAGAGCCATGGGATCGGCCACGTGACGAGCGGGCCGTCCCCGCACTTTCCGGCCAGCACCCGGGTTCACCGGCTCCCGATTGGCCCGCACGCCGATTCCCCGCATGATCAGGACCGAACAGTCGATGAATTCTCCTCCCGAAATGATGGAAACGAAACGGGTTATGCCCTTGAACCGAGCTGCGGCGACGGCGAGTCGGGAGGCGGAAGAGAAGGAGATCGTCATCCGCCCGATGACGGGCTGGCTTCCCATCGATTGGCGAGAATTGTATGCATATCGTGAACTTTTATACTTTTTCGTGTGGCGTGATATCACCGCCCGCTACAAGCAGACGATCCTGGGCAGTGCCTGGGCGATCCTCCAGCCCCTGCTCCTGATGTGCATCTTCACCCTGATCTCGAAATTCGTCAGCATCCCCACCCCCGTGCTCGACGGGAGGCCGATCCCGTATCCGGTGTTCGTGTTCGCCGGGCTGATCCCCTGGACGGTCTTCTCGCAGGGCATGCCCCAATCTTCATTAAGCCTTATCAATAACCAGAATATGATAACCAAGGTGTATTTCCCGCGGCTCTTCCTGCCGATCACCGCCACGGCCGTGTTCCTGGTCGATCTCCTCTATGCCTTCGGGATCTACGCCGTCATCCTCCTCATCTATCGAGTCACGCCCGCATGGACGACCATATTCGTACCGGGGCTGATTCTCCTGACGCTCGTCGCGACGCTGAGCATCGGCATCCTGCTGGCCGCCCTGACGCTCTTCTACAGGGACTTCAGGCACATGGTGCCGTTCCTGGTCCAGATCATGATGTACGTGACGCCGGTCTTCTACTCCGCGAGCATGTTCACGGACACGAAGCCGCGACTGGGATGGCTGCTCTCGCTGAATCCGATGTTCGGGATCGTCGACGCATACCGCAGCATGATCCTCGGGACGCCGATGAACTTCACCTGTCTCGCGATCTCGTCGGCCAGCGCCGTGGTCCTGTTCATCTTCGCCGTGTTCTACTTCCGGAGGACTGAGCGCCGCTTCGCCGATTTCGCGTGACGCCGGGCCTTTCGCCCGGGGCGGGATATCGATGGGAGCACAGGCGGCGACCAGCACCATGAGTCGACCAATCATCATTGCCGAGGGCGTGAGCAAGCGGTACACCCTGTACTCGGCGAGCGGGGGCCAGGAGCTCGCCTTCCGGCACAGCTCCTTCAAGTTCCGCGATTCCCTCAACGAGTTGTTCAGCCCGATCAAGGGCCTCGTGACGGGGAGGCCCCGGGGGATTCGCCCGACGACGTCGGATTTCTGGGCGCTCCGCGACGTCGGATTCGAGGTCGAGCGGGGCCAGGTCGTCGGCCTCCTCGGCCGCAACGGCGCCGGCAAGTCGACGCTCCTGAAGATCCTGAGCCGGATCACCGAGCCGACCCAGGGGACCATCCGGCTGAGGGGCCGGGTGGCCTCGCTGCTCGAGGTCGGGACCGGGTTCCATCCCGAGCTCACCGGTCGCGAGAACATCTACCTGAATGGCACCCTCTTGGGGATGAGAAAGGTCGAGATCGATCGGAAGTTCGACGAGATCGTCGCCTTCTCCGAGGTCGAGAAGTTCCTGGACACCCCCGTCAAGCGGTATTCCTCCGGGATGTACGTGCGCCTCGCGTTCGCGATCGCCGCGCATCTCGAGCCCGAGATCCTGATCGTCGACGAGGTCCTCGCGGTCGGCGACTACGCGTTCCAGAAGAAGTGCCTGGGCAAGATGCGAGACGTCGCGTCCGGGGGGGGGCGCACGGTCCTGTTCGTCAGCCACAACATGGGGGCGCTCAGCCAGCTGTGCGAGCTGGGCATCCTCCTCGAGCGGGGCATGGTCACGACCATCGGCCCGACGAAGGAGGTCATCAAGGCATACCTCAAATCAGGATTGGACAAGAACTCGGCGATCGCGAGCTTCGAGCCCGATGCGACGAAAGCGAGCCAGTTCGTCTCCGTCGAGGTCCTGCACTCCGACGGCAGCCCCGGCGCCGACTTCAGCTGCGACGAGCCGATCACCTTCCGCTTGACCTACGAGGTCCGCCAGCCGGTGCTGGATTCCTACCTGACGCTCTATGTCCAGAACATGGAGGGGACCCGCGTCCTCTTCTCCGACCTCCGCGATACCGTGTCGGACACCAACCAGATCCTCGGCATCGGCACACATCGCTTCAGCATCACCCTCCCCTCACGCCTCCTGGCCCCCACGACATACCTCCTCTCGGTGGGGAGTGCGGGCAAATATGCCGGCGTGATCGATCATCATCATGACTGTGCCGAGTTCACATTAAGGGACCTGAACACTCAGCTTCAGTCTCGTCCGGGCGTCCTGGGCGTCCAGCTGCCCTGGCAGCATCAGGGCGGGGAGCCGCGATAGGCGGCCGATCAGGGGGAACGGGGCCGTCCAGCCGGACGCGTTTGACCTGCCGGCGGGGGCGACCCCCGCTCAAGAATGGGGCGAGGGAGATCGTCCCGTCCCTGCTGAAGGTCGTCGTCCCGCCGCCTGCGGGCACCGGCCCCCAAGGAACTGGCCGGCGGCTATTGGCTACCCCTGAAATTCGTGGCGCTCAGGAGAATGCTGGTGAGCGACGACATGTCCAACGCCGTGACCGCGCCGGGCTCGCGCGATTCGGAACCTCCGGCCATCATCCTCCTTCGCCGCGGGATGACCGGCCTGATCGCACTCTGGTGCCTGATCCTGCTGGCCGTCTGGATCCCCCACTATCTCACCTGGCCGTGGTATGTCGACCACGAGCACTTCGCGATCCTCGCCCAGAACTGGGAGAGCGGTCGGAGGCCTTACCGGGATGTCTTCTCGTTCCAGTTCCCCGGCGAAATCTACGTGTTCTGGATCCTGGGGAAGATCACCGGCTGGTGCAACACGGTCGCCTTCTACGCGCTGGATGCGGCCCTCGTGACGAGCTTCGGCATCCTCCTGGTGATCTGGGGCAGGCGGCTGTCCGGCCACTCACTGCCCGGCCTGATCGGATTCAGCTCCTTCTTGCTGTACTACCTCTCGCTGCGATTCAACATCACCGCACAGCGGGAGGTCCAGGTCGCGATCGCGGCCCTGTTCAGCGTGATGATCCCCGCGATCTGGCCCGGGCCCGGCGGTCGCCTGGCTTCGGCGATTGCCTTTGGCCTTGCCCTCCTGATCCGCCCCCAGGTGGTGCTGCTCTTGCCGGCGATCCTGCTGGCCGTTGACCGTTCCGCCCGGTCCCCCGGCGATCCCTGGCGGAAGACCCTCATCGCCGTGCTGACGTGGGGCTCGATCGCCGGCCTGGTCTTTGCCCTCGGTCTCCTGCCCCTTGCGCTGAACGGCATTCTCGACGACTTCTGGAATTCCCTCCAGAGCATGCGCCTGTCCAGCTACAATCGCAAGACCAGCCGCGGGGGGATCCTCGAGACACTCGCCAGGCTGGACCCGCTGTCCCTGCCCAAGAATCTCCTCCTGGCGACGGGGATCATTCTCGTCCTGCTGCCCTGGAATCGCGCGGAGGGCCCGACGCGGCGGTTCGTTCCCATCGTGCTTGCCGCGGCGTTCGGTGTCGCCTTCTATCACGCGATCAGCCCGAACCGGTACGGGTATCACACCACGCCACAGGTCGCCGTGGCGGCGATGGCCGTGACACTGGTGGGGGCCCAGTTGGCCCGAGGCGAGACACGGCCGCTGGTCCGACTCGCCGTCCTGGGGGCGCTTTTCTTACTCTTCGGGGCCCGCGAGAAGCCCCGCGCCCTGGACGTCCTCACTCCCGGGGACCGGACCTACGGATTGAGCGAGTCCCTGCACATCCTGAGAACCGGTGAACTGCCACTCCGACCGGCCGTGGGGGTCGAGGAGGCCCCCAGCTACAGCTGGCCGGACGCTCGCGCCGCGATCCTCTACCTCAGAGATCGTGTCCCACCAGGCGTGCCGGTCGCCCCGCTCTTGCTGGAGAGCCGGACCGCCATCATCAGCGCGGCACGACGGCCCTCTGCGCTGCCCGCTGAAGGCCACGACTTGGCGTTCACAGACAACCCCAGCCTCATGAACCGCGTGATCACCGCCCTGAACACGACCGACAATTGCGTGGTGTTATGGAACCCCTCGACCCCGCTCAAGAAGGACCCCCGGTTCGAGCCTCTGTGGCAGGCCGTCCGGGATCGATTCGAGCCGGAGGTCCGGTTCGGCAACTTTGAGATCTGGCGTCTCCGTTCCCCGACCGAGTGAGAAGACCAGGACAAACCGGCGGCCGCGCGGCCTCATCCCCGGCCGGCCCTGGGACGCGGCCTTCCGGCGGCAGGCACACAAGAGCCAACGCCAGGCCGGGGCGCAGCCGCCGCGGAGGGCCGGGCCATCGACGCTCAGACCCACACCGAGTAGGCTGGCGGGGCGGTTGACCCTTCGAAGTTACGGGGGACCGGACATGAGCGTCGAGCAGCTGCGCGGCATGCTCCTCTGGAGCGCCATCATCAACTACGTCTTCCTCGCCCTGTGGGCCCTGCTGTACCTCTTCGCGCGCGACCCGATGCATCGCCTGGCCCGATGGTGGCGACTGTCTCCGGAGCAGTTCGACGCCGTCCAGTTCGGCGGGATCCTGCTCTACAAGATGGGGATCTGGATGTTCTTCATCATCCCCTGCATCGCCCTCTTCATCATCGGCCGTTGACGATGGCCTTCGGGGTCCGAGTAGCGATGGAACAGAAAACCGGTACAAGAAGCCAGGGCCGGCGGATTTGCCGGGTCTCGGGATCGGCGACCGGCTCTAGCCGAGTTCAACGCGAGGGCCGGTGCCAGATAGGGTCGCGGCGGGAGCAACCCGCCCGGACGTGGGAAACACCGCGGGTTTCAGGGCCTGAGATTGCTGACAGAGAGGCTGTACCCTTTCTGTCACCCGGACTCCCCGGGGGGCCTACGCCGGTTCTCTGTCCCATTGCTACTCGGACCCCAAGCTCGGCACGCCCGCCAATCTCAGCCCGGACGCCAGGCTCAGGGGGACTCGTGCGGCGTCCCGGGCTCGGACGGCGAAGGCCGTCGCGGAGATGGCCGACGTCGCGGAGATCGCCGCGGAGATGCGTTCCCAGGGGGCGACATTGCAGGCCATCGCGGAAGGGCTTCGCGTGGAACCGGGGCCAGGTCAAGCGGATCCTGGACCGCACCGGGGGTGAGGCCGGGGCTGCGGCGGTGATTACTGGCGGACCCCGGGCCATCTGTTAGACTTGCTTGCCGATTGCCTACTCTCTAAGGCAGAGCCGGAGAGCGACGGTCGCGAAAGCGATGATCGACACGAGAAGCTTCAGATAGTATGTCCTAGGCTTCTCTGGGGAGGCGGGGGCGACCACAAGCACGAAGACCCGGACGGCAGTCCGTCGAATCACTGGAAGCACTCCGAAAGGTGCATGTTGCAGGCCGGGTAACTTTCCAGGGTCCCCCGGCCTGCGGCGCGCGCAGGGCGAACGACACCAGCACCGCTTGCTGGTCTCCCGTTCACGCGCCGATATGACAATACGCCAAGAGTGTTAAGCTTCCGTGAAGAAGTCAGGGAGAGCTGCCTCTGTGATCTGATGAACAGTATGCGTCCGCGTCCGAAGTGGGGACAGATCCGCTATCACTGGTGCTGACGCTGCCGCCGATGGACCTGGTAATTCAAGGACGGACTCCCGGTCGATCCGGCAGGCGCTGGGTGCTCATGTGGCTCCTGGTCGGCTGGCCGCTCGGCATGCTAGGGTACCGCCCAGATTGCTGCGCAGAAATGCGGTAAGGTTGCCGATCATCGGACTTGGGCACGGTCCAGGACGTACTGGCCGTACAGTATGACGTTGTCCCATTCGATGGGGCTGACGTGCTCCAACAGCGTGACGTCGATCTTCACTTCGCCTTCTTTGGGCTGGCACCAACGCACGACCCGCGAAATCTCCTTGGCCTGCCAGTAGATCACGCACGCCAGGATCAGCGTCAGGCAACTGCACGAGTTCATCTGCTCGTGTAGCTCCCGGGCGTTGATCCGGCCGCGACGCCCGTAGTACACGTCCCGTGCCAGCGCGTGCAGCTGCTCGACCTTCAGGAGGCCTCGCCGGATCCGCGACCGTAACTGCGGCTCGGACAGGTAGCTCAGCAGGAACTCGGTCTTGAAGACCCGGCCCAGGTCGCGGTTGGCACGATAGAAGCGGTTCTTGGCCGTGCATGAAGCGAGACGCTTGAGGGCGACCGAAGCGGTTGTGTGGCCGCGATCCAACGAGGCGTAGAACTGCCCCATCCGATCCCATTGCTCGACGATGACCTGCGGGTCGATCGTACGATCGGCACGGCCCACCAGGCCGGCCAGCGGCCCGTAGTCGCGCCCGACGTCGAGGCGGTAGAGACGTTGCTTCTGGAGGCCGCGAATGCGGGGGCAGAACCTCCTCCCCAGCATCGCGAACGCGGCGAAGTTGATCTCCGTGTACCCGTGGGTGTCGGTGTAATGCTCCTCCAGTTCCAGATCGCTCTCGTTGTAGCAGAGGCCGTCGAGAACGAAGGCCGAGTCCCGGTCGGTGCATTCGATGGGCATGCTGTAGAACGGCGCGTAGTTGTCGGCGATAAAGGAATAGAACTCCAGGGCGAAGTCGCTGAACCGGGTGCTGTAGGTCTGCTGCAGGACCTTGCGGGGCATGGCGAACCGCTGCCCATCGCTGGCTGACGTCCGGCCTTCGCCCCAGTGGATGGTCGTATCCAGTCGTGAGATGGCATGTACCAGCGCCGCCAAAGCGGCGCGCTGCGCTTCCTCGGTCATCTGCCAGTCGCTGACCCGCTTGAGCTGCTTGTACGTGACGCCCTGGGTGATCTGGGCCATCGTGTGCAGGCCGATGTTGCAACCGTGCCCCAGCACGACGGCCAGGATCTGGCACACGTCTTCGGCGTCACGCCCGCCACGCTGAGCCGGAGGCAGGAAGTGGTCGGTGAACCGCAGGTCGTTGTCGACTTCGATGAGCAGGTCGGGGAGGCGGACCGTCCGCATGTGCCTGGCCAGCCATTTCCTGAGCTCGCCGAGCCGCGTTTGCGCCGCGGCGTCCAACGTCTCGGCGGCGTCCTTGGAGAGGTGCCAGGCGTCCTCCTCCACGGTCGCGTAGCTATTTTCGGGAGCCGTCTTGAGGAAGAGGTCGTAGGCCGTGTTCAGTCGTTTCGCCAGGTGGTCGGGAACGTCCTTGGGATCGGCGGGCAGGCCCGATCGTTGGAAGAAAGACTTCCGGAGCGGCTCCCACCGCTCCTTGGGGAGGAAGTAGTCCTCGAACCGGCCGAAACGCTTGCCGTGTTTGACCGAGAGGTTGCCCGACCGCAGGTCGTCCTGGAGCTTCAGCAGCAAGGCGCACTCCCATGCCTTCCGGTCTGGCTTGCCGTCGATCAAGACAAGGGGTAACAGTCGCTTCGGGATGAAGTCCGTGGGAGCATCCTCAGGGAGCTTTCGCTTCAGGTCCGTGTTCATCTCCTTGAGGACGCGAAGGGCCTCCAGACAGGGAACATCGCCGTCTCCGGCGTCCGGGAAGAACTCCAGGGTGCGGAGCAGAACCGGCGTGAATTGCCGCAAATGGCTGAATCGCCGGACGAGGCCGTTGAACACGTCGCTCTTCTTACCGGTGACCCACTCGTCCAGCCCCGCCACCTGGGCCTCCAGGGTGTCTCGGGGTACGGCGGCGAACAGCTGCGAACGCAGTGCGGCGTTGCCGACCGAGTCGTCCAGAATGATCGCCCCCAGGGCGCGCAGCGCGGCCAGGGCCGCCTTGATCGTCTGGCGCTGGCTCCGCATCTGGTCGCTCAGTTCGTGCTCGGCCCGGGTGTGAGTCCGGGTGAGGAGCTTGTCGAACATGTCGACCGCCTGATCGATGGCGTCGCGGTAGCTCTGCCGGAGGAAGCAGACAAGCGCCGCGTGACGGCGGAGTCGGGCGACCTCCCGCAGGCGGTCCGCCGAGCACTTACGGACGTAGTGGAACAGGGCCCGCTGGTAATTGGCGTTCAGCCAGGAGAGGTCCACGTCCGGGACCCCAAGGGCCTCGATGGCGTTCAGCTTGTCGGCGAGGCCTTGCATGGCGGACGCCGAGGGCTTGGTCGGGTTGGCCTTGATCGCTTGGAGGTCGGAAAACGTCTCTCCTTCCCTCACCTCCAGCAGGCCATCCAGTGCCGTCGCCACGACGGGCGAGAGGCCCCCGGCCAGCCTGGTGACGATATGCTCGCGTGCCCGCTTCCGTTGCTCCCCGACCATTCGCAGGAGCACCGACTCGGCGGGGTACAGGACGCGGCCCTCCTTGAGAAACTCACGGGCTTTGGCGCTCAGAGAGGCTGTTTGATCCAGGCGGCTCGCCTCCTCGAGGAGGAAACGTTCCAGGGCTTCGGCTTGCTCGGGTCCGAACGGAGTCAGTTCAAGGTGATCTCGGATTCGTGTTTGGTGATCCGAGACCGTATGCTGCCGGGTCGCGTAACCGTCAATGACGCTCGGGTCCAAATCCAGTTGCATCGCGACGAAACCCAGCAGCTCGTCGCAGATCTCCAGCGGTTGTTGGGTTGGGAAGCGATGGAACAGGCGGACGAAGGCGATCTGATAGCCGAACCCGAGACGGTTGTGGTCGCGACGGCAGTGGGCCACCTCGGTCAGGTCGGCCTCGGTCAAGGATCCTTCACGGACCATCTGTCCGCGCGAGAACGAGGGCGGTATCATGGATGGACCTGACCGCTCTAGGAAAACGAGCGTCTTCTTGGTCAATTATCGGCTACGGAACGTACTGGCTATTATGGGCTATAATTGCTCGACAAAATTTCCGAATGACCTTTTCGTGGCGCCCCCATGACGACGATCGCCTACCTTCGGGTCTCCACGGGCTCCCAGGACCTTGCCACCCAGCGGCTTGCTATTCTCGACTACGCGAGCGAGAAGCGATTTCACATCGATAACTTCGTCGAGGTCCAGGTCTCCTCGCGGAAGGGTCGGGACCGAAGAGGGATCGACGAGGTCTTGGGCAAGTTGTCGGCGGGGGACAGGCTGGTCGTCAGTGAGCTCTCACGGCTTGGCCGGAGCCTCGGGCAGGTGATTCAAATCGTCGAAGATCTCGTGAAAAGGAAGGTCCGGTTCATCGCGATCAAGGAGAAGATTACCTTCGAAGGAGGGAAGCAGGACCTTCAGACGAAGGTGATGATTACTCTGTTCGGGCTCTTCGCAGAGGTGGAGCGGGACCTCATCTCCGAGCGGACACGGGAGGGGCTTGCATCGGCCCGGAAGCGCGGCCGGCTGCTCGGCCGACCCAAAGGATCGCTGGGCCGGTCCAAACTCGATGGCAAGGAGCACGAGATTCGACTGCTCCTGGATAAGGGGGTGTCCAAGGCCTCGATCGCGAAGATCGTGGACGCGTCCCCGACAGCCCTCCGTCACTTCATCAAGAGCCGCAAACTATCGCCAAACGCCATTTCGAACGGCCGTCCCCACCACCCACGCGACTGAAGGGCGATGTCTTCGTTGCCCGCAGACGGCCTCGTG
This sequence comes from Isosphaeraceae bacterium, assembly GCA_046349995.1. Lineage (GTDB taxonomy): Bacteria > Planctomycetota > Planctomycetia > Isosphaerales > Isosphaeraceae > Aquisphaera. Next base: position 89,161 of record JAXMBE010000010.1, on the reverse strand, counting down.
ACGCTCTCAGCTCGCCGAACCATCATGAAAACGATCAGAGCCATGGCTGCCGACACCGGAACGATTGGACGCGAAGCCGAGATCAACGGGGCCCTGTCGGCATGGGATCGGCGTGTCCGCATCCTGTGCATCGTGGCCGACTCGGGTGTCGGGAAGTCGGCAGTCGCCAGGGAGGTAATGCAACGGTTGCTGGGGACGAAAGAGCACCAGGAGGGTCCGTCCAGGCTTGTCCGCCCGGGACATTCCTTCTGGTGGTCGAGCTACAATCGGGCTTCCGGCGAGTCGTATCTCGCCGGCCAGGACGCAGCCCTGGCCGATCTCTTCATCGCGCGAGCGATCGGCAAGGAGCATGGTTTCGACGCCGAGGTCGGGGACCAGGATTCGCTCGAAGCCAAGGGCGAGCAACTGGCCAAGACAATCGTCGAACGGCAGGGGCTTCTCATTCTCGATGGCTTCGAGCGCCAGATGCGCGGCCGTCGCGGTGACGGCGTGGAGCACGAGGCGTTGGACGCCCTCCTCAGGGCCCTGGCCTCGGACAGGAGCCGGAGACGTGGCCTCTGCATCATCACCTCGACCAGGCCGCTGGACTGCCTGGGTGCCGAGTTCCCCGACACCGTGAAGGAGCTTCGGCTCTCTCCTTTGACCGCGAGTTCGGGGAGGGAACTGCTGAAGCGGTTCGATATCAGCGGCAAGGACTGGCAACTCGAAGAGGTGGCCGAATTCTTCAGGGGGCATCCCCAGAAACTCCGGATGTGCGCCGGCTTTCTGCGGGCGAGTGCCGCCTTATTCCGAGGACGAGGGTCCAGCGCTAACATCGACAACGTCTCGGAGATCGAAGGGACATCTGTCGAGAACCTGATGACCGCGTTCAAGCGGCTGATCGGCCCCGAATCGGCCAACCCGGACTACTGGGACCTGCTCTGCCGTCTGAGCCTTTTCGACGCACCACCAGAGACGAAAGACGTCAAGGAACTGCTCGCCAAAGCTAAGGGGCTATCCGATTGGTTCGCCCGCTCCGGCACGCGTCGCTTCGACCAGCTGGTCGAATCGTTAGCGGATGAAGCCCTTCTCCTGCTGCCTTGTGGGGATGGGGATAAGGATGGCAGTCTCATCGACCTCCATCAGCTCGTGCGCCAGTTCGGGGCCGATTGGCTGAAAGATAACAGGCAAGAGGTCTGGATAGCCGGTAATCGATTCCTCGGAGATCTGCTCAGTAAGCGCGCGCGCGAGCGAGTCAAAGAGGATCCCATCAGCGCGATCGCCTACTTCTACGCCGCAATGGCCCAGTACCGAGATGGCGGGGACGCAGACGAGGCGTTCAAGCTCTACTGGGAACGGATTCGCGAGGGGAACAGTAACACGGCCGCGAACCGATTCGGGATCATCGCGCCGGAGGCCCTGGAAGATTTTTTCAAGCTGACGCGGGCCGGCACCGACTGGTCGCGCCTCGTTAGCGATCTGAAGCACGAATGGAAGCGTCAGATTTTCACGTGCGCAGCTTTCGAACTCTGGCACCGGGGCCGGCTCGACGCTTCGCTGGCGGCCAGCGATGCGGCCGCGGCGTACAACTCCGCGCACGCGGATCGTGAATCCCAAAGCATTCGAGCACAGGCCCTACGCAAGGCGGCAGAGACTGCAGCCGTTCGCGGCGATGTCCGTGCCGGGTCTCTCTACGCTCGAAGAGCCGAGCAGGTTGCCATGGCAGTGCATGGCGAGGGGGATTCCCTCCTACGGTGCTGCCGCGCGACGGGGGCTTGGGTCGAGCACCTCAAGGGCAACCTGACCGAGGCGTTGGAGCTATTTCCTGCCGACTTTCACGAGCGAGAGCCGAGGAACATTTTTACATGCTGGCTCGCCGACCTGCTCATCGACCTCGGGGACGACCTCTGGTACCGCGGCGATAAGCCTGATCTACGATTGATGTCCTGGGGCGATGGCTCAAGGGTGCCGGATTCGGGCCGGAGCCTGATCGTCATCGGCAAGGATCAGAACGGCTTGCTCCACATCCGGATCTTCGACGCTGCCGGCGAACGAATCGAGGACACGAACGAGACGCAGTTGCCGGATCAGGCCGCGGCCATCGCGGCTCTGACGCGCCAATTCCCGCGCCTGTTACCACCACACGAGCTGACGGACGCCGAGACGGACCGAGTTATCGCAGCGGTGACAATGATCGTCGGTCGAACCCGCGTTGATACCTGCAGGGAGGCCGCGGCAGTCTGTTACCGACGTGCCTCCGAGATCGCCCTCTCGTTCGCCGACGGGACCAACCAGCCAAGCGAGGGAGGCCCACCCCTCGTGGACAGGGGATACGGCCAGCTGATCTTCGGCCGGCTGTGCGAGCGTGCCGGGCGGACCGGTGTAGATCGCCGGCTCACGCGAGAAGAGGCGGATTCCCACTACGATAAGGCGAGGGAACTCATCCTATGCTCCAATCAGGATCCTCACATCGGCCGCCTCCGCCTGGAGTGGGTTTCGCACCAGGTGCTTCGATGTCTGGATGCGCCCCTGACAATCGGGGAGCAACCGGCCCGAATATTGCCTACATCGATCACTACAGAGCTGCGGGCTGCACGCGCCATCATCGTCCCACCAGTCGGTGCGATGATCGCGGACCGCATGCGGCTCTACGAGGTGGACCATGCCCTCGTCTCGGCCCGCTGGGCACTCGCTCAGGGACGCCCCGGTGAGGCGGAGGCCCAGCTCGAGCAGCTCTTCGGGAACGAGCGTGAGGAGCGTGAGGAAGGACTGTTCACCCGGGTCGACTACGGGCGGAGGAGACCTCAGGCACAACGGCTTCGGAACATCATCGAGGGGCTGAAGCCTTTCCTTCACGCAGTTTCGCGCATTGGCCAGGAGTTGGCTGCCTCCGAAGCGGCGGTTGCACATGTCTGCGAGCGGGTCTATAAGCACGTCGTGAAGCATAAGCAGACCAGCGAAACGACCGGGACGCGGAAGGCCGCGAAGAAGCAACGAGGCGACCACGAGGCGGTGGCGGGGCTCGAGACGGTCGAAGTGCAGGATCGCCAGGGGCTCCGCGCCGAGCAGATCGAAACCTTGAAGGAGCGGCTCGGGGCCGCGTTGCAGGACTGTCTGGGACCCCTGCTGGAGGAGTTCGGCCTGGGGGATGTCAACATCAAGTCGGCTCAGGACCGAGTCTGGTCGCTGATCGAGTCGAACATCCGTGCGGCCCACCGCTGTGGCACGATCATCGGCCGAATGCAGGAAGCTCTTAAAGAGTACGAATCCGGCAACGAGCCTCGCAGAGAGCATCTCCAAGAAATTTCTAACGAGCTTTACATACAGGACTTGACGCAGCTTGATGTCGATGAACGTCAAGCCTTGGTGAGAACCTGGAATAAGCTTACGACCGCCTCCGCAGCAGCGTTGATCTATGTTGACGAAGAGGGCCAAGAACACGAGGTGTTGGGCTTCAGCTTCAGAACAGGCGAGCGGAATCAGAAAGGCGCGATTCACATCCGTGGCAGGTCAAACAAGGTCCTGCGGTATTCGATGAAGTGGCCCAACCTACATATCATCTCAGCCCTTCAAGGGGGGCCGAAACGGCTCAACACAACGCAGCAGGATAAAGAAACCGCCTGAAATCGGCGGCCCCGGTTGACACTTCCTAGTAGTAAGGCAATAATGGCGGCGTCAGGGGATGCTCCCTGCCGACGCCATGCGGCACAAACGTGCCGACCCATGAACGGCGATCGGCTGCGGGGCTTCAACCCTGTCGGCCGACCGCCGTCGGTCTTTTCATGTCCTGAAGCCGACGAAGATCCCGCCTGAAGTGGGAGGAGAAGCCGTGCTGCGCTCTCATCCTGGGGATTCCTGCGCGCCGACGACGCCCCACGGGGATCGGCACGATCGAGCTCACCGTCGACAGGGGGGCGACGATCCTGGTGCTCTTCATGACCATCCGGGTTGCACGCGCTCGGTGCGGATCCGCTTGGCCGTCCTACTGTTCGTGACCTTCTACGGGATCGGCTGCCTCAATCCGCTGCCCTCGATCCTTGGCCGGGAGCCCGAGCAAGGCAGCCGAGGTCGAAGCGGGCTCGGTCTCAGTGTGCCGCACATCACGGCGATCCAGGCCACAGGCTCAACGCTCGGGCCCACCATCGCCCTGCTCTTGGTACCCCGGCTCGGGCGTTGGCCCCGTCCCCGGCTGCGGGTGGCCCTATCGGGCCTGGCCACCGGGGTCACGCTGGCCGGGTTCGCCGGCTTGATGCGCTGGGTTACTCCAGGCCTCGGCCCGACAGCGACCTCGTCGCTGATCGCGGTCGCCATGACGATCTTCACAACGGCTCAGAGCATCCTGCTCGCGGAGGTGACCGGCTTCGCGATCGCTCACCTCCGGGGCGATCAGGTCGGCTTCTTTTCCCTGCGGGCCTGGGGAAGCGGGGCCTTCGCCGTCAGCGGGCCGATCAACTCCTCTTTCGTCTTGCTCCTCGAAGGCCGGCCGTCGCCTGCGTCGCTCCTTCCTCTGGCCATCGGCGCGGGGAGCTTCGCTGCCATCTGCTTGCTCGCCGCCACCTTGCCTCCATCGGGCAAGTCAATCGGCCCGCAGTGCGACGGCAACCCAGCCGGGTTCGACCTTCCAGTCCTGGACCGGCGCGCCACCTACTTCCTGCTGGCCCTGATCGGCGCGATCGCCCTCTGCGCGACTCCATATGGGCTCGCGAATAACTACATCGGCCGGCTCCCCGGCATCGACCAACCTGACCTCGTGCAGACCCCGCTGGCGATCTCGGGCGAGATCCTCCTGCTTTCCTTCGGCATGCGGTGGCTGGTGCGAACGGTCGCCCTGGGCCGTCTCCTCCTCGTCGCGCCGGGCGCCTGGATGTTCCTGTACCTGGCGTTCTTCGCCAGCTCCGCGCTGGGCACGACCTGGCCCGCACTGATCGGGCTCCTCGGCCAGGCAGGGAACCTAAGCTTCGGGATCCTCGCCATGCTGCTGCTGGACCAGGCCCACCGAGCCGACGCCTCCGCTCGGGGTTCGACACCTGCGGCGACCGTCATGGCCTTGCAGGGCGCTGGCGGCCTGATCGGCGCCATCATGACCAGCCTCGCCGGTCCGCGCGATCAGGCGGAGCTCACCAACTGGATGCCCCTCTGGTCCGCCGGTGCGGTGGCCAGCTTGGCCGGTCTCTTCCTGGCCATGCTCGTCCAGGCCCCGGCGCAGGCCGTTCCGCACCTCACCCGGACCCAACCACGACTCGAAGGAGCACCAACCAATGCGCACCGGAATTGATCCGGGCCGTCGGCCCGATCCTATCATTCGACCGGCCCGCGGCCCACGCCTATCGCCCGCCTTCGGCTGCCCGCTTCGCGAGTCCATGCGCGTGCTCCCGATGTGCGTCCAGCCCCTGCTGACCTGGCTCGTCGGCAAGCCCTTGGACGGCGAGGCGCGCTCGAAGCTGACGCCCTGGCACCACCTGGCCAGCTGCCTCCTCGCGCTGGCCATCGGCCCGGCCGCCACGGCCGCCGCGCTGGCCCGCGGGGGCGTGGCGACGCTGGCGGTGTTGGCGGGCTGGATCTTGACGGTCCACGGGATGAGGAAGCTCCGCACGGTCATCGTGCATCAGTGCTCGCACAGCAACTTCACCCGCAACCCGCGTGTCGATCAACCGCTCGGCCACCTGATCTCCTTCGTGCTCGTCACCGAGAGCTTCGCCGAGTATCGGATCACGCATCCGGGTGATCACCATTCGGCTCGTCATCAGACGCTGGCCGATCCGACGGTCGCGTTCCTGATCCACGAGATGGGCCTGCGGGCGGGCGAACCGTCGCGCCGCAGTTGGATCAAGCTGCTCCGGACCCTGGTCTCACCGCGATACCACGCGGCGCTGGCATCCGCGCGTCTTCGTTCGCAGTGGCGGACCGGATCGGCAGCCCGGAGGGCGGCCTTACTTGCCTACATCGCCGCCAACTTCGGGCTGGCTGTCGCGTGGTGGCCGTGGGCGCTGATGTGGATCCTACCGGCGACCGTGTTCTTCCAGATGTCGACGGCGCTGCGCCTGAGCTCGCGCCACTTCTTCCCCGCAAAGGCCCCGCGCAGCGGCGCTGACCACGTGGGACGGCGTTTCACGCACGGCATCTTCCTCGGCGACCCCGCACCGGCGGGGATCTCGCCCTGGACGGCCCGCGGCTTGGTGGCCTGGACGGCCTGGGCGGCCCGGATGGTCGGCGTCCACCTGCCCGCCCGGCTGCTCGTGCTTGTCGGCGACGGCCCATGCCACGACTTGCACCACGATCAACCGCGACACCCGGACTGGGCGAACTACCCGTTCGTCCGGGCCGAGGCCGTGATCCAGCCCGGCAAGGGGCATCCGCCATTCACAGAAGTCTGGGGGCTCGTGGCCGCGATTCAGGTCTGCTTCGAGACGCTCGAGCGGGCCGACCCCGGAGACTACGACCCCGCCACCCCGGTCTGCTCCTCGGCCCTGGATCGCCTGCTGGCCATCGAGGACTGAGGCGCGGCAACCGGCAGGCCCACCCCGGGGGCAGGCCGGCGTCCCGGTATCACTCCACATCAGCCAGGTCATCAAGAGGGACGAACGGTCATGACGATCCTCAACCAGCATCGCGACGACACCTCGACTGCACATCGGCTCCCGCGCGAGGCGACACCGGGATCCACGCCGGAGCATCTGCTCCGTGCCTTCCCATGGCTTATCGATCGCTTGGAGCCGGGCCGGCTGACGGAGGCCGACTACCTTGCACTCGACGCCGGGCTTGACGACTTCCAGGGGCATGGTGGGGGCCGCGGTGACGTCTACCGCGACGGCCAGAGCCGCCAGCCGCTCGCCCGCGCCCACGGGGTGGCCAAGCTCTTCGATCTCGTGACTCCGCCAGGCGACCGGCTGCGCCCGTGGCACGTGGTCGCCGACCTGCTGGGGGGCAACGGTACGCTCGCCCACATCATTTCCCTGCTGCTGCGCGACCAGGCCCCTCGCGTGGTCACCAGCGACTTGTCGCGCGACCAGGTCCGCAGCGCGCTGGGGCGGGGCCTCCCGGCCCTGCGCCAGCCGGCCCAGCGCACCCACTTCGCCGACGGGGCCATCGATGGCGCCGTCTTCGCCTACGGCACCCACCACATCCCCGCGGCCGATCGCCCCGCGGCCCTGGCCGAGGCGAATCGTATGCTCCGGCCGGGGGCTCGCGTCGTCGTCCAGGACTTCGAGGAGGGGACGCCGACCGCCCGCTGGTATTCCGAGGCGCTGGACCGGTTCACCGGGACCGGCCACGACTGCGTCCACTTCTCGCGCGACGGGATGTCCCGCCTCTTGGCCGATGCTGGCTTCGTCGGCGTCGAGCTGCACGAGGTCGACGACTCGTTCCACATCGTGGGCGGGTCGCCGGAAGGCGCCCTGCGTGACGCCCTCCACCATGTCGTCGCGATGTTCGGGATGGTGAGGATTCCCCCGGCGGTCTTGGACGACCAGGACCGGCTCCTTGATCTGCTGCGGCCGTATTTCCCGGGCGAACCGACGGTCCGCCCGGTTCCGGACGGTCGTTATCTGGCAATCCTGCCGCGCGTGGCGCTGGTCGCAGTGGGCACCAAGCCGGTGCCGATCGCGCCCTGGCCCAACCCAATCCTCGGGCCGGGTCCGGCCACCCTGCAATCCGCCATCGTCGCGCCTGGTGTCGCTGGCTGAGGAGTGCCACCATGAGCAACATGATCGCGATCGTGGTCCGCGGGCATGGCGGGCCGGAGGTCCTACAGCTGGGGGTGACGACGCGGCCGGCCCCGGAGCCCGGCGAGGCGCTCGTCCGGCTCACGTACGCGCCGGTCAACATGGTCGATGTGTACTACAGGAGCGGTCAGTACGAAGCCGATTTGCCCTTCATCCCAGGCATGGAAGGCTTCGGCGTCGTCGAGGCGGTCGGCACCGGTGTGGCCGACATCCGGCCCGGACAGAGAGTCGGCTACGCGATGCACCCGGGATCCTATGCACAGTTCGCCCGCGTGCCCGCGTGGAAGCTGCTCCCGGTACCCGACGGCCTCGACGATCAGTGCGCCGCGGCCGCCCTGCTCCAGGGGCTGACGGCCCACTTCCTCGCCCACGACACCTGGGCGTTGTCGCCCGGACAGACCGCGCTGGTGCACGCCGCCGCCGGGGGGGTCGGGGCCCTGTTGACGCAGATGCTGAAACGCCGCGGGGTGCGCGTCATCGGCGTGGTGTCGACCGAGGTCAAGGCCCGGCATGCCCGCGAGTGCGGGGCCGACGACATCATCCTGAGGTCGGACGGCGGCCCATTTGCCCCTGAGGTCAGCCGCCGGACCGCAGGTCGTGGTGTCGACGTCGTCTTCGACTCGGTGGGCCGGATGACGTTCGAGGAAAGTCTGGACTGCCTCCGGCCGCGCGGTTGCCTCATCCTCTACGGCCAGTCGAGTGGTCCAGCCCCACCGTTCGACCCCCAGGTCCTGCGGATCAAAGGATCGCTGTTCCTGACGCGGCCGACGCTAACGCACTACATGGCCGACCGCACCGAGTTGCTCGGCCGTGCCGCCGACCTGTTCAACTGGCTCACGACCGGCGCGCTCCGTGTCCGCATCGACGCGATCTTGCCGCTGGAAGATGCAACGCGAGCCCACCGCCACCTTGAGGAACGGCGCAGCCACGGCAAAATCCTGCTCGAACTGCCGCGCTAGCTATCACGTTCGAAGACCTAATCGCCACTACCTACTTTGCGGGCTGAGATTCATCAGAATCACCCCATCTATAACCCGCGCGGGCTCTCGTCTTTGAAGCATATTTTCGCACCAATCTGGGCGGCACCCAATGCTGCTCGACCCGTGGGTGTGTCTGCCGTGTTGCCAGGCGGAAGGCACTCGGGGCGTCTCAGGACGCGATATGAGCCTGCCCCTGCCCGGCCCGTGCGCAATCAAAACGGCCGGGCCTCGCCTCAAGGTTCCCCGGCCGTCGCTGCGCGGTCACCACACCGCTGCGTCGTCGCCTGTCCGGCCAACGGTCAGCATCGACCATTGTTGATGGCACTGTACCGCCCTGTCGGCTGCCAGGCGATGGGACTTCCATCTAGGAGGGGGACAGGTTTTACCCTAATCAACGGACCGCCTGCACGCCTCAAGGGGGGGGCCGAGTAGCGATGGAACAGAAAACCGACACAAGAAGCCAGGGCCGGCGGACTTGCCGGGTTTCGGGCTCGGCGACCGGCTCTGGGCGAGTTCAACGCGACGGGGCCGGTGCCAGATAGGGTCGCGGCGGGGCGGGAAGGCCGCCGGGGGGCGTGGGGGCGTCAGGGGGTCTCCGGCATGCCGGCCCGATCCCGAGGGCCGGACGCATCCTCACGCGATCTCGCCGAGGAGTAGGGACGCATACGCGATCAGGCTGTCCGCAGCTCCTTCGGTGACCCTCCTACCGCTTTGAGACGAGGCCTGATTGATGAACGAGACCAGGAGCCTGCGAGCCGAGTCGATGCGCCCCGCTTGAAATTCGGAGAGGGCCCTGGAGATCTTCGATCGCAGCGAGTTCGCGATCCCGGGGCTGGTGATCCCGCCGGTCTCCTCCAGGTAATCGATGAAGCTCGGGAACGCTTCCAGGGAGTGTTCGACGTCCAATCCGGCCTGCAAGGAGCCGACCCCGACCGTAGCCGAGTAGACCAGTGCCTGACCAGCCGCGATGGTGCCGGCGAACGCCTGCTGCTGGAGGACTCGCGGCCCTTCGGACAGGGCCGTGACGAGGAGAGAGTCGCCTGATTCCCGGGCCCGGACGTTTAGTCGATATGGGCCGGGGTCGGGCGCCGCCACGATCACGAGCGGGTATGACGGAACGTAGGCGGAGAATGGGATGTCGTTGACGGTGTCACCCGCCGCGGTCAGGCCGGTCTGGCGCCCGCCCGGGGCGGTGAGGAGCAGGTCGCTGGCGCCGGGTTTCGCGAATTGAATGTGGTTCGTCAACCATCCGAAGAGGACACCGCTCAGGTGTTGGTGGAAGTAGGCTTCTGCCGTGCGAATGATGGTCTCGAAGGATGCCCCGGGATAGTCCAGGCCGAGAGATGCGAGGCTAACCGAATCGGAGATCGGCCCCGTGGAGACCTCGACGGGGGGGCTCGTCGTCGAGCTGATGAGGAATCCGGGGGTCGACCAGTTCAGCGTGGGTGACGGGCCCGCGATGAGGTCCACGGTTGCGTACGTCGTGCTGGTTGCGATGGGGATCTCGACGGAGGTGTCCCCGTCGCTCACCTGGATGGAGACTTGCAGGGAGCCGATGTCCGATTCGGCCGAGAATTCCACGCCCGGTCCCGGGGACCGCACCGTGAAATCGAGCTCGAGTGGGGCGAGGTGCAGGTCCACCTGGGCGGACTCGATGGCGGCGAGGGGCAACCGGACATCGGGTAGGAGCACGTCCGAGAAGACGTCTCCGGGATTCCAGAGACCCCTCGAGTTGATGGCGGCGACCGCCGTCAGAGAGGGGCGCGAACCTTCGACAGGATCAATGATATCCACACCGAGGATGATCTGGCTTACCGTCGCGCCTTCCGCGAATCCGAAGGCGGATAAGTCAACCAGGGCGACATTGAGGTCGTACTCCCCGGCATCCTCCCCCGTGTCGCTCGAGCCGATGACGCTGGCAGCCGTGCCGTCCGGGAACGAGACGAGGAACGAATCCGGGACGCCCAGCTCGAAGATCGCCACGTCGGGCCCCGGCCCGTTGAGGATCGTATTGTCAGTAAATCCGAGGACGACCTGCGCCCCCGGGGAGAACGAGAAGGCGTAATCGGAGACGACGCTCCCCGTGACCGCCCCGGGCAGCGACTCCGCACCGCCGCCGACGGAGAATTCCCCGGCTGACGAGACCAGGGCATCGGCGAACGCCGTGTCGTCGAAGGTGATCCCGCCGACGGTGATCGACAGCGCCACCCGATCTTCGAGCCGTTCCAAGCCCGGGCGTGCTGGCAGCCGCCTTCGGCCTCTCGGCTGCCCGAGGAAGCCCCAGGATCGGGAATAAGGCAGCATCGTCGTAGCCTCCGAATCATGCGCCGCCGCTTACTCCGAGGCGGGCCTCTCTGACGGCTCCACGGTCATGGCACGGTAACGATCGGGCCCCAATCGCAAGCGTGATGACGGGGCGGGATGTTGTCAAGGATCGACTCCTCCATTTCGTTCCGATGTCTGGCCGCCTAACGGCCCCGAAGTGCATCCCGCCACGCTAGCAGCAACCAACAAGAATGTGATGCATTTGCGGTTCCAAAATAGGCAATCTGTGCTTTCGGTCTCGCAAGGCGCAGCCGGCCCGATCGGAGAGGACCGCGCGGAGGAATGGGCCATCCGGTAGCAGGCGGACAACAGGGAACGCCAAGGCCGGTCGGACCCGAAACTCGGCGGCTGGGCCACGGCCTGGGACGTTGATTCCGGGACGGGTTTCGGAACGGCTTTCGGGGCCATTTCAGCGGGATTTGGTTACCCTGGGGAGGAGTGCCGAAATCGCTCGTTTTGGGGACGGTTTGGATCTCTTGAGTAATGCACAAAATCGAGAATAATTAGTTGATATGGAGCCGACGTACACCGGCAGCGAGGAGATCGATCGCGATGGCCGGCACTATTCCGCGGAAGTCACCATCCGTTTCCGGCCCGAGCGGGGCGCGACGGGGGTCGGCTTCTCGAGCGAGGCGCAACGCTATCTCAACGCGACGTTCGGAGCCGATCACGCGGAACGCGGCGACGATGTCTGGCGCTCGGTCGTCAAGGCCGTCCAGGCCGCCGAATGGCGGCTCGCGAAGCGGCCAGAGATCAACGCTAATACCTTCCGCGCGGAAGTCATGAGCGTCCGTGTCTCGGAGGGGGCGAGCCGGGAGGATACGGCGTACCTCCTCGCCGGGGCGAGCCGGGCGGCCGCCGAGCGCTTCTTCGCGGCCCTCGATGACGGCCGGGTGCACTTGCAGCCCTGGGATATCGGCCAGCATTTCGAGTACCGACCGAGCACGGGTTTCGACGAAGAACACATCTCGCGCCGCAGGTGCTTTCTGGAATACGTGGCGGAGAAGCGGCCCGGGTTCTTGTTCGGATTCGCCGTATCTCAGGCGATGTCGATCGAGGAAGCGATCAGGGAGCGGACCCTCACCGCGTGCGGAGAGAGCGCCTTTAGTTCGGCGGTGTGCGGCTACCTCTGGGGATGCCGCCCCGAGGCCGATGCCCTCGTGGCCAGAGCTCACGAGCTGCTCACGCTGGCCGACGCGACCGATGAGAAGTCCGCTGGTGACTACGCGTCCGGCTGGGGCCTGGGCCAACGTTACACCGCCCTGGCGTACGTTCACTGGCTCCGGACCGGCGAGTCGCACGATGCAGCCCTCGCCGAGGCGAGGGCGCGTCTCCTGGCTTATTACCGCCGCACGAAGCACTTCGATCGCAGGACCGCGAATCTTGCAGCCCCGGCGCTCCTCTTTCTCGGTGCGGATTCCGTGCTGATCACCATGGCAGAAAGGCTCGCCGCGCGCCCCGGAAGAGGTGCGGCGAGGCCGGGCGGCCTCTTCGGTGATGCGCTCCGGATCGCCACGGCCGCGGACGGAGCTGAGCGAGACCGTCTGAGGGCCAAGCTTCGGAAGCGGATGCCGCTTCACCTGTTCCGATGGATGCATCATGGCCAATACCCGGATATGGCCTTCATGCTCCATGCGGTCTTCCCGCGGCCCGAAGGCCCGCCGAGTCGATTGATCGAGAGGGCATGGGATTTCATGCCGGAGATTGAACGACGCCCGGGGGCCGACTTCGGCTGGGACATCGCGCGGAAATCGCCGCAGTAGCTCTCAACTCACCGCTGGCGGCCTTTGATAACCGTCGCCGAACGACGAGATCGCCTCGCGGCAATGCACGGATGCACAATAGGCCCTGTCGATCCGACCCAGGGACGCTTAGCGTTGTTTTTTGTCCGTCTGCTACGGGAAGGCCATGTGGGAACGCCCATCAATCCCGGGACAGGAGGGATCAGGAAGAGGCGCTCATCCTGCGCTGGTTTCCGGTCGAGTCCGGTTGCTGGTCGGGCAGGAGCAGGAGGTCGTCGTACCCGCTGGCCTCCGCTCGGGCCAGGGCCTGATCGACGGTCAGGGGGGCCGAGATCCCCGCTCCTTCGCGCGAGTGGATCGTGTAGCCCTGGAGGCCGGTGGACGTGAGCAGTTCCGCCGCGCTCGAGCCGAATCGCCTCAGCTGCTGATCATCCAGCTCGAGGAAGAGGACCGGCCGGAACCGCTCCAGGGTCCCGGCCGCACCCGCGAGGACGCGCGACTCGGCGCCCTGGACGTCGATCTTGATGAACGAGACCTCCGGCCAGCCTCGGGCCGCGAGCAGGTCGTCGAGGGTCGTCAACGCCACCGGGACCCCTTCCGCCCCGAGCTTGTGATCCCCCGGGTGCCCGGGATTGACCTCGAGGAACCCCGAACCCGTCTGATCGGAGACCGCCGCCTGGATCATCTCGACCACGTCGCCCAGGCCGGCGGACTCGATCGCGTGCTGGAGGCGCGCGAAATTCATCGCCTCCGGCTCCACCGCGATGACCTTGCCACCGTCCGAGACCCAGGAGGCGAACGGTCGCGTGTAGAAGCCGATGTTGGCCCCGATGTCGACGACCACCGTCCCGGGCCGCACGTAAGAACGGAGCACCTGGATCGGGCCGGCCTCGAGGCGCGCCTTGTAGACCTGGTAGGCCGACTCGAACACCTTCCGGCCCAGGGCGGTATCCAGCGCCCCCGTGGACTTCACCAGGCGGTAGATCCCGATCAGACTGTCTTGAATGAATTTGTTCATTATCTGAATCTAAGGTGATGAACTGACGGTTGGTCCGGCGGGGCTCGCCCGTCTCAACGTGCCCCATCCGGACGCGACCGACGACCGTAACACGCGATCGCACGGTCCAGGGACGACGCGATCCCCGCGAGGGTGAACGGGTTGGACTCCCGGGTTTCGATCGCGCACCAGTGGGGGTAGCCCACCCGTTCGAGCTCCTCGGCGAGCTGGCGATGGTGGCTCGAGTCCGCCAGGATGGGCGCCAGGTTCGGTTCGCTGATATGGAAGTGACGCAGCAGCGTCGCACCCGCGTCGAGGGTCGCCTGGGGGTCGTCCCCGGCCGCCGCCATGCTGGCCGCATCGAGATGCAGCCGGAATCCGGGATGATCCACGGCGCGGACGAGCGCGATGGCCTCCTCGGCTCGCATGATGAAGTCGCTGGCATACTGGGCGGGGAGGGACTCGATCACGACGGCCGTCCCGTGCTCCGCGGCGCACTCGCCGAGCGTGCCGAAGAAGTCGACCGCGATCCGCCATGCGGCCTCCCGATCGGTCGACCCCACGGCCCGGTTCGCCGGGGACCCGAAGACCAGGGCCCCGGCGCCGAACCGCGAGCAGAGTCGGATGATCCCGCGGAGGTAATCGAGCGTCCGCCGTCGCACCTCCGCACTCTCGAAGAGCTTGAGCTCCGGCCGGCCGAACAGGAGCGCCTGGGCCGAGACGATCCGGATGCCGCGCGCCTCCCACGTGGCGCGATAGGCGTCGATCTCCCGGTCGGTCACCTCGAGGGGGAGGGGCCAGATCTTCGTCGGGGCGACCTCGATCCCGGCAATCCCCCGCTCGTTCAGCAGGTCGGCGATGGCGGCGTCCTGGGCGACCGGCCAGGCGATGTTCGAGATGGCGAGGTTCATGGCTTTCCGGCCCGCTCCCGCGCCACGAAGTCGCGCAGGTCCTGCATCACCTGGTCGCGCAGGTAGATGTACCCGTCGCGGCCGCCGAACGCGGCCGCGTGCTTCGTCCGGAGGTCGTACCGTCCGGGACTCACGCCGCTCGGGGAGTTGTCGAACTCGAGGCCGAACACCTCCGCGGCCAGTTCTCGGGCGGTGACCGGCTCGGTGGCGAAGTTCACGACGTCCAAACCGAGCGCGGCCGCTCGCTCGATGTCGTCCCACAGGTGGTCGAGGCAATAGAACTGGAAGACCGAATCGGCGTGGATCTTGTGGACCTCGTTCTGATGCATGAAGTCGTAGACCACGTTCTTCTTGAGGCCGGTGCCGAAGAGGTGGGTGAGTCGCAGGGCCAGGACCGACGGGAAATGCGCCCTGACGGCCTGCTCGAGCATCAGGCGGTGCTTCCCGTAAGGGGAGTGCTCGCGGGCCGGGTCGATCGGGGTGTCCTCGTCGACGCCGATCGCCTCCGGGTAGACATCGACGGTCGAGATCAGGATGAACCGGTCAACCTGGGCCCGTTGCAGGCAGCCGAGCAGGCGCTGGATGTTGGCCAGGTCCTGCTCCGGCTCGCGGTTCGCGATCCACTTCGCGGCCGGGTTCCCGCTGCAGACCAGCAGGTCGAATCGCCGTCCGACGATGTCCTCGATGTTCTTCGAGTTGAAGAACTCGTCGAAGTGGTGCTGCCGCGCGAGGTTCCCTCCGACGAACCCCGTATGACCGATCAGCGCCTTCGCCATCGTGTTCACCCCCGACTGCCTGGTTTCGGATCATAAGCCCCCAGGCAGGCACGGAAGAGGCAGCGCAGCATGTTGAAGTTGCCTCGCAGGGGACTGATCTTCGTGGGTACGGGCCCGTGCGCCGGGTATCGCCGGCTGACCGGCACTTCGACGACCCGGAATCCCAGCCTCGCGGCCCGGATGGCCAGATAATAGTGATACTCATAGCCGACGAAGACGTCGCGGAAGGCGTCGACCCGAGGGTCGGTGAGGAATCGTCGGCTGTAGCCGCGGAACCCGTTCGTGGTATCGGTGTAGCGGAACCGCGCGGCCAGGCTCATCAGGGGGGCGTGGAGGAGCTTCACGCCGAGGAACCGGCTCAGCGGGAGGTTCTCGGAGACGCCGCCGGGGAGGAATCGCGAGCCCTGGATGTGGTCGAACCCCTCCGCCAGCCTGGCGATGAACGTCGGCAGCGCCTCGGGGCCGTCCTTGTTGTTCCCGTCGATCGTGATCACCCCCTCGTAGCCGCGATCGAGGGCCCAGGCGAAGGCCATGCGCATCTGGGCCCCGAGCTTGCCCGGCCCGGTCTTGACCAGCAGGGTGTTCACATCGAGCGGCTCGAGCACCTCGGGGGCCGTCGAGCCGTCGGTGCTGCCGCCGTCGGCGATCACGACGTCGAGCTGCCCGGCATGGGCCCTCATCGCCTGGAGCTGCTTGAGGAGCTTGCCGTTCTCGTTGATCACGAAGACGCAGACGCAGTAGCCGGACGACTTCGGCCGGAAGCTCTTCGCCTCGTAAGCCGGCACCTCGCGGGGCGGCACCGTCGCGATGGAAGACTCTGCTGGCACTGGCCTGCCTCTGGAGCGAATGGGGATTCGCGTCTCGAAGTTAAACGATGCTATTATATTGAAGGTATTATGAACGTCGGTTGGTTGACGGGAGCAGGAGGATGCCGCGTCGGGGCCCCCCAAGGCCCGTCCTGGGCGGTCGTCCGGGGCTCCCGTCCGGGAGCGGCCATCGGGGGCCCGGGACTCAGGGATTCGAGGCGCTCTCGCGGGGTGACTTCTTGACGTCGGCCGCGTGCGAGAGCCGCCCGTCCGGGAGGTCGCCCGGTCTCGCCGCGTTGCCGGAGGACTCGATCGAATGATCGAGCACGTTGAGCCGGGCCGGGGCGGCCAGGATGACCGAGCTCGCCGCCTCCTCGCGGACGTGGTAGAGCGGCCGGTCGGACGCCTCCTCGAGGAACCGGCCGATGTACTCGCCGATCAGCATCTGGATGATGAAGACCAGGAGGAGGAGGCCGCTGATCTGCAGGCTCAACGGCGCCCACCCCAGGGGCACGTCCTTCCTGACGAAGTAGACGACGATCACGATGAGGCTGTAGACGAAGCTGAGCAGGCTCCCGGTCAGCCCGAGCATGCTGACCCACCTCAGCGGCAGGTTCGAGTTGTAGATGATCACCGAGGCGCCGGTCCGCATCGCGTGCCGCAGGTTCGGATGGGCCTTCCTCCCCGAGCGCGAGATCCGCCGGTAGGGGTGGATCTTCGGGGTGAATCCGACCTCCGTGGCGATCAGCGGGAAGTAGCGATCACGCCGCCGGATCTGCGTCATCGCATTGACGACTTGCCGGTTCAGGACGCGGAACCCGGTCGTGTCGATGACCAGCTCGAGCCGGACCAGCCGCCTCGTCAGCCTCAGGAAGATCTTGCGGAAGAGGCGATAGATCGGGCCGACCCGGCGCTCGCGATCGACCCCGAGCACGACCTCGTCGCCCGAGCGGCAGAGGTCCACCATCGCCGGGATCTCATCGTGAGGGTCGAGGTCGGGATCCATGATCACGACGAAATCACCGATCGCGGCGTCCAGCCCCGCCGTGATCGCCGTCTCCCGCTCGAGCTGGCGCGAGAGGCGAATCAGCCGGATGCACCGCTCGCTGGTGAGGAGGTTTCTGACGACGGCGACGCCAGGGTTCTGCACGCCGTTCTCGACCAGGAGGATCTCGAAGTTCGTGTAGGACTCGTCGAGGACCCGCCTCACGTCCTGGATGAACGGATCGATGATCTTCGCGTCGTCGGGCAGCAGGGCGATCACCGAAACGAAGATGTCGGTCTTAGACATGGAGGCCTCGGGGTCGCATGGGGATCATCTGCTCGACGGCGTTGATGAGGTCGTACACGTTGTCGATCTTCCCCCCCATGACGACGTGATGGTTCTGGAGCCCGTGGTGCGGCCTGAACAGGATCGGGCGGCCGTCGTCCGATTCGCTGAGGGGGAGCAGGGTCTTCACCTCCCAGAGCGAACCGGTCTGGCGGCACTTCTGCATCGCGGGCACGTATCGGCTCGCGTCGCGGATGATGTACGGGTACGCGCTTGTCTTCTCCGCCGCCGCGAATCGCTCGTAGGCCGGCACGTAGCCGGGGCCGGAGTCGTACCACTGGGCGTGCGGCGTGTAGCGCACGTGGTGGATCGAGTGCGCCCCCCGGGGCGGGAACGGCATGCACGAGAAGAACGGGCCGCACATGACCGTGACCCCCACGTGCTCCAGCTCCTCCGGGACCTCGACCAGCGGCTGCTCCACCAGCTCGTGCTTCAGCGGGATCAGCGGCAGGCCCGAGCGCGCCAGCGTGGCGTTGAGCTGCGCGTAGGTGCAGCAGAAGACCTGGTCCGCCAGCACCACGGCGGGCCCGTCCTCGCGCGCCAGCTCGACCTCGATCCTGCCGCCCTCGGCCTGCCGCATCCGGATGGCCTCGGTCCGCAGGCTGATCTCGACGCCGGCCTTGTGGACCCGTTCGAGCATCAGCTCCTTGAGGATGACGGCATCGAATGCATATTCACAAACGCGGAACACGTCTTCGATGTGATTGAAATTGAATAACGCCCTCGCCTCGCGTGACGCGGGCTCGATCGGCGCGCCGGTCTGCTGGACCACGCGCCGGAACTGCCCGGCGGAGACCTTCGAGAACTGGCTGGCGACCGCGTAGTAGTGCTCGAACGAGGCGTCGATGCAGGGGCGGAACTCCTCGATGAAGCGGGGGAAGTTCACCCGCGACCGGTAGGCGGTGAGGATGCTCCGCGGGTAATGATAGCCGTTATGCACGCGCGCCTGATTATGGTAAGACGCCCGCTGCATGAGGTCATTTTCACGCTCGCAAAGCAGGATCCGGTCGTTCCATTCGGCCAGGTAATCGGCCAGATAGAGGCCGAAGAAGCCGCCCCCGATGATGAGAGTATCCCAGTGCTCGATCAAAACTGTGGCTTCCGAACGGCTTGGAATGGAGGACAAGACGGCCAGACCCGTGAGACGCCAATGAGTCGCATTCGATCGGCGAACCGGCTCAAGACGCGAGCTCCTGTCGCACGGATGTCACGCTCTTCCAAATGGACAAGTTAAACGTCTCTCAAGATCTTAGGTCATTCAATTCCGCGGAGCTTGCCGCATCCGACGTCCGACCGCTTTGGGTCGGGAGCGCCAGCCAACGTGGTCTTCCGTACCGCCCCGGGCCGATTCGCCACCTCCTAATATAGTTCCCAGGCTTCCGGCGGGCTAGGGCCAATAGGCCAATCCCCGTTGGTTGACCAGAATCACCGCCGCCCGAAGGGGTTCGGTCGGTGGCGGCGGGGCCCGGCGTCCAGGCCGCGACTTCTCCCAGTCGGATATCTTTCGATTGAGAATCCGAGAATCCCACCGATCGCGGCGCGGCCGGAGTCCTCACGCCGGACCTCACGCGGCGGCCCCCGGCACCGGCCCTCGGTCGCGACGTGCGGGGCCCCCGGCGGCCGACATCGCAGGACCCGGGGTAGGCCCGGCGGTGAGGCCCCCCGCCGACGGCACCCCGGCGACGCATTCCATGCCTGACGGCGGACCTCGAGGATCGCACAGCCGACGGATCCCGCGGCCGCACCACCCCGGCCCCTTGTCCTGCTTGACCGGCGCGAATCCCCCACGGACAATGCAGCGAAAGTGCGCCGACGGTGTTGTCGAATATCCTCTTGAGGTGAGAGATGACAAGGCTCGTGCTGTTGCGTCATGGCGAGAGCATCTGGAACAAGGAGAACCTGTTCACCGGCTGGACTGACGTTGATCTCTCGGAGCAGGGCAGGGTCGAGGCGAAGCGGGCGGGGGAGCTGCTGAAGTCCGAGGGCTTCACCTTCGATCTCGCGTTCACCTCGGTCCTCAAGCGAGCCATCCGAACGCTCTGGACCGTGCTCGACGAACTCGACCTGATGTGGATCCCGGTGGAGCACTCATGGCGGCTGAATGAGCGTCATTACGGTGCGCTGCAGGGATTGAACAAGGCACAGACGGCGACCCGTTACGGGGACGAACAGGTCCTCGTCTGGAGGCGCAGCTATGACATCCCCCCGCCTCCTCTCGAAGAGTCGGATCCACGCTACCCGCGAAGTGACCCACGCTACGCGAGCCTGACGAAGGAAGAGCTGCCGGTGACCGAGTGTCTCAAGGACACCGTCGCGAGATTCCTGCCCTACTGGCATGACACCATCGTCCCGGCGATCCAGCGCGAGAAGAAGGTGATCATCGCCGCGCACGGGAATAGCTTGCGGGCCCTGGTCAAGTACCTGGACGATGTCTCCGACGAGGAGATCGTCGGGCTGAACATCCCGACCGGCGTCCCTCTCGTCTACGAACTGGACGCACGGTTGAAGCCCATCAGGCACTATTACCTGGGCGATCCCGAAGAGGTTGCCAGGGCCGCCGCCGCCGTCGCCGCCCAGGGGAAGGGGAAGTAGCATCCCGCGGCGCGGTCCCGGCTTTTGGCGATACCCGGCCTGTGAGTCGCAATCGAACAGGGGACCGGCGTAAGCCCCGTGATCGCCCGGTGTCAGAGAGTACCGCATCCAGTCCAACTTGGTGGGCCGTGGCAGACCGGCCCCTTCTCCCCCGGCGAGGGGGAGAAGGTGGCACGCAGTGCCGGATGAGCGACTGTGTTTCCCGCCGGGGTGATTTTCGATCGTCTTTCCAGGAACACCCCGGCGTTCAACACAGCCCCTCTTGGTCCTTCGGACATACAAGGGGGGCTGAAGCCGCGGAAAGCCCGGCGGACCCCTCACCCCGACCCTCTCCCCGCCGAAGCGGGGCGAGGGCGAACGTCCCCCGGGGTCACGACACCCTGGTCCGGCAGCAACGGCCCGCACAAATACACCGGAAGCGGGACGACGCGGGCCTCAGCCCACCTGATCAGGCTGGAAACGGTAATAGGGTGAGTGGTCCCAAGAGTCGGGCGATCCGATCGACCCCGACCCCTTGTCTCTCGCTGTCGGCGGAGGCTGATGTCGGCCGGACCCGATGCGGCGGCGGGAGGCGATCCGCCGCGCGGCGGCGTTCCCCCCGGCCCCGGAAAGGCGGATGAGGGTGCCCGGATGGGCAGAATCGCTCCGTCGGTCCGCCCGGCGTTCAGGTGAGCTCCGATACCAGGAGGCTTACGCCGGTCTCCTGTTCCATTGCGACTCACGGGCAAAGCCCGGGGTGACCATCGACGGCTCGCCGTGACACGGCGGCCTGATCGCCGGGCCGCAGGCGGCTTGCATGCCCGGCTCGCGGTGGGCCGGCGGCCGGAACCGGGAAAAGGCGCCTTCGGCGCGGCCGGCGGCGGGGCGGCCGAACGTCCTCGCGTGCCGCCGGACCCGTCAGGCCTGGAGTTGGCGGACCCGAATCGTCCCGAGCCCGAGGCGGTCCGGTGCGGCGGTCGCGCCGGGTCACCGTCGACGACTCTGGCGAGGCGGCCCCGATCGACGCGATCCCCCCGTACTTCCCGGCCCCTCGGCCCGCCTCCCGGGATGCGTGAGGTCGACAGCGTTCGCGTCGACCATGTAGGATGCTAGGGGACCTGGGTCACGAATGAGTTATTCCACCATCGGATCATGTCAATAGTTCTTACGCTCTTAGCGCAATCTCATTTTAGCGTCTCGGGACAGACTCCATGAGCCCCGCGAGCGATGCTCCACTGTCGATCGGGTATTTCTGCCCGGGCTGGCCCCCGAGCGCCTTCCCGAGTGGAATTGTCACTTATGTCTCGATCTTGACCAGGCGGTTGAAGTCGCTCGGCCATCGGATCACGATCCTGGCGGATCCGGTCGCCGACCCCCAGTCGACTCCCGAGCTGTGCGACCTCGACCTGGCCCGCTGCGCGACCCCGCGGAATCTGTTGAGTCGCATGCCCTACAAGGTCTGGCAGAAGCTGTCGCCTGCCGCGTCCTATGATTATCTACACCGTCGGGCCCTCGTGAAGAGGATCGCCGAGGCGGTGAGGCGGCGCGAGATCGAGGTCCTCGAGATCGAGGAGACTTTCGGCTGGGCCAGGTGGCTCCAGGAAGAACTGCCCATCCCCGTGCGTGAGATTGCACGGGCCGTGGTTCGAGATTGGACCGCGGCTCGGAAATCCCCCGGATTCACGGTTCAGGACACGAGTCGAGCGAGAGGGCAGGGCGATCCTCGCGGCCGCGGGTGTCACGGCGCCATCTCATCATGTCCTCGAAAATGCTCAGAACTACTATGGAACCGTGCTCCCCAGGGCCAGGGTCATCCCGAACCCGGTTGAGCTCGCGAATCAGCCCTGGAATCGCCACCTGGCGGACCCCAGACGCGTTCTCTTCATCGGCCGGTTCGATCGGCTGAAGGGGGGGGACTTGATGATCGACGCGTTCTCTCGTGTCCTGGACGCGGTCCCGGATGCTAAACTGTGGTTCATCGGGCCGGATCACGGGTGCCCCGCCGCCGACGGCCGCAATCGCAGCCTGATCGAGTACGTGAGCGAACGTCTGCCCGGTGCGTTGGAGTCCGGGCGTGTCGAGTGGCTCGGGCGGCAACCGCTCGAATCTCTCGCCCGGTTTCGACGTCAATCATTGCTTTGCATCGTATGTTCACTCTATGAAACGTTTTCGTATACGGTGGTCGAGGCCATGGCCCTCGGCTGCCCGATCGTCGCCTCTCGGGCGGGCGGAATCCCGGAGGTGATCCAGGACGGGAGCAACGGCCTCCTGCACGACCCGGGAGACGCGGGTGATCTGGCGGGGAAGATCGTCTCCCTGATCAGGGACCCGGACCGGGCGGCCCGGCTCGGCCGGCAAGCGGCCGACGACTGTCGGAGCAAGTACGAGTCATCGACGATCGCGATG
Organism: Isosphaeraceae bacterium; assembly: GCA_046349995.1. Lineage (GTDB taxonomy): Bacteria > Planctomycetota > Planctomycetia > Isosphaerales > Isosphaeraceae > Aquisphaera. Next base: position 66,617 of record JAXMBE010000010.1, on the reverse strand, counting down.
CAGACGGCCGAGTTCTATCGCTCGCTTCTGGCAGATCGAAAGAAGCATTGAGCCCGTCGTCATCGATCCGCATCGACGTGGGATTGAAATCCGTCCCTCGGTTCCGGGTCGACGTCGTCGTGCATGGGAAGCGGATACCGTGGCACAGCTGATCTACATCACGCTTTTCGGGTGGATCCCGTTCTCCCTCGCGCTGTTCGTCGTCTTGCCGCCCGAGCGGGCGGTCGCCCTCGGGATCGTCGGGGGGTGGCTCTTCCTGCCGCCCGTGGCGATCCCCATGTCCGGCCTCCCCGACTACGACAAGCTGGCGGCGATCACGGGGGGGATCTGTCTCGCCACGCTGATCTTCCAGCCGAACCGCCTGCTCAACCTCAGGGGCCGGTGGATCGACCTGGTGATCGTGGGCTGGTGTCTCTGCCCCCTGGCGACTTCGATCCGGAATGGGCTGGGCGTGTACGACGGACTATCCAGCTGCCTGACCTCCGCCGTGCGTTGGGGATTCCCATACCTGATCGGCCGCTTATATCTTGGTACTCTAGAGGAGCTCCGCAAGTTCGCAATCGCCATGGTCGTCGGCGGAGTGGTCTATGTCATCCCGACCGTGTTCGAGATCCGCATGAGTCCCTTGCTGAGGGTGTACGTCTACGGCATAACCTCGGCATGGGGGACACGATTCGGGGGCTGGCGACCTCTCGTCTTCCTCTCCACCGCCCTGGAGCACGGGATGTGGATGACGATCGTCTCGGTGATCGCCGTCTGGCTCTGGAGATCGGGGACCCTGCGGCGGATCGGCGTCCTTCCCTTCGGCAGCGTCGTCCTGCCTTGCCTGTTGATCGTCACGCTCCTCTGCCGTTCGTCGGGTGCGCTCTTCCTGCTGGCCGGGGGCCTGCTCATCCTCTGGGCGTGCACCGCGTACCGGTCGAAGATCCTCATCTACCTGCTGCTCCTGGCGGCCCCGACCTACTACGCCCTTCGAATTCCCAATATCTGGACGGGTGAGAACCTTGTGAATTTTCTCAGCGTCTATTTCAGCGAGGAGCGGGCGGAGTCCCTTCAGTATCGCTTCCGCTGCGAGAACCTGCTCGCCGCGAAGGCGCTCCAGCAGCCGATCTGGGGATGGGGGGGGTGGGGGAGGAGCCGGATCACCGGCCCCGATGGACGGGACCAGGCGCCGACGGACGGGATGTGGATCATCTTCTTCGGCGGCTACGGATTCGCCGGCCTGTTCCTGTGGACCGCGTCGATGATCCTGCCTCCCTTCATGTTCGTTCGCCGGTACCCCGTTGAACAGTGGACCGACCCCATGGTGGCGCCCGCCGCGGCGATCGCCGTACTCCTGGGCCTTTACCAGGTCGATTCTCTGCTCAACGGCTTCCTCAATCTACCGATCCTCACGGCCGCCGGGGGCCTGGCGTGCATCTCCAGCAAGCAGTACCGGCGGAGTCTCCTCGAGGATCCCCTGGACCCCGGCCCGGAACCGGAGGGGAGCATCGCCCGGGAGGCTCAGCAGCCCGTCTCGCCCCAGGTGCAGCTCGCCGACCGATACGCGAGGCTCGCGCGGACCCTCCGTTCCCGAGGTTCCCTGTCCGAGTCGAGGGCCGCACTGTCGCACGCGCTCGAGCTCCTCGACTCCGCATCGGCCGACCACCAGGAATCCCCGGGTACGCGCAAGGCCCGCTGGGATTGCGTCAACAATCTCGCCTGGTTCCTGCTGAGCGAATCGGAATCGCCGGCCGACGACCTCCGCGTCGCCCTGAGGCTCGCGACCCAGGCGACGGAGGCCGAACCTCAATGTGCGGCCTACTGGAACACCCTGGGAGCCGCCCACCTGCAGGCCGGCGACGCGGAGCGTTCCATCGGTTCGATCAACCGCTCCATGTCCCTGTCCGATGGCGGGACGGCGTTCGATTTCTTGATCCTCGCCATGGCCCACGCTCAGCTGAATGAAGAGGGCCCCGCTCGCGACTGGTATGCTCAGGCCGGATCCTGGATGGAACGTCACGATCCACAGGCCGAGCTCCTTCAGCTGGATAAAGTCGCGATCGCCTACCTCAATTCCTGTTTCGGCCAGTCGACCTGAGCCGACGGGGCGCCGGCACGGCCGATGCGGCGGCTGTCATGGTCCCGATTCTCGCGGGGTAACGACCATGAGCCGGCAGCCGGTCCGTGAGGAGAGGTGACGACTCAGCGGACCGCCCTTGCCCGCGGGTCCGTGCTGTCCGCTCGGTCCCGGCGTCGCGAAACTCGTCGTACAGGTTCAGAAGTGATGATGTCGTAACCGTCCCGCGGATTGGGGCCGAGATCGGGCCCTCGGTGCCGGCGGCGTCTCAGGCCCGCCGGCGGCGCAGCCGGCCGTAGACCAGCAGGCCGGCCCCTCCGATCGCGGCCAGGGCCAGCGTCGAGGGTTCGGGCACGACCGGGACCGCCTCGCCGTTGAGCTGGATCTGCGGACGGAGGGTGTTCGTCGACAGCCTCCAGGTGGCGCCCCCGTCGTCGCTGATCGCGTACGGCGTGGGGAGCGATGCGCCGGGCAGGCTGCCGGCGTCGAGGGCGGAGCTGTCCGTCGCCGCCCAGAGCAGTGTCGGCACGTCGCCCGCCGTCGGTGCGCCCAGCACCAGCCAGAACGACGTGCCCGGCGTCAGGGCCGGCGGGGCGGGCGGCGTGAACGTGATGTCTTGCGGGGTCGCCCCGGCGACCTCGGCGGTGCCGAGATCGGCGAGCGGGGTGCCCGGCACGCCGGAGTCGTCGGCGAAGAGCTGAAGGGCGACCGTCTCGGTGTCGGAACTGGAGAGCGTCAGGACGAGCGAGGTGAGCGTGTAACCCGTCGGAAACGTATCATCGAGATCGACCCGAACGGCGAGCCGCTGATCGCTCGCGAGGATCGCGATTTCATCGGTGGTGGTCTGGCCGATGTTGCCGACGATGAGCCCGCCCCGCGCCGCGGGGGCCGCCCACGGCCCCAGGGCCGCCGCCGCCAGAAGGATACTCCAGGTCGTCCGCCGCATCGTCGCCTCCGCTGCTCGTGACACGAACCCGCGATGCCCGTCGCAGCGACGGATCTATCATGTCCGGCGGGCCGATTCAACGGCGTGATGAGGGGTAGACCCAACAGTCGTGTCACCAGCCGCCATTTGGGTCAGTCGAGCGGTATCCGGACGTTCATGTCCAGCTCGAACCGGCCGTACGGGTTCACGTGCTCCCAGATCAGCGGCGTCAGTGCGCTCAGGTCGCGGGGTTCGAGCTTCTGCCTCCAGTGCGGTTGCGCTAGGACCTGCTGGAGCATCAGCGTGTTGACGTAGATCATGCAGTTCTGGAGCAGGTGCAGCGCCAGCATGCTGACCTCGTGGTCCTCGCGGCGGTTGCTCGCCAGCTCGCCGCGGCGGGCGAAGAACACGAAGTCGTTGGCGCCATTCCACTGCTCGACGACGTTCAGCCCCTCGTGGATCTCGCGGCGCAGCCCCTCGTCGTGGAGGTAGCGGCACAGGAAGACCGTCTTGACCGCCTTGCCGAGTTCCGCGAACGCCTTGTACGTCGGGTGCTGCACGTTGTTCCGCGTGAACCGCCGCAGGATCGCCTCGGTCTCGGCCGTGCCCAGGCGGACCGCCGTCGCGTACTTGACCATCTGGTCGTACTGCTGGCGTATCAGCTCCCAGTGGATCGGCTTCGAGAGGACCGCCCGGAGGTTCGGGTAGGCGTCGGGCTGGCCGACGTCCGGCCGGTTGAGCTTCTGCTTATGGATCGCCTTCAGCCGCGGCAGGAGTTGGAAACCGAGCAGCCGGCAGAAGGCGAACGCCACCGTGCTCTGGCCGTGGGAGTCGACGTACTGGCGGTCGACCTCCATCTCGGTGCAGTGGTGCACCACGCCCTCGATCATGGACGCGACCTCGGACGAGGAGGGCGATTTGAGCTGGGAGTGGATGCACAGCGACTTCCGCTCGACGTGCCAGTAGATCATGATGCCGCGGCCGCCGTAGCGGACGTGCCACTGGGTCGTGAGGTTCTGGTCCCAGGCGCCGAAGTGCTTGGAGTCGGACGCGCAGGCCGTCGTCCCCTCGCCCCAGACGGCCGGGTCGCGGGCGTGCAGCGTGCCGTTGGTCACGACGGCGATCGCCCGCCGCAGTGCGTCGACGCTGAGGTAGCGCCGCCGCACGTAGGCGAGGTCCTTGTAGGTCACCCCGGACTCCAGCCCGGCCATGCGCTGCAGGCCGGCGTTGGTCCCGATGCCGTGCAGGCAGAGCAAGAGCCGCGGTTGGAGGACGGCCCGATCCATGGTCTCGTAGGCGGTCGGGCTCCTCAGGGCCTCGGTGAACTGCAACCGCAGGTCGGCTTCCTTGACCATGTCGAGCAGGCTCGTCATGGGCCAGGTCGCGGCGACCTCGGCCTTCAGCGCAGTCAGGTTGGGCGGATCGGGTTGCGCGTCGAGCGGCGTCACGGTGATCCAGCCCGCCCGCTTCTGGCCGATCCGGACCAGGGTGTTCGCTGCCAGGCCGGCGTCCAGGGTGTGCAGCGCCTGCCGCATCTCGGCCTGAATGTCGGCGATGAAGCGATCGGCATCGAGCGGCAGGTTCAGGGCCTGGTAATACGGGGTCCGCTGCGCCTCGAAGTCGGCCGGCACGTCGTCGTCCGGGTTCCGGTAGCGGTTGGCGCCGACCACCCAGACCTCCTTGCACCGCAGCTTGTCGCGGAGGGCGTCCAGGACGCAGATCTCGTAGGTGATCCGGTTGACGCGCGGCCGCTCCTCGGTGTCCTTCTCGACGACCGCCTCCCGCCAGAGCCCGCGCGCCACGCCGTCGATCGGCACGTCTTCGTCGGCGGGGTAGGTGTGCAGCCGGGTGTCGGCGTACCGCTTCAGGAGGTCGAGGGCCTGGATCACCGGGCGGTGACGCCGGTTGTTCGAGCGGAAGTCCAGGGCCTTGAGGATCTGCGGTACCATCCGCCGGTAATGGCCCTTGTAGGAGTTGCGGATCACGGTGCGCAGGGTGATCCGGTAGGTCGGTCCCGTGGCCTTGGCTTCCTGGACCAGGTCGCGCAGGGTCTGCTCACCGACGACTGGGAACACCACCTCGCGCACGATCCCGTCGGGGTGGTCGAGGGCGGCACCGGCGAGATCGAAGAGGAGGTTCTGCTTGCCGCTGACGCGCCTCAGGTCCTCCAGCAGCTCGCGGTCCACGCGGCGTTCGGCCCGCGCGCCGATCTGGTGGACGGTCTCGGTCAGGAGGTCGACCAGGTCATCGGTCACCTGGCGGCCGCGGAGGTGCACAAAGGCCGCGAGCCAGGTGAGCCGTGCCGCTTCGGGGTGCCGGCGCAGCTCGTGGGGGGCCTCGACCGCGACGCGCCGTCGGTACCGCTCCAGCTCCTGGGGGAGCACCTGGTCGAACAGGTCGGCGGGCAGCCCGACCCTGCGGATCAGCTCCAGCCTGGCCAGCTCGGCCTGGACGCCGGCGAGACTCGGCCGCCCCGGGTCACCACGCAACTGGAGCAAGACCGCGGGAGCCGTCCCCGGCTGTCCGTCGCCGTCGGGGCCGCTCTCCGGGTCGCTCCCGGGCCGCAACAAGGCTTCCAGGCGGGCACGTATCTCCGGCGTCAGGCGGGCCCGGATGCGGGCATAAAGCCGTTCCTCGTGGGCACGGATCGCCGCGCGCACGATCCGGTCGACACGGTCCGCTGCTGGCGGCTCGATGGCCAGCTCGCGGCAGCGGGCCTCCAGCCGCGGCACCAGGTGGTCGGGGACCGCACCCACCACCGCCGCCTGGTCGCGGAGCCAGGCTTCGAGCGCTGCGGCGTCGGCGACGGTCGCCTCACGATAGCCGAACAGGGCGCGGATCTCGGCGCGGTGGCGTTCGGCCGTCCGACCCGCCAGGTTCAGTGCATGGTCTTGGTCTTCAGGAGGCGGGACGTGGACCTGCCGCGCGACCTCGCGGACCGTCGGCCGGTCGATCTCCGAGGCCTCGGCGGGGAACCGGCCGTGTTCGCGGAAGAACAGCAGCAAGACGGCGAAGCCCAGCCGATTGGCCCGGCTCTTGGCCGCGATCAGGACGTGATCGGCTGCCGTCAGCGTCCACCGTTCGGAGAGGTGTGATGCCCCAGGGGCGCTCACCGGAGAGGTTCCGTGATGCGGATTGCAGGGACGGAACGAACTTTTAACAGAAGGCGTATTCTGTCAAAAGAGGCATGGGGAGACCACGAGAGAAACGGGAGGTTCCGATGACTCCCAGTCCGACGTCCAACCGGCGAAATGTCAAAAGTGGCTTCGACGTCGCCACGGACGCCCACGAGCGCCCGAAGGACTACCTGAACGAGGCCGAGATCGGCGAGCTGCTCCAGGCCGCCAAGCGAGGACGGCACGGCATCCGCGACCACCTGCTCTTGCTGATGATGTACCGCCATGGCCTGCGGGTCAGCGAGGCGGTCGGCCTGCGCCGCGACGACGTCGACCTCGACCAGGCCCGCCTCTGGGTCCGGCGTCTCAAGAACGGGCTGGCTGTCGAGCAGCCGATCACGGGTGACGAACTCCGCGCGATCAAACGCTACCTGGCCACCCGATCGGACCGTCTCCCTTGGCTCTTCGTCTCCGAGCGTGCCCAGGCACTGACCCGCCAGTCGGTCAACTACCTGGTCGCGGCCGCGGCGAGCCGTGCCAGTCTGCCGCCTGTCCACCCACACATGCTGCGGCACTCGTGCGGCTTCGCTCTGGCAAACCGGGGGCACGATCTCCGGCTGATCCAGGATTACCTGGGTCACCGCGACCCCCGGCACACCGTGCATTACACCCGCGTGGTCGGGAGCCGTTTCGAGGGGATCTGGAGCTGATCACGATCGGACCAGGGGTGCCGTCGCGTCGCCAAATGGCGGCTGGTGACACGACTGTTGGGTCTACCCCTGCTTGAGGTTCTTCAGGGTGAGCTTCGCCACGGCCCCGACTCGAGTCGCCGTGTAGACGAGGACCGCGAGGATCGCCCGGTCGCGAAGCCCCACGATGGTGCCCGTGTCGATGGAGTCGAGGAGCTGTCGCGCGTGCTTGGGTTTGATCTCCTCGGTCTTCCCCTCGATGACCTGGTACCGCTCGGACCGGGCCGACGCGGCGGGGTTCAGGATCACGACGTGTCGGACCACCAGGCGGTCGAAGAATTTCCGGATGGCCGCCAGATGGAGCTTCTTGGTCGCAGGCGAGAGCTCCAGGCCCTGGAGGTATTCGCCGACGTCGCCCGGGGCGATCCGGGTGAGCGGGATCTTCCGGTCGTCGTGGTCGCACCACGCGAGGAACTTCCGCACGGCATGGATGTAGTTCTTCCGGGTGTAGGCGTTGGGGAGCGACGCCTTGAAGAACTCGTCCCACGCGAACTCGGCCCCGCCGCCGGCGGCGGCGATGATCGCGGGCGGCGCACCGACCCCATCGTCCTTGTTCCGGCGTTTGGCCGGGGCGTGCGCCCGGTGGACGACGATCTCGGTCGAGGTGGATGGTTTCTCGCTCATCTTGGTGGGGTCCCCTGCTCCGGAGAATAACAGCAGACAAAGGGCGTTGTCTGCTATTAACTTCGGCCAGGGCAGGGGGCGGAATCGAGGCCGTTCCGAGGGTTCGGGTTCCGGCCCGAACGAACGAACAACCCCGCCTGGCGGCGGCTCACCTGGGATCCGGAACTCTGGTTGAGCGACGAAAGAACCGGCTCAGGAATTATTCGACTCTTCGGGAGAACCTGGCGTCCTCGGGCTTGGATCGCCGAGCGCTCAGGATTGATTCCTGCCGGGAGACTTCGCCCGAGTGTCCGCCGACATGGCTTCCCCATAGCACATGGGCCACTTGAACCTGAAGTGTCGAAAGTTTGCCGCCGATCACGCGGCCGTGTTGTCACAATGCATGCAGCGATGATGCGGCTGGTTCACCTCCGGTGACTCCGCCGAGCTGCTGCTCTCCTCTACTCCCTGCTCTTTCCACTCGTTCTCGAGGGGCAGGTCACAACCTCCTTGATCTCCAAACTAAGTAGGTATACCACTGGGAGACGAACAATGGCCGGCCTTCGCGCCCCACGGTTCGCCGGGGATTCAACGCTTGAAAGTTGCCTCACCGGGCATCGTATGGCTGCCCCACCGGCCCCACCGGATCCGCCCGAGTCGGTCGCCCGAATTCAGCAGGCCCTGACCGACCTCGGGTTCCCAACCGCAGTAGATGGTGTGTACGGGCCGAATACCGATGCCCGTGTCACCCAGTACAAGACGGCCCGGGGCATCTTCCCCAACGACGGCGTCGTCGGGGTGCAGACGATGACTCATCTGGACGAAGAATGTATGCATGAACTAATGGACGCCGCCTCCGCCGCCCTCGCCGGCGGAACGTTCGATCCTGGACCGCGGACCGGCACCCGAGCCGAGCTCTCCGACGTGGTCGCAAGCTGTGACTTCACCGCGGGGGTGATGGTCGAGATAGCCCGGTCGGCCGCATATTTCGTCCCACGGGAAGTGGCCAACACATGGGCGGCGGGCGGCGGGGTAGCGGCATTCGGACCGCCGGCCGCGGCCCCGTTTGCAGTCGCGGCCGGGTGGGTCGCCCAAGAATTTGTAGACTGGGTATTCCTGGCCGGGCCAGGGGCTGTGTTCCCGGTCCCACGAGCGGCGTTCGAGGCATTCCTACTCGGCCAGTCGTTCCTCGGGGACCCGACCGGCCCGCCGGTACCGGCGGGAGCCGGGGTCGCCCTGCCGTTCACCGCCGGCAGCGTCCTCCTCGACCCCGAGTCGGTCCCAGTCCCATTGCCGCGAGCGGTATTCGACCTGTGGCAGGCCAGGAGTACATCCGCCGCCCCGCTTGGGCCGCCGGTCGGGTTCGCGTATCCGACCCCGGCGGGAGCAATGTTCCCGTTCCGTGCCGCGAACGTTGAGTGGGACGGCGGGGCGGGGGCGATGCCGACCGCGGCGGGGCCAAGTCTAAACTGGTACTTCACCCCGGCCTCCGCCGCGTTGCGGCTGCACGCCCCGGCCGCCAGCTCGGCGGCCCGACCGCTGTTTGGTGGGACGGCCGCGCTCGCCGCCATGCGCGCGGACATCGAAGCCGCCACTGGTCCGGGCGATTTCGTCTTCTTGGCCAACTGGAATTGCGAGATCGACCTGAGATTGCCCGATGCGACCGGTGCCTTTACCCGGTCTCTCGGTGAGCTGCTGGCCGACCCGGCCCGAGCCGGGGTGCAGGTGCGGGCGCTGTTCTGGGCCGGCCGGGTGCGAGGGATCCCACCATTGTTAAGTCCGCAGACCGGGGTCTTCGCCACGGTGGTTGTCAACGCGATGGCGTTGAACGTGCGAAAGGTGAACAATGAGGCCGCTGCCGTCTTCATAAACGCGTTCGCCCCCAGCCGGGACTACAAGGCCATCCTCGACGGCCGACACCTCGATTTCGGCTCACACCATCAGAAAATCCTGGTGGTCCAGGCCGGCGGTCGACTGACCGCGTACGTCGGCGGGATCGAGTACACGGGGGACCGGTTGAGCAGTGTGCCAAACCCGCGAGGTTCTCCCCTGTTTGATGTGTCTGTCCGGCTCGAGGGGCCGGCCGCGATCGAAGTGTATAACACGTTCGCCGACCGGTGGACCGCCACGGTGCCAGGTGATGTCCTCCGTATCCCGGCGGCCACCGTCCCGGTGGCGAACCCACTGACCGTCCAGCTCACCCACACCTACGGCCGCGGGTGCCCGTTCCCGGTATCCGTGCGGACTGCCGCGTTCGCGCTGGCGAAGGCGCTACTTGCGGCCCGCCAGTACTTCTACATGGAGTGTCAGTACTTCGTCGGGAACGAAATGCTAGGGACGGCGATCCGGTCGGCCCTGACCAACAACCCCGGGCTGACGGGAATCGTAGTGATCGCCGCCGAGGATTGCGTCGGCGACCTGCCAGACCTGCCATTCCGGCGGCGTGAGTTCCTCCGCCCACTCCAGCTCGCATTTCCCGGACGGCTGCTGGTGTTCGAGCGGCTGGGCGGAGGGACGACCACCGGCCCGGGAGCGTACGTCCACTCCAAGCTGTTGCTGGTGGACGACGAGGCACTGCTCGTCGGGTCGGTGAACGCGAGCCGGCGAAGTTGGTTCCACGACTCGGAGGTGTGCGCCGTGATCGTGGATGTGGTGAACGGCCCTGGCGGCACCGCGCCCGGTACTCGCGGATGGGTGCGAGACTTCCGGTGCGAACTCTGGGCGAGGCACTTTCCCGGTATAGCCCCCATGCCGGGCGACCCAGCGGCGGCCATCGCGCTGTGGCGGAACATCGACCCGGCGACGCTCGCCCCCGTAGGCAGCACTGTCCGGCAATATGACGCGATGATGGCGGCCGTGCCACGCTATTCGCCGCTAGGAGTGAGGTTTACCCCCGCAGCCCTCGCCGCTGTCTGGGACGCGGTCGAAGACCCGAAGTGACGGTCTGTGTCTGAGCCTATATCGCCGAGGAGGTTGAAGGGACGATGCGCCCAGCCGCGAATCGACCGTGGCTGATGGTGCCGACAAACGCTCCTGCCCTCCGCTCGTTGCACTGATGACGTTCGCGTCTGGACCACCCCCTCAACGAAGACCTCGACGCCCCGATGAAGTGGGGCCGCGCCTACCGCTTCAGTCACCTCCGAATCGCTCAACGTGTTCTGCTCGCCTGCGGAGAGCGGCTTGGCCTTCTCACGAAGGGCTTCGAGCTTCGGATCCTGATCTCAGACCCAGCTCGACCCGACTCTCAGATCGTCATCCCCGTGGACTCGGTCTGGAAACGGCATAGAGACGTTCCAGACTCATCCCTCTTGCTCCTCGCGCAAACCTGTCCGCTGAGGGGCAAGGCACTACCCGACATCGTCGATAAGGCCCGCCTCCAGCAGGCTCGGGTTACCAAAGAACTTCGAGTTCATTTCCCAGATCGCCGGCTTTGAAAGCCTCAGCACGCTTTTTACGGGAACACAACACCGGGGGAACTCTTGCGTTCAAATCGTGGGGTGCTCAAGCTGGCGAGATTGTCGGCGTCGGCTACGTTGGGGGTCGGTACTCGGACATGAGCAACGATTGGGTCAGTTGCCAATGTCCCGGCGATGTAGGCATTTTCCACCTGTTCGGCGATCTGCTCGGCTGCGTAATCGCCGAACGGTTTCCCCGGGACATAGGCGTAAGCGCTTACATCTTCATCGGAGGCGGCCGCGATGGGATTGCGACCACTCGCCAAGGCCCTCGCCGACGCTGCCGCTTTGGCCGCTGGAACATCTGCTATTGCGCCGGTCTGACTTGCTACCGAATTCGAAATGAAAGCCCCGGGGCTATTAGGGTGGTGCTGGGACTGCCACGCGTGGGCCAGCTCATGTACTAATGTCGTGGACGGCGAGAAGCGTGTCGGCGGCGCCCCTGACGGCGCGAAGCTACCGAGCGTGCCCATGTTCATAACCACGAAGGTTCCGACGCTAATCGACTCAACGATCGTGAAAGGGCGGCCACCACCTCCCAGGCCATCTGACAAAAGAATCTTGGTGAAGTCCAGGCCGCCGCCATAGACTCGCATGCCTTCGGATTGCTCGGCAGGATCCAGGAACCGGACGGCGGTAGGCAGCTTCACCCCAACCACCCCGACGGGAAGCCCTCCTAGCCACTTGCGGACGTTCGTGATGAGTTCGCTGATTTCCACTGGCGGCAACCCCATCGGGGGCGGCGGCGGGATAACAGGTGGGGGAGGCGCGGGGGCCGGTGAGGGAATCATGATTACGTCGCCAGGAAAGATCAGGTCGGGATTGGGCCGCAGCGTCCGGAACGCCACATTGTCCGGATGGAAATAGATCTCCTGCCAGGTTTTTATGCCGTGCTTCATGGCAATGAGGCGAAGCGTATCGCCTGGTTGGACCGTGTAGGGAATGGACATGGCGCACCTCACGAGACGAGAGAAAAGTTGTTCTTCCATCAAGACGGATGGCGGATGAGGAGGTACGGGGACGACTGTCCCGCTGCGTACCGCGCCGGGGCACTTACTCCCGCGGGCCCAGACCGACCCTACGTCAATTCGATGTGCTCGACGAACACAAGGCGACGGTCTTTCTTCGTCGGCACCACATCGTAAGGCCGGTCGTCGTCAACGATGTATTCCTCGAATTCGGCGATAACCAGCCTGAATCGGACGTTGCTCGAAGGCTCAACCGGGAGCGTTACGGTCCCCCTCCACAGAGGGGGAAAAGTGAAGATCTTGTCGACGAGCCCTTCGGCCACGAGATCCCCGAAGCGCCGGCACCGGTGCAACTCCAGCGCGCGTGCGAGCTGGTTTCCCGGCACGAACCAAGAAGCAGCGCTGCCTTCAGGCCCAACCTCTGTCGTGCGTTCCATTAAGTGTAAGTGCGGTCCTGTCCGCTCTACAGATGCGTTCAACACGCGCGCCCACCCGAAATCTTCGCCCCGCGCCGGATCGAACTGCTCGACCCAGACCTCGATAACGTTGGTCTGCGCAACGTCGGCGGGAGTACGGACACGTCTCGTGCCCGTAGTAATATCAAAATCATACGTGGAAGCTGAGTGGATGGCCTCGAAATGCCCGCTGGAGTCGCTGTAGGAATGCCCGAAAACAGTCACCTGCCGAGTGCGCGGGTTGTCGGCCTGATTCACGTTGATCCAGCGGTCAGCGGTAAGCGGCATGAGGTCTGCCAGCACTACGTCGGAGAGGTGCGCTCCCGATACCGAAGTGGGGTGGTACCGTGCCAAAGCGAGGCGGATGAATGGCCAGTACGATGCTCCCTGGTCGACCTCGATGTCGCAATACCAGAGTCGGCGCTCCTCATCGTAGAAGACGTCGTGCGGCGCAATCTCGACGAAGTCCCCTGAGTACTGTCCGCCCGGCGAGAGCCCTTTGGTCACGTTGAATGGCTCAGGCTTCTGATCACATTCTGTCCTGGGGGCACACTTAGGAAGCCAGCTGCCGTTGGGGTCTGGCGCCGTGCGAGCCAGCGGGAAGCTCGATCGCGTCGGCGCGAGCCCCGCTACGAATGGGGATTCCCAGATGGGGTCGTTACCCCACTGTGTGGCGTACTTTTTGTACGGGCGTCCGTCCGGCTTGGTCTCGGGGTCGCCTGCGAAAGTGGGCGGTGGAAGCACCACCGCGAGCATCTCGCCGTAGCCCGAGTCGTTCCAGGGCCGGTTGAGGTAGACGCGAAGGCCGCCCCCTCGTCGCCAGCTCGACGCGTTCCCTTGGGCGTCAGTCGACCGGACCCAGCCGAAGGTCGGCACCACGTAGAGAACCTCCGGGGCCGGCGGAGGTGCTGAGTTCGGGATCCAGGTCACCGTACGCGGGCCGATGACCTTGATGTGCTCGTCGGTCGGCTGCTGCTCGCCGTCCGCTCCAACCTGGGTCAGGAGTGCCGACGGCATGTATTCGCGGAACTTGGTTGTCGCCTCTAGCCAGTACTCAACCCGCCGGTAACGCGTGTCGCCGAACTCATGTCGCTTCTCCAGCATGAGGTCTCGGGGGATATTGACGCCGATCAGATCCGGGCCTTCGATCGTGTGCTCTGCGATTCCGCCGCCCTTGTGACCGTCCCGCTTCTGGGCATAAGACGCAGCATCCGTAATCTTGATCGTAAACGCCACGTCGCCGTGCGATCGGTCGACCGCGGCGAGGAGGCTCTTCGGCGCAGACGGGTCGTCGCTCGGCTCATGCCACTCCGCTAGGAGGTCCACTCGATCCGTGCTCTTAATGCTGCACGTCGCGATGAACTGTGGCGTCGCCGACGTCGGTTTGTTCTTGCTTCGACTGACGACCATCTTGTCCATTACCGGTGCGATCAGTGGGCGCTGCACCGCGTGCACGACCTCGACCGTGCGCCAAGGGGTGAGCATCCAGTGCTGCCCATCACGCGCCAGGGGCTCAAGGGCCTGCTGCTCTTGTTTGGTCAGCCACTGCCAGATCCCCATTTTCTCGCGGGTCGCCTCCGGCGAAAGCTGCATTGAGAGACGCACAGAGGCGCGGTCCGCCTTGGCTAGCGGGACACGTAGAACGCGACTCGTCTCGTCGAAGTGCGGCGTCACGCTCGGATCCTCGAAGACCTCGATCTTGAACGGTTGGATCTCAGGCCATGCGCCGATCGGATTCGGATAGAGCGGGATCGAAATGATCGTCGTGTCGGCGATGCCCGGGTGCCCGAATATACGGGCAGCGACCACCTCGGCCAGCGGGTCTGGCAGGTAAGTTAGCGCGTGGCCGTCACGGTAGACGGCGAAGGCAGTCTCCACCGGCGCCTGGTCGGTCGGCCCTTGCATCGAGAGTCGCTCCACGATGAGCGCCGCGTTGGGGTCACTAGAGTCGCGGTCCTTCCGGTTGGCGAGGAGGTCAAAGGTGGCCGGGTCCACCCTGCCGCCCACGTCGAGCATGCCGTGGTGCTCGGCGTCCTTGACGCTCACCTGTGGGGGCACGGCGAACCGCCGCGCCACTTGTGTTGTCGGCACCGCGTTGTCGGCCGATGTATTGTTGAGGCTGCGGATGGCGACCCGGTGCATCGACTCGCCCTCGGCGGGCCGCTCGATTGTGCCGTCCTGCCTCTTGACGAGAGCGATCACCGGCGCCGCGACCGGCTCATAGCGCAGGAACGGTTGTGCGTTCTGCGCTAGTTGCTCGGGCCCGAAGTCCTCCTCCTTGGGCGGAAGCGAGTTTCCCGCCAGGTCCACTACGCGCGCCCGCAGCCGGTAGCTGCGGCCGAACCGCAGTCGCGGCAGCGATCCCGGCGACGCGCCGAATCGAGACTGGAAGGCGATCCCGGGGAGCAACTCGGGCTCGGCCCCTGGCACTGTTTGATTCTCCTCGGTCGCATCCGGATCATCGCGCCAGATCGCTCGCCCTGGCGGCGGCGCTGCCAGACTCCACCCGGTCCACGAGACGACCGCCTCATGGAGGTAGATGACGTCCGGCTTGTCGCGCGGCCCAGGCCAGCCCGTGGCGCCGAGCCGCACCGTCCCCTCTTCTTCCACGGTAAACGGAGGGACGCCGCCCACCTCGTAGGTTGCCTCGCGCCGGCAGAGCGAGCGCCAGCGCCTCGTCGTCTGGTCCCAGACGTCGAAGCGGAGGCCGCGCACGAGGTCCTCGGCCCACAACTCAGGCTGCGCGCCCTGTTCGGCGAGGTAGTTCTTCTCCCAGTTGGTCGCGAAGCGGTCCTCCAGCATCGCGCCGCGCCCGCGGTGCACCAGCATCAGTCCTGTGGTGCGGAGTGAGGGAACTCCCAGCTCCTTCTCGAACCGGGTCGTCGGGTCGACGCGATCCTCCTCGGGCACGAGGCGTCGCAGTGACCGCGCGAAACCCATCAGCTTGAGACCGGCGCCGTCCACGTCGGCCTGGAGCAGGGCGAAGCGACTTGGGTCCAGGTCGAGTAGCCTGTCCACCACCCGGAACTCGTTTGGCTTGAGAGCCGGGGGGGAGACGGCGCCGGTCGGATGGGAAACCGCGCCGAAGGCTGTGATTGAGAGGCCGGCGTGGGTGACCGGGGACACGTGCTTGGTGGCCGCGACGGGCAGGATCTCATCCGGGAACTTCACCGTGGTGGCTAGCGGCGCGTCTGACGCCTGGGTGAACTGGGAGAGGTCGAGAACGAGGTCCACGACGATCCCCAGACGCCGCAGCAGCGTCGGGTAGGAGCTCATCGCCGCGACGATCTGATGGAAGTCGAGCTGCTTCGCCAGCTCCGTCTTGTGCGGAAGTGCCGTACGCTCGTGTTCCATCCAGCTCGCCTCGATCCGATCATCGTCACGTCGCCGCCAGACTACCGGCCTCGGCTTCTGTGGCGGCATGTGGAATCGCTGCAGGCGGACGAGCTCCTGGAACTTCCCGAATCGATCTTCTCGGGCTCGTTCGGCGAGCGACTTTGGGTTGCGCAGGCCGGTGTCCGGGTAGGTGGTCATGTCGTCTAGGGTCGCGACCGCCTCAATGAGTTCCCTCCAGTCCGGGTCGTCGACGATGTCCGACACCCGAGGCAGGTAGCCGTTCGCGGCTCTCGCCAGCTTGCTGTATAGGTCCTGGACACGGCCCGCCACGGCTACGGTGTCGTAAGAGACGACGGGAGTACCGGAAAAATCCTTGAATTCGTATCCACGCACGAGTAGGCCGCGGTGGAAGAGCGACTTCCAGACAGTCGAGTCTGCCTCGCCCACGGACGTGTCGACGAAGCTGGGCCCGACCCTCTGGGTGGCGGGCACCGCCACCGAGCTGCCACCATAGCTCACTTTGAAAGTGGCCCGGCGAAGCGTCGCCGGCCAGTCCTCCCAGTCGGGGAAGAAGCTCGCCAACTCCGGCGGGTCACCCTCAGCGTGGAGTCGCGGCGAGAGGAACACTGAGACGCGCAGGCTGCGGCGATCCTCCGTCAGCCCATTCGGGAGTGTCGTCCACATCAGCGTTTGCCGTGCCATCTCAGGCGGCCTCCGTAGCGAACGCTTCGCAGTACTCGGTCCAGGTGGCGGCGTCGGGGATGAGATCGATGATCTTGGGGTCGGCCTCTCCGCCGGCGAACTCGCGCCGCACGCGAACCGTGACGTCGATGCTGAAGAACATAATCTCGATCTCGACGATCAGGCTCGCCTCGCCCCACACGATCGACCCTCCCGACTCCTTCAAGTAACCAAGCTGCAAATTGAAAGTGAGCGACGCGGAGATCAGTCCCAGGACCGACAGCTCGCCGTGGATGCGAACGTAGCCCACCAGCTCGACCGTGCACTTGTTGTTGTCTTGCCGCTCTAGCCAGTGAAAGTAAACCCCCGCCTTGATTTCAACGCCGCCCGAGGCGACGCCAAGGTTAATGGCGAGCGCGGCACCGAACTCCAGCGCCGCCTCGATCTCCTGAACGCCGCGCGCGGAGACGCCAATCGCGAAGAAGCCACCGCCGCCAAGCATGGCGACGGCCAGGCTGAAAGGCTGCTGCCGCTCGGCGAAGTTGAACCGCACCGAGGCCGGCCGAGCGTCAAAAGGCAGATCAAATCCCGCGCCGAGCGAGACATTCGACAGTGAAAAGATACCGACGCCTACGGTCGGTAGGTTCAGCGAATAGCGGGCGGCGATGCCGCTCGGCGTCACAGCGAGGGCGGGCGGATCCGAGAAGCCATTCGAGGGGATCCAGTTGCGCAGCTCGTTGACGAACTCAAGGGGTCCACCGAACTGGACGGCGTCCCTCCCCTCCCGCAGTCGCACGGTGACGTCGGGCTTCTGGCCTTTCTTTGAGGAGAATTGCAAATCCTCGAACCAGATGATGATGAACCCGAAGAGATTGACCTTGAAGTTGTTCAGATCGGCGTGGGTCTCGTAGGTGGCAGCGCTCGGATCGCCGATCGGCGTTGTCACACAGCCTTTCATCTTCAGGATGGTCGCGGGTTTGTGTGAGTCCGCCCACGGGATCAGGAGCTTCAGCGGGTCGGGCCTTTTGACCTCAGTCTCCCACTCGAACGAGGCCAGAATCCGGTCGGGTAGCCCAAGGGACGGCTCGGCAGGCAGTTCACGAGAAAGTAGTTTCGGTACCTCGGGACGTGCCAACCCTGAGACGGGCTCGAGGATGTCCGCCAGGTACACGCCGCCCAGGATTCTGGCGCCCCGAAAAAAGTCCGCCGGAACGAACTTGTCACCGACGACGTTGTCCATGGCGGTCTCGGGCACCGTGTCGGTCGGGCTCTCCGGTGCCTTTGCGGAGACAGGTCCCATAATCCGCGAGAGGCCGACGATGGACATCTCTGGCGCTGCCAGTGCGCCGAGTACGTCGCTTTTTGCCTGCCCCGCGCCGCCGAATTCGAGCCGCAAAGCCCTGACAAGCTTCAGGAAGACCTGGCCTGGGTTACCGCCGCCGAACCCACCGTCCTTGTACGCCTTTGGGTATTCCACCTCCACCGCCTCGTTACGTCCGAGCATCTTCTGTAGCGCCGGGATCCTGACGCTGGCTACCTGGATCTCGGGATAGAAGTTCGGACCATCCGATTGTAGCGTCCGCAGCTTGCCGGCCTCGAAGGTCATAGTGCTCGTAGGCAGCTGTAAATCCCCATCCGCTCTGGCGGCCGGGTCAAAGGGCGCGTAGCACACGGTCGCGCCGCCCAGGTCCGCACTCCGCCGTGGGGGAGGGGCGGCGTTGTACGCCTTGCGAACCGGCTCGCTTTTCGTTCGATTCACAATTTCGCCGACGAATAGCAGTGGCATCCTGAACGAGTGGCGGTGCTCACAGCAATCAGTGACCACGATTTCGAAGCGAAAGTCTTCTCCCCCAGAGCTGGTGCTTGCCGGCACCATCGGCCAGAACGCCATTCGGGGAACGGGGTAGACGTCTCCGCCGCTAGCTGACTTTAGCGCGCTCGGGCCCTTGCCCGGCTCGAGGAGATTCGGCGTGACCCGAGTGAGGATCTCGATCTCCTTGATCGGGAAGTTGAGGCCGCCGAACTCGTGATCCTCCCCCGAGTAATGTTTGACGCGCTCGTGGCAGACGAGGAAGAAACGCTGCCGCAACACCGCGATTCGCTGATTAGGACGCCACGGGTCGGGTCCGAGCGTCTCGAACTTCCGCTCAGTGACCTTGACGAGCGAGGCGGCGTGGCCCAAGGGGCAAAGATAACCCGCGAAGACCACTCGCACGTAGTGGTCGCGCCCGAGCGTCGCTAGATGCCGCCACTGCTCCAAATCCACCTCCGCTGGGCGCTGGCGCCAGTTCCCTTCGACATCGAGTAACCCGCCGAGGGCGGAGAGGTGGAGTCGATTGGCGTGGGCAGACCGAGGTATGTAGGTAAGTTTGTCCGGACGCTTCTCGCGATAGCCCGACATGAGCTTCACGAGCATCCTCCGGTCGCGCGGGTCAAGGCTCGCGCGAAACGTGGGCAGAGGATCCGCGAGCGCCGGGGGCGGATAGTCCGGCGACCAGAGCGCGCGCACCTTCGCCGGTACGTCGGCGCCGAAGTCGTTTTCGATTTGGGCCATGGTGAGCCGGGTGTGCCAGAGTTCCGTACGGCCCCGGTGCTCGATCGGCGCGTCGCTGTGCAGCCAACGCGCCTGCGCGATCGGTGAAAGGATGACCCGGTAGGGCAACTCCACCGCGGTAACATTTCGCTCCGGCTCGTGCGGCCCTAGGAGCAAGGCAAAGTACGGCAGTTCGCCGGCCAGCTCGGCGTCGAACCCGACGCGCGCCGCCGCCGGCGCGAGCGCCTCCGTCGAGGCCAGCGCGAGCGCGGCGAGACCGGCTTGGTGCGCCAAGCCTTCCCGCAACGCTGGGAATCGCCGGACCAGCTCCTCCATCTCGCCGTGCAGCGTCTCGAACATCACCTTGCCGAGGACGCTGCGAGTACTGCCCGTGAGCCCGCCGGCGGCGTATTCGGCAACCCGCTGCGCGGAAGCCGCGATGGCATCACTGATCTCATGGGCGCCCGCGGCTTTCACCGCCGACATCAGGCTTGCTAACGTTCCCCGCCAGGCCGGCGACGCGACCAACGTCCCCAGCCAGTCGACCTCCCGGAGGTCGACTGGATCCGGCGACGCGTTGACGGACAGGCTCTGTGGCCACGTGCGCATCGCCTTCAGCACGGCGGTGAGTGTGAACGGCAGGCCCGTCTCACTCGTTGGCATGGTGAACACCAGTCGGCTGCGGCCAGCCATGCGCACCCGCGACGACGGAAGTGGAAGCAATGCAAGGACATCTTCGGGTGGCGTCGGGGGGTTACGCCTCTGGTATTCGCACGACTCTTTGTCGATGTCTTTTTCGGCGTACGGTGCCGCTAGAAACGCCTCCTCGGCGAAGCTCTGCGGCGGGAGCTCGACGATTAGGTGCGCGGAGGCGCTCGGGTCCTGCTTCTCGAGGCGCGGCTCCCCGCTCGTCTTCAGCTTGAGGTTGTCGACCAGGAAGTCGAAGACAAGGAGGTCGTTTGGTCGCCTCACAGACACACGGAACTCCTGGGGCGGCCGCCCCAGGATTGCATCCACGAGGCGCCCAAGGTCGAAACCAGGATCAATCGTAAGCGACATGACGAGTGACCCCGATCCACGCGTGCCCGAACGCACGTGCCTTGGTTCTTGGCTGCTTCAGGTTAGGCGCTGATTGAACCATGTACCATGGTCAAAGTCCATCAAATGGGGCGTGACTACTCACGCCCCCAAATGACGAAGCCGTGCCGCAAAATGATGCGTGCGTGAATGCCGTCAAACTTGGCATAGTCCTACCTCGGCCTAAGCGGATCGGTTAGCGGGACTTTGGGTGTCGATGTTCGCCGAGCCAGAGATGTTCGATTCCCATAAATAAATGAGGCTCCTCGGCCAGAGGCCGAGGTATCAGGAAGGCCCCCCCGAGGGGGCCGGTTCCGTGAGGTCGCCCCCGCTGGGGGCGTGGATGTCAACCGGACAGAGCCTTCTCCCGATCGCTCGGCGGAGGCCACTCCGAACTCACTCTCCGAAGGCCGTGGCCAAGCGGAACACCCGGAGAGGGCACGCCGGATCGCTCGAAGCTCTTCGGGTCGGCCTTCCCGTAGCAGATGGACCAAAAACAACGCTAAGGATGTCCGTCCCGATTCGGGTCGCTTTCGGTATGCCCCCGCAAACGGCCTTGAATCCGGCTGAAAACGGCCCCAAACCCGTCCCGCTTCGCATCCCGAAATCAAGGTCTTGAAACTTGATGGTCGCCGCGAGTTTCGGGACGAAGGGCCACATCGGGCTGATGTCGTTGAAACACGGAGAAATCCGCTGATTTCATGCGGCAGGGCAACCGGCTGTCAGGCTTAGCGTTGGATTTTGTCCAATTGCTACGGGATGGCCGACTACCGCGCGAACGGGTCGTTCGGTAGTTCTGCGTCGTGTGCCGGCGGCTCGAGGTCACGGCCCGTCTCGGATCGGCGACGTACTCTCTCAACCTCGGCCCAGAAGGCCTGCCATTGCTGCCGCTCGCGTTCGGGTAACGCTTCCAGTGCATCACGGTCGCGGACAGCGGCCAGGTCGGTGTCTTGTTGCCAGTGCCTGAGCGTCATCGGGATCTTCCGGAGTGCCTCGCCATGGTCGGGGTGAGCAAGGCCGGACCAGGCTGCGAGTTCCGCTTCGAGCCAGGCCTGAGCCTGCTGCCTGTACCTGACTTTGGCGGTATCATCGAGAGAAGGGTTATCCTTGCCGCGTCCCGTGGCAGCCAAGACGGCGGAGCAGGCAGCGCTGTAGGCGTACTGGGCGTCACGGTCCCGGGCCAAGGCGGGATCGGATTTCAGGGCCTCGTTCCAGAGGCGAACGGCGGTCGCGTGGCGATTGGTATCGTAGGCCCGCTGGGCCAGTGCCAGTCGCTCTCCCTGATCGTTCGCCACTGCCCCTGAGATTACGGCCGCAAGTCGAGCATCCAGTGCTGCGAACCGCGGGTCGCTGGCGTGCATTTCAGCCAACTCGCGCTCGACCTCGGCCTTTTCTTCGATTCGGCCAAGGGCGCTCAAGGCGGTGGGCAACATGGTCAAGTGGTTGATGAGCCTCTGCCGGTATTCCGGGTTCTTCAAATTCGTCCCGAGCGCCTGTTTTTGCCAGCGGATCGCCTCGCGGAGACGAGCTTGAGCCTCATCGAAACGCCGATTATCAAGATCGATCGTTGCCATGTTGTGGAGCGTTCCTCCGAGGTCACTCGCGAGTTCAGGCAAAGATGATCGCTTCTGAGCTAGCTCCTGCTGGATCGCTCTTGCCGCTTCGTAGGCTTTCATAGCCTCTTTCGGATGGCCCGTGGCGACCAGCAGATTTCCGATGTTGTAGTGGCTTCGAGCCAGGGCCAGCTGGAACTCGGTGACGGTGGGGTTGGCGTCGGCCAGCTTTTGTCGGATCGCTCGCCCAGCTGTATGTGCCCTCACAGCCTCTTCCGGACGGCCCGTGGCGCGCAGCAGGCTCCCTATGTTGCTGTAGGTTGCCGCCAGCTGGAGCTGGAACTCGGTGACGGCGGGGTTGGCGTCGGCCAGCCTCTGCTGGATCGCCCGCGCCGACTCGTACGCCTTCATCGCCTCGCCCGGACGACTAGCTTTGTCGAGCAACTCTCCGATGCTGCCTTGGCTGCGTGCCAGGTCCAGCTGGAACTCGGTGACGGCGGGGTTGGCGTCGGCAAGCCTCTGCTGGATCCCCAGCGCCGACTCGTACGCCTTCATCGCCTCGCCCGGATGCCCGGTGTCGCTGAGCAGGGCTCCAATATTGTTGTGGCTCGTCGCCAGATCGAGCTGGAATCTGGTGGCGGTGGGGTTGGCGTCGGCAAGCCTCTGCTGGATCGCCCGCGCCGCCTCGTAGGCCCTCATCGCCTCGCCCGGATGCCCGGTGTCGCTGAGCAGGGCTCCGATGCGGATGTGGCTTAGTGCCAGGTCGAACTGGGACTCGGTGGCGGTGGGGTTGGCGTCGGCAAGCCTCTGCTGGATCCTCAGCGCCGACTCGTACGCCTTCATCGCCTCGTCAAGCCGTCCGGTTTCGTGGAGTATCCCACCGATGGAGTCGTGGCTCCGTGCCAGCTCGAACTGGGACTCGGTGGCGGTGGGGTCGGCGTCGGCAAGCCTCTGCTGGATCGCCCGCGCCGCCTCGCAGGCCTTCATCGCCTCGTCGAGCCGTCCGGTTTCTCGTAGCGGCGCCGCAATGTTGTAGTAGCTTTCTGCCAGGTCCAGCTGGAGTCCGCTGGCGGCGGGGTCGGCGTCAACCAGCCTTTGACGGATCGCCCGCGCCGCCTCGTGCGCCTTTATCGCCTCGTCCGGCCGGCCTGTCTGGCTCAGCAGAGTCCCTATGTAGTTGTGGCTTCGAGCCAGGTCGATCTGGGAATGAATGACGGAGGGGTTGGCGTCAATCAGTTTCTGCCGAATCGCCTGCCCCTCACGATGGGCGATCAATGCGTCTTGCTTATCACCGATCTCGTCCGCCAACCTACCCAGCTCGAAGCAGGCTACCCCGAGGCGGGCGAGGTTTTCAGGTCGAGTCTCACTGTCCTGCAGCAAGCGACCGCGCAGGGACTTGAAGAATGACAGCGGCTCCTTCAACAGCTCCTTGCGGAGCGATTCCAATTCGAGCCGGTTCTTTAGGACCGGGTTCTGTGAGATAACCTCGCCGAACCGTTTCACCGCCGCGATCGCGTCCCGCTCACGACCCTCGGCGCGGCGGCGCTGGACTTCGAGGTTCGTGTTGAGCTTGAGCAGATTGGCCGAGTAGGCCGACTCCCGCCAGTACCCGACGCCGAGGGCACCGACCAGGACCAGCCCGGCGAGAGCGGCGGCGGTTACGGCGGTCCGGTGGCGGCGCACCATTCGCCCGGCACGACGTGCGAAGGGCTCTCGATATGCCCCGACCGGCTCGTCGGCCAGCCATCGCTCCACATCCTCGGCCAACGCACAGCACGTGGAGTAGCGGTCGGCGGGTTCCAAGGCCATCGCCTTGAGGCAGACGGATTCTATCGCCTTGTCGATGGACGGTTCAAACAGGCGCGGCCGCGGGAAGTCTCCACGCTGTACTTTTTGAAGCACCTCGAAGACGTCATTCCCCTCGAATGGTGCGTTGCCGGTGAGCAGGCAGTAGAGCGTTGCCCCGAGGCTGTAGACGTCGCTCGGCGCGCCTAGCTTCTCCAGCTCCCCGGCGGCCTGCTCCGGGCTCATGTAGGCCGGCGTGCCCAGCGCCTGGCCGGGGAGCGTCTCCGCCCCGCCGCCCGAGGAGGCCGGGTTGAGGGTTCGTTCTCCCAGCGACGCGTCCGGGTCGCGTCGGCCGGTGGCCTTGGCCAGGCCCCAGTCCACCACCAGCGTCTCACCGTACCTGCCGACGATCACGTTCCCCGGCTTCAGGTCGCGGTGAAGCACGCCACGCGAGTGGGCGTACTCGATGGCATTGCAGACATCCGTGAACCGACGCAGCAGCTTGCGGAGCTCGAGCGACCGCCTGCCCGGGTCACTCTTCAGCGAGGCATCGGCGTGGAACGCGGCGATGGCCTCCTTGAGGCTGTCGCCCTTGATGAACCGCATCGCGTAGAAGGGCCGACCGTCCTCGTAGGACCCCAGCCCGTAGACGGGCACGATCCCCGGGTGCTCCAGCCCGCCGGTGACCTCCGCCTCGATGAGGAAGCGCTGGCGGCTGGTGGGATCGTCGGCCCGCTCGTCGAGGATCTGCTTCAGTGCCACCTCGCGGTGGAGCTCCTCGTCGATGGCGACGAACACCGCCCCCAGGCCCCCCCGGGCGTGGGGGCGGAGCACGCGGAATCGGGCGCCGGACGAGGCCGTGGTCCCAGCGGACATGGTGGTTGTGCGTCCGTCGGCCGACCACACGGTCGTCCGGTCGTGAGGCCCGAGGGAACCGGTCAAGGTTCCAGCACCTATGGAGGCGAGGCTGTCCTGCACCTCGGTGTCCCTGATGCCGGCCAGGGCTTCGCGGGCCGACGAGCTCCCGCTCAGGGCTGCCAGACTTTTCCCGGCATCGCCGCCGTGATTCTGCAGGTGGGCGTCGACGAGCGGCTCGAGGAGCGCCCGGTTGGCGGGGCTGAGTGCCCCGTGATCCATGAGGATGCGGCCGAGCGGGCTCCTCTTGTCGAGCACCCAGGCGTTCATCCCCGCGATGAGCTGGTCCCGGTCGATGAAGTCGAGCTGGAGGGCGAGGATCCCGAACAGGAGGTTACGGTCGGAGTCGCGAGTCTCCATGGGGGCCTCGGCATCGAGGAATGTGAACTCTGAGCAAGTCGCCAAGTGGAGCACTCATCATCATGGTAGGTGATGCAGACCGGCGGGGCCGGTTGTGGCTACCTGAGGATATGGGGGCTGCGTCCCGCGATCGGCACGGTGCCGGGCCCGCCCTTCCCGGCACCGCACACCTCGAGGTAGCTCGCTGCAGGCTCTTGAAAAAACCACCCGCGCTGCCGATCCCAGTCACGCAACCGGGGTCTTGTCTGATCCTTTATCGCCGGCTCTTGATGCGTCGGCGCGAGACCAAGGCCAGAACAGTGGCCCCGCTCATGGCGAGCGCGAGGCTCGAAGGCTCAGGGACCGCGTGCAGGAACTCGACTTTGTAGTCGTCGAAGTAGAAGACGTCGTCGACGGTCAGCGGCGCTACCGAGGCGACCGACATCTCAGCCGCATCGAACGACGTCGAGACGAGGTTACCCAGCGCGAGACTCGACACCTGGACGCCATCCAGGTAGCCCGTGGCGAGGCCGGTCGAGAAGTTCACCTCCACGCCGAACTGATACCAGCGGCCGAACTCGGCCGTGCCCACGATCTTCGAATCGGCGGCGGTGTCGAAGGTGATGCTGCCATCACCCCAGATGTATGCGCCGCCGAAGTAGTCGGCGACGTCGGTTCCATAGAGCTGGAGATTGGCCGTGAGGGAGTCCGTGGACACCACATCCATGCGTATGGCGACACTCGCGCGGATGATGTCGAAGCCCTCGGCAACCGGATCGCGGCCGATCGGCACGTGCCAGAACCCGGCGTAGAAGTCCTGATAGGGCTCGATGTCGGAACCGACCACGCGAACCGCCTGGCTGCCGGTGTAGGCGACGCCGCTCTTTACCTGCGGCCCCCCTGCGCTAATGCCCCCGAGCGACTCGAATCCGTTCTGCCCGACAAGGGGCCCGGCGGAGTAGTCGGGCTGCTCGAACGAATGCGAGTCCACGATTACCCCGGCCATGGTCTGTGTTGCCGATCCCGCAAGGAAGATAATCGCGGCGGCGATGAACCCGGAGAACCTCATGATGCTGAATCCTCGAAATCTCGTGGGAAAAATCCCCGACGGGCGCGATGGCCAGCGAACTGGGCTCTGGCGTGCTCGCCGGTCGACGTCGTTGTCGTAAGGCCCTGGCACTGTCTCCCTTTGAAAGCGTAATGGCAGGGTCGGGCATGCGCGCCTCATTGTCGTGGATGATTTCACATCGCGAGGATCCTGGGAATGTTCTGAATACTCTATGTCCTCAAGACTTGCGTCCCATATGGTGGCCGACTATTTGTCGGGGAAACCCCGTGCATTCGAGCTCCGCGGGGTGAATACTGGAACAGGATGCCGGATTCCCGCCGGGCGGTGTGGCCCGCCGGCTGACTCGACGTGGTTCGTGAGGGGTAGCGGCCATGGCGGCAGTGTCGACGATGCCGACCGGGACGATCACCGGCTGGGGGGAGTCCCTGCGGGGCGGGGACGGGGACGCCGCCGCCGCCCTCTGGGAAGCGTACTTCCCCCGGCTCGTGCGGCGGGCCCAGTCCGTCCTCCGGGACGGCCCGCTCAGCGGCGACGCCGAGGACGCGGCCCTGAGTGCCTTCCAGGCGTTCTGCCACGGCATGGCCCGGGGCCGATTCCGGGCGTTGCAGGGCCGTAACGCGATCGAGGCGCTGCTCGTCACGATCACCGTCCGGAAGGCGCGGGGCTACGCGAGGCGGCTGGCTAGCGCGAGGAACGGGGCTCGCATGGCACGCTCCCCCGTCGAGCCCGATGATCTGGCGTGCCCCGCGACCGACCCGGCGGTCCTGGCCGCCGCGGAGGAGGCCGTGGCGGAGCTGCTCGCGGCCCTCCCGGACGACACCTGCCGCGCGGTCGCGGCGCTCCGCGCCGCGGGCCACACCGAGGTGGAGGTCGCGGACCGGATCGGCCGGTGCCGGGCGACCGTCGTCCGGAAGATCCGTCTCATCCAGCAGCACTGGGCGAATCGCTTGCCATGAGCGGCTGGGGCGGCGGTGACTCCGTGGCGGACAGCGAGGTCGAGCGCGACCGCCTGTGCGACCGCTTCGAGGAGGAGTTCCGCCGCGGCGCCGGGCCGAGGATCGAGGACTACCTCGCCGCGACCCCCGACGCGGAACGCCCCGAGTTGTTGCGCGAGCTCCTCCGGACCGAGCTCTCGCTGACGGAGGATCTGGCCCCGGCTAACCGGGACGCCTACCGGGAGCGGTTCCCCCGGTGGGACCGGGTGATCGACGAGGTGTTCGCCGAGGCCGACCGGCCGTCGGACGAGGACGCCGTCGTGGGGGCCGTGTTCGCCGCGCGCGGGCGGTTCCGCATCCTGGAACACCGCGGCCGTGGCGGGTCGGGGGCCGTCTACCTCGCGCTCGACGAGGGGCTGGGCCGGAAGGTCGCGGTCAAGCTGGCCCACCCGGGCATCGCGGACGACGCCAGCCTGCGGAAGCGGTTCGTCCAAGAGGCCGGCCTCGCCGGGCGTCTCGAGCACCCGGGCGTCATCCCGGTCCACGCGGCCGGCGAGGCCCCCGACGGCATGCCCTATCTCGTCACGAAGTTCATCCGCGGCGAGACCCTCGCGGGGGCGATCGCACGGATCCACGCCGCGGACGCCTGGGAGCGGGGCGACCGCGACGCTCGACGGGCCGTGCGCGGCCTGCTGCGCCGGTTCCTCGCGGTCTGCGAGACGGCAGCATACGCCCACAGCGTGGGTGTGGTCCACCGGGACCTCAAGCCCCAGAACATCCTCCTGGGCAAGTTCGGCGAGACCCTGATCATCGACTGGGGGCTCGCCAAGGACCTCGACGCCGTGGGGCGGGACGAGGGGGCCAGGGCTCCCGTCCGGGACGGGGGCGACGAGACACGGCACGGCGTGGCCATGGGCACGCCGGTCTACATGAGCCCCGAGCAGGCCGCCGGCGACACCGACCGGGTCGACCCGGCGAGCGACGTCTACGGCCTGGGAGCCACGCTCTACCAGGTGCTCACCGGCCGGCCGCCGTTCGACCCCGGGCTGCCCGCCGAGTCGCTCCGAGAGCCCGTCATGGCCGGCGAGTTCCCCCGGCCGCGACTGGCCTGCCGGGGCGTGCCGCGCGGCCTCGAGGCGGTCTGCCTCCGGGCGATGGCGCGTGACCCGGCGGACAGGGACCCTTCGGCCCTGGCCCTCGCCGAGGACGTCGAGCGGTGGCTCGCCGGCGACCCGGTGTCGGTGTATCGCGAGCGTTGGCCGGTGCGGGCGCTGTTGTGGGCGCGGCGCCACCGGCTGAGCACCGGCGCGATCGCCTCGGCCGTGGCGATCGTCGTCGCCCTCGCGGCGTGGGCGCTCTTCCACAGGGCGCTGGAGCGGGCGCGGGCCATGCCCGTGGTGGGCCAGATCGAGGCGGCCTCGCCGGCCGAGGTCCCGGCGCTCGTCGCCCTCTTCCCCGACGCGTCCGCCGCGCGCAGGCTGGTGGCCGAGCGGCTGGCGGCTCCCGCAAGCCCGGGCGCGTTCCGCGCCCTGAGGCTCGCGGCGGTGCGGCTCGACCCGGCGGGTGCCGGAGGCCTCAGCAAGGCCCTCCGCACGGACCCGGCGTTCCGCCGCGAGCTGGCCCTGGCCCTCTCCCGGCCCGGCTCCGATGCACTGCGTGACCTCCTGCAACCGGTCGCCGGCGAGATCCTCGACGACCTGCTCGCGCTCGAAGCGATGGCCGTCGAAGGGGACAGCCAGCCCTGGCAGCAGGCGCGGCGGTCCCTGCTCCGCCTGGCTCCGGGGCGGCCCGACGCGCTCGCACGCGGAATCGCCTACGCGACCGGGGAGGAGTTCGAGGCGTTCCTGGACCTGCTCCGGCCCGACCCCGGGCCGGCGCGCCGCGAGCTCCGCCGCATGCTGGAAGAGACCGCCGACTGGTCCCCGCCCGACTACGTCAGCCCCTCCTGGTCGGAGCCGACGCCGGCGGCACTGCGCCAGGTCGAGGCGGCGGGCGGGCTCGCGGGCCGACACTTCCTCGTGATCCAGTCGCTCCCGCTCGCGAACTTCGACGGTCTCGCCGAGACGCTCCGCGCCGCCGGCTTCCGCCCTGCGCGTGTGCGCCCCTATCGGGCGGGCGGCGATTTGAGGGTCGCGGCGGTCTGGGCCCGCGACGGGGCGCGGTTCGTGTTCGCCCGCGGCCTGACGGCGTCCGAGGCCGTGCGGGACGACACCACCCGCCGGGGCGAGGGATTCGTACCGGTTGATGTCGCGCTCTACCCGGGTGAAGACGGGAACACGCGGTATGTCCTCCTCTGGGTCGTGCCGGACCCAGCTTACCGGGAGGCCCGGCTGGCACGGCTCCGCAGGCCGGCGGAGCTCGAGGAGGGGTTGGTCCTCCGCCCCGGGCGCCCGCCGTATGTCGTCACCGGCCTTTCGGCCGACGTCCTGGCGCGGGAGGAGTGGGACCGAGTCCGCAGCCGCTGGCGGGCGCGGACCACCCAGTTCCGGCGTGGCCCCGCCGGCCTCGAGCTGGCCCAGATCCGCGAGGCCGAGGACGCCGACCGGGGCTTCGCCTTCGCGCTCGGCGGCGCGGGCACGCTCGCCGACGCAGCGGGCCACGGGCTCATGCAATGGGACGTGTGCGTGGGGGCGGGCGCAGCCGGGGTCGATGCCGGCCCGGAGTACCTGTCGACCTGGACCCGGCCGGGCTGGCACGCCTCGGAGCTGGCCGTCGCACCGGACACCGAGGCCCACCGCACCCGGATGCGGGGCCTCGCCGAGCGTGGGTTCCTCCCCCTCTCCGTCAGCGTCGGCCCGGGGGGCACGCCGGCCGCCTCCGTCTGGGGACGTCCGGCCCAGCACCCGTACTCCGTGCCCCCTTCCCAGCGCGCCGCCACGGCCGCCGTCGCGCTCTTCCACCTGGGCGACCCGGAGCCGCTCTGGGCGATGCTCCGCCACCGGCCCGACCCGACTTCGCGCTCGCAGCTGATCGAGACCCTGCCCCGGTTGAAGGTCCCGGCCGGGGCACTGCGGGAACGCCTGGCGGCCGAGCCCGACGCATCGGCCCGCCGCGCCCTGCTCCTGGCACTCGGCGGGTACCCGGCCCCGGCGGGGGGTGACCCCTTCGTGGCCCGGGTCGCAGACCTCGCCCGTTCGGACCCCGATCCCGGCGCCCACTCGGCGGCGTGCTGGCTGCTCCGGGCGTGGGGATTCGCCCGGGAGCGGGACGCGGCCCTCTCGGCCGTGCCAGCGGAGGACGCCCCCGCCCCGGGCCGCGGCTGGTTCGTGAACCGACACGGGCAGGCATTCGCGGTCGTCCGCGCCCGGCCGTCGTTCGTCATGGGCCAGCCCGAGTGGGACTTCGTCGACGAGAAGCTCTGCCTCCCCCACCGGGTGCGGATCGACCGCGACTTCGCCGTCGGGACGACCGAGGTGACGGCGGAGCAGTTCCAGCGCCACCGCGAGTCGATGGGGCGACGCGGGGTCGAGGTGAAGGGCACGCCGCTGACTCCGTTCGGCCGCGAGCCCGACGGCCCGGCCCTCGGCGTCGATTTCGTCGCGGCCGCGCGCTACTGCAACTGGCTGAGCGGTGAGGAGGGCATCCCGCCCGCCCAGTGGTGTTTCGAGGAACTCCCGGGCGGCGGCCTCGGGCTCCGGGCCGGGCACCTGGACCTGACCGGCTACCGCCTGCCGACCGAGGCGGAGTGGGAGTACGCCTGCCGGGCCGGCTCGGGGACGGTGCGGCCGTTCGGGCGGCAGGGGGACAGCCTACTCGGCCGGTACGCCTGGAGCATCGCGGGCGGGGCCGGCAACCAGGCGTGGCCCGTCGGCCTCCTGAAGCCGAACGACCTGGGGCTGTTCGACATGCTGGGCAACGCCCACGAGTGGTGCCTCGACACGCTCGCCCCGTACTGCCGAGGGCGGTGCCACAGCGAGGAGCCCGACGCCGTCCGCGACGGTCCGATCGCCCCGTCAGGGAATCGGGTGCTGCGGGGCGGGTGGTTCAACATGCCCGACCAGGGCCTGACCTCGGGGGCGCGGAGCTGGGGTCGGGCCGACGGCGGCTCGTTCGAGACGGGTTTCCGCCTCGCCCGGACGTTGCCACGGGGGGGCGGGTAGGCGACGCAACGCCGTGCCTGGCGTCTCCGACGTGAAGCGGGTTCGCTGGCCGGGCATTGGTCGAGAACGTGCCGGGAAAAATCGACGCCCCCGTACTCCCGGGACCATCGAGCGTTAGAATGGAGAGGCGACCAAGGCCTCGCGCCTTTGTCTGAACCTGACCGCGCCCCGGGTCTACCGTGCCTTCGCCAGGCAGCGAGCTAAAAATCGGCGAGACGAGGCTCGTCCTCGTCGGGGTGAACCGCGAAACCTCCATACGTCCGTCCCCCCGGATTTCCTTGACGGCTGGATTCCAGCCGCCAGGGGAGCCCGTGTGCAAGACGGTGCTCCTTCAACAAAGGAGACAAGACGTATGGAACAGATCGCTTTGGTCCTTCTGGTTAGCAAGCTCTTCGACCTCAGCTTCATCACGATCGGGCCCGAGGGGATCCTCATCTGCAGGGTCCTGCTGGCCCTCTGCGTGCTGAGGCTCTGCGTCATCTCGCTCCGCTACTAGCGCGGGCCCGAGAGGTTTTCGCGAGGTTTGGGGAGACTTCAGGCGTTGCCTGAGGTCTCCCGAGACCTTTTGTCGTTCCCTACTTCAGGACAATGCCACGAGTGCGCGCTTTATGCACGGCTTCGTCCGACCCCGCGATACGACGGTAGCTCCTCCCGCACGTCGGCGAAGCTCCTTCGATCGGGGGGTCTGGCACGGCAGGAGACGAAGGCTCCCTCGCCTTTGACCCAACCCGACCGCATCCCAGGCTCGTGCCCTCGCCCGGCGGCGAAGAAACAAGCGGCGAAGCGGGGTTTCACCCCGTCGGGATGCCCGCGCGAAACCCTGTCTCGAGGACCGTTCCGGACAACTCTCCCCAAGGCACGCACGCCTCGATCAGCCGTCGCTTCACGTCGTTCAAGGCCCTCAAAAGGGGTTTTGACCGGTTGGAAGTGGTTGATCAACTCCCTGGGGCCTGCAAGGCTCCGGGCGTAATCGTGAGTGCGTGTATGGAAAGTTGTAGCACAGATGCTGAAGTGTTCCACAGGGCTATACGGGAGTGTGCCTGCGACAACGCCAAGGCCGTCCTGCTGAAGGGCGTCTCCATCGGAACCCTCGAGGTGTCGCTCTGGTTGCTCCAGGCGGACGACGGGGGGGAAATGGGATATGTGGTGAAGCTCAAGCACCGCAGGGTTTTGGCTTATCCCGGACGGCCTCTGCGTGAATGGGACCTGAGGAACCTCATCGGGGGACTTTCTTGGGCCATGTCCCAGCTGTTGAGCCGAAGCGTCTACCGGAAGTGGTACCGTCAGAAGCTCTAGGTTTTGCCCACCATCCTCGCGCGTCTTTCGACGCCCGAGGGTGGTGGCTTTTCCGTTCGATTCGAGAAATGCCCGACCCCGTATGCACGGCCCGATCGGGCGTTAGAATGAAGGGGACCAAAGGCCCTCGTGCCTTTGACTGAACCTGACCTCATCCCGGGCTGTATTCGCCTTCGCCAGGCAGTGACAGAAGAATCGGCGAGGCGGGGTCCGTCCTCGTCGGGGTGAAACGCAAAACCTCCATACGTCCTCCTCCCACCTCGGATTTCCGTGACGGCTGATTCAGCCGCCACCGGAGCCCGTGGACAAGACGGAGCTCCTTAACCAAAGGAGAAAGGACGTATGGAACAACTCACCCTATTGGTCTTGGGCCTCGTGGCCGGGAAGCCCTACCTGCTTTCCGGCGAGCATCCTGACAGCAGGTGGGCACCGGGCATCCGGATTGCCTTCTTGCTGTCCCTGGTGGGATTCGTGCTCGTCACGATCTCGCATGCTGCTCGCCCATGACCCTGGTTTTGCGAGGTTTGGGGAGGTTTCAGGCGTTGCCTGAAGTCTCCCTAGACATTTGAACACGCTAGCACGCTTCAAGGCGTATCTCAATCCGCGGCGGGTACCTGACGCTTGCCCCTTCCGGGTATCGCGGGCCCCTCTAGCCCGACGCCGTCCGTAGCTCACCGCCTGGCTCACTGGCGTTCCGAGGCGAGGAGGTGTTCCATCGCCTCCCGGATCACGAGGTAGAACTCGCGGTCGGCGTCCGGCCATTCCTCCTCGCGGAGGACGGCCTGGATGATGGTGCGGCACTGCCGTGCGGTCCGGATCGCGGCCTCGTGAATCGCCGGTTCTGCGCGGGCCACCTGATTCAGCATGGGGTTCGTCCTGGATTCGCACCGTTGCTGCTGGCGGCCGCAACGTAGAGGCCCCCGCGACTCACCTGGAGTTCATCTCGGCTCGATGGCGCAATCGGGCAGGATTCCGCCGAGCACGATTAGTTCGTTCTCTCTGCCGAGCGGTGTGGCTGTGACGTTGAGCTGGCGAAGCCGTTTCATCCGGGCGAGATGCTCGAGGCTGTTCCTCGTGATGGGTGTTCCCTCGAGCGAGAGGCGTCTCAAGGTCGAGACCCTGGAGATCGTCTCGACTCCCCAATCCGTAACCGAGGTCCTCGCCAGCGAGAGGGTCGTGAGGGGGGGGAACCCCTCGAGGGGCTTCAGGTCACGGTCGACCACCTCGCAGTGGTCGAGTACGAGGGACCGGAGCGACGTCACGGCCTGGAGATGACCGATGACGTCGCCCGAGAGTTCTGTGGACCCGAGGTCGAGCGTTTCGAGCTTCTTCATCGTGCCGAGCGGTTCCGCCGTCCTGCCGAAGAGGTCCGTGCCCCGGAAGCTGAGCTCCTTGATGGTCGATTGGCCCTTGAACGGCTCGAGGCCACTGCCCTCCTGCCAGCCACACCTGACGAACTTGAGGGTCTCGATCCGCGGCAACTTCGCGAGGTCCGTCACCGCCGATTCCTGGATGTCGCAGCCCTCGAATGTGACCAACTTGAGCTGAGGTAGGCTCGGGAATCGTCGGACCACGCCCCCCAGCGGGGTGATGTAGTTCGATTCCTGTTGCAAGTTGGACACGCGGAGCGCCTCGAGCGTCGGGTGGCCTTCGAGTCGAGGCAGCAGGTCCGAACTCCCCCAGGCATTGTCGGGATCGCTCGAGCCTACGAGGAGGATTTTGAGCTTCGGTGCTTGCCGGATGGCGCTGAAGAGGGACCCGTCGCTGTCACCCCCGGTGTCGACCAGGTAGAGCACTTCGAGGTTTCTTGCGTCATTGACGAAGTCGGAGAACTGCGCCGTCATGAGCGGGAACTTGATGCCCCGGGCGTCGAGCAGCCTCAGCTTCGTGAAGGCTTTCAGGCAGGTGAAGTCACGCATGTGGGCGAATCGAATCCTGAGCTCCCGGAGTTCTTTCAGCGATTCGCCCAGGGACATGAGCACGGCAGACGTCACCCCCGGCGTGACGAGGGTGTCGATCCTCGGGGCGGAGATGTCGAGCGATTCAAGCTGGCGGAGCTGGCCGAGTTTTTCGAGGGCTTCGGGGGTGCATCTGGACTCGGGCATGTCGAGGCGTCGCAGGCTGGTCATCGCCGTCAGGTACCGCATGACGTTGTCCCGGAGGGTCATGTTGTACAGGCGGAGGGAGTCGAGCGGGATTTCCGAGAGATTGCTCCAGGCGGAAGGCTCGAGCGAGCAGCCGTCCAGCATCAGGTTCTTCAAGGTCGGGGCAAACAGTGGCCCTGCCGAACCGTTGTCGTAGAGCCCATGGACCGCAAGCTCCTCGAGATGCACGAGCCCTCGGAGTGCCGCCATGGCCTTGAGGTCGCTCGAAGCATCGATCTCGAGAACCTTGAGCTGTGGCATCCGGGCGATGGTGCCGAAGAAGACGGGCCGTGCGCGGTAGCTCATGTCCCCGATGTGGATGACTCGAAGGTTCTGGGCCAGCTGGAGGAACGGCGCCGTCTTCTCCGTGCATTCGAGGCCCTTCAACCAGAGAACTTTCAGGTTCGGCGTCCTGCACACGGCCTCGAAGCGTTCCTCCGTGATCCGGCTTTCCTGCCGCAGGTCGATTTCCAGGCCCTCCTCGGCGTGCCCCGGCTCCTGGGCGAGAGTCGCTGTCCCGACGAGTAGCAGGGCCATCCCGACCGCTGCCCGTGTCACGGCGTTCATCATGTGCTTGCTCCCTTCGGATGCGGCAGTCGTCGCCGGAGGAGATTGGCGCGGCGAAGTATGCCCTCGCCGATGGTCTGCCCTGGTTTCAGTCGTGGTCGTCCGGCCGTGTCCTCGGTCGCTGGTCATGGCCGGGTTGGCGTTGACTGGTTGGTAGCCTGTTGGTGGCTGCCGACTACGAGGCGTTCCATCTCCTCCCGGATGACGAGATAGAACTCCATGTCGGCAACCGGCCGTTCCCCGTCGCTGAGGACGGCCTCGATGACGGCACGGCATTTCCGGGCCGTCCTGATTGCAGCTTCATGGACCGCAGGGTCTGACGGTACTGACTGGTTCAGCATGGCGACTTATCCTCTGTTTGCTTGATGCCGGGCTCCCGCAAGGTGCCCGCGAGGGGGCAGCGTGTCGGTTGCTCCTGCATCTACACCGCCCAGGTTGGCGGATTAACGGTTGCCCGCACGGCTTCTCGGGAAGCCGTAATAGTCCTTGTAGTCCCGACCCGTCGTCTCACCTCCGGGCAGGGTGAGGTAGGGGTCGAGGGGCAGCTCGACCGTACCGTCCTCGCTGAGGACCAGGGCGTCGTACAGGTCCCGGTAGGCACGCTCGAACTCCGCCTCGTCGCCCGTTGCCCTGTAGAAGGGGCCGATGTAATCGTGCCACCAACGCCGCTGTTCACGGGTCAACACCGCGAGCAGTCTCGTGTAGTAGGCGGCGGCCAGTTGCCGCTTCTTCTCGCTCGCGAGCTTCTCGACCTCGCGATACGGGACGTGCTTGCGAAGCGCGAATTCGCGTTCGAGGTCGACGCAGCTGAGGGCTTTGTTGTAGCTCTGCTGGAGCTGCTGGTAATTGGCGGAGGTGGTCGGCGACAGCTCCATCTTGCCGAGAGTACGAACCAGGAGCGGGATTTCAAATAAGGATGTGCTGCGCTGGTTATCGATCTGGCCGAGCCGCTTGAATTGAGAAGCCGTGAGGATCTTCTTCACCGCGGCGTCCGCCCTTCCTTGCCACGATCGCTCGGTTGCGACCGTGTCCGGCGCGAAGGGGTACGGCGGCGTGTCATAATGCTTCCGTCGGGAGTGCATCTCGTTCGCCCGGGCCTGGCCGACCGCCACCGAGACGTCGGTCGCGACGGCGACGGCCTGCCCCTTGATCGCCGCGAGCTGCTCGGGGGTGATCTTCAACTCCTCGCGAATCGAGGGGAGCGAGAGCCACGTCATGAGCCCCCTGGTCTCGATCCCGAACGGGTATCTGGGGGGAGGGTCTGACGCCACGCCCGGCCGGGCGTGGGCCACCAACGGCCCGAGGGCCCCGAGCAGGACGAGCGAGATCCGACGCATCGTACGCTGAGTCATGGCAGGTCTCCTGCTGTCAAGAAGCACGGTCACTTTCCGAGCAGGCCCATCTCGACCCAGAGGGGGGCGAGCTCCCGGAACGTATCGAAGAGTTCCTTCATCTCCACCCACTCCGCCTCGGTCTGGGGCATCTTGTGGCGTGGCCTGTCGGTCAGGTCGGTGAAGTAGTAGGCGGAGATGGTGTAATCCGATTTGAAGTTGGTCCAACCCGCCATGCCCCGCGCGAAGGCCTCGAAGTCGTGCAGGTAGCCCTGCTTGACGAGGATCGAGTAAGACGCCGGGGCGGAGATTCGTGAGTACGCGTCCCGGTCGAAGAGCCACCGCCCTTTCGCGAGGAACGGGGCGAACCGCGCCTGGATGGCGGGGGACTCCGCGAGCTGCCGCTTGCGTTCCTGCTCCTTCTGTTCGAGCGCCGACTTGAGCTGGGCCTTCTTCGTCTCGAGCTCCTTGGCGGCGAGGAGTCGCGTCTTCTCGGCCTCGGCCGCGGCGAGCTGGGCCTCGGCCGCTTCGCGGGCCTTCCTCCGCGCCTCCTCGACCCTCTCGGTCTCGCGGCGCGTCTCTTCGTTGTGACGCCTGGCGACGGCGTCCCTGAGAGAGAGTGTGCCCTTCGCCCCCGAGGCCTTGGCCTCGTTGAGGATGCTGTCGAGTTGCTCGCGTCCCGCGCGGTAGAGGTCGGTCGCTTCCCTCGCGTTGGAATCGACGGTCTCGACCTCGCTCCGGAGCGGGGCCTGAGGCAGCGTCGCGTCGTTCGGGTCCGCGAGCGACCCTTCGATGGCCTTCAGGAGGCCGGCCGCGGCCGACCTCAGGCGATCGGTGGCGGTTTTCGACGGCCGTTTCACCTGGGTAAAGGCGATGTACTGGGAGAGGTGCCGCTCGCTCGCCCCGATGATCCTCCCCTCCTCTCCCTGGGCCACCTTGTTCGTGAACTCCTCGAAGGCGACGGCTTCCCTGTAGGCCTCTTCCGCGGCCGCACTCGCCGCCTTCGCCCGGTCGCAAGCCTCACGTTGCTGGATCTTCGCGAGGGCGAGTTGGCCGCGGTGGGTCCCCTCGGCCGTTGCCTTCTCAATTGCCTCGTCCGTGTTCTCCGGCGTCTGGGCCGCCTTTGGTGTTGTCCGGACGGCCCCCCCGTGAATTACTTGGAAGCGTGGCAGCAATTTCTCGGCGTTCCTGAAGTACGAGACTGAGGCGGCCCCCACCCCGACGAGGAGCGGTGCGAAGAGGAACCACCGGACGACGGTGAAGACGAATGACGGTCGCTCGCGGAGCGTCACACGACTGACTGTCGGCAAGGGGCTTCCCGTGGGACTCGAACTATCAGGCGGATTCGTCCGGGGCTGACTCATGGTTCTTCTCCTGCGTTGGGCCGGTGGTGGCGGCGGACGACACGTTCTCGATGCGGTCGATGATGGAGCGAGTCTGGCCGCCGGCGGCGGGCTCATCGGGCCCTGTTGGCGTCCCGGAAGTGAGGCCGGTAGCGGTTTCGGAGAGGACGGTGCTTCGTCCGTCGGCATCGGGCCAAGGCTCCTGGGAGCGAGCCTTGAACTGGTCCTCGGTGATGTGGAACTCGTGGACGATGGGCGTGAGGTAGCCGCTGTACTGGGTGTAGCCGCTCCCCTCGGTGAACCGCACGAGGCTCAGCCAGCTCGCCGCAGAGAGCTCGATGAGCGTGTTCCGCTCGAGCCTGGGCCCCTGCCCTTCTCGGGTCTGGATGTCCCTCGAATCGTCGTCCCGGTAGTCGGCGTCGGCCCTGGTATCGAAGCCGTCCTCGGCGAAGAGGTCCCACTGGTTTTCGTGGTAGAGGGCCTCCCCCGAGGCCTTCTCGAGGCGCAGCAGCGTCTCGAGGTCGGTCGCCTTGAACAGGTGCTTGTAGGCGGTGCACGATTCGACCGTGTCGACCAGGTCGAGGCCCCGGCGGCGAAGCTGGCCCATGGTCTGGTTCGCCAGGATGAAGTGGAGCTGCATCGACCGGGCCTGCTCGAGGAACAGCCGCACATTCTCGGTGACGATCCGCTGGAACTCGTCGATGAAGACGTAGACGGGGTGCCCCCTGCCCTCGCGCTGGGCGGCGGCCGTCAGCAGGTTGAACATGGCGAGCCGTGCCACGGGGCTCACGGTCGTGGGCTCGATGGCGGACGACAGGAAGAAGTAGATGACCTGCTTCTCCTTGAGCACGCCGGGCATGTCGATGCGTTCGTCCCAGACCGAGGGCCGGTCCGAGAAATTGTCTCGGGTGAGGTTCAGCGGGGAGACTGCGGCGAGCTTGTCGAGGCTGATGGTCAGATGCCGGGCGTTCTTCCAGTCATCGTGGACGCCGCCCAGGGCCTTGTAGGCGTGGGATACGCGGACGTACTCGTGGAGCTTCCTGAACGAGTCGATGGCCCGGTAGTGGTTCAGGTATTCCTTGAGCACGATCTCGTTGACGGCCGAGAAGAACCCCTCGCCGTAGCCCTCGCCGTATTCGAGCGACAGGGACTGGAGGATGGCCTGGGACCGCTGCTGGATGGTGAGCGAGTCGGTGTGGGACTGCCGGAGCGGGTTGAACACGTGACTCGCCCGATTGTTCATGTTTGTGAAGTACTTGAACGGGAGCCCTGCCCTCCGGGCCTCCTCGCGGGCGCACTCGAACAGGGACATGTCGCCCTTGAGGTCGAGGACGACCACCGACGAGTCGGCCCGTGCGACGAGCTGGGTCAGCAGAGGCGCGATGCCTATCGAGGTCTTCCTGCTCCCGGTGTCGCCGAGGATGTGGGCGTGCTGCTTGAGGAGCGAGAGGTGGAGGAGCACCGGGTAGTCGCCGTACACGCTCCGCCCCAGGTAGACGTGCTCGCGCTCGAGCAGATTGCTCGAGTTGAGGAGCCGGTGCACGCGGTTGTCCCACGGCCAGGCGTCCGGCTTCACCTCGCAGGCGTCGGGTGCCTCGAGGGCCTCGTGGTAGGCGGCGAGCAGCCGGCCGGTGGTCGTCGCGAAGACGACGATGAACAGGACCACGGGGCCGAACCCGACGATGGCGAGCAGCATCAGGGTCCGACCAACGACGACGACGCTCCAGCCTGGCAGGAACTCGGCTGTCCCGTCGAAGCGATGCCGACGCCAGACGGTGCGGCGGTAGTCCGCTCTGAGCCGTTCCGGCAGCCGGTCGTGCCACGCGCGTTCGGCCGGCGTTGAGCTGGGGACGATCTCGTCGTCGTCCTTGTACTCGAGGATGGACATCCCGTGCTTGACGTCCCCGGCCGTCTCGCTGAGGAAGTCGCCGAAGTGCGGCGCCTCCACCTGCCAGATGCTCACCGTGAAGAGGAAGATGGGGGCAATCGACGTCAGGTAGCGGAGGCGCATGCGCCGGAGGAAGACCGTCGGGAACTGGAAGACGCCGGGGGCGGACGTCTGGTGGCTGTTGTAGCGATGGAAGGTGACGAGGCCCTGCCAGGCGACGGAGAGCACTCGGGTGGGCGACATCGGGTTGGTAAAGGGTGCCACCGTCCAGAGGGCCCAGAGGAGGAGCATGGCGAGGACGAACGAGACGAGCGAGAGGAGCCCGGCGTACGGTGCCAGGGAGCTCTGTTCAAGGGAAATGAGCGTGCAGAAGCCCGCGACGTAGGCGAGTGCGAGGCAGACGAAGCCCACGCGGTAGCTCTCGATCTCCGGGCAGTCGTCGGGCGTGGCGGGGGACCAGATGTAGCCCCAGTAACCCTGCCAGCGGCTGACCACCTCCTGCTCGAGCCGGATGTTGACGCTCATCCAGTAGGCGAACTGCTTGGCGATGAAGTGCGACATCACGGCGGCGGCTAGCACCGCGGGGCCGAACACGAGGAGGTAGGTCTGTCGGTCGTCGAGGTCGAACGAGAGGAGCCAGAACAAGGCCCAAATGAGCATGAATATGGCGATGCAGTTGAGCGCTTTCGCGAGCGGCTGCGATTTGAGGAAAGTGGCGGCCGCGGACATCAAATGCCAGGCGAGGATCGGTGCAAAAAGGGCCCCAATGCCCGGGAGCGGGATGAACGCGAGGAACTTCGTCGGGACGACCAGGGCGATGGACAACCCAACTTGCCAGCCGAGAGTGACGAGCGTCATGAGGAGGTCCGACAGCGTGCTGTTGATGGACGTCCTGTGGCAGAGCCCCGTGGCCGGCGCGTAGGGCAAGCTCGCCGGGTCGAGCGTGTCCCTGGTGCGGGCGAGCCGCTTA
Source organism: Isosphaeraceae bacterium (assembly GCA_046349995.1). Lineage (GTDB taxonomy): Bacteria > Planctomycetota > Planctomycetia > Isosphaerales > Isosphaeraceae > Aquisphaera. Next base: position 26,425 of record JAXMBE010000010.1, on the reverse strand, counting down.
CGCATGGCGAGGCCTCCGCGTCCTGGGCCGCCCCTCGACGAGGAGCGGGAAGAGTTCGGGAACCGTCTCGACGCGGAAGCGGACGCGAGTGGGATCCCGGTCCTCGAGCTCGCGGATGACCGCCCGGGTCTTCTCCTCGGTGGCCGTGGCGATGGCGATGAGGAAGCGGTCCTGCTGGATGAGCGCGGCGAAGTCCGGGTCGCGGTAGCGGCCCGAGATGCGGCTCCGCATCTTGGTGACGAGCCGCTCGGAGGTCCGGCCGTGGTCGACGTGGATGAACGCCAGGCGGCGGACCTCCCCCGGCTCGATGTAGTAGTTGGAGGCCGACATCCCCCGCTTCGCGAGCTCGGGGAAGGTGCCCCGGAATTCGGCCGACGTGAAGACTTCCACGCCGAGCTTCGCGCAGAAGTGGAGGACGCCGATGCGGTTCACGAGGGCCTGGTAGCCGAACGGGCTGCCGGGATCGCACCCGAGTTCCTTCGCTGCTCGATCGCCCAGCACGAAGTAGCGCCCTCCGCCCGGGAGACGCCGCCTGGTGAGCCACAGCGAATCGGCGAGCCGCTCCGTCAGCCGAGTTACCGCCTTGACACTCAAGGTGGGGAAGACCAGGGATCTCAATGCGGAGACAGTCGTCAGGCCGTAGCGTCTGACGTGTCCCGCCGTGAGCGATTCCTTGTTCGGCTCCGAGGCCATGAGTCACCCTCCGTCGCACTGGGCAGGCGGGGCGATTGACGATTGCCCCTCACCCACTCAGAACGCGACGGCAGGCGTGTTCCCCTCATTCGGCCGAACGATTTTTCGCTGACAGACTTCCTGGTCCACGAGGCGAGCAAGGCGAAGGGGTCGTGTGCTCGGTGGCGGACACGGGACCTGGTCGCCGTCTTCGTCCTTGAGAGCTGCTCCGGGGCTCAAGGCCGTGGCGGGCCGCCCGCCGCGTCGAGTTCTGCCCTGCGTTCATGCCAGGTCGCCGGGTCGAGCGATCGGGCGAACCTGTCCCGGTCGAGTTCCATCCCTGTAATGGTCTGCACCCACAGGCTCAGTCGTCGAGGTTCTCCGTCTATGGGCCTCGGGACCGGAATGATCCAGCCCTTGCCGCGTGAGCCCACCAGGCAGGTCAGGCCGTCGCGCGTGGGCCTGAGCCACTCGGGCATGCGCATCATGGAATCGGTCTTCAATCCTCTGAGATCGAGAGTGCCCGCTACGGGCAGACCCGTACGGACCTCCCAGAAGGTCACGCCGCCCTTCTCATCAAGCGCGACAAGCACTCGTGCGTCGTCGACGAAATGAGCGTCGACGACATGAGCAGCGGCAGACACCACCGGGCCCACGGGCGATAGGCTCGGTACGTCGAACATCCTGAAGGACGAGTCGTACCGGATCAGTAGCCGCCGTCCGTCCTTCGAGAGCCGGAGCCCTTCGAGTCGATTCGGCTGCGGCAGTAGCGTGGGGGCTCCAGCGAGCCGGCCTTGAGCGACGTCCCAGGTCCTTAATCGGCCGTCTTCGCACACGGAGAGGAGACGCAACGAGTCCGGCGTGAATGTGCAATCGATGACGTAACGCGGGTGGGAGAGGACCTTCTGGACAGTGAAGGGGGGCAGGGCATCGTGGACATGGAGCTTCCCCGCGCTGTCCCGGCGAACGAGTCGTTTGCCGTCGGGAGCCAGCCATAGCTTCCTGTCCGCCCGATACACGCTTGTGAACTCGGACGGACCTCTCGCTAGTTGGTCGACCCAACCATACTGATCGTAGACGGTGAGGAGCCGGCGGGAGCCGTCGGAGTTCACCGACAGCAATTCCCTGTTGTCTCGTTCACCAGCGGCACTCAAATCGACCAGGGTCTTCGAATCGAGCCTCGGAAGACTATTCTCCCCGCCTTGATGGAGTTGTCCGGTGAGTTCGCGGAACTGGGGCCTTTCCGCGGTGTCGGGCGGGCTGAACTGGTACACCGCATCGTCCCCCAAGGCCACCTCGGCGACGCTCCTCACGAACGCCTCCGGCCCTCCTTGGTTGATCCGATAGATCTGGAGGTGCCCTGAATCCCGCGTCACCGCCATCAGCCCCGTTCCCTCGTCGTAATCGCAGATCGTTCCATAAGCCGTGCAGGAGATCGGCTGACCCAGTTGTCTTGCCGACAACATGGGGTGTGAGTTGCCGCCGGGGGGGGTATCGTAGACCGGCGCAACTTCGTAAGGCAAGGTCACGAGGTGAAACAATCGAAGCTCGGTCCGACGGTCGCGATTAAAGGATAGAAGGTGCCTTGGTCCGAGCATCTTGTAGCCTGGTCCGAGATTCTGATGCCCGACTTTGACGACACCCTCGATGCCATAGATCTTGCTTTGACCCACGTCATAGATGACCGGCTCGCCAAAAGATGATGTCCCCACCAAGGCCTTCCCATCAGAGGTGCGGCCGGAACTGACGAACTCTCGAATGGTCGTAACGAGTTCGAAGCGGTGGTCCGCATTCACGCGGAGCATCGCCACGAGCTTCCCAAGAACGCTCACCGCGAGTTGGTTGTCGGCCAAGTAATCAACACGGGCGTCGTAGCGACCGACATCCATCGCCAACGTGTCCGACAGCGGTTCGAGCCCGGGGGATTTGAATAGACGGAGCCCATCCTGCCCGATGTACGTGATGGTGCCGTTCGACGGATGAAACGAGGCGTGGAGGACATCGCCTGCTCCGGGTAACTCGACCGAAGCGATCAGATTCCCGGTGGAGTACTGGTACACCCGGAGATACTGCTTGGAGTCATCAACACCCTTTCCTCCCACAAGGAGCAACGAGCCGTCCGGGCTGAACTGAACCCAGCATCGCTCCGGAATGCGCCTGTTTACGAAGCCATCCCCGGACTTCAGCTCGGTCTGCGCGCCGGAGCCAAGATGCACCAGGCGAAGTCCCTCAGAGGTCCAGACGAGGAAGCAGTCACCCGCTGGGCTCATGACATAGAGTTCAGAGACCACAACCCTGTCTTCCGGGGCATTCGACCGAAAAGCGTCAGTCAGCCGAATCGGCTGCCCAAGTCGCTTGCACGAGGGCCATTCCAGGATCTCGATGGCCTTCTCCCGGCGATTGGTTACCTGATCGTGGCTCGTCAAGGAGGTGACGATCAGCCTGGTCCCGTTGGCGTTGAATCGGACCGAGGGTAGGATTCCGGCGGACCGCGAGGGCGACCCCGTGGGGGAGCCGTCCTCGGCGTTCCAGGCCTGCACTGCTCCCTCGATGGTCGCGGTTACGATTCGGTGCTCCCCTTTGGGGTGCCACGCGAACGATGTGATATGTCCTTCCGCAAAGGAACCTGCGTAAAACGCACGTATGCCCGCGGGGACGCTTCGCCGCTCGAAGCGACTGTCCAGGGCCAGGGAGTCCCCAGGCCGATCGGCCGATTTCAACACACATTCGAGCTTGTGAATTTGCCGAGACGTCTCCCGGATCGCGACCCGAGTGGCGTATTCGACCTCCGGCATGGAGTTGGCACCATGTGGCAACCGCTCGAGGGCGTCGGCAAAGTAGAGGAGAGCCCGCGCGGGGTCCCCACGCCCGGCCAGCTCGATGCCGCGCTCGAGGGACAGGCGTGACGCGGTGACCCGCGTGTCGTCTCGAAAGCGTTCCGCCTGGTTCTTGAGAATCGTCTCACGCTGCCGCGCACTGTTCTGAGCTAGGGCGTACAGAATCGAGGCTGCGAGCATCCCCAGCACGGCCAAGGCGGATAGGGCGGTCAGCGTCGCCACCGCTCTGTTCCGCAGGCACCATCGCCAAATCTTCTGGATGCGGGGCGTCGGCCGCGCGAGGACGCATCGGCCCTCGAGCCAGCGTCCCAGGTCCTCCGCGAGGTCGCGGGCCGTGGCATAGCGTTCCCGGGGCTCCTTGGCCATCGCCTTCAGGCAGACGGTCTCCAGATCCTTCGGGATCCGGTCGTTGAGCTTGCGCGGCGGCCGTGGTTCGTCCTCTTGCACCTGCTTGAGGACCATGCGCTGCGTCCCGCGGAACGGCAGCTCGCCGGTCAGGAGCTGGTACAGCATCACGCCGAGGGCGTAGACGTCGGCCCGGCCGTCCACGGCATGCGGCCGCTCGATCTGCTCCGGGGCCATGAAGGCGGGCGTGCCCAGGAGGTGGCCGTCGGCGGTGATCGTGGCCTCGCCCGCGGCGCGTTTCGCCAGGCCGAAATCGGTCACGTGCGGCTCGCCGCTGGCGTCCAGGAGCACGTTCGACGGCTTGATGTCGCGGTGGGTCACCCCTTGCTGGTGGGCGTGGTCGAGCGCGTCTGCAACTGCGGCCACCCAACCGGCTGCCTGGCGAAAAGTCGGTGACTTGGAGGTGAGCCACTCGGCGAGGTTCTCCCCCACCACGAGCTCGCTCACGAGATAAGCCTGTCCGTCGTGCTCCCCGACTTCGTGGACAGGCACAATCCCGGGGTGTCGGAGCTGGGCTGCGGCCCGGGCCTCGCGTAGAAACCGCTCCTTTTCGCTCGCCAACCCGACGTTACCGGCGCGGGGAAGTTTCAGCGCGACCGCGCGGTCGAGTTTTGGGTCGCGGGCCTTCCATACCATGCCGAACGCACCGGTACCGAGCGGGGCGATGAGCTCGAACCGGCCGAATGTACGTGGTCCCTGTCCGATTACTGCCGCTTCCGTCGCCTCACCGTCGTCGGCGACGCGGAAGGTCGAGCCGCACGAAGGGCAGACAACATCGAGGGCCGTCGGGGGGACGATCTCGATGGGGTTTCGGCAATGGGGGCAGCTGATGTGGTACCCCCGGGGCGGTCGCCAGACCTCGGCATCCGCGCTCTCGTCGTTAGGTGGCTCGAAGAGCCCTTCTTTCTCCGCGAGTTCGTCATGGGCAAGCAGTGCGAACACTTCGGCGGCTAGTACGGAGTCTTCCCCGCTCTCTCCCTCTACGAAGGCGGCTCGCCCGGCGGAGGGGAGGTCGAGTGCCCGGTCGAACAACTCGCGGACGCGGCGGTCGCGTTCGGCGGATGTCATCGCCCCTCCTCCTCGGGGCGGAGCTGCTGCCGCAACCAGGCGCGGGCGTATTTCCAGTCGCGCTCCGCGGTCGCGAGCGAGATCTCGAGGGCCTCGGCCACATCGGGGAAGCCGAGCCCCAGGAAGGAATGGAACGTCGTCACGAGGCAGGCCCGCGGGTCGATCTGGGCCAGGCGGTCGAGCGCCTCGTCGAGCGACTCGACGTCGACTCCCTGCTCACGGTGCAGGTTGTCGAGGACGACATCGAGGGGATGGCGCCGCAGCCGCCCCGGACCTTTCGCCGCGTTGCGGTGGCGGTGGTGGTCCACCAGCACCCTCCGCATCGCGAGCACTGCTGCTCGGTAAAGGTGCTCGCGGTCGCGGGAATCGGTCAACATGCCGCTGGCGAGCAACCGGGCGAGGGCTTCGTTGGCCAGGGCAGTCGGTTGCAGCGTGTGATCGGGCCTCGCCCGTCGCATGAGCCGCGCAGCGGCTCGACGAAGGTCGTCGTAGATGAGCCCAACGAGGCGGTCGCGGGCCGCTGCGTCCTCCGACCGCACACCGGTAAGCAACTCTGCTAATTCGCTGTCCGACGTCCCGTCCGGCGTCATCGCAAGTCCGCGGCTTCGCGACCATTCCCGACGCACCTGAGGCCCGCAGATGATCATTTTCCTGGGCTCCGGCGGGCAGAGCAAGGACGTGTCGACCAGGGGTGAAGAGTCCCCTAGGGTGCAGCTACGTCAAAAGTAGGCGGTCCCCCTCATCATTCGATCCGGATTTTTCACGCTCCGTTTCCGCTTCATCCACGAAGCGATCTCGGGCGCCGTCAATCCAAGGCAACGTGACGACGATTCACCAAAGCTCATACGGCAGTCCTCGTATTTCACAGTCGCCGTGGAACGCGGCCACGCGGCGTGCGGGATATTTCCCGCCGAATTCGACGACGAGCCGCGGCCTCCCCTCGGCGTCGTGGAGGATGGCGTCGGGTAATTTCTGGTCCTTCCGCGACGGCGCGAGAATTTCCTCGCCGACCCAGGCACGGGCGAGCTCCGGGGCCGTGCGGCGGAAATAGAGATAGACCTCCGAGACGTGGAGGTCGTGCGTCACCTGGTAGCGATTTTTGATTTCTCCCAGGGCGCTCGCCCCGAAGAGGGCGATGGCTTTTCGCCCGGCGAGGTACACGGTCATCTCGCGGGGCTCGGCCTGCCACCGCGAAATGAGCCGGTGGGAGATTTCGCCCGCGTCGGGCGCGGGCATCCCCGGTCGCCAGGCGACGATGGGGGCCGCGAGCTCGAGGAGCGGGTGGCTCACCACCTGGACTTTTTCGAGGAGCTCGCGGGAGACGAGCTCGCCGAGCCTGCGTCGGGCGTTCACCCTCCCCGACTCACCCTGCGGCCAGAAATTCCCGGCGAGCTGGCTGAATGTGAGGAGGCGGATTTTCGTCGTCAGGTCCCGGAGGATTTCTCGGTCTCTCTCGGTCAGTTCCATGGCTCAGGGATTTTTCCGCGGTCGGCCACGCTTGCGGCGGGCCGGGTTGGGCTGGGGGTTCAGGGCGGGGTTCGTCTGCTGGAGGCGCTGCTGGAACGGATCGAGCGGCGGCTCATCGCCGATCATCCGCGCCGTGATTTGTGCGGCAAGTGACACCCGGGTGTTCGGCTGGGTTATTGGTGCCGGTGTCACTTCGGCCTGGATGAACTCGTCCGCCACCTCGGCGAAGGGCACCTGGCCCGGAGCCATCACGGCAGTCCCCTGGCCGCTCGCGGCGTGAGACTCGGGAGCCAAACGGCTCGGGAGTTTCGACTCGTGGCCGTGCCGGGTGAGGAACCGGTCTGCGGCCTCCTCGACGTCCGGGGAAGTCCCGGCCTCGATGATCTCGTGGGCCTCCTGTACCCCTGCGAGCACCGCGTTCCTGGTCCTGACGCGGAGATAGTCCCACCACGACTGCATAATTCAATTCTCCCCTGATTTCTGGGCTTCAGGACAATTCCAGTCTGTCGAATACCGGTGGGCTCGCAACCCTGTTTCGCCCGTCCGGACAAGGTGGGACCGCATACTGCAAGTCAGCGCACGCCGATGACAGGTGACGTAAGCCGTGACGGCCCACGGGCTCCAGGCGTCCCCGGCCCGGGACGACGCGGGGAGCCCGGAGGTGGGGCGATTCCCCACGCCCCGAAGGGGCCCACAGAGTGCAGGGGCCCCGCTCCAGCGGGGGCGGAGCCCCAGGGGTCCCGGGGCCGAGCGTCCAGCGAGGCCCTGGGGCGAAGCGACCCAGCTTCGCCGGTCCCGCACCCGGCCCCAGCCGGGTCGGGACAGCGGCGTCCAGCCGCGAGGACCACAGCCCGCCCCGGCGGGCTTGGTCCCGGCCCGTCAGGGCCGCGGGGTGCGGAATCTTCCTGCCGCGCACCGGTGGGAAATTCCGCGTAGGGGCCCTGCCCCTGAGAAAAGGCCGGGGTCCGAAATCTCCTGATCGGACACCGATCGGGAATTTCGGGCGCCGGAGGCATCTCCCGAGTACGCAGTACTCGGGAATGCCGACCCTTCCGGCCTGAAGGGAGACGCCTTCCTCCGAGACGTCCCCCGGGAATTTATTCCGGGCCTACCACCTCCAGCCGAAAAGCCGTCTCCAGGCGAGTTCTCCCCTGGCCTCCCGGATGATTTTCCGGGCCGTCTTGAGGCCGTTAATCATGTCGTCCACGTCCTCCTCGCCGAAATTCGTCGAGAACCCGCTACCCCCCTGCCTGGGATATTCCCTCGCCTGCGTGATTCGCCACTCGACGTCGCCCCAGTGGGTGCGATTGGCCCAGACGGTCGTCGTGATTCGGCCGTGGCGGAGGACGCGAAATTGTGACCGGGGATTTGGTTTCCGCTCGGCGGGTGGATTTTCGGTGCGGGTCACGGTGACGACTTGCGGCCTCGCTTGACTTCCCTTCGCATTCATCGTTGTCTTCTCCTCGTTACGTGTTTGTTTCGTCGGCCCCCTCCCGGCAATTTTTTCGCCCGGGAGGGGTCTCTCACTTGCTCCTGGAGACCCCCTCCCAGGCGGAAAAGAAAGCTCTTCCGGTCTGGCCGCACGGCCTCGTCCGAATTCCCGACGACTCGTACACGGGGCATGACAGGTCGAAGACCCGGCGGGCACCGTGTCATGGTGCCGAGGCCAGAGGCCGTGGGGCCTGTCCTCAGCGGTGGGGAGGGCCGAGTGGATTTCCCGCGGATGCGGGAATCTGTGCGAGGCCCGGTGAGGGGGGTTGGCCGTTCTTCCGCGGAGCGGAAAACGGCCGGGGAGCATTTCCCGCGAAGCGGGAATGCGGGGGCTCGGCCTGGCGATGGGGCGAGCAGACGGGGGTGCCGTCCGCTCGCGTCGGCTCGTGGTCTCGGTCAGCCCCCGCGCTCGCCGAAATAGGGGCCGCTCTCGTCGTAGCTCACCTCCCCGCCGCGGCAGCAGAACATGCCGTTGAAGGCGTTGCCGCACTCGAAATAGCGAAGCTCGAAGTCGAGCTTCGTGAAGAGCTCGGAGGCCCTCAGGATGACCGGCAGCGGCGGGCTCCAGGCGGTGTCGAGATGAATCACGACCTGCCAGCTTCCTTCGCGGTCACAGGGCTCAGGTTCCTTCCTGTCGACGTGGAACGCCCGCCATTTGGTCCCCCAGTTCGCGACACACCATTCGTAGCCCCCCGCGTTGTAGCCGTCACGAGGCCGCGCCGACTCGACCTTGCCAGGATTTTCTGCACGTTCCCGGTCCCACGCCGCGGCGACGTCATCGAGCCGGCGAAATTCTTCGGGATACGGGGTGAACCGCTCGAAATCGAACGGGCTCTCGCCCTCCGCAAACGCCATGAATTCTTCGATCACTTCCTTCGGTCCTTCGACCGTCAAATCATTCTCGCACCAATTCGGCATAGTCCTCCTTGTTCTGTTTGCTGGGCAGGGCTCCAGCCCTGCCGGTGTTTTTTCACGTCCTACCTCGTGGGAAGTCGTCGTCTCTCCGCGAGGCGGCAATGCAGGGAGGCTCACGCCCCCCGTCCCTCCGGGGCTATTCGGAGTCGTCCTCTGTCCCGGTGGTCTCGTCTGCGTCCTCGTCGTCGAGCAGACGGGCGATTTCGGGTTCGTAATGGGCATCGCCCCAGTGTTCGATAACCGTGATGGTCCGGAGGCGGCGCCGCTCGCCGTCGCGGGGCTTGCCGTCCACGCGGTCCGTGATTTCAGCCTCCCACGCGTACCAGCGGAGTTCCTCGGTGGCGCTGGCGAGTTCGTGCGGAGGCGGTTCCAGGGCTGCGGGTGTTTTCGTCTTGGGTGATTCGTCCATGGGTCGTCCTTTCGTCGTGTGCCGCCGGTGGTGTCCCTGCGGGAGTTGGTTCGTCGGGGGCTCCTTTGCGTGGCCGCTAGTAGTCCTCGGGCAGGAGGACCGTGGTCATCGTGCGGTCGGCTTCGGTGATGACCCAGAAGGCCGTTCCCCTGAGGTCGCGATAAGTTGACAGGAGGCGGGAGCCTTCGCGTAGCGAGCGTTCGTTCTGTTCCCAGTCCTCGGGGTCGAGTTCGCCCCAGTCACCCCGGGCGTGTCGGCCGATGGCTGCGGCGACGTCGCTCCGGTCGAGCTGTTCTAATGCCCTCTCGGTGATGTAGAGCCTGCCCAGGGTGACGGGCTTTGTATTCGGTCTGCGTGTTTGTTCGCTGGTCTTCTTGGTTTCCATGTTCCTCCGTGTCTCGTGTTCACCGCCGGTGGTGTCCCGGCGGTTGGATTTTCTCTAGGCCGCTTCGAGCGATGCGGCTTGGTTCAGGGTCAGCAGGTAATCGACCGCTGCCTGGGCCTTGCTCGCCGCGGTGAAGATGGCCCGCTTGTCGGCCTTCAGGACCTCGAGCCACGAGACGATGTAGGGGGCGTTGTCCCCCCTCGGGGAGAGGGGGAGTTCGAGGCCGCTGCAGACGAAGGCGGCCCCGAGTTCGGCGACGAGTTCCTCGGCGGCGTAGCACTTCGAGCCGAAGCGACCGGACAAGTCGCGAGCAAGCCGCGCGGGCGAGCCGGTCCAGTGGGTGAGCTCGTGGGCGAGCACGCCGTAGTAGCTCACGGGCCTCTTGAAGTGCCGGAACGGGGGCAGGCTCACGAAGTCGCCCTCGGGCGAGTAGAAGGCGGCGTTCCCCTCGTGCCGGACGTCGGCCGGGATGGTCTTGAAGAAGGCCTCGGCGACGGCGATGCGCTCGTCCTCGGAGAGCGTGGGCGTCTTCGGCGGCTGGTAGCCGGTGACCTGGTCGGCGTTGAAGACGCTGTATCCCGTGGCAAACACCCCCCTGCCCCGTCGCTTCTGGGCGCCTGCTGCCTCCTCTTCGCCCCGGGGTTCCTCCTCGTCCTCTCGGCCGCTGAACTTCCAGTAGACGACGGTCGTTGCCCGCTCGCCGTTTCTGACCTGTGCCCCTCGCTCCTTCCACTGGCGATAGGTGCCCCAGGTGCCGCTCTCGAAGCCGTTTCGCCTGGCCGCGGCCCAGAGGCAGACGAGGTTGATGCCGCGGTAGGTGCGTTTCGAGGCGACGTTCACGGGCGAGAAGACGGCGTCACCGGTGACGTGCCAGGGCATCTGCCAGGACGCCTGGCCCTGCTCGATGGCCTCGATGATCTCGCGGGTGACCTGCTCGTAGACGTCGGCCCGTTGCTCGGTTGGTTGCTGCGACATGGTGCGTTCCTCCTTGGTTTTTCGGTTTCGTGCGTTTCGCATGGAAACCGAACTAGCCCTCGCGGCGATGAGCGGGGGGACGCGGTCCAGGACGGAGCGGCCGGAGGGGGATCGCCCGGCCTGCACGGAGCGAAGCGGAGGAAGGTCGGGGAGACCGGCCGCGGAGCCGAGCCGAGGCGAGGGGCTCCTTGACGGCGTGGGGGCAAGGCCCCCCTGCACTGTCCCACGCGAAGCGAGAAGACCGGGCCGGAGCAGATGCTCCGACGACACTCTTCGCGTCAGGGACGTGGAGGGTGCGGGACGCAAACCGCCGCTTGCGGCGGGTCGGAGCGAAAGCGGAGCCCGGAGAGGCCCGGCCCCGCTCGCGGGGAGACGCCCGGATGACGAGACCGAAGACAAACAAGGAGCCGCCTTCGGCAGATCTGGCAACTAGCTCAAAGAGAGGAAAAAGAGCGAACAGGAAGAGAGCTCAGACGCGTGCCTGCTCACAGTTCGCGCGCTGTCCACAGGCCCTGCATTTGGCGGCAGGCTGAGAGACAGGAATAGGCGTGAGTCGGTCCCTGCGGTGGGACCGGATCTGGTGGGCAATGTCGAGTGCCTCGGAGCGAAGCCGCTCGGTGTTTTCGACCTTCACCCGGGAGCCGTCCCCGAGGACGACAAACCCGTGGGGAGTTCTCACACCGAACTGGTCTTCGATGAGGAGGAAGTACACAGCGAGCTGAAGGCGGTGTCCGTGATAGACCCGCCGGGAGGACTTCCACTCTTCGGGGATGATGGCGCTGCCTTGCCTCACGAGCCGGTCGGGTCTTCCGACCAGCATGAGCCGTTTGGAGAAGAGCGTCCGGTCATCGAGCGAGACGGTTAGTCCGGGCTCGAATCCCCTGCCCTTCCGGGTTCTTGTAGCGATCAGGAGGACGACCACGGCGAGGACCAAGAGGGCCACGCCCAGGGCAAGAAGCGTGTTCATCGGAGGAGCACTCCGATGATGCCCAGGGCGAGGAGGATTGCCGCGAGGACAAGGAGCACGGCCCCCAGTGCGAGGGCTCGGCTGGAGACCTGCTCAACCTGCTTGAGCTCCTCGTGGGGCGTATCGCCGCGGGCGAGAGATCGGGTGTTGGTCGGGACGTGGCCCTGCTCGGTGAGCCTCAAGCTCTCCGGACAGAACGCCCAGGCTGCGACGTCTGAGGCGGAGACGATTTCGGGGTTAGCCGGTGCCATTGATGGGAATCACTTTGCTATCTCGTAATGACCAGGTTGTCATCCCATGGAAATCGGATTCCGTCAGCCAGAGGCCGACAAGCATGCACCCACGCGAGGTCGCCGGAGGGAGGATTACCGATAACCCGGGGAGGAAATTGCGTCGGCCGAAGCCGGCGCCCAGGTGGCCAGAACTGTCCGTCCCGAGGGCCCCCTGACGAGCTGGTCCATGACTCTCGGTGACCCTTCGGATAAGCCTTCTGAGTCGCACAATCGGACCGATATCCGGGGGAGGAACCACCGATACCGGGGGGAGGAACGGACGATACCCGGGGGAGGAATGACCGATATCCGGGGGAGGAACCACCGATATCTCGGGGAGGAATGACCGATATCCGGGGGAGGAAAATCGACGTAAGTCCTTGTGGCTGTTGACACTTTCGCGGACTAACAATATAACCTTGCTAACCCTGTAGTACAAGCAACAACAAGGCGGGGACGTTGTTGTTGCTCGATTGGAAGGGACGAGAGATGCCAGAAGAAAGGGAGGACACGGACCGGGCCTTGTCGGAGACCGCGCTCGAGGCACGCCTATTCGGCAAGGACGAGATGAACCTTGCCGAGTTCCCCATAACCCTGCTCGCCGATCGGAAAGATGTCTCCATGATCACCCGGGAGGTCCCGGTGCGGGACGATCACACCGGGCTCACCGTGCTTCGGAAGGTGACGGTCACCGGGTCCGAGCAGTATGGGCTTCCATCGGCTCAGGACAACCTGGTCCTCCTCGGTCTCATCTACCTGACCAAGCGAGCAAACAACTTCACGGAGCGTCGCATCTGGTTCACGCGGAGCGAGCTCATCAAGGTGCTCGGCTGGGCCGACTCGGGCCAGTCCTACAGCCGCATCGAGCTTTCGCTCAAACGCTGGTCCACCGTCTTCGTGCTCTACGAGAACTCGTGGTGGGACAAGCCCAAGCAGACGTATTCGTCGAAGGGCTTCGGCATCATCGACGACTTCGAGCTGTACGACGGCAGCATCGCTCGCCAGGAGAGCCTGTTCAAATCGAACATCGCGTGGAACGACGTCTTCTTCCAGAGCCTCGAGGCGGGCTTCGTCCGGACCATCGACCTGAGGATCCTGCTTCGCCTTCGCCACGCGACGTCTCAGCAGATGTACCGATTCCTGGGGAAGAATTTCTATCACTCCCCTACCCTCACGCTCGACCTGAGGACCTTCGCCTGCGAGCACGTCGGGCTCGACCGCGGCTACAAGGACAACGGCAAGTTGAAGGAGAAGCTCCAGCCGGCGATCGACGAGCTGGAGGCCATCGGCTTTCTCGAGCCCATGGACCGTGACAGGCGGTACACGAAGGTCGGCCCGAAGCACTGGACCATCACCCTTCGTCGCCGCTCGGACCTGGAGCTTGGCGAGAGTGCCCTCGACTCCGACACACCGCTCACCGGTCCCGAGCCGACGGAGCAGGAGCAAGGCCTCATCACTCGCGGCGTCACACCGGCCACGGCCGCCGACCTCGCACTGAACTATCCGGCCGATCGCATTCAGGTAAAGCTCGAGGTGTTCGACTGGCTCGTCGAGCGAAAGGACAAACGCGTCTCGAAGAACCCGGCAGGCTACCTCGCCGAGTCCATCCGGAAGGACTACGCGGCACCCCGGGGCTTCGTCTCTCAGGCGGAGCGGGACAGGCGTCAGGCGGAGCTTGACGAGCAGCGTCGAAAGGTCGAGGAGGCGAAACGCCGGGCCGCTGAGGAACAGCGAGCGAAGGAGGCAGCGGAGCGAGCAAGGATCGACGCATTCTGGACGAAGCTCACCGAGGCAGAGCAGGAGCGGTTGAAGCAAGAGGCTCTCGCCTCATCGTCGCTCAACTTCATGGTCCGCCGGTACAAGGCCCAGCAAGACTCGACGCTCGCTTCGACCTACCTCCAGGTGATTCTAGACACCCACATCCTCAAGCTGCTGGAGGCTGGAGAGAAAGCCTGATCCATCAGGCTGGACCGTGGCTGTGGCCCATCCCGTGAGCCTCGCCCTAATCTGTTATGAGCCCTGGGGCTCGGCCACGATTGCCCGGTGCAAATCTCAACCCAGTGCGAGGTCGCTCCCCGCCGGCTCATCGCCCGCCGAGCGGTCGGTCCGGACCTGCACGACGTACTTCCTCAGGTGGGTCCGAATCAGGTCATCGACAATCTGGCTTCGATCGACCCCTTCCATGGTCGCCGTGACGCCAAGTCGACGAGCGGCATCGAGCGATAAGTAGAGCCCGACCTTTACCGGCTTCTCCCCCTGTTTCCTGGTCGATTTGGCGACTTGACGACGTCGGCTCTTGGGTACTTGTTCCTCAGCTGACATGAGTCTTACTCTCCGAAACGACTTCTTGTACCCCCCTGCCCTGTCTGATGTCGGTCTTTGCCTTCCCTGCCCTTCAGTCCGTCTCGGAGTCGAGGCCGTTGACCGCCTCATGAGGTGCGTGGAAGGAACGCTGCTAAACGCCGATTGCACCGTGCAAACGAGGCGAAGTCGGTCCACGTTTCTCTTCCGCCATCACCCTGAGCGGTGGTGTCTCGGGGCCGGTCGATTGCCCTCCTATCCGGGGTCGTCATGGACGCTTGCCACGGCTTTGAGACGCTCCGTTTGCACCGTGCAAACGTAAGTGCGGCTTCTGCCGTGCTTGCCGAATTCACCACCTCCAGTCTGGGCTTTCGTCGTTCCCGGGTGATGCCCCCCCTGCCCCAGTGCCGATTCTTCTCGTCAGTGGCCGGCCTCTGTGGTAGTGGCCGGGCAAGGACCGACCGAGGAGGTCGTTTGCACGGTGCAAATGGGTTCCTCTCCGAGAGACTGGTGGGCCGCGGGAGAAGCCCGTTCGGTGCCACGAATGCACGGTGCAAACGACGGTTTGCGAGTCCAGGAGGCGAGCACTCGATAACCGCGAGAGAACCCCCGCACACACACGAGGTGGCCATGGAGAACTGCTCATTCATCGCATCGTTTCTTAACCGCAAAGGCGGGGTCGGTAAGACCTCGAGCGTGTTCCACCTCGCGGGGGCTTACGCGCTCGGAGGCCTGAAGGTCCTCGTGTGCGACCTTGACCCGCAGGCCTCGCTCAGCCAGGGCTTCTTCGGCCCGGCGTTCGTCGAGTCGCTGCCCAAGGAGACGACCGTCGCCGCCCTCTTCGACGACTCGCTCGATCCGGCGCCGGACGACATCATCCACCGCACGCCATTCGACAACCTGTTCATCGCCCCGGCGTCGAACGACCTGACCGACTATAACACGCCGCGGCCCGAGGATGCCGACAGCCAGGAGGCCCTCCGGGATTTCCTCTCCGAGGTCGGCCGCGACTTCGACCTCGTGCTCATCGATTGCCCGCCGAATCTCCAGCTCTGCTCCTGGGCGGCGCTCCTGGCGAGCGACTTCGTGGTGGTGCCGGTCATCCCGGAGGATTTCTCCTCCCAGGGCCTCATCTACGTCCAGCAGGCCATCGACGCCGCGATGACCGACCGCAATCCGAAGCTCAGGCTGCTCGGCTACATGCTCACGATGTACAACCGCCAGCTCGGCATTCACAAGGCCTACGAGAAGCTGCTTCGTGAGCAGTATGGCGACCTGGTGCTCGACACGGCCGTGCCGCTCGCGACCGCCTTCAAGGAATCCGTCACGCGTCGCCACCCCGTGGGCCACGACAAGCCGCGATCGGTCGCGGCCGAGGCCGTGAAGGCCCTTGGCGAGGAACTCAGGCTCCGGGCGCCGGTCTTCGCCAGCCGTCCTGCGGCCTTCTATTACGCCGGCAATCGTTTCGTGCCCGGCCACGCCGTGGCCCAGGACCCCGTCGTCATTCTTGGGACCGATGCTGAGGAGGCTGCCTGACCATGGGAAAGACCGACGCACTGCTCAAGGAGATGGGCGGGAACCTGGCCGAGTCCATCGGCGTTCGCCAGGCTGCGGCCCCGGCATTCGCCGCCCGGCCCCAGCTTCACGTCGCCAAGGCCTCGCCGAAGGACGGCTACTCGCGCGACCGTTCCGCCGGCGAGATGCTGCTCGCGAACATTATCCCGGACCCGACCCAGCCTCGTAAGGAGTTCGAGCCGGGGGCCATCGAACGGCTGTGTGAGAGCATCAAAGCCCGGGGGCTGCTTCAGCCGCTCCGGGTGCGCTGGAACCCGGAACTCGGTAAGCATGTCATCCTGGTGGGCGAGCGCCGCTATCGGGCGGCGACCCTGGCCGGGCTCACGTCGGTGCCGTGCATCTTCGTCGAGGACGAGCTCACCGAGGCGGAGGTTCTGGAGGAACAGCTCGTCGAGAACCTGCTCCGGGAGGACCTGAATCCCATCGAGGAGGCCCACTCGTTCAAGCGGTACATGGAGCTCGTGGGCTGCCACGCCAAGGACTTGGCGGGGCTGCTCAAGGTTGCACCGAGCACCGTGACCCGGGCTCTATCCCTTTTGAAGCTCCCTGAGCCTATCCAGGGCCAGGTCGCGACGGGCGAGATCCCGGCAAAGACCGGCTTTGAAATCGCCAAGCTCAAGGAGGACTCGGAGCGGAAGGCGATGGCCGAGAAGGTCGTCGCCGAGCGGCTCACGGCCGACGACGCGGCGAAGGTCGTCCGGAAGACAAAGGGCAAGCCCGTGTCGAAGAAGAAGGGCACACACGAGACCTATCGGCTCGCTGGCGGTATCAAGCTCGTGCTGTCCTGCCCGAGGCGTTTAACGGGGGCCGAGATGACTCAGGCGCTGGAGCAGCTCCTGGGTCAGCTTCGCGAGAAGAGTGCGGCCTGAGCGAGAAGACGGCTCGTTTACGACGTCGAGCACGAAGGGGCAGGGTAGGGGGGAGACCTCGACCCTGCCCCGCATTCGTTTAGGACCCGGCGATCGTCGATGCAGAGGACGTTTGCACCGTGCAAATGCTCGATGTGGTCAGGGGCGCAGCCTCTATGCCTGGCAGGACCCACCTCCATGCAATCGGATCGCGACTGCCTCGGGGCAGAAGTCCCCGAGGATCGGCAGGCTCGATAATCCGTGAGGGGGAATCGGTCGCCGGGGCGTTGCTACTGGCAGACTGGATTCGAGAGCGGTGGACGGGACGGCCCTTGGGCTTCAGAGGCCGCTTCCCGGCGAGCGAAGCCCCGGCCGTCAGCCAGCCTGGTCGAGGGGAGGCGCGAGACCGACGCACCCCTGGGTCGGCAAGGGACGCGCGATGCCGCACGCGGGCTCCTCTTGCGCCGCTCAGGAAGACACGGGAGGTGCCCGTGCGTCGAATCCAGGGCAGTCATTCCAGAAGGGCAGTCCCATGCCGACTCTTCACCTGCCGGGTTTGACGGGGCTTGTAGGGGTCATCTTCGCCTTGTTTTTCCTCGTGGGTTCCGAGGCCTCCGCAGGCGAGTCCGCCGGGAATGTGCCTCGGGGCGACTTCTACTGGACATCGACGGGCCCGAAATATGACGCGCCGCCATCGTCCGAGGCCCTCGTGCAGCAGCACGTTCTCATGTTTTTCGCAATCGTCATCCTTGCGGTGAGCGCTCTACGGGGGAAGGAAGTCATCAGCTCATCCATGACGGTGCGCCTGCTAGGGGCGTCCATCGTGCTCGCGACGAGCGTCTTCCTCGCCTATAGCCAGATCGACCCCGGCAGGCTCACGCCGGCTGTGGCGATGCTCGGCGTATCCATGGGGCTGCTCTTCTCGAGGACCGAGGTCGAAGAACGAGCGAATCTCGACCGGCGCCTGGAACGGCCGGCCCCAAGCCCCGAACCGCAGCCGAGCGATCCTTCGAAGGGGCATCTCGCGATGGTCCACGTACCGGGGCAGGGGAGTCCTCCGGGAGGACAACCTGATTCATCAGGTGTGACCGCGTCGCAAGAAAGCCTCCGCGTCAACACCGGAAGCCGAGTCGTATGATCGAGCACGCGACGGACGACCTGAGGCGGCGGGGGATCAAGGATGCCGCGTTCGTCGTGGCCAGGCCACGGCTCCCCGCCGCGTGAGGTCCGCAGCGGTGGCGCAGGTTTGCCGTCTGTCACGCGGCGCGAGGAATTTCTGCGAACCTCACCTCGGGAGCTAACGTGCCTGATTCACGGAACAAGCGGAGCTAACGCAACCTGTACTTGGGAAGGGGCAGGGCGCCGCGGTCGCGGCGACGAAAGGCCGGAGCACGTGAAAGGGATTATGATATTCGTCATATCCTGAGATTTACAGTCTACCGGTCTCAGCATTTGCATGATGCGTGAAGTTCAAGTTTGTTGTAGGACGTCTCTGTCGTCACAGCACGAAGACGTGTCATGACGCGACGAGAGTGGACGCGACCACCCGGGGAGGCGGAGAGGTGACGGGACGGATTCCTCCCTCGCTACCACCCGCCGAAAGGGGGACATGAAGTCCGGGTCGCGACGCTTAGAGCCGGATGCGGGGAGACTCGCTCGTCCGGCTCGACGGGGGCTCGTCAGGCTAACCCCCCGGAGTCTTCCGGGACCAAACCCTGACCTTCCACCCGATGAGGCATCGGGAAGATGCTCATGAATTGGGGCGACAGAGAAAAACCTCCGTCCTCGGGCGGAGGCCGTGACGGTCCGAAGCGGGTGCGAGGCCATGGCCTCAAATCCCGTCCAGGGGGGCTGGGCCCATCGGGTTCGTCCAACCTGGCTGACGCGGGGAGCTGCCGACCGGGCGACCGGCGGCCCGGGGTGCTTGCCGCACCTCGGCACGCGGCCGACGAAAAGCCGCGTGGGTGAAGAGCTCAACCGCGAAAGGCCCGCAAGGGCTTGTCAGTGAGCGCGAGCGGAGACGGTGCCGAACTGCGAAGAACTTCTCGACGGCCGGTAACCGGGGCCTTGCCTCTTCTACCCGGTGAAATCGCGGGGGCTTCCCCCGCGGAAAGTATGGCGCCCGATGGGCGCACATACGTCGAGAGGCCCGCGGGGTAATGCCCGCTAGCGACGTGACCGCTCGTGCAGAGGACGTCACTAATCTGGGAAGGACAGGGGCGGTCGGTCGGAGTGCCGGGCCTGCCATGGCAAGGCAGGGATTCAAATGCCCTTGTCCGGGAGCGTGCTGCAAGTAGGAGCCGGCCTCTTCGCGAGGCCGGGCGAACGGGCGGTCGAAGGACCGCCGTGGGGACGACGCCGTCCCCATCCCGGCTGGCCGTCGGGGTTCGTCTGCGTGTCGGGGGGTGGTAGCCCCGGCGCATCACGGCAGCGACGAAAGCAGCGAGGCGTAGTTTCCACTCTCTCAGGGCGTGCCCCGGAAGGGTGCGAGGCTTCGAAAGAGGCCTCGCCCTTCGGTGCCCGTGGCAAGGCTTGACGCGGTGAGGAGAGGGCCGCCCGTGAGGCGACCTCCTCCCCACTGATGGCTTCGTGACGCAGACGCCCGAGGTGTGCCCGATGGGCCGCTGCGGGCGGACGGTTTGTCGCGCGAAGGATTGTCTCTTCAAGGGTTCGAGTCCGGCCTTTCGGGAGGTTTGTGCCGTCAAACAAACCCCCCAACCTGGCGGTGGGGCAGAGGAGGGATATGGGCAGAGTTCACTACCCCTGCGTGGCTGTGTCGCTCGAGGGCTTCGTCCAGCACGTGGCGATCCATTACCTGAGGCATCATTACCGGTACTACGTCTCGGGCTACGTGCGGGAGGGCAAGCGCCCGGAGGACATCGACCGGAAGATCGTCGAGAAGTACCGGGCCGACCTCGACAAGTGGACCCGTCACCGCAGGAAGCGTTCGGGCCTCGCAAACGTCCAGTACATCCGCCACGAGCGGCGGTTCCTCATCCTCGCCACGGGCCCGCGGGGCGGCCATCGCTTCTTCGAGGAGGAGGCCGAGATTCACGACGCCCGGGACGTGCCCATCCGGGCCGGCGGGTATGAGCTCGGCTACCGCGGGGGCCGGGTCTGGGTGCGAATCGAGCGCAAACGCCTGAAGGAGCTCCGGGCCTACTTCCTCGACGTGGCGGCGCGGCGCCGGGCCTCCGAGCTCGAGAAGGAATTCAGGGAACTCCCTTTCGAGCCGTATCGGCCGGTGCGGTACCAGCTCTTCCGGCTGCTCGAAAACGTCAACGCCGTGCGGAAGCGGGCCGGTGGGCTCCGGCCCGTGCCGGAGTCGGCCATCCGGTTCAAGCGCCGGGTGGTCGAGGTCTTCGCCCGGCCCGGCGGCGGGGCCGAGGACAGCCTGGCCGAGGACAATCGGGCCGGTGTGTGTGGCGTGTCTCCCGGGGCCGAGGGGCCCATGTAGCCCGGGCTACCAGGCCTGGCGTTGAAACACAAAGCCGGCCCATGGCCGGCAGCGGGTAGAGGCGAAGAACGGCCTTGCTCCGGGGACCCCTCGGTCCCCGTGCCAGGGTCGGTGATGAGCGGAGGTTTTGCCGCGGGCTTTCCCCGCCCGGCGACTCGAGGCGTCGGAGCCGACTCCGGAGCTGCTCGCTGTGGGCAGCTGCCTGCTCGGTTCCGAATGTCTCATGACTTGCCGACTTGGGAGAAGGTCCATGGCACAGAAGCAAAATCTGACGCGTGCGCATCAGGAGCTCTTTCGCAGGGGCCCGGACGAGATGTTCCCGAGCCTCGAGGCCCTCTACGAGTTCTCTCGGGGGGTCAGGGAGCAGTCCCGAGACCACTGGCGGCCGCCGTCCCGGCTCGTGCCGTTCGCCAACGGCGGGCTCAAGCTCGACCTGGGCGAGGGCGGGCCGCCCTATCGCCTGAACGACTGGTCGTTCTCGCAGCTCTGCGGCCTGGCCGGGGTCGCCAAGGACACGGTCAACCGGCTCTCGCCCGAGACCGCCAGGCAGGTGCTCCTCGAGACCCTGCCCCGGGGGGAGAAGCCGCTCCAGCTCTACAGCGAGGACGGCCTCGTCCGCTCGATTCACGGCACGACCTACACGCGGCTCTACAACGCGGACCTCGTGATGATGCTCCGCGAGTTCGCCGTCGACTTCCGGCCGCCCCAGAAGGCGGGACGAGCGAACCCCGGCGGGACGGGGCTCTACTGCGGGGAGCAGGACCTGTTCTGCTTCCTCATCGACCCGACCGGCTGGGCGGAGATCGAGGGCGAGGCCTTCGCCCCCGGCTTCTTCGTCTGGAACAGCGAAGTGGGCAAACGATCGGTCGGGATCCAGACCTTCTGGTTCCAGGCGGTCTGCGCCAATCACATCGTCTGGGACGCCGCGGAAGTCACCGAGTTCACGCGCAAGCACACCGGCAAGGTGGGCGAGGCCCTGGGCGACATCCGCCGCATCGTCGAGGAGCTCGTCGAGCGGCGGGACGCGAGGCGAGACGGGTTTGCCCGGGTCGTCAAGCGGGCCATGACCGAGACCCTCGGCTCGGATGCCGAGGAAGCCATGAAAGCACTCTTCAAGGTCGGCATCGGGCGGACGCTTGCCGCGAGGGCCCTGGAGCTCGCCGAGCAGAAGGGCCGCTTCACGATCTTCTCGCTCGTAGACGCCCTCACCCGGCTCGCCGGGGAGTGCGAGTTCGTGGGCGACAGGACGGACGCCGACCAGAAGGCCGCGAAGCTCCTCGGGCTCGTCGCCGCCTAGCGGGCAAGGGGGACGTCATGCGTCAAGGCTCGTCGATACGACCTCTTTCACGAAAGGGCTGAAGCATGTCTCAATCGAACTCGAAGGCGGCCCGGTCCGGCCAGACGAGGGGCGAGGCCCCGGCGGAGAGGGCTGAGCCGTCGTACCCGGACGAGCGGAACCGCCCGGTCCACGAGGTGCGGCTCGGTGCCATCAAGGCCGCCCTCTGGGCCAACGAGGGCGCCCAGGGCGTGTTCTACAACGCGACCGTTGGCCGGGTCTACAAGGACCGGGAGGGGAGGTGGCAGACGACGACGACCTTCGGCCGAGACGACCTGCTCGTCCTGGCCAAGGTCGCCGACCTCGCCCACACCTGGATCTGCGAGCAGGCCCAGGGCGGAAGCCACGAGGCGGGGGAGGGCACCGGATGAAGACGGTCAATTCCTGGCGTGACCTCGAACGCTACGGCATCGAGCTCCTCACGGGCGAGGCCTGCGGGCTCGGCTACCGGCTGCTCTGCGACATGACGGCGCAGGGAAAGAAGATCATCGAGCGGTGCCTGGGGCTCAAGGACCTCGGTCCGGCGGAGGGATGGAACCGGGGGAGGCCCGGAGACCCGCACGTAGGCAGCATCATGCTCACGCACGAGATGCTCACGCCGCTCGCGGTCTTCGCCCTCCTCGAGTCGGGCTGCAAGGAGGTGTATCTCGTCAAGAACTCGGTGGTCGGCATCGAGGCCTCCGACCCGGCAGACACGCTCGAGCCGATGAAGCGCGTGGCAGGGGTCGAGTACGCCCGGCGGTTTGCCTACCGGGGCACCGCCGGCCACCGGAACGTCCACGTGATGACCGGGCGTGTCGAATGAGGATGGTCGATGAGGAGGTTTACGCCCCGGCGGGTCACGGCTGACCGGCCGGGGTCACCATTCGGTTCAGTCATCACCGACCATTTATCACAGGCCATATTGATTCATAGCTTCACGTTACCGTTGACCGGCCGGGAGCCCTCGGTCTAGCGTCGTCGAGCCCGGTGAAACGGAGACGAGCAACGCTGGGGAGCGACTCGTCGAGGGATAGCCGGGCCGTCGCCGAGGCGATGTCGCCGGTGGGTCTGGTCGCACACGATGTGCGGGCGGGCCCACCGGCTGTTTTACGAGGAGGTCTCGCTCGAAGGTTGGGGCTTCGCGAGCCGGGTGTGCCCCGCACGAAACACCCGCTTTGCTGCTAGCTCCTCAAGGCATCGCCGAGGTGACGCTATGCCTTGAAAACCCTCCTCCTCGGTGGCCTTGCCGCGGCTCAGCTTAGCATCGTGAGCTGAGCTCGCGTCCGAGTGAACCGACATGGATCTCCGGGCACCGCCCGAATCGAGGGCCGCATGCGGGCCAGACGTTGCCTGTTCCTCTTGTTCCCGGTCGCCTTGGCCTTGGTTGCCTTGGCCTTGAGCGTCGTGTCGGCTACGACAGCACGGCCTGAAGAGTTTCCGGCAAAGTCTCGGGGTCACCGACGTCGACTGCCCGGAGTCAGGCTAGGACTTGGCCCGTGAGTCAATCGTGAGGTCCCACCGCTTGTAGGGAGGGCAAGGGTTTGTTGCCGGAGCCAGGGATCTGGCGGTAGGCGTTTGGGGTGTAAAGAACGCCGACTCGTATGATCACGCGCCGTGATTTATGGAGGGTTCGTCTCTGGCGACGCGACGAAAAGCCTTGTACGATCGATTGTTCCATATGGCCGGTGTCTCCTGTCTGTGTCTCCGGCCGGTTGATCAGCCGAGCGTGGCAGGCGCCCAGGCCCAATGGACGGCTCCCCGGCAGAGGTGGCCTGATGTCAGGTCTCAAGGTTGGACATTTCGTCTGGGTTCCCGGCGTCTTACTGACACCAGCACAGCGAACTGAACGGTCGGGCGGCGACGTTCGTAGTATAGGCATGAGACCCATCGGAACCGCCGAAGAACTCGAACGCCGTCGTCGCAGGGCCGTGGAGTTGGTCAAGCGGGGCGAGCCGCCCGCCAAGGTCGCCTACTTCCTGGGCTGCGGTCGCTCCTCGGTCTATACCTGGCTCAAGGCCGACCGGGAGGCCCCCGAGGCGCTGGCCGCCAGGCCGCATCCCGGCCCGACTCCCCGGCTCTCCGACGAGCAGATCGGGGAGTTGGAGGGCCTGCTCCTGAAGGGGGCCAGGGCCCACGGCTGGCCCAACGACCTCTGGAGCGCCCACCGGGTCGCCGAGGTCATCCACCGTCGCTTCGGCGTCACCTACCACGTCGAGCACGCCCGCAAGCTGATCCGGCGGCGGCTGAACTGGAGCAGCCAGAGGCCGCAGAAGAAGGCCCGCCAGCGCAACGAGGCGAGGATCGCCCACTGAAGGGCCGAGGAACTGCCCCGGATCATCGAGGAGGCCGGGGCCCGCAGGGCGCACCTGGTCTTCCTCGACGAGTCGGGCTTCCAGCTCGCGCCGGTGGTGCGCCGCACCTACGCCCCGAGGGGCAAGACGCCCATCGTCGAGGCGTGGCACCGCAAGGGGCGGATCTCGGCCATCAGCGCCGTGACCGTCAGCCCGGTGCGGCGGAAGCCCAACCTGTACTTCCGACTGCTGCCGGACAACACCAACGCCCACGGCAGGGACACGACGGCGTTCCTGGCACAGCTGCGGGGCGAGCTTCGGGGGCCGATGACAGTCCTCTGGGACCAGAGCAAGATCCACGAGCGCTCGAGCGTGGTGAAACGGTACCTGGCCCGGCACCCGGAGATCGTGACCGAGGACTTCCCCGGCTACGCTCCGGAGGCGAACCCCGACGAGGGGGTCTGGGGCTGGGCGAAGTACCACCGCATGCCGAACTACGCCCCCGAGGGCACGGCGGAGCTACGGTCCCGACTGTGGCACGAGTTGTCGTCTCTGCGGGAGCGGCCTGACCTGCTCGCCTCCTTCATCAGGCACGCCGAGATACCCGTCCCACTTCAGTTGTAGCCACCGTCTCGTTGGCCGGGCTGCTGTCAGTAATGTCACGAACGCATGGACACTGACCGGTTTCAACGCCGGGAGCTACAACGGTTCCGGGTTCTCCGACATCGAGAACCTGACCGGAGGCGCGTTCGCCGACACATTCGCACTCGAGTCCGGCGGCGTCCTCTCCGGCGGGGTCAACGGCGGCGACGGAGTCGACTCCATTAGCTACGTCTCTTATGGTGCCCCGGTGGTGGTGGACCTGCGGGCTGCAACCGCGACGGGGGTGCGGATGTTCCTGAACGTCGAGGCTTTCGTGGGCGGGTCGGCCACAGACACGCTGTTCGGACCCGACGCGACGACGGCCTGGCAGATCACCGGCATGAATGCCGGTCTCGCCGGGACGGCAGCCTTCTCGAACTTCGAGAACCTCGTTGGCGGTGTCAGCGACGACACGTTCCAGTTCGGCGACGGCAAGGCCGTCACCGGCACCATCGACGGCGGGGCCGGCCTCAACGCCCTTGATTACTCGCCGTGCACAGTCTCCGTCAACGTGAACCTCGCGAAGGGAGCCGCCACCGGCGTGGGACGGGTGACGAATTTCCGGGACATCACGGGGGGATCGGGGGCGGATCTCCTGATCGGAGACGACGACGACAACGTCCTCATCGGCGGGCCGGGGGACGACCTGATCCTCGGATTGCGTGGGCGCGACATCCTGGTCGGAGGCCTCGGGGCGGATCTCCTGGACGGCGGCGAGGACGACGACCTCCTCTTGAACGGGACGACCTCCTACGATGGCGCGCCCGCCAACCTGGCGGGGGTCCGCGCCGAGTGGCGACGGACCGACGTCGATTACGCCACGCGGATCGCTCATTTGCGTGGCGAACTGAACGGCGGCCTGAATGGCTCCGTGGAGCTCACCGCCTCCACCGTATTCGACGACTACGATGTCGACTGGCTCTTGGGCGAGGCGGGCCAGGACTGGTTCTGGTCCCCCCTGGCCGAGTTGATCGACCAGGTGGCGGGCGAGCAAGTGAAGTAGCCGTCCGGCTCGCCAGGCCGGGCTTTCGGGGCGGAGCGGACCGATGGCCTGGCCCGAATAGGGGCCAGGCCCGCGACCCGGGGCCACTCCTCGAGTGTTCAATTCGGCCTCCCCGAGCACTCTTGAGGGGCACCAATTAAATCATAGAGTGAACATATTTGAAACTCGAATGATGCTGTTGCGGCTGACAAGAATGTGTCGAGAACCACTCGAGGGAGGACGCTGCGATGACCTGCACGAACCAACCCCACCGTGCACGACGCCGGATCGACGCGGGAGATATCATTCCAGGATTCGGTTCGACGACCCTAGAGGGGGCCGACGAAGAGAATGCCGAGCCGACGCGACGGGCCGGATTCACGCTGATCGAGCTGCTCGTCGTCCTCACCGTCATCGGTATCCTGATCGCGCTCCTGCTGCCCGCCGTCCAGGCGGCCCGCGAGTCGGCAAGGAGGACCCAATGCATCAATCACCTGAAACAGATGGCGCTCGCGCTGCATTCGTATCACGACCAGCTCGGGAGCTTCCCGGTGAATTCGGTGCGATTCCTGGGGGACCCGACGTGCATCAGCTGCGGCTACGGTGCCCTCTACACGTTCCGGGCGTTGATGCTCAACCAGGTTGAGCAGGGCCCGCTCTACAACGCGATCAATTTCTCCTATATCTACTCCCCGTCCGGGCAAGGAGACGTCGCCGCCATCCCCGTGAATTCGACCGTTGCGGCGACCCGGGTCAGCGTCTTCGCATGCCCGACCGACCGCATGGGTGACGCGGCGGCTTCCGTCTACGGCGCCGGCCGGACCGGGGTGCTCGTCCCCGACGCCAATTATGTGGCCAGCTCTGGCACAAGGATCGTGGCGGCAAATATATGGGGGAGCGCGGGGCCATCCACGGCGAGCGATAACGGCGCCATGGTCGAATTCCACGCCGTGAAGCTCGCCGAGATCCGGGACGGGACCTCGAACACCCTCCTGCTGGGCGAATTCGGGCGGAGTCCCCGGTACGTCGGCAGTGCCGGCTGGTTCGCGGCGTGGGATGGCGGCGTGCAGCGACTTGCGGTCGCCGGGATCAATGTTCCATACACCGCGCCGTTTCCATTCGCGGACAAGATCAGTCCGGCGGACCAA
>JAXMBE010000009.1:0-231840 GCA_046349995.1 Isosphaeraceae bacterium | reverse complement strand
GCTCTTCACCCTGGCCCGCAATCCGGCCATCACGAGCCGGCTAGGCGCCGTCCCCGGTGACCCGGCGACGGCGGGCAAGGTGAGCGAGTACAGCGGCTACTCCACCACGATCTTCATGATCGGCTGGGCCCTCGGCGGCATCTTCTTCGGCATCCTCGGCGACAAGATCGGGCGGGCGAAGACGATGATGATGACCGTGCTCCTGTACTCGGCCTTCACGGGCTTGAGCGCGGTCTCGCCAACCGTAGGCTGGTTCTCGTTCTTCCGATTCCTCACCGGGCTGGGAGTCGGCGGCCAGTTCGCCGTGGGCGTGGCCCTCGTGGCCGAAGTCATGCCGGACCGCTCGCGGCCGTTCGCCCTGGGGATGCTCCAGGCGCTCTCCGCGGTGGGCAACATGCTGGCGGCGCTCTGCGGGATCGCACTGGGCAAGCTCGAGGAGTCCGGCGCGATCGGCAGCGCCTGGCGGGTCATGTTCCTGATCGGCCTGGCTCCGGCCTTGCTGGCGATCCCGATCTTCCTGAGGCTCAAGGAGCCGGAGCGCTGGAAGGCCGCCGCGAAGGAGGAGGAGCAGGAGCTGGCATCCGACCCCGTGCACGCCCACAAGCTGGGCTCGATCTCCGAGCTCTTCGGCGACCCTCGGTGGCGGTGGAACACGATCGTCGGCATGGTCCTGGCGTTCGCGGGCGTGGTGGGCCTCTGGGGCATCGGCTTCTTCAGCTTCGACCTGATCCGGACGGTCTTCCGCAAGCACTTCGAGGCCCAGGGCCTGACCGCGCAGCAGATCGCCGGCAAGTTGACCTTCTGGACCGGGATCACCTCGCTGGTGCAGAATGCCGGGGCATTCTTCGGCATCAGTGCGTTCACCTATGTGACTTCGAAGATCGGACGGCGGCCCTCGTTCGCGATCGCGTTCCTCCTGGCCGCGCTCGCGACGGCCAC
Source organism: Isosphaeraceae bacterium (assembly GCA_046349995.1). Taxonomy (GTDB): domain Bacteria; phylum Planctomycetota; class Planctomycetia; order Isosphaerales; family Isosphaeraceae; genus Aquisphaera. The sequence continues at coordinate 230,901 of JAXMBE010000009.1, read as the reverse complement.
GACATTCTGGCTGCTCGACGATTTCTGGCAGATCTTCGTGCTGATCCCGATCATGGGTTTCTGCCAGCTCTCCCTCTTCGGCGGCTACGCGATCTACTTCCCCGAGCTGTTCCCCACCCGCCTGCGGAGCACCGGGACGTCCTTCTGCTACAACGTCGGCCGGCTGGTCGCCGCCGCCGGCTCGTCCGTCCTCGGCCTGCTCACCAGCCGCGTCTTCGCCGGCTACAACGAGCCGATGCGTTACGCCGGCATCACCATGTGCGCCGTCTTCTTCCTGGGCCTCGTCGCCCTGCCCTTCGCCCCGGAGACCCGCGGCGAGCCGCTGCCGGAGTAGGGGAGGTTCCTTCTTTCAGGAATGCAGCCGGCTTGTGCTCCGGACGTTCGCCCCACAACAATGACGGGCGACATCCTTTCCAGCGTGCGTCTTCCGGATCAGGTCGTGCGGGCGTTCTGCCCATTCGAGGGAGGGGACGACGATGAGCCATCAGAGCAGTCGGCGGGAGTTCCTGGCGGAGGTGGGGCGAGGGATGCTGATCGCCACGGTCGGGTCATCCGCCGCGGCGGAGATGGGGCTGGCCACGGTCTCGGCGGGGCACGAGCCGGAGCGGCTGACCTTCGGGCCTCTCGAACCGCTGGTCGCGCTCATGGAGGAGACCGCGCCCGCCAGAATTGTGGGCGCGCTCGTCGAGCAGCTCGAGAAGGGCACGGAGCTCCGGCGGCTGGTCGCGGCGGCCGCGCTGGCCAACGCCCGCGCGTTCGGCGGCGAGGACTACGTCGGGTTCCACACGATGATGGCCTTCGCCCCCGCGTTCCACATGGCCCGCGAGCTGCCCAGGGAGAAGCGGCCCCTGCCGGTCATCAAGGTCATGTACCGCAACACGAACCGGATCCACGAGAGCGGCGCCCATCACCACGAGGTGTTGCACCCGGTCGCCCCCGCGGAACTCTCGGCAGGCCAGTGCGGTGGCGAGGCCCTCAGGGACGCCGTCCGCGGCAAGAACATGGACGCCGCGGAGCGGACCTTCGCCGCGATCGCCGCTCACGGGCCCGAGGAGGCCTTCAACGAGCTGCTCTTCGCCGTCCAGGACAACACCGAGGTCCACCGCACCGTGCTCCCCTATCGGGCATGGGACCTGATGGCGTTGATCGGGCAGGAGCAGGCCCACACGTTCCTCCGCCAGTCGGTCCGATACTGCGTCAAGAGCGAACGCGACTGGAAGCACACGCCGGAAAACGACAAGCCCCGAGAGCTGCTGCCCATGATGTTCGACCAGCATCATCTGGCGGGCCGGCCCCCGGGTACGAAACCCGCCGAGGACGGCTGGGTCGATGCGGCTCTGCAAGACGATCTTTGAGGGGACGCCCGAGCACGCGGCCGACGCCGTGGCCGTGCGGCTCGCCGACGGGTTCTCGCCCGACGCCGTCGGCGAGGCGATCACCCTGGCCGCCAACCAGCTCGTCCTCCGCGACGCGGGGCGGACCGGGAACCAGGTGCAGCCCGGCAAGCCGGCGGGGAGCGTGCACGGCGACTCGATCGGCGTCCACGCCTGCGACTCGGCCAACGCCTGGCGGAACATGGCCCGGGCCTCGAACGCGAGGAACACCTTCGCCTGCCTGATCCTGGGAGGCTACCAGGTCGCCTACGACCGCGTGAATCGCGGCGGCGACTTCCTCCATTGGTCGCCCCGCCCGCTGGGCGCCGACCTCGATCCGATCAAGGAGTCCGATCCGCAGAAGCTCCTCTCCTCGCTCGACGCCGCCATCCGCGCCGGAGATCAGGCCAGGGCCTGTGCCGTCGCGCACCGGATCGGCACGCTCGGCCACTCGTCGCGGCCGGTCTTCGATCTTCTACTCGGCTACGCCATCTCCGAGGACGGCGCCCTGCACGCCGAGAAGTACTACCGCACCGTCAGCGAGGAGTTCGCCTCGACGCGTCCGGCCTTCCGCTGGCGGCAGCTCGTGGCGCTCGCCCGCGTCACCGCCAGCGAGTTCGGCCGCCCCGCCCCGGGCGTCGCCGAGGCCCGGGAGCGACTGAAACTGTCGTAAGGCGACCTCGATCACCCAGCCGGCTCGGGCGTGGGCCAGCCGGCCGGGTTCGACCGCGTCTCTTGACCGCGGTCAGTCAGGCCATTCATCGGCTCGCCTGTCTTCCGCTCGTGGGCGGCACGCGCGGCGGACGGGCGGCCTTCCGAGGGATGATTCACGCAAGCAATCCCACCGTGATGAACCATCGCATCGCGCAACCGCGTTGTCTTCGAGGGAACCTCTTCGCTGAGCGAGCGTCACGCCGTTCCCTGGAAGTCGGCCGGATCGGCAATCGAGCCGTAGCTGCACGTCCCTCCGGTCGGGGTGGTACAGCGCTGCACGCCGTCCTTACAATGGCAATCCGGCGAGGAGCCATCATCCTGCCAAGAGAACCGCACGGTGCTGTCAGCGAACTTGACATCTCTCGTTTCGAAGCGGACACGCGAGCGCGGCCGCGATTACTTCGCCTCGCGGAGGGTGACGCTCACCGCGGGCGATGCATGGCACGTGGACGCGACCGTCCGCGGAAGCCGGTCGTACGACGTGAAGCTCTCGCGAGAGGATGACGAGATCGAGGCATGGTGTACGTGCCCGTACTGTGAGGACTACTTCGAGCCCTGCAAGCACATCTGGGCTACCCTCCTCGCCGCGGAAGCCAAGGGTTACCTCCAGGGAGACGGCGGGCCGACGGCGCGGCATCTGACGCTGGTCGGCCAGCTCGATGACGACTCCCTGGATGACGAGGATTGGTACGAGGTTCCCCGAGGTTTCCAGACGTCCCGCCCGCGGAGCGAGATTTCGAGTTCAGAGCCCAGGTCCCCTCGACCTCGGAGCACGACCCGGACGTGGAAGGAGACCTTATCGCGCCTGCGCCCGACGGCGGAGCAGACGTCGGCGACCCGCTCCGCGGCCCTCCCCCCTGGACACGAGATCGTCTATGTCGTGGACATCACGGCCTCCCTGGCGGGAAATGGTCTCGTGCTCGATGTGGCGACGCGCAATCGCAAGAGGGACGGCGACTGGAGCAAACCCAAGAGCCGGCGCTTCACCACGAGTGAGATCGCGCAGCTACCGGAGCCCGCCGATCGCCAGGCGATGTCCATCCTGGCCGGCGGGCGCGAGCAGGCGAGCAATTCCTACTACTACGGCAGCGGCTACTACGACAGCTCCCCGGCTCGCTTCCGCCTCTCGCAATCGCTCGGCGAGGCCCTGCTGCCGATGCTCTGCGCCACGGGCCGGTGCCTGCTGCGGGAACCGGAGGCGGACGGCCCGATGCGGCCGCTCCGCTGGGACGACGCCGGCCCCTGGGAGTTCTGGTTGAAGGCGACGCCGGACGACGCCGGCAAGACGTACGTGATCGCCGGCGAGCTGCGTCGCGCCGAGGAGCGACTGGCGCTGGAGGCTCCCCTGCTGTTGCTGAGCGGCGGGCTCGTCTTCTGGGAGGATCGGGTCGCGCCGCTCGTCGACTTCAACGCCTTCCCGTGGATCTCGCTGCTGCGACAGCAGCGCGAAGTGCGCGTCCCGGCAAAGCAGAAAGAGGACTTCCTCGCGGAATTGCTCCGGCTGCCGGAACTGCCCCGGCTCGACCTGCCGGAGGACCTTCGGTACGAGGAGGTCGCGACCGCGCCGCGGCCTTACCTGAAGATCAAGCGCCGCGACGACCGGCGCTGGCACTCCGACCGGGATCAGAACTGGCTCAGCGGCGAGCTTTCCTTCGAGTACGACGGCCACGACGTGCCCGCGCGGGGCCCGGCCCGGGGCATCTTCGAGCCGGACAAGCGAAGGCTGGTCCTGCGCGACCCGGCGGCCGAGCGGTCGTTTGCGGCGAGGCTCGAGGAAGTCGGCTTCCACCGCAGGACCGTCTACGGCCAGGGCGAGACGCTGGAGCTGGCTGCACGCAACCTGCCGAAGGCCGCGCGGGCCCTGCTCCAGGAGGGCTGGCGCGTCGAGGCCCAGGGGAAGCTCTACCGCGACGCGGGCGACTTCCGGATCGAGGTGACGTCCGGGATCGACTGGTTCGAGCTGCACGGCGGTGTGACCTTCGGCGATCAGGAGGTGCCGCTCCCCACCCTGCTCGCGGCCCTGAGGCGCGGCGAGGATCTCGTGCCGCTGGGCGACGGCAGCTTCGGCCTGCTGCCGGAGCAGTGGCTCAAGAAGTACGTGACCCTGGCCGGGGTGGGCACGCCGGAGGGGGATCACCTCCGGTTCAAGCGAACGCAGGTCGGCCTGCTCGACGTCCTGCTGGCCGAGCAGCCCGAGGCGCGCTTCGACGAGCGGTTCGAGCGGGCGCGCGAGCGGCTGCGCCAGTTCCAGGGCGTTACGCCCCTGGACCCGCCGGCCGGGTTCCAGGGCGAGCTCCGCGGCTATCAGCGGGACGGCCTCGGCTGGCTCCACTTCCTCCGGGAGTTCGGCTTCGGCGGCTGCCTGGCCGACGACATGGGCCTGGGCAAGACCGTCCAGGTGCTCGCCCTGCTGGAGGCTCGCCGAGAGTTGCGGGCGGCCACCAGGAAGCGCCATCGCCCGCCTCCGTCGCTGGTCGTGGTACCGCGGTCCCTCGTCTTCAACTGGAAGCAGGAGGCCGCTCGCTTCACGCCGAAGCTCCGCGTCCTCGACCATACCGGGATCGGCCGGGGTAAGCCCGGGGAGCAGTTCGACGACATCGACATCATCCTGACCACGTACGGCACGCTTCGGAGAGATGTCGTCAACCTCAAGGACTACCCATTCGATTACGCCATCCTCGACGAGGCCCAGGCGATCAAGAACGCGAGCAGTCAGTCGGCGAAGGCGGCCCGGCTGATCCGCGCGGAGTACCGGCTGGCCCTCAGCGGCACGCCGGTCGAGAACCACCTCGGCGAGTTGTGGAGCCTGTTCGAGTTCCTCAATCCGGGCATGCTCGGCAAGGCCGAGGCGATGGGCAAGGCCGACCTCGGCCTCCGCAAGGCCGGCGAGGAGAGCCGGACGCTGCTGGCAAGGGCTCTCAGGCCGTACATCCTCCGGCGCACCAAGGAGCAGGTCGCGAAGGATCTCCCGGCGAAGTCCGAACAGACGATCTACTGCGACCTGGAGCCCGCCCAGCGGAAGCTCTACAACGAGCTGCGCGAGCACTACCGGAGCTCGCTCCTCGGGCGCGTCGCGCGCGACGGGATCAGGAAGTCGAAGATCCAGATCCTCGAGGCGCTTCTGCGCCTGCGGCAGGCGGCCTGCCATCCCGGGCTGATCGACAAGGCCAAGCGGTCGGGCGAGTCGAGCGCCAAGCTGGACGTGCTCCTGCCGCAACTACGCGAGGTCTTCGACGAGGGGCACAAGACGCTGGTGTTCTCCCAGTTCACGAGCATGCTGGCGATCGTCAAGCAGCGGCTGGACGAGGAGGGGATCCCCTATGCCTACCTCGACGGCCGCACGCGGGACCGGCAGGCGCGGGTGCAGCAGTTCCAGGACGACCCGGATTGCAAAGTGTTCCTGATCAGCCTGAAGGCCGGCGGCCTCGGCCTGAACCTGACGGCGGCGGACTACATCTTCCTGCTCGACCCCTGGTGGAATCCCGCGGTGGAGAGCCAGGCGATCGACCGCGCCCACCGGATCGGCCAGACTCGCCCCGTGTTCGCCTACCGGCTCATCGCGCGGGATACGGTCGAGGAGAAGGTGCTCGAACTCCAGGCGCAGAAACGGGCCCTGGCCGACGCCATCATCTCCGCGGACAACAGCCTCATCCGGGACCTCGGCCGCGAGGAGCTCGAGCTGCTCCTCTCGTGAACCCCCCGGCCGGCTCAGGCGTCGGGCCGGCCGGCCGCATTCGAGGCTGTTCCGGGGACCATCGGAGCGGACGCGCTCATGCGCCCCGCGCCAGGTCGAGGAAGACGATCATCGACGGGTTCCCCACGGGCACGTAGTGGCCGGTGAACCCGAGCCGGCCCGACGGACGGTCGACGCGGAAGACGGCGATGTGGTCGGCCCTCTGGTTGCAGCAGTAGAGGAACTGGCCGGTGGGGTCGAAGGCGAAGCTGCGGGGATAGTCACCGCGGGTCCACTCCTCGCCGACGTAGGCGACCGTGCCGTCCGGATTGACCGAGAAGATGGCGATGCTGTCGTGGAGGCGGTTCGCCGCGTAGACGAAGCGGCCGTCGGCCGAGACCAGGACGCCCGAGCAGAAGTTGCTGCCGGCGTACCCGGGCGGGAGCGTGGAGATCGTCTGCCGCGAGGTCAGCCGCCCGGTCGCGGCGTCGTAGTCGAACAGGACGAGCGTCGAGCCTTCCTCCTGGAGCGAGTAGAGCCAGCGGCCGTTGGGATGGAAGTGGAAATGGCGCGGGCCGTCCCCCGGCGGCAGGGCGACGAACGGCGGATCGTTCGGCGTCAACACGCCCTTCTCCGCGTCGAACTTCCACGAGAGGATCTGGTCCAGGGCCAGGTCCACGTGGAGGACGAAGCGGCCCGAGGGGTCGGGCTGGATCATGTGGGCGTGCGTCCGGTCGTGGCCGCTGATGGCGAAGCTGCCGGGGGGGGCATTCGCGGCCCGCGTCGGTCCGATCTTGCCGGCGTCGACCTTGACGTCGGTGGGCTCGCCCAGGCGGCCGTCGGCCAGGACCGGCAAAACCGCGGCCGAGCCGCCGAAGTAGTTGGCCACCAGCAGGAACCGTCCCGAGGGATGGAAGCTGATGTAGGTCGGCCCCGCCCCGCCCGACCGCACCGAGTTCAGCGGCTCCAGGCGCCCGTCGGCCCGATTGATGGTGAAGGCAGTGATCGCCCCTTCCTTGCTCTGCCCGACGCGATCGGTCTCGTTGCCGGAATAGAGGCGGGTGCCGGCGGCGTTGAGCGCCAGGCAGCTCGGGCTGGTCCCCATTTCCTGGACGCCGATCGGGGTCATCGCCCCGGTGGCGCGGTCGACCCGGAAGAGATGGATCCCGCGGCCGTTACCGGGCGGCAGGTCCACCTGGGTCGGCAACACGTCGCGGAGCGGGGAGCTGAACGTCCCGACATAGGCAAGCAGCGGGCCCGCGGCCCCTTCCGCCTGCGCCCGGAGCAGGCCTCCCGAAATGGGAGCTGTCCCCGCAAGGGCCGCCGCGTTCTTCAGGAATAACCGTCGGGAACCATGGAGTGGGGTCACGGTGGGACGAGCCTCGTCGCTGGATGACAGATTGCGGGATTTCGTCGACTTCCGACCTTCGATCGGAGCTGATTCTAACGCCCCGAGATGCCGTCCGCAGCCCGCCGGCGTCGGCGGCTCGGGCGGCGATCCCCGCGCACGGTGGACGTCCGCTCCTCAATCTTTGACAATGCGGGACGAAAACACCCCTGAGCCGCACCGGCCCCGGCGGTCCTGACCGACTGCCGATCACGTGGGACCGGGGCGTCGCTCGACCAGGAACCCCGAGGACAACCCTCTCATGGAATCGTTCGAGGAATATGCCCGCCGCGTCCCCCGCCGGCCGCGTGGGGGCGAGCCGTGGCAGCGGCTGATCCCGCTGATCCCCTGGCTGGTCGGCGCGCTGCTGTTCGTGAGCCTCCTGTACGACACGTCGTACACGGTCGAAGCCCACGAGCAGGCCGTCGTGCTGCGGTTCGGCAAGTATCACGCCACGGCCGCGTCCGGGCTGCACTTCAAGCTGCCGATGATCGACCAGGTCCTGAAGGTGAGCGTCGAGGAGCACAGCCTCCGGCTCCCCCTGGGCGCGGTCCCGCAGCCGGAGGGGAGCGCCGACGCGCCGCGCCACCAGGACGACGACACGCTGATGCTGACCGGCGACCTCAACGCCGCGTCGGTCGAGTGGACGGTTCAGTGGCAGGTCAGCGAGCCGAAGGAGTATCTCTTCCGGTTCCCGAAGGACGCGAAGTCCTCGAGGAACGAGTTCGCCAGCGACCTGATCACCTTCGTGGCCCACACGGTGATGAACCGGCTGGTCGGCGATTACTCGTTCGACGAGGTGATCGGCCCCAAGCGCGGCGACATCGCGAACTCGGCGAAGGCCGACACGCAGCGGATCCTGGACCAGTATGAGTGCGGGATCACGATCACCGCGCTGCAGATGCAGCGGGTCATCCCGCCCGACCGGGTGAAGCCGGCGTTCGACAAGGTGAACGCCTCGATCCAGGAGAAGCAGAAGCTGGAGAACGAGGCCGAGGCCGAGCGGAACCGCATGCTCCCGACGGCCCGCGCCTCCGCCGACAAGCTGATCCGCGAGGCCGAGGGCTACGCCTCGCGCCGCCGGGCCGAGGCCCAGGGCGAGATCGAGGCCCTGCTGGCCAAGTACCAGGCCTACCAGCGGGCCCCGGAGGTCACCCGCCAGCGGCTCTACATCGAGGCCATGCAGGACCTGCTGATCGGCGTGAAGGACAAGACCATCATCGATTCGGACCTGAAGCAGTTCCTGCCCCTGCTCAACCTGGACGCGAAGGGAGAGGCCGGAAAATGAACCGCCGTCAATGGCTCGCCGTCCTGATCGGGCTGCTGCTGATCCTCAGCGTCCCGCTGGCCCGGACCGTCTGCTACACCGTGACCGAGCGGGAGCTCGCCGTGCTGCTCCAGTTCGGCCAGCCGGTCGCCAGCCGCACCGAGCCGGGGCTCTACTTCAAGCTCCCCTTCATCCAGGAAGTGCTCCGCCTGCCCAAGACCCTCCAGGTCTGGCACGGCACCCGGCAGAACGAGCGGCTCGTGGACGTCCCCACCGCCGACGGCAAGAAGGTGGAGGCCACCGTCTGGGCCGTCTGGAAGATCACCGACCCGGTCCAGTTCGTGCAGACCCTGCGCACGGTCGACAACGCCGAGTCGCGGGTCAAGGAGTTCGTCCGCAGCACGGCCCGCGACACGATCACGACGCACAACCTGGCCGAGATCGTACGCAGCACCAACCGCAAGATGACCTACACCCTGGGCCTGCCGCCGGAGATGCTCGCCGCGGCCGGGGTCGGAGGCCAGCCCGGCAAGGCAGACGCGAAAGACATCGAGAAGGCCATCCCCGACTTCGTCGTGCCCCCCGAGGCCCGCGAATCGGTCACGCTCGGGCGGCTCAAGATCATGGATCAGATCAAGCAGGAGGCGCGCGACGCCCTGGCCCGGGGTGGCAGCAAATCCGGCCAGACGCAGGGCCGCGGCATCGACCTGGTCGACATCGGCCTGTCTCGCATCGAGTTCGTCCCCCAGGTTCGAGAGGCGGCCTTCGAGCGCGCCGTGTCCCTCATGGAAGCGATCGCCACCAAGAACACCTCCGAGGGAGAGCAGCGCAAGAAGGAGATCATCAACAAGACCCAGGCCGAGGTCCAGAAGATCGAGGGCCAGGGCAAGCAGGAGTCGAACATCCTCAAGGGCAAGGCGGACGCCGAGATCATCGACTCCTACGCAAAGGCGATCCGCGAGACCGGCGACTTCTACAACTTCATCCGCACCCTGGAGGCCTACAAGGAGGCTCTCAAGGGCGAGACCCGGCTGATCCTCACGACCGACAGCGGCCTGCTCAGGATGATCAAGGAACTGCGGCCGGCAGGCCCCGAAGGCAAGCCGAGCCATGTGGCATCGCGGCCCGACCAGGTCTCTGAATCGGGCACGGCTCCGACGGCAGGGAAGTGATCCGGAGGCGCTCCGGCGGGGTGCAGATTGATCGGCCCGGGCTTGCCAGCGGCTTGCCCGGGCCTTCCTGTTGCTGTCCAATGGCAGAAGGAAGCCAGATCCTCTCTCATTTCAGGAGGCCGACATGATCCCGATCCGACCGGCGGTGGCCCTGCTGACATTCGCCTGCCTCATCCCGTTGAATCTCCGGGCCGACGGCCCCGGCGACAAGCCCTCGGATGAGGCCACGAAGCTGGCCGTCAAGCTCACCGAGGAAGGCGCCGCCGTTTTCGACACCCTCAGCGCCAAGGGGATGGCCGACTTCTACACCGAGGACGCCGAGATCGTCCTGGTGACCCGCGGAGATGAGGGGCTGAAGACCCAGACGCACAAGGGGAAGGCCGAGATCGAGAAGGCCTACGGTGAGATCTTCAAGAAGCCGGAGACCATCAAGTCCAGGAACCACGTCGAATACGCCAAGTTCCTGGCTCCCGACGTCCTGGTGATCGCCGGGACCTTCGACGTCAACACGCTCAAGCCCGACTCGCCCAAGATCCCGTTCTACCAGGTGCGCATGCGCACCGGCGACAAGTGGCTGATGACCAGCCTGCGGATCTTCTTCGTGCCCCAGAACTGAGCCCGCCCGGGCCGCGGCGGATCGGCGACCTTCCGCCGCGGCCGGGGGTGAACCCGTCTCTCCCTCAGATCCGGACGGTCTGGTGCTGCAGCGAATGCCTGCGGCCGCGGGGGGAGGTCTTGTCGAAGTTGCCCAGGCCGAGGGCCCCGGCCAGGGGGATGTGCTGGGGCTGGCGGACATCGAAGCCCTCGCGCTTCAGCGGGTCCATGGCGATCTTGCCGGAAGCGCCGACCGGGAAGAGCTTCTCGCGGACGCGCTTCTCATCCACGATGTCCCATTCCACGTGGTCGAGGGCCACCGGGTCGGTCGCCAGCAGGAGGGCGTTGTATTCCCACGTCCACTTGCCCTTCTCCCACGCGAAGGGGCCGCCCTGGTAGACGCCGCGGATGCCGTCCATGATGTGGAGCACGAACTTGGAGCGGATCGACGGGTGGGCCACCACCTGGGGGATGAACTGGTTGCAGACGTTGGTGAAGTGGTTGCTGTGGGAGCGGGCGACGTTGTTGACCGAGCCGTGGCTCATGTTCTTCAGCGCCCCGGTCACGCCGGCCGAGCCGTGGTCCTTCAGGACGGGCAGCCCCACGATCTTGTTGACGACCCTGGAGACGAGCTTGCCGAGGTGGGAGCGGTACTTCCGATCGTCCTTCGGGTCGTCGCCGTAGGGCATCAGGTCCATCCACACGAACGCGTCCGGGTCGTAACCGGCGATCGCGTCGCCCTTGAACGACTCGAAATCGACCTGGAACTGGTCGCCGCCTTCCGGCGTCAGCCCTCCCCAGCGGATGTCGCTGGGCAGAATCTTGTGGTATCCCGCGTCCATGAACTCCCCGCGGTAGCGGTCGTAGACGAAGATGTCCTTCGGTTTGACCCCGGCGGACTTCAGGCCCTCGATGACCTCCAGCACCAGCTCGTACGACGAGTGGGCATACGGCTGGCCGTTGGGCACCACCTTGATCCCCACCACGTCTCCCGGCTCGAAGAACTTCCGCCACGCGTCGGTCGCCGCGGGGGCGCCCGTCAACTCGCAGAGCCCCCGCGCCAGCGTCGTTTTGATCGCCCCGGCGTCCCTCCTGCCGGCGCGGATCATCGCCGGGTTCTTCACCTCCACCACCCGACCCGGGTACAGACCCGGAGCACCCAACTTCGAGACGCCCTCCGTCCCGCCGACGTGGGTGGCCCGGGTGCCGGCCCTGGCCTGCGCCTCCTCGCCGCGAGCCTCCGCCCCACGAACTGCGGAGATCAGCGACGCGGCTGACGCCGTCAGGAATTGAGCGCAACATTCCTCCGCAAGCGTGGCGGTCTTTGCTCATGGGTCTCCTCACCTCGATTGTCTGGAAGCCTCGATCACAGATCGGTGCCGAGATGCACGATCTATCGCGCTGTCTTCCTCGAATTCCGGGCCTGCAGTCCGTGGTCAAGGGCGCTTGCTTCATCTTATCTGGTCGCCTGGTTCGGCCACCGGGATTTGGAACGGGCGGATTCCGATCGGGGACCCGGCTCGCCCGGTTCATGTGTCGGTCAGTTTCCACAGAAGACGGTCCAGCATGCCCGCAGAAGTCAGGACGCCGTAGAACAAACCGATGGTGGCCTCGCCAGCATCCGGCGACGAGGGCAGTCCCTGCGGCCACGCCGGTCTGCCGACCCTTCGATCCGCCCAGATGGCCGACGGCCTGGGAGGCCAGGCCATCCTCTCACCCTTCCGGGGTCGGCGACGATCCGCCCACGCCCGTGGCCCTGGGCCTCGCGCGCCGTGGTTCCCCTCACGCTGCTGCTACGCTACCGGCAAGGGCGCCGCGATCGACCGGCGAACTCGGACGGCCATGATGCACAATTCGGCTGGCCCTCCACCAGGTGGTCACGACTGGCTGCTCTGTTCATCCTCGACCCTGCTCGGCCGTGCTCTGCGCCGCCGCGACGCCCGCTGGGATGGCACCTGTTCACCTTCGAACAGACTCGAACTGGACGCCATCGCCTTCCCGGCAATACGATCACGCCGGCCTGGCCAGGGCGTGATCGCCGAGACGAACGGTCTGCAGGCGAGGGCCCTCCGGAGATCCGGGTCGATCACCACCTGGACGGTTCTTAGACTCCCAGGACTTCTCCGACGGCGTCCGCTGGCGGCCGGCACGAGGTCATGCGAGCACGATCGCCGTAAATCGCCGGACCTGCATCCGGCTGGTCGAGGCCGCCGGCCAAGCTCGCGGATCGCCGGGCCACGCCTGAACCCAGGCGAGCCGGATTACTGGCCTACGCGCCTGGCGGCATCCTCCTTGCGTGGTCTTGCGCTGTCGACAGCCCCGAGGGATCTTCGTCGATCCTGCCCGCTCCAACGGCCAGGGCACCTGGTGGCCGGGAATATCCGCGAGCGGTGCTGGGCATACCTGCTCGCGCAGCTCGACCCGCACATGGCCTCTGGCTGCGGCCCTCATCCTGGGGCAAGAGAGGAGATCGACCTGGAGGTGGACGACGCCGCGCGGTGGAATCGGCACGACGACGCACCTGCTGGCGATCTCGCTGGCCCAGCAGCTCGGCACCTGGCGCTCGCCCTGATCTGATCTCCGATGCCGGGTTGCCCTGCCGCCTGGCGCACGCTGCCGTGGCCCTGTCCACCGTGGATGCGCTGCGGGCTCGCCCGTCCGTCGTCCGCCTGGCCGTCATGACCGCCGCTCCGCCTGGCCGCCATCGCCCACGCCCGACCGCCTCGGCCAACATGCCGGCCCTGGCCGGGCTGGTCACCCTCCGGTGGAATCCTGTTCTTCCTCTACGACATCATCGGCTTTCGCCAGCCTCCTTCCTGATGATCGGCCCTGATCTGGCTGGACACCCTGGCGCGAGGGCGTCGATGGAACCGACCAGGATGGCCCTCGGCTATCCACGGACCCGACACCCTGATCGAGGAACTCCGAGGACCTTGAGCCCTCAGCGCCGGGCCGTCCGATGGACCCGGCAGCCCTCCGGCTCGGGATACCATCCCTGATCGTCTGGCCGGCGCCTGCTGCTGGTTTCCGCGCGTGATCTCCTCCACCTGGAAACCGCCGATCAGGTGCTGCTGAACATCCTGCTGATCCTCGACGGACGCCGCCTGCTGCTGGGGCGCCGCCGGGATGGCCGCGGGACTCGTTCGGTCCGCTGCGGCGTTTCGACCTCGCCACCGACATGCCCTGAAGGAGCGAGACGATCAGCATGGGGTCGCTCAACCCCAAGACGCCAGGGCCGGCCTGGAGCTGGCCTGGCTGCGGCCTTCTACCTGCTGCTGGGTCTACACCGTCCTGGACCCTGCTGGACTGCGGGCACCAGCCGCCTCACCCCGGCCTGGCACGCCCTGGATCGCGGTCGCGGCCTCGATCCCCGCGGTCTTCCCGGGCCTCAAGCTGGAGGGGTTTTCAGAGAAGCCGCCGAGATCCTGCCGTCGGCCACGGATTGGCCGTTCCGCCCACACTCCGGACGGGTCCGCGATGCTCTACGACTGTGAAGATGGGCGATCCGGGAAGGCCGGCTGGAGGATCATCGCCCGCGCCTGGAGCCGCGGTGAATCTGCTCGGCCATCGATCTACCTGAGTCACGCCGATCAGGATCACCGCCAATGGCTCCGCGACCTCCTGATCGTTCCGGATCGGTCAGGTGGCGCATCCCGCCATGTTTCGTCTCCACGAACCTGGAGGCAACCGCCCGGCGCCACCGCGGCATCCCTGCACACTTCGCCGCCGCGCTGGCGTGCTGGAGCTGCGAGAGCCGAGTTCCGCGTCTCCATCCCCCTGGAGGGCTGGTATCCCGAGAGCCCCGACAACGCCCGCAGCCTGGTGATGGACATCGCCCACGAAGGCCGGCACCTGCTCCTCACCGGCGACCTCGACGGATCGGCCTCGTCGCCCTGGCCGAGCAACCACGCCCTGGCCGGCAGGGACCATGCTCGCCCCCACCACGGCGTGGCCGCTCCAGCGAACGCGCCTACCGCCGGCGAACGCCGAGCGAAGGTCAGCGCCAGCGCACGTCGTGGCCTGGCAACGAACGACGCCCTGACGCCCTTGAGAACGCGGGATTCCCCCTCCTACGCACCTGGCAGGCCATCCAGCCTGATGGAGTACCGATCACATCATCATGCAAGGGCTCGATCACCGCCAGCAGCGCACCGAGCGCACACCTCGGGACCACCACCTCCGCGGACTCTGCTGCTGCACGCTGGCGATGGTGATCAGCCAGAACGGCATGCGGCCCTGAACTGGTGGTGGTACTTCAGGTAACCGCATAGCGCTTCCTCGCCTGATCGAATGGGTCGGCGTCAGCGCGATGCTCACAGGTCCGCTCGACATCGCCCCGCCTTCCGCGCAGATCCGCGATCAACCCCGATCTTCCTGGGCAGCGGTCCGTCGTGTGAGCGTATGCAACACTGGTCGCGGTATCACTGCACGGCCAGATCCACCGCGTGGAACGCTCGTCGAAGTTCGTACCTGGAAGCCTTGACGCCTGGGCCGCCCAGGAAGACGCCCTGCAGTTCTTGACCGGGGCAGGCGAGCCGAGGAGGACTGCCAGGCGGTAGAGTTGCTGGTGAAGCGCAGAGCCCTGGAACGGGACGAGCGCTGCTGGTGCGGGCCGGCCGCCGCGTCGCAGGGCGACCGAGGCCAACTCCGGATGTTCCGGCTGCTCGCGAGGGCGAAGCGGCCAAAGGCCGCACCTGGTGTGGTGAAAGCGGCCGCGCGAGGACCGCTGCTGGTGCCTGGGCCGACTGCGGATCCATGTCCTGGCTGAATGCAGCCGACGGCGGACTTGCCGGCCGCTGGCCAGGACAGCCGTAGCGGGCCAGGCCGGTCACCAGGCCGAGCAAGGTAGCCTGCAACTGGTAGAGCCGATAGTTCATCACGGCCTGGAAGCCGGAACCTGCGCCTTCCAGGACGGCGAAGCCGTGCACACGCCCACAAGAGTGGGAGTGCCGGTGATCAGGCCGCCCGAGAGGGCTGGCCTGCCGAAGGCGCCATGTTCAAGGAAAGATCCAGGTCGCCATCCGAGGTGGCGCGGTGATCTGCTGCTGAACGCGCTCGGCCAGCGCCTGCGACAGATGCCCGGGAGGACCGATTTATGAAGGCCGTGTCGACGTTCAGATTCAGACGCACCGTGCTGCGGCTGCTGGGCTGAACGATGTCCAGGGTCAACTGGGTACGGGCTGCTCCTCGGCGTGCTGGTCAACTGGCCGGTCGGCTCAACGTCATCCGAGGTGAACACGTGGCATCGAGGCCGGGTTCAGGCTGAAGAGGTAGATCCGCCGAACACGCCAGTCGGCGAGCGAGTCTGCGCGAGGCTGGGCTACTAAACGCCGCTTATTTGTCTGGGATCGATGCTCTGAGTCTCGAAGGTCCTGTTGTACGAGATTCCGTGATCCCACCGCCAGTTATCCGTGTAGCTCAAGTGAGTAATATAGACGTGTCCCTACTCGGCCTGATAAACATAAGCCAGGCGATATGTCGACTTGACTGTCCCTGTTGGGTTGACATTTTATGAGATAACGGAGGCCTTGCCAGAAGCATATGTCATAGCGATTGGCTTCCGTTGCTGTATCGGCGCTGTCGCCAGGCCAGCGCCTGTGCTGTCCCCGCGACGATGGCCGCAGCAACGTCGACTATTATTGCTGGCCACGGCGATGTCCAGGTTGCCATCGCCACGAACTGGCCAGGGCGAAGACGGTCCTGACCAGCCTGGACGCATCAACCAGTTCATACGCCATCGCGAACTGATCGGCCTGCCGAGGGCCACGCCGAGGATACAAAGGCTGATCGGTGCCCGCGAGGCCGTCCAGGACGAATCATCGAGGACGCGAACGACCTGGAAGAAGGCGACCGGATCAAGCAGGAGGACGACCTCGCCATCGCTGCTGGCCGCTGGCCTACGAAGCTCAACCTGGTTGGCCGCCTGCTCGGTGAAGACCTTCCTTGAACGAACAAGGGCTACAATTGCTGCTCGGCTGGGGCGACGGCCCGCGCCATCGGCCTGGGATCGCCGAGCTGAGCGAAGATCGCCAGGTCCGCCAGGACGAATTGGCGACGAGGTCGCGCTGAAGGCGCGACTGTCTGGCCAGGATTGACGGAGTTTTCCTTAACCCCCATTCCGCCAGCCGTTTCGGCGCGAGAGCTTGAGATCACTTCCGGTCAGCGATCATCTGGTCCACACGCCTTCCCGAGGAAGGTCTTCATGAAGATCTGAACTGGTCATCGGGAAAACGTCGAGAGACCGCAGACCGGACATATGTGGAGAAGTCGGCATCGACCAGGTCGGGCACGCCGTCGCCGGTGACGTCGCCCAGGGTCATCTTCGCGACCGGTCTTGGCAGACCAGCCGTTGATGCTTGTCGGCAGATCGACCCTGGTGAACGACTGCTGCTGAGGATCGTAAAGCCACTGAACCATGCAGGCGGAACCGGCGGCCTCGCTATTCAAAGAGGAGGTGAGCAGATCCCGATAGCCATCACCGTCTAGGTCCGCGACGGTCATCAGTTCTCCACTTGCTTGAAAAATCACCGAGCCGGGCGTTTGCCCCCTTGTCGAAAGACCGGGCCGTTGGGGCCGAAGGCCACCTTGCCGTATCACGTTCCCCGGCTCCCGGTGTTCAGCAGACCAAGGGTGCCGTATCCGACATATCTTTCAGCCTGGCCGGTCTCGGCGGAAGGTCGGTGTAGCCATCCTTGTTGAAGTCGACGGAGTTGCCGTCACGTCCTTGGCGCTGACGCTCTCGGCGAGAAGAACGAGTTTACCGCGAGATCCAGCGGTGGCGTGGGGCCCGCCCCCAGCTCGGCCGGCTGGCAAGACCGCCGTCGGTCATCAGGATCAAGGCCGAGAGCAACTGGCGGCACTCCATCGACTCCAGAGTGGCCAGGAACGAGTGGTGTCGGGACCGCTGCAATCGAGTCATGGAGCGTTTCAGGTGATGCGCGATGTGAAGGCTGAATGGGTACAGTCCAGAAACCGTATTCTGGCGGGGTTGCACCGGTTCTGTCCTTTGAGGAGGGCCCGGAAAGGTCGCCGATCATGTCGTCGAGCGCCGACACCGGGACCAGCCCCGGTGTCGGTTCAACTGCCCGTGGAGCGAGGGCGGCCATGTCGCTGTTGAGGGAATCCAACTCCAAGATAGAGGCGCCCGCACTCGCCGCATCACGAATCCGATCATCCGTTCTCGCGCAAGATCGCCGGATGGTCCCAGGAACCGGTTGCACGGGTTGCACCGACCGCCTGAACGACCGAACGCGCCTGCAGCACCGGTCCCTTGATGGACCACAGGTCGGCCGAAACGACCACGCTGACATGCGGGCCGGCTTCACGCCGACCACGCGTACACGTGTCGATTATCGGCCTGGTCGCTGCGCTCCGGGCGTAATCCTCGGCTTCTCTGAAGGGTTTCGGAAGGGGATTTGCCGAAGTGCCCTCGGTAGGTGAATGGGGAGGACCGACCCAGGTGAAAGAAGCCGTGGTCGAGGGCGGTGGTCTGTCAGCCTTCCCGTGCGCGGCTCACCCCTCTCCAGTTCCCGCCGCACATGCTCGAGTCGGAGTCGCCGAATGAACTCGGTCGGGGTACAGCCTCGGTAACGGCGGAAGCTCTGGACTGAGCGAGGCCGCGCCCGCGAACTCCGCCAGGATGGAGAGGGAGAGCGGCTTCTTGAGCGACTCACGGATCCAGCTTCCAGGTCGCTCATCCGACCACTCCCACGAGTCCGTTTCGTTGATCGGCGAAGCGACCCGTTCCTCCAGGCACCCGACCAGGAGCGTCAGCAACGATTCCGAGAGCTGTTCCGCAGGGTGTCCGAGACCGCGATCTCTTCTCGGTCGAGTTCACCGGCCGCCCATCGGCAGAGAGATCGGGAGGTGGGCGCCGTGCCCTGAGTCCAGTTCGATCTCCGCCTCGCAATGCTCGGGATGGACTCGGCGGCCGATCCCATCCGGCGAGTGCTCGGTCGACCTGGTGCTTCGAGAACGTCAACTCCGAGGACCCGGCTGGGTTTCGGTGTCCATCGTCAGATCGAGACCGGGGGGACGACGACGGCTGACCTCGAGTCCAGTCCGAGGCGGTGCCGGTTCATCACGAACTCGGTCGCTCCGCCCTCCGGAAGGTAGACGACATAACGGGTCGTCGGCCGAACGCCGACCGACAACGGCGAGGGGCAGTTCACATACGTAGCCCGCCTGCGCGAAACCTCACGTGTGATTGATCGCGGTCTCATGAACGCCTGATCGCGCGCGTCACACGATGATCCGACCAGATTGTCTTCATGATTCTGCGATTGAATGATCGTCGGTCCGGAGGGGAAGGATGACCGCTCAGGTACTCGTGCGTCTCGTGCTGCATCGGACATCGCCGTCCTGGTTCGGGTGCTCGGTTCGCCGTGACCAGCGAACAGCGGCGATCCATGGAACACTGACTTGGCCGATCAAGGATGCCCTCCAGGATAACGCTAATCATGGCTAAGTCCCGTATTCCCGGGACGGCTCGGCCCCGCGGCATCCGATGTGTTCGAGAGCGACGATTTGACCGAAGCCCTTGCCGGAACTGACGTCAATATCGACGTGAGCAGCCTACGCAGTAAACACCCACGCCCTCGCGCAGGGAAGATCCGCCCCGGCTGACCTCACGATGGATTGGTAGGGTTTCCTTGCTCAAATTGCTACTCGGAGGCCGGGTGCGTTCGACTCGCCCCATCATGGTGGCAAGACCGCCAACACCGCGATGCTCTACGAGTGGGCACGCCGCGAACCGTCATGGTCAGCCAGCGAATGCCGGCAGCTAGGACGATGCGCTCACACCGGTGGAACGGAGCAACTCACCCTCCGACCCGGCAAGCGCGGGCCGTCCACTCGATGGAGCTCGATCACATCATCACGGAAGGGTTCCTGGATCATCAAGATCAGCCTTAGCCGCGACCGTTGACCCGAGGAAATCGAGCTGGCGACGACTGCACGCCGTCGAGAATTGCGTATGGTGTCCCCGGAACTCGGGAACTCGTGTCCCCGAACCTGGGAACTCCGCCCTCCGTCGAGTGACGCAACGGCCCCATCCCGACGTGCCCCCCGGCCCCTTTGAAGATGCGGTTCACCGACGGTTACGCCCATCCGGACACGCGATCCAAGGTCGCTTCCTGATTGCCGACCCAGGCGAGCCGGATCTGGACTCGAATGGCGGTCTGTCGATAACCTCTGGTGCGGTGGCCGGCAGCCGACTGCAACCGGGCGCGATCGGCGTCCGCAAGACGATCACTAATTCTACTGTATCCCGGTCTTGAAGACGCCGAACATGTTCTGCATCATACCCTTCCGTGAAGGTGATTTCCTTGAAGGTGGAGCTTCGCCATGGAACGGCGCTACGAATTGCGACGATTGAAGTGCCGGCTCCAGGCGGCGGTTTCGCCCGAACTGATGGGCTCTGAAGCGGCCGACGCATTTGTCGACCCGTTCGCGAAGTCGCTCGCCGGCCTGAACAGCAACGGCATGCCGCTGAGTACATGGCCGGTCTTCTTCCGGGCTCGAGCGCAAGACGGCGAAGGATCGCCTACCTTCATGACCAGGAACGCCAGGCTTGCAGAAGTTCGTCGGGCATGTCCCTTGGGACCACGAGCCGTTGCTCGAGACCCCGGGCGCGTCAGGTCGGCGAGGACCCCGCCGCCTGACGCCGTGATCGTCTTCTCGACCCTCGGCCTTCCCCAAGAAGGGGACGAAGTCGTGGGCGCTGCGGCAGTGGTGTGGCCGCCTGGGCAAGGTCGAGAACTGCCAGGTCGGCGTGTTCATGGCTTATGTCTCCGAGAAGGGGACATGCAAGCCGAATACACGTCTGTACCTTCACAAGGAATGGACCAAGATCGAGCTCCCGCAAGGCGGCGGGGGTACCCAGGGGGTCAAGTCCGCACCCGCCACCAGCTCGCCCTGGAGATGCTCGACGAGTGCGGGAGACGACTGCCTCACGGTTGGGCCGCCGACGATGAGATGGGCCGTCCCTCGAGTTTTCGCCGGGAATTGCAGGGCCGTGGCGAGCGTTACCTGCGCTGGCGGTGCCGTCGAACACGCTGGAAAGCGCGACTTCGACGTACCGGGCGCCGGAATACCGGTCGCGGCGACACCCCAAGAGTCCCTTCCTGCGACTGGATCGATGCAGTGCTGCCTTGCCGGAGGACGCCTGGACCCGGACGTTCGCGATGGCGAAGGTCCGCTGGTCATCGAGTACCGAAGCTGTCGCGTGCAGGTCCGACCGGGACGGGGGCAATGCCGGAGGATTGCTGTTCGTGACCCGCGAGCCGCTCGGGCGACGCCACGTTCAAGCACATGATTACTACCTGTCGAATGCCTGCCGCCGTTGAAGAACTTGCTCGTGCGTCCAGGGCGGGCGCACCGGATCGAGGAATGCATCAACAAGACCGCCAAGGGGTGGGCCTGGCCGACTACCAGGTGAGGAGGAACTGATCGCCTGGCATCATCACCAGACCCTGTCGCTGCCGGCCGCGTGGTTCCTGAGCCGAGGCGGCGGGGAAAAATCCGACCCCGGCACCGACGCCACCACAACTCAGGCAGTTGATCGCGGGTTGATCGCGAGGCATCTCGACACGAACGCCCCTTCATCGCTCTGCCGCTGGGCCACGCGTTGGTTGCGCCGAAACGAGCAGGCCAGGCTCTACCATCATCGATCTCGTAAGGTCATGCCACGATTGAAGAATCAACTCAGGCTTTAGCGGATACAGAACTAACCAATTGCAGGATCTGCAGCTCCTATCATGCCCCATGCCCTCGGTGATCGCACGACGGTGAGCAACCTCGGTTCGTGCGACGCCCTGATCATCGGCGCCTGGCTGGCGGGCCTGTGCGCGTCCCATACACTGACCAGATCAAGATCTGCTCGGCGGAGTAGAGGCCTCCAAGAGCGAAGCGGGCCAGATATGCCTGACATCGCATGCAATCTCGAATACGTGCGATTCGGAGACACTTTGCGGTGACGAAATTTACACAAAAGGGCATCTCATGAAATTCTACAATCTCATCGAATTTGTACGGTCGATTTTAACTGGGAAACCCCGTGAGTGGATCAGATCTGTCCGCTCCAGTTCCCCGGCCGACCACCATGTCATCGCCGCGTACTTCGCGAAAGGTCTCGAACGATGGTCCTCGAACGCGTGTCCGGACACCGTCATGGTCGGCGACCCGATTCGCCAGTACCCTCTGTTCGGCCAATACTCCAACCACAACGACATTGACGTGCTTACGGCCGACTTCCAGTCGATGAAGAACGCCGGAGTGACCGTAGTCGCTGCTCATGTCTTCAACGATTTTACGGGTAATCAATCTACTTTGGTACGGGTTGACGCGACTGCCCAGGCCGTGGGTATTCGGTGGACACCGATCTTCTGGTCTTACGGTTCCAAACCGGACGATCTCGAATCCAACACTACCGCGGCCTTTCAGTATTTTTGGAATTCCCCCGCCCTATTCCGCGAAACCGACGGGCAACCCGCGGTCTTCTGGCACGTGAACGGCGAATATCCGGAGCCACGCAAGGGCCTTGAGAAGGCCGTCGATGCACTCCGCAGCAAGCTTGGCCCGGTTAACATTTATATGGATGATGATAGCACCATTGGGCGACCCAATCAGAACTTTAATGGCGACGACCCCGTCAATCCTTGGTTTCAGTCGAGAGACGCTCTGAACTTGAAGTCTAGGGCCCAGGGTATCTGGCTTAACCAGGCGGTCGATTGGGCAATGAAGCGTATCGGCGCGCGATGGCAATCCGCCGTCAATTACGTCGATGTATCGCTACGCGCAGGTTTCCGGCCAGTCCTCTGCACCTGCCCCAGTTACAACGAGGAGAACTGGGGGTACAGCAGTGACACAGATGGGCCACATCCAGGCAACTGCGGAATTGGAGGAGATCGAAGACACCAGCCACAGTACAACGCCGAGCGAGATCCTGAAGAATGGTCCTTGAATCTGGCCCATGCCCTAGGATATGGACCTCGAAATGCGTGGCTTTACATCCAAGCCTATGACGAGTGGGGCGAAGGCTCGACGCTGGCCCCGAACAGCTATCAGGGCTTCGTGTTCTTGTCGCGGCTGAAGGCCGCCCTATCCAGTAATGGCTGGATCACGGACACCGGGCCCTACGTCGTCCCGCCCTTCCCGACCCGGCTCTTGCTGGAACAGCGCGGCACTATCGCGATCGACATCGGGGTGGGCGCCAACGGCGATGTCTGGACCGTGAGGAAACCGGATCTCGACGCTGCGGGCAATCCCATCAACCCTGGGGGCGGTCCCATCGTGAAGTGGAACGGGCCACTCAGCAAGAGGGGGATGGGCTGGGATTTCGTGGCTTCGATGATCGGCTGCGCGCGGATCGCCGTGGCCCCGGACGGCACTGTGTGGATGGTCAACTTGAAGGGCGAGATCCACAGCTACAGGATGGGCGACCCTACACCTACTCCACGCGGAACTGGGGCGCAGGATATCGGCATCGGTGCGAACGGTGACGTCTGGATGGTGGACGCGAAGGACAACAATCCGGGCGGTGGCGTGATCCGAAAGAACAACGACGGCCGGGGCGACAGGTGGGATTACGTCGTCCCAAGCGTCGGTTGCGTCCGGGTGTCCGTGGCGCCCGACGGCACGGTCTGGATGGTCAACAAGTTGGGCGACGTCCACAGCTATCGGGCCGGCGAGCCAGGCCCGAAATATCACGGCAGCGGCGCCCGAGACATCGGTGTCGGTGCGAACGGTGACGTCTGGATGGTGGATGTAGCGGACGAAGGCAATCCTGGGGGCGGTAAGATCCGCAAGAACAACGACGGCCTCGGTCGGGGCAACCGGTGGGATCTCATCGAGTTTGTTGGGTGTGTCAACATCTCAGTCGCGCCGGACGGTACGGTCTGGATGGTCAACAGGATGGGTGACGTCCACTTACTGAGGAAGCGTCCCACAAGTTGATCAGGGGGCAAGAGGAGACATCCCGCCGCACCCTCGTCATATCGAACCCGAACGACAGTAGCTTTGCGGACGCATTGGTGCTACGCAGCCGCAGTTGGGCCAGCCCATCTTCCACGTCTGGCGGTCGCGGTTCGAAGCGATTTTCTTCTTCGCGCTCCTCCTCTCCCGCCGACGGAGATTGAGTAGATGGGGACCCCCGGGTCATCAACTGGGACCATGCCGAAGGTTGCTTGCCGGCCGATCGATTTCGATGTCCTGTACTTCGATAGACGCTTACTCGAGGTTCGGTCTGACGGGGACGGTGTCCGCGTCGTTGAGCCGGAGACTGGCCGCTGGCCCAGCAGAGTCAGGTTGGGTACGTTCTCGCCAGGAGACTCGCGAGCAACTCGGGTAGTGAACGTTCGCACCTTTGCGCGGAGAAGATCCGCTCCAGCGAGATTGATCACCATTCGCGGCTCATTTCCGTCGTCAGTCCCGCTCGCATAACCGTGAACTACCCAGTGGTGCATTTGGCTAGTGTTCAAATGGCTACTCGCAGGACTTGGTGCACTTTGCTTGCCCCACCACGGCGGCAAGACCGCGAACCCGCCCTGGCTTTACAACTGGGCCAACCCCGAGGCCGTCTTGGTCAGCCAGCGGATGTCAGCTCCCGGCACGACTGACCCCTTGACGCTCCTTGAGCGAAGCGGGACTCCGCTCCTCCGCACCTGGCAACGCGGGGCCATTCATGTCAAATGGAGCCCGGATCGGATCATGCTGGAGGGGTCCCTGGATCGACGGGGACTGCCGGGATCGTGAGCCTGCACTTGCGGTAGCAAGGCGGGCCGCCTCTCCCACGAATCTTAGATGGTGTGCAAGGGATTCCCCCCCCGGCCGCCAGCTCAGGCAGTCAGGAGTATTCGGGGGGTACCGAGAGGGTCACCTTACCCAGATTTCCTATTCTTGGTTGAGCAATAAGAATTTGCCCCTTGCTTTGCCTTTCCGTTTTCAGGCGACGATCGGGTTCGAGAACTCAACCCCGCGGAACGGGCTGAATTGCCGGTGGAACAAGGGCGAGCGCCGGCCGAACAGGTTCGCCCGGAGGAACGAGGCCACGAACCTCTCGACGATCCGCACCCCGCGCACGCCGCAGGGGCCGTCGGGGGAACTCTTGACCCGCAGTTCCTGATCGCTGAAGTCCATGTGCCGGAAACCGTCGACGATCACCCGCGCGCCTCCGGCGCGGATCGTTGCGACGACCGCCTTCGTGTCGAACGCGTCCTGATCTTGCTGCTTCTGATATTCGTTGCGCGTGATCCCGCGCTGCCGGAGTTCCTGGGACGTGAGCGGGGAGGACCTCATGAAGAGAAACGGCCTGTTGACGCCCGTCGTCTGTGTCGGCCCCCAGAGCGTGCCATCCAGATCGACGCCAACCCGGAACTGCGCCGTCGTGGCGACGAGCTGCGCGGCCGCGGCGCCTCCCATCGATTGCCCGACGGCCGCCACATGGCCCAGGTCCAGGCGGCCCCGGAACGCGCTGGGAATCAACCCAGCGTTCATCTTCGCGAACTCGGACAGCACGAACTGGGCGTCGGACGCCATGACGTCGGTCTCCCGCGCAGCCGCAGCCTCGAATTGCTGAAGGGTCATCGTCGTGAGGTTCATCTCCGGCACCTCGGTTCCGACAACGCGGCCATCGGCAAACATCGTGACGCGCGAGATGCCCGTCGGGTTGATTGCGGCGACGACGTAACCCCGGCTGGCCAGGTCCTCGGCATAGGAGGAGTACATCTCCGGCACCGCGCCCCAACCCGGCATGAAGATGACGACCGGCAAGGTTCGCGGTCCGGGCGCGAGCCGCGCGCCCTGGTACGAATTCGTCTGCATCGACTCCAGGTACTGTCGCAGTTCGTCGACCTCCTGCGAGGAGGAGCCAGAACCCAGGTACTGCGCGAACACGCCGGCATCGGGAACATACGGAGATCGCGGCGTACCGGGCCGCACCTGGCAGGCCGGGTACCAGACCGTGACCATCAGTTCTCGATGGATGGCCGGGTTCGCGGAGAATGGGTCTGACCGTGACAGGTCCACCAGGTCGAATGACGCCTTGCCGACCTGGAATGGGCCTCCCGGGGCAGGGAGCCGATTCCGCGTGCTGGCCTGAGGAACCCGTGTCTCCGCGACCAGCGCCGGTGAGAACGTGACCAGGGGGGCCATCGGGACCTGGCTCAGCAACGATCGCGCTTCCAGAGGCTCCGGCGCCAGGCGATCCCCCCGTCCTAGGGCGCGGGACGGCCGGGACCGATTATGCCGTCTATTCATAAACGCCTCTCCGATATTGACTTCGATTCGGTCGGGTCGGATCGACGGGCACGGGGCCGTGGCTCCTTCGATATGGCAAGTTTAGGACACGCTTCGTCAGCCAGGCGGGTTGGCAGACTTCTCTTGAAGTCTCTGGCTTGTTCTTCAGAGGCCACTCGCCGAGGAGTTCGCGGGGACGCCATACGCAACTTCGAGGGACTGGTCTTCGCTCGACCTGGTCTAAGCGGTGTACGACCTCGTCAGAATCCTCTGTCGCAGAGCAATCCCATCGCTGGTAAACCCTGGAGCCGTCGTGGTCGGCCATCGAATGCCTGCTCCGGGGATGGCCGACGTCCCGATGCCCCTGGAGCGAGGCGGCTTCCCCCCCCTGCGCCCCCGGGAGCGGGTGCGATCCACTTCGAATGGCGACCGGACGAGACCGTGGCCAGGTCTTTCTTGAGTCAACAGCAATCGATCCGATCTCGAACACCACCCGGGAAAGTGAACAGACACCGTCAGCATCCCTTGAGCAATGGTGTGCTCGGCGCTGACAACGAAAGAGGGGGCTCCGGAACCCCGACAGTTGACCCCGGGCAAGCGGCGTCCCACGACTGGCTTCCGGGCTCTCAGCCGAAGGAGGCCGAGTCCTTCGCGACGAACGTCCTCGTGGCCGGATCGTACTCTTTCCACACCACCTTCACGTTGGACCCCGTGACCGTGACGATGGCATATCCCACCGACACGTCGGCCTGGAGCCCCAGCCTCGGGCGCGGGTCGACGATGCTGCTCGTGGAGAGGAACTCGTCATCGACCTTGAGCTTGGTGGACGACCCCGCGAGCGTGCCGTGGGGCTTGTGAACCTGGCTGGCGAGGGCCGCTTCGGCGCCCCCCGACCCGACCAGCAACTGCTCGACCTGGTACGACCTCCTGCCGTAGTCCGGGGTGGTGATCAGCGAGCGGTCGTACATGTGGATGTGCCCGGTGAGGTAGTAGGCGCGGTCGTTCAGGGGCCGCGCGACCTCGGTCATCACCCTCAACAACCTGTCGCGGTCGGCGCGCGCACTCTCCGCATCGAGATTCTGGTCGAGATTGGCGGCGGTCGGAGTCGCGTAGCTCACCAGGGGTGCGTGGCCAAAGACGAAGAGCTGCTTTCCCTGGTTCTCCTTCAGGATCCTGTCCAGCGAGTCGAGGGCACTCCCGCTGAGGCCGGCGGAGTCGTTGTCGTGACCCTGGAACGTGGGGTAGGTGTTCAGCCCGACGAACAGGGCGCCCCCATAGCTGAACATGAAGTTCTGGCCCTCGTACTCGTCGATCTGGCTGATTTTCACCGGACTTCCCTTCGCCTGGGTGAGCGAACGGAACGCCTTCACCCAGGGAAAGTACGGAGGCTGAACGATCGCGCTGCCCCCGAAGTAGTCCTCGTGGTTGCCCAGGACCGGGATCACGTCGATTCCCTTCTTAAGGAGCGGCTGCACCGCACCGGCGTACTGCTTGAACTGCTGCCCGAAGGTGTTCTGCACGTAGAGGTCACCGCGGACCAGGTCGCCCGTGTGGATCGCGAACTTGACACGCTCCGTCTTCGCGATCGCCCGGCACATCGTGCCGAGGTAGCCGCTCACGTACCGACCGTTCAGGAAACCCCCATGCTCCTCCCCCTCGCTCGGCGTCCCGACGGGGTGGAACCTGGGATCCCGGGTATCTCCGATCACGGCGAAGCTCCACGACCCGGGCGACGCCTGCGGGGCGAGAGCCCGGGCCGTCGATCGGGCATGTGTCAGCCGCTCGGCGGCCGCCTCGCGAACGTGCGTCACGGCGTGGCGGAGCGCCGCCACGGGCGCGTGCGACAGAAGTTGTCGCGATTCCAGGCTCTCGAGGTCCGGCTTCCGCGCCCCGGAACGACGCCGTTCCGGCCAGTTCGTCTGGAGTCTCATGGGAGTACGCTCCTTCGGAGGTCGAGCGCCCCCGGTCGTGTGGTCGTCGCCAAGCACGGCCCTCCTGCGAGGCGGGGGCAAAACCGGCGAATCCCGGCGAAACCTCCCTGAGCGGGGTCCTTGCCCGAGCCTTTCAAGATGGAATGACCGTGGCCCCGGGGACATCGACGCAGAAACCTCGGGTTGAGACCAGGTCCCCGACCCGCGGATCCCACCTATTTTGGCGACAAACGGCTCAAATTCCGCTTAAGATTATACATTGAGAAGTGGACGACAACCATGATCAACCCCAGAAATCAAATGGGCACCAGGAAGTCGCGCCCTGTCCTCCCTGAGCACTCATCCCGCCGAAACCCCGAGCCAGTCCGAGGACGACGATGGCGCGGCAAGCACTCCTGATCAGACCGCCCCACGTGACCGTTGAAGCAACTGACGCACGACGCGCCCCCCCGCCTGGAAGCAGGACGGCCAACCCGCCGTGGCTCGACTGCTGGGCCAGGGCTGCGAGCCGTGGTCGTCAGCCGGTGCCCGTCGGCATCGGGCGCGGCCGATGCGCTCACCCCGCTGAAGCGGAGCGGGATCCCCCTGCTCCGCACCTGGCATCAAGGGGCGGCCCTCCTCCACCGGCTTCCCCGATCGCATCTCCGCCGGGAGCTGCCTGGACCACCGCGAGGAGCCCGGCCGGCGTTGAACTCGCGATCGGCCAGCCGGCCTGAAGAGGTGCAATTCCAGGGCGATCGGGGCGAAACGAAATGCAGGTGCGACGATGAGAGGCGTCGCAAACCGTATCGGTCGGCTGCGGCCGGCCCGCTCAGCCCATGAGCCCCGGGATCGGCTCCCAGCTTGCCATGATCTGGGTGAACTCGCGCGGCAGGTTGGGCACCAGCCGGAACCTGGAGACGTCGAAGAGCGAGTGGAGGATCGTGGCGATCAGGTGCCGGACCTGGACCGGCTCGGACCGGGGCGTCGCGCCGTCGCGGCTGGATTCGCCGATCACCCGGCCCATCGGCAGGCCGCCTCCGACCAGGAGGAGCGGCCCGAGCTGGCCCCAGTGGTCCCGACCGCCCTTCGCGTTGATCCGCGGGGTGCGGCCCATCTCGCCGCAGGCCACGAGGAGGACCTTCTCGTCCAGCCCGCGTGCGTACAGGTCGTCGATGAAGGCCGACAGGGCGTGGTCGAGCGGTGGCCCCATGTAGCCCATGCCCTCGGTCATCGTCGCGTTGTTCTCGTCGGCGTGCATGTCCCAGACGAAGTTCGTGGTCAACGTCACGAATCCGGCCCCGCGCTCGCAGAGCCGGCGGGCCAGGAGCAGCAGCTTGCCCAGCGACCTGGCGTTGTCGATGTAGTTGTCGCGGTTGTTCCACTTCTTGCTGATCGTCTCGGGGCGGACCAGCGGGGCGGTGTCGTAGCGCGCGACGAGCCGGGGATCCTCGGCGGACAGGTCGAACGCCTCGGCGATGCCGCCGGTGAGCAGCCGATAGGCCTGGTGTCGCATCCGGTCCACGCCCTCGATGGCGCGGGCACGGTCGAGCCGGCGGGCGACCTGGTCGAGGCGGTCCAGCAGCAGGCGGCGGTCGTCCAGGCGGGCGCGGGGGATCATCAGTCTCAGGCCGTCGCCGGCCGAATCGACCAGGCTGGGTGCATAGGGGGCGTCCGCCGAGGAGAGCGGCCCGGTGGCGTCGAACCGGCCGAAGGCGGTCGTCCCCGCCCGGGTGCCGGGGTCCACGGCCCGGGGCAGGAGCAGGACGTTCGTCGGCAGGCCGGTGGCGGGATGGTTCGACCCCGCGACGTGCGCGAAGACCGAACCGAGATTGGCCCCGAAGGTGTCGCGACCGACGACCGGCTTGATGTTGTGGTCGGCGTCGCCGGGGACGAACGAGCGCACGACCGCGAGCCGCTCGGCCCGCTGGGCCAGGCCCGGGAACGAGCGGCCGAAGGTCACGCCCGGAATCCGTGTCGCCAGCTCCCCCGTGGCGCTGCGGATGCCCTCGGGCATGCCCATCTTGGGGTCGAAGGTCTCGAACTGGCTGGGGCCGCCGTGGAGGAACAGGAAGATCACCGACTTGCCGGTGAGGAGCCCCTCCGGGCGGCCCTCCGCGGCCCTCGCATGGAGCCTCGCCAGCTCAGACAGCGCCAGGCCGGTTCCCGCCCCGAGCGCCACCGAGCCCCCCACGCGGAGGAACGAGCGGCGGTTCCGCCGGCGGTCGTGATCGAAGATCGTGAGCATGGGCATGCCTATCTTCGCTGGTTGATCACCCGCACCAGATACAGCAAGGCGATGGCGCCGACCGTGGCGACGACGAGGTTGCCGAAGAGCCCCGTGGCGCTCAGCCCGAGGAGGCCGAACAGGACGCCGCCGAGCATGGAGCCGATCACCCCGATGATCAGGTCGTTGATCAGGCCGAAGCTGCTCCCCTTGGTGAGCTGGCCGGCGAGCCATCCGGCGGCGAGCCCGATGAGCAGGAAGTAAACCAGGGACGGGAGGCCGATCATGGCGGGTCCTTTCGAGCGGTGACGATGGTCGATCAGGACGTCAGGAACTCGTATCAGGCCACTCCGCAGGCGGCCCGGGCGCGATCGAGGACCTTGCGGGCCGCGGCCCGGGCCCGCTCGGCGCCGGCTGCCCGGACCTGGGCCACGCGCTCGGGGTGGGCCACCCACTCGGCCCGGCGCTCCCGGGCGGCGGCGAAGTAGTCGGCGATCGTTTCGCCCAGCCGCGTCTTCATCTCGCCGTAGCCGATCCCGCCCTGGCGGTAGCGGCGCTCCACTTCGGCCAGCTCGTCGGCCGTCGCGAACAGCCGGTACAGTGCGAAGAGCGAGTCGTTCTCGGGGTCCTTGGGGGCCTCCACGGGCGTGCTGTCGGTGACGATCCGCTTGACCTTCTTCTTGATCACGGCCGGGTCGTCGAAGATCTCGATCGTGTTGCCGTAGCTCTTGGACATCTTGCGTCCGTCCAGGCCCGGGACCACGGCGACCTGCTCGAGGATGTACGGGTTGGGCAGCCGGAAGACCTCCTTGCCCTCGGCCCCGTAGACGCGGTTGTAGCGCTCGGCGACGTCTCGGGTGATCTCCAGGTGCTGCTTCTGGTCCTGGCCGACCGGCACGAGGTCGGCGTCGTAGAGCAGGATGTCCGCGGCCTGGAGCACGGGGTAGGCGAACAGGCCGTGCTCGGCGGGGATGCCCTGCTGGATCTTGTCCTTGTAGCTGACGCACTTCTCGAGCCAGCCCATCGGCGTCACCGTCGAGAGCAGCCAGGTCAGCTCGGTGGTCTCCGGCACGTCGGACTGCACGAACAGGGTGGCCTTGTCCGGATCCAGCCCGAGCGAGAGGAGGTCCACCAGGACGTCGAAGACATACTGCCGCAGCTTCGCGGCGTCGCGGACGCTCGTCAGCGCGTGGAAGTCGGCGACGAAGTAGTACGCCTCGTTATCCTCCTGGAGCGCGATGTACTGGCGGATCGCGCCGAAGTAGTTGCCGATATGGAGCGCGCCGGAAGGCTGGATACCGGACAGGATTCGCATGGGGATCTGTACTCACTCCATCGGGACGTGCGGGGGGATCTCCCCCGAGGTTCGTCCCGTCGCTGCGAGATTCGATTCAGCTCAGGCCCTGCCAATTTACCAGGAGGCGAGGCGGGCGTCCAAGCGGCGAGGGTTGGGGCGTCGCGGGCTGCCCTCCGGCTTCCTGAGAATCGGCACAGGGGCGCCCGGGCCATTGGCGGCCCGGATGCCCAGTGATACGATGTTGGAAATGATGTTGAGCCGTCGAGGGGACGTCTTCGAGACCCACCGAACCGTACACCTCGCCGGGAATGTCCTCCCGCCTCGCGTGGCCGGGGGACCCTGCTTCCGGGACCCGGGAAGCGACGATCCAGAAGGGAGCGGGCTGT
Source organism: Isosphaeraceae bacterium (assembly GCA_046349995.1). Classification (GTDB taxonomy): domain Bacteria; phylum Planctomycetota; class Planctomycetia; order Isosphaerales; family Isosphaeraceae; genus Aquisphaera. Next base: position 199,667 of record JAXMBE010000009.1, on the reverse strand, counting down.
GATGATGGAGCGGTTCGAGGACCATGGGTTGCGGTTCGCCTATCCCTCGAACTGGGAGCTGGAGGTGACCGACCACGGCCCCGTGGTGACCGTCGCCGTCCAGGACCCCGGCGGGCTCGGCTTCGCCCTGATCACGACCGACGAGTCGCGGCCCGACCCCGCCGACGTCGCCGACGCCGCCCTCGAGGCCATGCGCGAGGAATATCCGGACCTCGACGCCGCCCCGGCCATGGAGACCATCAACGACCATTGCGCGACGGGGCACAACGTCGAGTTCTTCGCGATGGACATGACCAACGCGGCCTCGATCCGCTGCTTCCGCACCCCGAGGCGCACGGTGCTCGCCTTCGGCCAGTGGTCCGACGCCGGCGAGGCCGACCTCCCCGACCTGATCCGCGGCGTGATGAACTCGATCGAAGACACGGACGAGTGACCGGTCCGTCCCTGTCCCCATCCCCGTCCTGGCACCTCCGCTGCCGTCGGAATCCTCCGCGCATCCGTCTCGCCGGCCGTCGGTTCTCCCCGGTCCCGGGCAAGCGGCCCGGTGTCGCGGGACGACAGTAGAGGCAGGACTGGACGCGCGATCCGACCGCAGGGACGGGGTCATGAGCTTGAGCCGCATTTCGTTCTTGGTCAGCCTGACGCTTGCGCTGGCCGTGATGATGGTGCGCCCCGCGCCGGCCGGAGCGGTGGCGCCGGGCCGCGAGGCCGTCTTCCAGCTCTACCGGGCGGGCCGATACGCCGAGGCGCTCCCGGCCCTCGACGCCCTGCTCGAGCGGCACCCGCGCGACGTCGAGGCGCTGGTGAAGCGCGGCAACTGCCTGATCCGCCTCGGCAAGCCGGCGAAGGCGCTCGACGACTTCGAGCGCGTCAGCCGGCTCAGCCCGATGAACCCGAGCGCCGAGACCGATCGGGGGATCGCGCTGGTCATGCTGGGGCGGCATGAGGAGGCGCTCCAGCGATTCGCGCAGGCCCTGCGCTACTGGTCGATCCCCCTGAACGCCTCGCGCGGGCTCCGCCCGGGAGAGACCAATTCCATCCAGGCCGGCAAGGCGACCACGCACTGCGGGATCGCCCAGGCTTACCATCGACTCGGCCGGGACGACGAGGCCGTCGCCGAGTACGGGCAGGCCATCGCGATCTTTCCGAACGATCCGAACGCCTACATCGGCCGGGGAGACGCCCTGGCGGCGACCGGCCGCAACGAGCAGGCGCTCATGGACTACAACGAGGCCGTGCGGATCGGGCCGGGTTCCTCCCGCGCCTTCTCGAGGCGAGGGGGCCTCCTGGCGGACCTCGGTCGAGACGTCGAGGCCATGGCCGATCAGGATCGCGCGATCCAGCTCGACCCGGACTTCGGCCACGCCTACCGCCTCCGCGCGGCCCTGCTCTCCCGGCAGGGCCACAACGAGCGGGCGCTGGCCGACCTGGACCGGGCCGTGGCGCTGCAACCCGACGACGCCGGCAGCTACAAGGACCGCGGCGGCGTGCTCGTCCGCCTGGGCCAGCATCAGCGCGCGATCCCCGACCTGGACAAGGCAGTTTCGCTTGACCCGAATCACGCGCGGGCGTACCTCAATCGGGGCGCGGCGTACAGCGAGCTGGGCCAGTACGAGAAGGCCATCGGCGACCTGGATAAGGCGATCGCCCTGGAGCCGAGCAACCCGGCGGCGTTCACGAACCTGGGACTGGCATGCTTCATGGTCAACCACTACGACCGCGCGGTCGAGGCGCTGAGCGAGGCGGTCCGGCTGGCGCCCCGGAACGCGGTCGTGCATCTCAATCGGGGCAACGTCTATGCCCGGCTGGGATTCCGGGACCTGGCGGCCGCCGATTACGCGACGGTCGACAAGCTCGACCCACGCCTGATGGCCTCCCTGGGGGGGGCCGGCAAGCTGCTCGACGAGATGGGGCGGCACGGCCTGGCGATCCGCGACCAGGGGCGTGGCCTTCAGGCCGACCCGCTGGAACTGGAACTGCACCTCGAACGCGCGAACACCATGCGGTCCCGTTCCGACTGGTCCGGCGCGGTCGAGGAATACACCGAGGCGCTTCGGCTGGACCCGCGCCACGCCGAGGCGATCGTCGCCCGGGGCTGGGCGCGGCTCTGCGCCGGGAGCCCGGGCGCCGAGGCCGACGCGCGGGCCTATCTCGACCTGAAGGGTTGGAAGGAACGGCTCTCCCCCTACATGGCCTTGCTCGGCGTCGTCGCGGCGCGCCGCGCCGGCAACGACCTCCAGGCCCAGACTCTGCTTGATGAGGCCATCGCCCAGACGCCCCCGGGCGCCTGGCCCTCTCCGCTCCTCCGGTACATGAGGCACGACATCCCGACCCGCGCCCTGCTCGAGGCCGCGACGAACCCGACGCAGAAGGCCGAGGTCCATACGTTCGCCGCCCTGGAGCTGCTCGACCGGGGCGACACCAGGGCGGCCCTCCAGCACCTGCGCTGGGTCCGCGACCAGGGAAACCGCCGCTCGATCGCCGCAGACCTGGCGCGGGCGACCCTGGAGCGGCTCGAGTCGCCGCGGCAGATCTCCCGGCTGCCCGTCGATCCCGGCAGGAACTGAACCGATCGCCTCGCGGAGCGCGTCGGTGACGGCCCGATCGGCGGCGCGTCATCCCTGTTCATTGCTCCCGATCGCCTCACGCAGGAACTCCGTGACCTGCGAGAGCAACGCCTCGCCGCCGAGCGTGACGACGTCCGTGTGACCGGCCCCGGCCACCTCGATGGACGGGGCGGGGATCGGGAAGGACTCCGCCAGCCGGCGGACCTGGTCGGTCCGGACCAGCGCGTCGCGGTCCCCATGCAAGATGAGTGCGGGACAGTGGACCCGCGGCGCCGTCTCCAGGGCCGTCGGCCGCGCCAGGGAAACCCCGGCGATTCCCGAGGCCCGACGGATGACCACTCGCGCGAACAGGCGGGGGAGCGGGAACCGGCGTTTGCGGAACCAGACGGCCATGGCCTCGACCAGGTCGATCATCGGCGACTCCAGGATCACGGCCCGGATCCGCGGGTCCTGCGCCGCGGCCCGCACCGCGATGGCCGCGCCCATGGACCGTCCCCAGAGGATCGGCGTGATCGGCGTCTCGGTGCCGAGTCGCGCCTGGAGGGAATCCAGCCAGGCCGTCACGTCGGGCACCTCGCGGCCGCCGAAGCTGGCGAAGGGCCCGTCGCTGTTGCCGTAGCCGCGCAGGTCGATCGCCGCCACGTCCCAGCCCGCGCGCCGCAGCGCCTCGACACGCTCGGCCTGGAGCGCGTGGGACGGCTCCGCGAAGCCGTGCAGCAGCACGGCCACGCGGCCCGGCTCGCGGCCGTCGATCGCGAGAGACAGGCGACCGGCCAGGCGAACACCATCGGCCGCCATCGCGAAAACGCCCGCGGCGTCGACCTCCGGTTCGGGCGCCGTTTCCTGCTTGCCTCGCGGCGGGAGGACCAGCGCCCAGGCCCCATACTCGATCACCGCCAGCAGCACGCAGCCGACCAGCCCGGCCAGGAATCCGGCCAGACCCATCAACCACCGACCGGTCATCGTCGCGAGCATCGGCGGCGTCGCCGCGGGCAGCAGATGGAATTTATGAAACTTCATGAATGCCGGTTTCATCATCTCTTGCGGAATCATGGCGAGCTCGCCCTGCTCCCCTGTTGCTTCTCAGGGTTCACCGCGCATAAATAGCCTATTCCCGGTTTCCAGCTCCCAGACATCATTCTATCGTCCGGTCTTGCTGTCGATCCGTGGCATCCAGGAAGACTCCGCGGACGACTCGACTCGCGTCTCTTCTGGGCCGCCCATCCGCGCGGCTGTCGCGTCCGAGAATGCTTAGCCAGACGGAATCTCCGCTCCCTGTCTGGTTCCTGAATTTCGATGCGTGAAGCGTCATGGGATTCGCCATCATCTGGAGGTTCCCGCTCGCGGGATCGACCGCCATGGCTCGCAAGAAGGCCCCAAAGGTCAGGATCAACGTCAAGGCAGCCTTGTCGCGCCGGCTGCGGGAGATCCGCCAGGAACTCTTCGGCGATCACGGCGGGCCCGAACTGGCTCGCCGACTCGGCCTGACCCCACGCATCTGGTACAACTACGAGACGGGGGTCACCGTACCCGCCGAGATCCTGCTCGCCTTCATCGAGCAGACCGGCGCCAATCCTTCGTATCTGATCTCCGGTGAGGGGCCGAAATATCGACGCCCCAGCGACGAGCCGCTGCCCGCCGATCTCACGCCGGTCGAGCTGATCCGCCGCGGGCTCGAGAGACTCGAGCGCTCAGCCGGCGAAGTCGTGATCGTACCGCCCGAGACGATGTCCTCCGACTACGTGGCGGTCAACGTCTACCCCCTGGAGCGGATCGGCGGGGCCACCCTCGCGCCATCGGATATCGAGGGCCAGATCATGGCGCATCGCCAGTTGCTCACGGATCCCGCGGGGACGATCGCCGTGCGCGTGACCGACTCGGCGATGCACCCGATCCTGCCCATGGGCTCGATCGTCGCCGTCGACCGGTCCCTGACCGACCCGGTCCGGCTCAGCGGTCAGATCGTGGCGGCGAGCCCCGAGGGAACGCCAATGATCCGGCTGCTCGAAGTCAGCGGCCGTCACCTGATTCTCCGCCCCAGCTCGCCAAGTCGCGATTTCCCGATGGTCCCGGTCCAGATCGAGGCAAACCGTCCATCTCGCATCATCGGGCGGGTGGCCTGGTCCTGGAGCCGTTTCGCCCAGGACTGAGCGAGGGCTGCTCCCGATCGTTCGACCCGAAGCCTCGCGGCGGTCGGAAGCCCGGGGACGCCCGTCTCGCGAAGCGACAGGCTCGTCCAGCCCTCCGGTCAGGGGCTTCACGGCTGGGGAGCGGATCGCCGTCCGTTGCCGGGCCAACGCCTCACCCGGAGTGCTTTCGCAGGAAGGCGATGACACGCTCGTGGACCCGATCGTTGTCCGCCTTGCCGACGCCGCTGAGCCCGTGCCCCGCGCCGGGAATCGACAGGAACTCGTGCGGCACGTGGTGGCGATCGAGCTCGCGATCCATCAGGACCGACTGTTCATGGGGCACGTCGGTGTCGTTCGTCCCGTGGACCAGCAGCGTGGGCGGATACTCCGCGGTGACGTTGCGCACCGGGCAGAACCGGTCGAAGGCCCTCGGCTCGGCGTCGGGGTCCATGCCCGCCACTTCCCTGGGCCAGAGGCCATTCTGCCGGCAGTACAGATAGAACCGGAAGCGCTGATGGGAGGGCGAAGGCTCCGCGATCGGGGTCTTTCCCACCGAGCCGCGCGCCTCCGCCTCGGTCACGAGGGGCTGCTTGCGGTAGAAGGGATCGGGGCGGCTGTACCAGGGGCCGACGATGTCGCCATAGCCCCAGAAGGACACCAGGGCCGCGGGACGCGGCCTGATCAGGTAGCCGCTCACGAGGGTGAGATACCCACCGGCGGAGCCGCCCAGCACGACCATCCCCGTATTCCTTGCGCCGAAGGCGCGGGGCCCCTCGGCGTGAATCCACGCGAAGGCGTCGCGCACGTCGTCGAGGATCTCGGGCAACCTGGTCTCGGGGGCCAGGCGATAGTCGATGGAAACGACCACGTAACCCGCATCGACCAGCTCGGCGGCGAGCCGACCGTTGATGCCGCGTCGATCGCCCATGATCAGCGCGCCGCCGTGGATCCAGACCGCGACCGGGCGGTCACCGCCCCGCGGCCTCCCAAGCACGTCGGCCTTGATCTGGCACTCGCCAGCAGTCTTATATGTAAACGTGGTCTTGACCACCTCGCCCGCGCCTGGCGGGCCGAACGAGGGCATCGCCATCATCGACAGCGCAGTGGCCGAAGTACCCAGGAACCTCCGTCGACACCACCGGCGGGCCATGATCCACCCCCTCGCCGAGAGCAACCGACGCCTCCCGGTCGCCGAACGCCTCCCAACCTCGCTCCCGGAAACCGCCCCAGGGCACGAACCCGGCCCGGGATCTTCCCAGATCCCGACCCTACTTTCCAGGATTGCCGGGACCGATTTCTCGCTCCGTCCCGGGTCGAGTCTCCTGGCTCAGCCTGTCCTGCGGTCAAGGACGGTCCGTTTTCCGGCGTACGGCCGGGCCGTCGAGGGGGCGAACCGCCGGGAATCGGCATCGCTCGATCTGAGTCCGGGCGCTCGATATCGAGGATCACAGGCGCGTTGACAAGGACCGGACGGTGTGTCGAAGCTGGTACAGGCCGATCCTCGCCGCGGTCCTGGGCATGTTCCTGACGACGCCCGCTCCATCGGCATGGAGGCGACCGCGAAGGCCCGTGGGCTTCCGAGGCCTGACAGGAGAGACATCCTCGTGATGCTCTCGAATCCACCACGAAGCATCAGGAGATCGTCATGCTGCCGAAACTCTTCGATCTGTCCGGCCGGGGCGCTCTGGTGACCGGCGGCTCCAAGGGACTGGGCAAGGCCATGGCCCTCGGACTGGCACAGGCGGGCGCGGACGTGGTGATCTCCAGTCGACACGAGACGGAACTCCAGGACGCGGCCCGCGAGATCGGGGCCGAGACCAAATCGCGCGTGGAGTGCGTCGTCGCCGACATGAGCAGGCGAGGCGAGGCCGACCGGCTGGCCCAGGCGGCGATCGAGTCGATCGGACGGATCGACATCCTGGTCAACAACGCGGGGAGCAACCTGCCTCAGCCCGTCGACCAGATCCGGGACGAGGACTGGGATAACCTGGTCGAGCTGAACCTCAGCTCGTGCATGGCGCTCACCCGGGCGCTCGCCCCGTTCATGAAGGAGCGGCGGTGGGGGCGGATCATCCACATCTCGTCGATCATGGGCTTCAGCTCGGCCGGCGGCCGCAACGCCTACTCGGCGACCAAGAGCGCGCTCCTGGGCCTGGCCAGGGCCAGCGCCTGCGACCTGGGCCCCTTCGGGGTGACCGTCAATTGCATCGCCCCGGGGCCGTTCCTGACCGACCTGCCGAAGAGCCTGCTCTCGCAGGAGAAGCAGGACGAGTTCGCCCGAGGTACCGCGATGGGGCGCTGGGGCCAACCTGAGGAGCTCATCGGCCCGGCCCTGCTCCTGGCCTCCGACGCCGGCAGCTACATCACCGGGACCGCGCTGGTCGTCGATGGCGGCTGCCTTGCCAAGATCTTCTGACGGGCTCATTGGTTCCGGCGGCGCGTCGGCCTTGGGGGCGGCGACGCGTCCGATTCCGGCAGCCGGGACGAAGCCGGGCAGGGCTCGGCAATCCCGGCAGGACGATCAGGCGATCGGACACCGGGCCGATGGTCCTTGATTTCGGCCCCGTGTCCGACCGCCAGGAAGAGAGCGCCCGATCGGGAGCTCACCTGCCGAAACGCTTCCGCAGGGGCCGGAGCATCCCGAGCGAGGCCAGGCCGATGCCGGCCAGGACGGCGGAGGAGGGTTCGGGAACGATGCTCAGCGTGCCGCTGAACGAGATCGCGGTGAAGTGGCCACCGACCTGCGTCAGGTTGACCAGGACCTCGGCCGCGGCGGGGTCCAGCCCGGTGAAGGCGGAGCCCGGCGTGAAAAGGCCCCCGAACTTGAACGTCGCGGTGCCATCCGGCGAAGCGATCTCGATGGCCTGACCTGGGTTGGTCGTGAACGTACCGAAGGTCGCATTACCGAAGGTGAAACTGTCGAGGCTGGCCCGAGTGATCGTCACCAACCCGAGGCTATCCGGCTGGGGATAGCCCACGAAATCCCCCGTCGACGCCCCGAAAACCAGGGTCGGGTTGAGCGTGAACGAGGCCTGCGTCTGCACGTCGCCGTACGGCGAGTTGACGACGGCCGCTAGCGCCTGGGTCCCTGAGATCCCCGCGGCCTGCGCAGAATAGCCGGCGGCAAGGGACAGTAGCATCCCCGCCAGAATTGCTCGGTACAACTTCATGAATCGTTTTCCTTGCCAGGGTAACGGCTTGAGAAGACCACTTCCGTCGTCGGCCTGTCTCGAAATTGAGCCCGTGCATGCTAGCTCGCGGACTGAACGCAGGTCAATTCGCTGGACAAGTAATGTTCGTTTTGAATCGCTTCAAATGCGACTTCCACGAATCATTGACGTGCGCAAGCTGCACATGACCGCAAAGGGAGGTTTACGAAAACCCCCTTTGGCTGTTACGCGGCAACGTTCTTCGGCATGCTTTTCCAGGCGCGCGATCCAAAGCGTCTCCTGGCCGAACAACGACTGTTTAAGCAATGAAACATCCGGAGCTTCATGCTGCGAGAACAGAGCGCTCGAAAGACACGCTCGCCAGCGAGCAAGGCATCATGCATCCGGAAGGTGCGATCGGACGAGGATCTTCTCCACGGCCGCCATGATCTCCAGGGGCGTGGGTCAGGACCGTTGATGTCCGCGATCCGTCTGCGACGTGGACGATGGCAGCCGGCGCGGCTGCCCGGGGAAGTGGAGGCTCATCTTAAGAGAAGATTCAGGAGCGAAGGACGAGGCGGGGATTCGCTCCAACGCTCGTGAGTTCAATTCCCGGGGACGGTCTTCGTGAAGGTGGGGCCGGCCGGCGCGAGCCACCGGCCGGATGCTGGCCATGGCGCGCGAGCTCGGCCGACCCAATCTGCGAAACTCGCCCGGATTCTTGCATGTCTCTCGGCGACCGAGACATGACTCAATCGTTGACCCACCGAGCGTTGCGATCACCAGAGACGTCGTTTCGGCGACGTCTCAGAGTTCCCACCCCTTGCGGAAAGAGGGCTTCAGGTACTGCCCGGCGGTGGAGGAGTTGGTGATCCGCCCGCTGGCCGGGTCGTAGTCGATTGCCTCGCCCGAGCGGACGGCCACGTTGCCCAGGAGCATCGATTCGGTCAACGTCGAGGCGTACTCGAAGTTCGAGAGGGCGTGCGACGGCTTGCCCGCGCGAATGGCCTCGACCCACTCCCGCTTCTGGTTCACGTCCTCGCCCCCCTCGCCATTGATCCGCGGCAGGCTGGGCTCGGGGGCCTTGAAGTCCTTGAACTCGGACTCGGGCCAGAGCTTCTGGTCGCTGCCGTAGTCGCTGGGGGAATACAGTTTCCCCTTCGAGCCGACGAAGAGCGAGCCGCTGTCCGAGGGCCGGAAGCCGGGCGGGAAGAGGTCGGTGGAGGGCAGGTTTCGCTGGCCGTCCTTCGCCCCCTCGTACCAGGTAAGCTTCACGGGGGGGAGCTCGCCGCGGGCCGGGAACTCGTAGGTGATCGTCGCCCAGGCGGGGTAGGTCTCGGAGTTGATCTCGCCGCTGCGGGCCGAGACGCGCGTCGGCAGGCCGAGCTTCAGGGCCATGAAGGCCAGGTTGGCCGTGTGGCAGGCCATGTCGCCCAGCGAGCCGGTGCCGAAGTCCCACCAGCCCCGCCAGTCGTGCGGGTGGTAGACCGGATGATACGGCCGGTCGGGCGCGGGGCCGAGGAACTCATACCAGTGCACATGATTGGGGATGCCGGGCGTGGTCGCCGGCCGCGAGACGATGTCGGGCGCCTGCTTCCAGTACTTGAACGGCCGGTTGGTCCAGACGTGGACCTCGCGCACCTCGCCGATCGCCCCGGCCCGGATGATCTCCGCCCCGCGGCGGAATCCCGGGTGCGCCGTGCCCTGGTTGCCCATCTGGGTGCAGACGCCCTTCTCCCGGGCCGTCTCCCGCATCAGCCGGGCCTCCCAGACCGAGTGCGTCAGCGGCTTCTGGCAGTAGACGTGCTTGCCCATCCGCATGGCCGTGACGGCCGCCAGGGCATGGTGGTGGTCGGGCGTCGAGACGACGACGGCGTCGATCTTCGAGCCCATCTCCTCGAGCAGCTTCCGGTAGTCGTAGAACCGCCTGGCGTCCTTGAACCGCTCGAAATTCTCGGCCCCCCGCCGCTCGTCGATGTCGCAGACCGCCACGATCTTGCCGAACCTGGACGCGTGCTGGGAGTCGCTCTTGCCCTTCCCGCCGATCCCGATGCAGGCGATGTTCAGCACCTCGTTGGGTGCCAGCCCGCCGGCCCAGGCTCGCCGGCCCTGGGCCAGGATCCCGAACCCCGCCACCGAGACCCCATGCAGGAACGAGCGTCGATCAACCGCAGAACTCATCGGAGAGACTCCAGGGGGCAAGATCGATGGAGGCAGGACGATGGCCGGGCGAGGCGTTGTTGTCCGCAGGGCCCGGTTGACGTCCGCATTTTAAGGGGCCCACTTCGCCGCGCTCAAGCCGCTACCGGCCGAGGACAGGGACCTTCTCACTCCAGCTCGCGGAGATCCGCCCCGGAAGGCTTCCGAGGCCGCTCCTGCCTGCTGGCCAGCCAGTCGGCGACGGCGAGGGCCCCCGCGGTCACGGCGCCGAGGATCGCCCCCAGGAAGGTGTACTGGCCGATCGTGTACCCGACATCGAGCGGGTTGACGCCACCCCGACTCAGGTGGACGAGGCCGAGGGCCAACCCGACGAGCGGCCCGCAAACCAGGGACAGCCACGCCGGGGCCCGGCGACGCGTCGGCCCCGCCGCCTTGCCCATCACGGTTCGCGTGACCGACACGACGCGAAAGGCCACATAGGCAGCCACCGCCACGACGGCGAACGCCAGCACGAAAGCCAGGGGCCCGAGCGACGCGAAGACGACCATCCTCGTGTGCATCCGGCCTTTCCCTCCTTCTGGTCGCTCGCGCTGCCCGGGGTGACACGCGAGGCACGTCGTCATCGTCGCCGAATCGGAATGGGTTCGCCAGGGTCGGGGGCCCGTCGGATCGCACCCGCAGGAGATCGCCTGGGTCCGTCTGGAGTTGATGGCCGCCGCCGAGGAGCTGTTCACGGGTCGGATCCAGGACGGTGCCGCGGCCACCGGCGCGATGCTCAGAGCCGACCAGGATCGCCGCAAAGGAGGTATCTCGCATCAGTGCAACATGCCCATCGACGCATGCCGCCAGGCCTCCCCGGTACATGGTCGATCCGTAAGCCGCGATAGACCCTTCGTCTTCCCTATCCGGCATCCCTGGCAGATATCGGTCCAATCCCTTCCGGATTCCGCGACGCGGCGGAGACCGGCATGCCGATTGCACCTCGGAGCCTTGTTCATTTCGCTCGCCGGATCGCATGCTCACAGGATTCCGTTCCGGACCACTCCCGAGGTGCCGATCGATGCTTCAGTTCTCGCTCCGAACCCTCGCACTCACGCGAGGTCGCCGCATGGACGCCGGCCGCCTCGAGACGCTCCGACGACACCGACTCGAGAGGCTCGTCCGCCTCGCGGCGACCCGGTCGGCGTTTTACCGGGAGAAGTATCGCGGCGTCGATCTCGCCCGCCTCAGCCTCGCCGAGCTGCCGACGACCAGCAAGGCGGAGCTCATGGCGGACTTCGACCGGGTCGTGACGGATCCGGCGGTCACGCGCGCGGGCCTGGAGCGGTTCATGGATGATCCGGGGAACTCGGACCGCCTGTTCCTGGATCGCTATGTCGCCAGCCACACGTCCGGGAGCCAGGGTCAGCCGATGCTCATCCTTCAGGATCGGCGCTCCGTAGAGCTCTTCTTCGGACTCCAGATGACGCGCGGCAACGCGGAGCCGGCGAATGTCTTTCAGGCTGTCCGGCGGTTCATCCGGCCTCGCCGCCTGGCGGTGGTGACGCTCAAGAAGGGCTTCTATCCGTCGGCCACGCTCTTCCAGCACATGCCGGCCGCGGCCCGGAAGTTCGTCAACATCCTCTGGCTGTCACAGACCGACCCCGACGTGATCGAGCGGCTGAACGCCTTCCGGCCGCAGGCCCTGACGGCCTATGCCGGCGTGCTCGAGATGCTGGCGATCGAGGCGTCCGCCGGCCGCCTCCGCCTATCGCCCGAACTGCGCCAGGTCGTGAACAACAGCGAGGTCCTGACCGACCGGGCCAGGTCGCGGATCGAGGCCGCCTTCGGCCTGCACGTGATGAACAACTATGCGACGGGAGAGTGCCCCTTCCTCAGCAACGGCTGCCCCACGGATCAGGGCGCCCACGTCAATGCCGACTGGGCGATCCTGGAGGTGGTCGACGAGGAGAACCGCCCGGTGCCCGCGGGAACGCCGGGGCGAAAGGTGCTGATCACGAACCTGGCCAACACGGTGCTGCCGATCATCCGCTACGAGGTCGGCGACGTGGTCACGATGGCCGAGACACCCTGCCGGTGCGGCAGCCGGCTGCCCAGGGTCGAGCGGATCGGCGGAAGGGCGGCCGATGTGTTCTGGGTCGGCGAGGGCACTCGCAGGCGCAGGCTGATCGGCATCGTGTTCACGCACGCGTTCGAATACCTGAGCGAGCTCCGCGAATGGCAGGCCGTCCAGCTCGATCATTCGCGCGTCAGGATCCGCCTGGAGCCGCTCCCCGGGGCGACACTCGACCTCGCCCGGGCGCGACGTGCCCTCGACCGTGAGCTGGCCCTGTACGACTTCGAGGACGTCCGGACCGAGTTCGAGATCGTGCCCCACCTCGACCCCGAGTCCTCGGGGAAATTCCGCCGCATGGTCGGACTGGGCGGACCGATCGCGCATCTGCGTTCCGACGCGCAGGGGCACGTCCTCCCGCCCGGCCCGAATTCGAAGCCCACGATCGTCGGGGCCGAGGACCTCGCGACGCTCAGGGCAGCGTCGCGCCCTCGGGGACGACACAACTCGGGCACGAGGTCATGATCGGGCGATCCGCCCGGTGGCGTTCGGCCCACCCCCAGGCCAGCTCGGATGCCAGGCGGCCGGCGCGATCCAGGGCCGAGTCGTCCACGACTTCGAGCGTGTCGCGCGAGGAGTGCATCGAGAGCGACGCGGAGACCACGTCCCCCAGGAGGCTCACCGCGGTCAGCCCGCGCGCCGCGAACGGCTCGTGGTCCATCCCGGCGCCGACGTAGCGGAGCCGGGACCAGTCCAGGCCGAGCCGATCGGCCGTCTCCGATGCGAGGCTCAACGCGGTCCGCTCGCCGGCCAGGTAGATCCGCTTCCCCGCGCCAACGCTGTCCAGGTTGATGAGCAACGTCGGCTTCTGACGCCACCAGCGTTCGTGCCGGCGGAGCAGGTCGCGGGCACCCACCAAGCCCAGTTCCTCTGCGCCGGTGGCGACCCAGAAGGCCTCGACCGGTGCGCCCGGTCGGGGACGCCACGTCCTCGCCAGTTCCAGCAGCGTCCCGAGCCCCGAGCCATTGTCCAGCGCGCCGGGGCTCCGGTTGCCGGTGGAGTTGCACGCCAGGAGGGCCAGCCCCGTCAGGGCGACCGCGGCGATGGACAGCGGGATCTCCCCCGAGACCGCCCCGGACGCCCCCGCCGCGGCGATCATGCCGCAGAGGAAGAGCGCGCCGCAGGCCGCGGAGACGACGCCCACCGCGGCGACGCGGACACCCGTCGGCAACGACTGCGACTTGGTGTCATGGTGGGCCATGAAGACCACGCGGGCCGGACACGCCTCCGGATCGTCCTGGGACAGTGCCCCGATCAGGTTCTCGGAGAAGGTCCGGGTGGGCCATCGCCGCCCGATCAATCCGGCCACGTGCCAGGGTGCCTGCGCCAGGATGCCCGCCGCGGCCCAGCACGTCGCGACCGCCAGCGGACGGGATGCTCCGATCCAGACGCCCGCCACGATCAGCATCGCACTGACGGCGAATGCGATCCGGGACGCCACCTCGCCCGCGACGAAGGGGACGGGGAACCGCTCGCGTCGACACTCCAGGCTCATCGCCGTGAGGACGTCGGAGAGATAGCCGAGCGCGACGCCCTCCGCCGCCGTCCCGGAGCGGCGCGGATAGTGCAATCTCTCGATGTGGCCGCGTGCGAGCCCGGGTGAGCAGAGGTCGTCCTCCGTGCCGGGCGTCACTTCCGGCGGGGCGATCCGACCCGATCCTTCGATGATCGACACGATGCTCGTCCTCACAGGAGGCAGGATGGCTCGCCGCCGGGGCGGTCAGCATGACGGCCACCATCAGATCCCGGATGCGACGGAAGCAACGAGACCTCAATTTCCCGGACTCGAACCTGAAGCAGATATCATAATCGGTCCGGTCTGCCGGGTAAACGTTCGATCAGACCAGGCCGTCGCGGTCCAGGATCTGATTCCTGGATGCGCATGTGGCTGCACTCCTCGCGATCAGCCGCCCCGGCCTGCGGGCCATTCAAAGGTTAGGTCGCGGCACGCGTCGCGGTTCACCGGCTTCCCGGTGCGCCTTCGATCCAGGGCCGTTCGGCGGTGATCCGCACGTCGTCGATGTACAGCACCGCGTTCCCCGGCCCGAAGCTGTGGGCGCTAATTCCCACCTCCAGGTCGTCGTAGATCGCGCCGGCCAGCGGTAAGGTCCGCCCTCGGGCGACGAGGAGCGGCCGGCCGTCCTGCCAGAGCTCCGCCAGCCCGTCCTGCTGGTCCGAGAGCCGCAGGTGCAGTCGGATCTCGACCCATGTCCCGATCGGGAATGCGACCTCCTGCCCTTTCGGCTGTCGATACTTCGGCTTGTCGGCCCACTTCAGCTCGAGCATCGCATACCCGGCCGGCTCGAGCATGATCCGCATTCCCGGGTGTTCCTTGATCCAGGAGGATTCCAGGTCCATGACAGTCAGCGGCAGGCTGGCGCCTTCGGGGACGAGGAACCACCCCGAGAACCAGACGTCGTCGCCCTTGACGAAGTGGAGCAACGACGTCGTCAACGACGCCTTGGCGGTGATCATTCCCGCGGAGGGGGGTACCGAGATGCACTTCAGGGACGCAGAGCCCGAGTGTGCCCGTTCTCGGCTCACCTCGATCCGGTTGTCGAGGAAGCCTGCATCCTCGGTCAGGATCCGGCGCCGCAGCGCGTTGTATTCGGGGATGGTGGCCGCCCTCGGCGACTGGAGGGTGAAGCTCGTCCAGCCGCGCCGGGGCCCGATCAGGTCCGCCAGCCCCGCGGCCCCCTCGAAATGCTCCTCGAACGTCCTCCGGGTCGGATAGAGCGCGCCGGATTCCGGATCGACCCGATTGGGAATCCCATCAACAACACGGTAATTCCTGGCGCGGAAATCCGGGTCGTAGAGGTTCTCGACGAAGGTCAGCAGGCCGGGCCGCGGACCGTGGGTATAGATGTCGCCCCGGTGGAGCATGTAGACCGAGCCCTCGTGTTCCAGCGAGAGCTCGATCTCCGACTCCGGCGGCGTCGGGATGGTCCTGATTCCTCCGCGCGTCCGGAGGGCCGCCCACCCGAGGATCAGGGCCGGGATCGTCGCAACCGCGACGAGGAGCCAGGCCCGTGCACTCGCGAAGGTCCGGGGCCGCACCGTCATTGCCGGACCGCGTCGGTCATCGCCTTCATGTCGCGAAGGTGTCGGACGATGGCTCGCTTCAACAGGATCGAGATCAGCATCACGGCCGGACGGGTCAGTGCGGACCTGGGGTAGAGCGCGAACGACCGGACGACCCGCGTATCCGGGCCTTCCCTCGCGAACTCCCAGGTCTCGAGGAACTCGACGGCGAGCCGCGAGAGCGGCGGAGTGAAATCGGCCATCCGGAGCTGCACCTGACGCTCGGGGTCCCAGCCCACGAACTCCTCGGTGTGGGTCGAGCCGTCGGTGTCCGTCACCCGGATTCTCGTGCCGATGACCTCCGGCGTCCTGGTCTCGAATTCCGCGCTCCGGATCCCCGGCAGAGGGCCATAGCCGCGGAACCCGGACCAGAGGCCGAGGTCCAGGATCTGATTCGAGATCACTTCGGGCGGCGCGGTGAGCGTCGCCTCGCACGAGAAGGTGATCGGCCTCATCCCGGGATGATCCTCAAGGGCATGGCGACCCGCCGCCCAATCTCAGCGGTCAGGCGTGAAGGCACCCGGCGATCGCCGCCCGGCACTCCCCTGGATCATATCGCTTCCGAGGCCACGACGCCCGGGGATGTTGAAAGCCGGGAGGACTCGTCTGCGGCCGGGCATCCCCTTCTGGGCCGGCGTTAATCATCCCGCCCGGTATTGTCCCTCTTCTCGTTACCATCGCGCCCCTGCGCCTTCTTCTGCACTCCAGGCCTCTCCCGTTCGCGCCTTGCCGCGCGCGGCGGCGTGGCCTGCTGGTTGGAATTCGACCGGGGCAGGCCGTTCGCCTGAGTCCGGCGCGGCTCCGGGGCGGGCGGTCGCGGCTGGGGCTGGGGTGCGGGGTTGCGCGGGGCCGGGGCCTCCGGCCGCTGTCGCGCGGGGGGCGGCTGCGGGCGATCCCGCCCCGCGGCGGGCGGCGGCGCCGCACCGGGCGAGCCCGGCTGCCGAGCGGGGGGCTGCGGCTGTTGCCGCGCCGGCGGTTGCTGCCGCGCTGGTTGTTGCCCAGGAGCACGCCGCGGCATGCTTGCCTCCGGCGGGCGAGCCGCCTCGCCGCGGGGTGTGCCGAGATCCGGCAGGGCCGGCGGGACCGGACGCGCCACCTCGTGGCGGACGGTGGGCGAACCCGGCGCGGCGGACTCGCGGGCCTGCCGAGCGGCGCGGGCCGCGATCGGCGACGGACGCAGCTCCAGCGGGCGTGGACTCCCGGCCGGCGTCGACGCCACGCGGCCCGTCCCAGGGCCGACGCGATCGACTTCGAGACGACGACGCTCCTCGCGGAAGTCCCGCAGTTCCCTCGCACGCCGGACCAGGTCGTCACGGCGGCCCTGCTCGACGCGCGTCAGGCGGAACGGCGCCTCGCCGCGAGCCGCCGCCCCGGATACCTGGGCCAGGGGCTGGGCGATCACGTTGTTGTTCACGACCACGTTCCGCACGTTCTTCGTGATGTTCGTGACGTTGACGTTGTTGTTCGTGGTATTGACGTTCTGCTGCGCCGTGAAGACACGGGGCGGACGCGCCTCGCGGTGCTGCGCCCGGTAGGCGTAATCGGCCCGCAACTGGTCCTCCCAGGCTCGCTCGCGGCCCCGGTTGACGGCGGCCATGTGCGAGTAGATCGGGTCGTAGCCGAGGCGCGCCTGCTGGATCCCGAACCACGGGTAGAACCCCGAGGCGGCAGGGTTGGCCGCCCGGTCGTAATAGTCACCGAAGTAGTAGTGGCGGTAAGCCGGCCGCGTGAAGAGAGACGACGTCAGGGCCGTCGCGGCGATGACGATATTCGGGACGAAGGTGAACCGCTGGCGGAGATGGACCGGTTGCTGGAAGGCGATCGGCGCGAAGAGGAGCCCGCGGTTCCGGACGAGGTAATCCCAGTAGCCCTCGACGAAGATCATCCCGGACGGGGTCCAGACGTAGTGGGCGGGCACCCAGACCCAGTCGGGCTGGTAAGGGATCCAGCAACCCGGCCGCCAGACGTAACGCACCTGCCGCCAGATCCAGCACCCCGGGGACCAGATCGCGTTGGCCGAGGGGGCCGGAATGTTCGGCCCCGCGTCGACGCTGGCCGGCGGCTGCGGCAGATAGGTCAACTGCTGCTGGCCGATGGGGCCCCAGAAGCCCGAGACCCATTGATGGCCGTCCTGGACCCGGTTCCAGTAGCCCGGGATCCACTGGCGGTCCGGCGGCACGTCGCGCCAGATCCCGCTGACCCAGAGGAAGTCGCCGCGATCCTCATCCCAGGACCAGTACCCGGGGATCCACTCCACGTTTCCGCCTTCGGGACGCTGGTCGGGGGGCAGCTCGTCGATGGGCTGCGGTGGCTCCTTGGGGACGATGAATCCGGGCTGAGGGTCGAAGACCACCGGCTCGGCGAACGCCTCGTGCACCGGACCGCGCGTCAGGACCTGGACTCCCGGGACATCGGCCCCGGCCTGGCGGGCCAGTGCGGCCCCGGATGTTCCCCTCCACGGGCCGATGATCACGAGCAGGCCGACCAGCGGCGATATGATGCGTCCCCCGATCATGGCGACCTCCCTTGCCTCTCTCGCAGCCGATCGAACGACACGCCGACACGACGTCGCTCTCGTACCGTCCGGCTGCAATTCCAGCGCCGCGGTCTTCGAATCCAGGATCTGGAAACCGGCGGTCGCGCATCGGGGCCGCGAGGCCGCGGAAGGCGGCCGGACGCCTGCAAATCGATCGCCGGGATGGATCGACCCCAGCCCTCGGGACTCGTCTGGCCGGATCCACGGGGGCTGGGGTCGATCGGAGGGCCGTTCACCCACCGCTCAGGGCGTGGGTTCAGGACTTCCGGCGTGGCTCGTCACGCAGGACCCTGCGGGTCCATCGGCCCTGGCTGACGGACAGCGGATCTCGCAGCGCTCGCAAGGTCGACGCGTCGACCAGGGGAGCGGTCGCGGAGAGGGTCCGTGAGGCCCCGGAGGTCCTCGCCGTGCCTCCCGCCGTCATCGCCGCGAGTCGGGGTGAGGATGCGTCGGTGGTGATGGCCCCCACGCCCTGAGGTAGGGGCTGGGTCGACGCGGACACCACCGGGGCCGCAGAAGCCCCGCCCTCCATCGCGAGGCTCGTCGCCTGGGACGTCGAGGTGCCCTCATAGAGTCGGACGTTGCGGAAGTAGGACTGTGCGGTGGGGCCGGCCACGTCGTGGTCGTTGGCGAAGGTCAGGTACTGCATCGCCCCGGTGAAGTACTGACCCACCGGGATCCGGTAGCTCACCCACCCCGGCGCCGAGGCGTCGTAGTTGGCGAAGGCGGCGATCCCGTAGTCGGTCTGCGTCCCGTAGAGCCGGAAGCCGCGGTCGGAGCTCAGCGCGTCGTCGGTGTCCAGGCCGATGGCGTGGACCTCCCCGCGCGCCGGGCTCCTGAAGTCGA
This sequence comes from Isosphaeraceae bacterium, assembly GCA_046349995.1. Classification (GTDB taxonomy): domain Bacteria; phylum Planctomycetota; class Planctomycetia; order Isosphaerales; family Isosphaeraceae; genus Aquisphaera. The sequence goes on along the minus strand of JAXMBE010000009.1, from coordinate 181,086 downwards.
ACTCCAGGACCGTGTTGGCCGTCACGGCGTAGGGGAGGGCGACCTTCTTCCAGGTGTTGCCGCTGAGGTGGAGCGTCGCCCCGGCGTCCTCCACGGCCGCCGTCCCGGCGACGTCCTGGCCCCCCCCGTACGACTGGATCGTCAGCCCCGAGAAGTCCACCGCCCCCGTCGACGGCGGAGGCGTGCTCTCGGAGAGTCGGACGTTTCGGAAGTAGGACTGTGCGGTGGGGCCGGCCACGTCGTGGTCGTTGGCGAAGGTCAGGTACTGCATCGCCCCGGTGAAGTACTGACCCACCGGGATCCGGTAGCTCACCCACCCCGGCGCCGAGGCGTCGTAGTTGGCGAAGGCGGCGATCCCGTAGTCGGCCTGCGTCCCGTAGAGCCGGAAGCCGCGGTCGGAGCTCAGCGCGTCGTCGGTGTCCAGGCCGATGGCGTGGACCTCCCCGCGCGCCGGGCTCCTGAAGTCGAACTCCAGGACCGTGTTGGCCGTCACGGCGTAGGGGAGGGCGACCTTCTTCCAGGTGTTGCCGCTGAGGTGGAGCGTCGCCCCGGCGTCCTCCACGGCCGCCGTCCCGGCGACGTCCTGGCCCCCCCCGTACGACTGGATCGTCAGCCCCGAGAAGTCCACCGCCCCCGTCGACGGCGGGGGCGTGCTCTCGGAGAGTCGGACGTTGCGGAAGTAGGACTGTGCGGTGGGGCCGGCCACGTCGTGGTCGTTGGCGAAGGTCAGGTACTGCATCGCCCCGGTGAAGTACTGACCCACCGGGATCCGGTAGCTCACCCACCCCGGCGCCGAGGCGTCGTAGTTGGCGAAGGCGGCGATCCCGTAGTCGGCCTGCGTCCCGTAGAGCCGGAAGCCGCGGTCGGAGCTCAGCGCGTCGTCGGTGTCCAGGCCGATGGCGTGGACCTCCCCGCGCGCCGGGCTCCTGAAGTCGAACTCCAGGACCGTGTTGGCCGTCACGGCGTAGGGGAGGGCGACCTTCTTCCAGGTGTTGCCGCTGAGGTGGAGCGTCGCCCCGGCGTCCTCCACGGCCGCCGTCCCGGCGACGTCCTGGCCCCCCCCGTACGACTGGATCGTCAGCCCCGAGAAGTCCACCGCCCCCGTCGACGGCGGGAGGACGACCCAGGTGTCGACCGCGTTGCCGGCGAGCGGATTGTTCGAATCATCCCGGATCCCCGAGCCGGCGGCGGCCAGGCCAAGGGTGTAGGTGCCGGCGGCGCCCGTCAGGCCCGAGAGGTTGCCGAGGGTGTAGGTCGCCCCGCCGTCGGAGCTGGTGAGCGTCTGCTGCGAGGTCAGCAGGTTCGCCCCGCCGTCGCGCGAGAGCCTCAGGTCGGAGAGATCGAGGCCCAGGACCGGTTCGCTGAAGCGGATCGTGATGGAGTCGACCGCGTTGGCCCGGGGGTCGGGCGTCACGTCGACGATGTCAGCCGTCGGGCTGACGTCGTCCAGCGCCCGGCGGACATTCAGCCGGCCCCCGCTGACGGTCGTCGTCGCCATCGAGGCCACGGGATCGACGGCCCCCATCATCCGATTGATCACCTGAGAAGAGGTCATCTCGGGGAAATGATCCCAGATCAGGGCCAGCGCGCCCGCGACGTGGGGCGTCGCCATCGACGTGCCGCTCAGGGCCTGGTACCGGTTCCCCGGAGCGGTGCTGTAGATGTTGACGCCGGGCGCCCCCAGCTCGACGGTCCTCGCCCCGAAGTTCGAGAACCAGGCCCTCCCATCGTTGCTATCAGTCGCCGCGACGGTCACGACATTCGGCGCGTTGTACGAGCCCGGATAGGTGGGCGTCGTGTCGATGTCGCGGCCGTCATTCCCCGCGGCAGCCACGAAGATGTGGCCGGCGTTGGAGGCCGCCGCGAGGGCGTCGGCGAAGGCCTGCTCGTACCCGTCGCCGCCGTAGCTGTTGTTGGAGATCTTCGCCCCCATCTGGACGGCGTAGTTCAGCGCCTGGATCGCGCCGCTGCTGGACCCGCTGCCGTCGGCGCCCAGGAACTTGAGGGCCATGATCTTGACGTTCCAGTTCACCCCCACGACGCCGACCCCGTTGTTCCCGACCGCACCGATCGTCCCGGCGACGTGGGTCCCGTGCCCGTTGTCGTCCATGGGGTTGCCGTCGTTGTTCCGGAAGTCGTAGCCGTAGACGTCGTCGACGAAGCCATTGCCGTCGTCGTCGAGGTTGTTCCCGGGGACCTCGTCGCGATTGACCCACATGTTCCGGGCGAGGTCGGGATGCCCGTAGTCGACTCCGGTGTCGATCACGGCGACCACCATGTTGCCGCTGCCCGTGTTGAACGACCAAGCCTCGGGGGCGTCGATGTCGGCGTCGTTGCCGTTGTTGAGTCCCCACAAGCGGCCGCTGGTGAAGCTCGGGTCGTTCGGTGCCAGGTTGATTCTGAGCAGGTAATCCGGCTGGGCGTACAGGACATGGGGATCGGACTGGTACGCCTTCAGGACGGCGGCGTAGTCCTGCCCCGGTTCGACCGGCACCTCGCGGAGGCCGGGCACCAGCCCCAGCGGAGTCCCGGCCGGGAGGTTCCGGTCGCCAGCGGCCCCCTCGGCCAGGTCTTCCCTGTAGCGTACGAGGATGCGCGAAGGATCATACGATCCCGGGTCGAGCTTCAGATCGCCGAACGTGGACAGCATCGCCCCCTGCACGCTGAGCAGGGCACGGAGTTCGAGCGACTCGATCTTCAGGGAGCGCGTGCGGCGATTCCTGCTGGTCCTCATGTATCGTTGCCTCAAGGGGTGGATCGAATCATGATTGAAGGCTTGGCATAGCCGGGCTCGAGGCGCGATCCTTGCCTGTCCGAAGCTGGAGCCACCTGCATCGGGCGCGTGCCGCTTGGCGGGACGATGCTGATTACCGGCTTCTAAGAGATCTTAACGATTAGGCGTCGTCTTTGCCGCCCAAATCTTCTCAAAAGAACACGGATTGCACACGCCACCGGGATTGTTTTCATGCACAGCCGCCGTGCGGCGACTGAACCTGGGCCGGCAGGCCGTCGCCCTGCCTCCGGCACCAGACCAACACGTCCGGACGCGGCTCGCGAGAGCCTCCTCTCTCGGCGGGGAGACGAGGCGAGACTTCCGCACATGATCGTTCACAATAAGACTACGCAACGAACCGATGACGGCAAGGCGACGCAGGCGATGCCGATGACGGCGGACCCGACAGAGTCGGTGGCCCGGCGCCCGCGAGCAGGCCGGCTTCGCGATTCAATCCGGCGATACCTGGGCGAGGATCGCGACGGAGTTCTTGCCGTACTTCTTCGCGCATCTGGGGGAGGTCGTGCGAAGGAAGCCCCGTCCCGCCCTCCGCGAATCATTCAAGCCGTTGCGGATCACATTGATGGTGAGGCAGCCGGATCCGGGGGTCAACGGGCCCGACCTGCGCGGGAACGCACCCATCGAGAGCGATCCCCGAGCCACCGCGCCGGGCATCCCCGTCGTCTCGCTGAGCGCGTGCCGGCCAGGCGTGACGAGCCCGGCTCCCGTTGCCTCAGCCCACTAGCCAGGGCTATCCTGAGTTGCAACCGGGAGGTGAGACTTGCGTCCGTTGATCGGCGTGACCCTGCTGGGAGTCGTCGGATTTGCGATCTGGCGAGCGTGCGCGCCCCGGGCCGCTTTCGTGATCCGGCTCCGGAGCGGAGAGCCTCACGTCGTTCGCGGAAGGGTCACGACATCCTTCCTCGCGGAGGTCCGCGACCTCTGCCGGCATCACGGCGTCGCCCGGGGCTCGATCCGCGGCCTGCCCCGTGACGGCCGGATCGCCCTCGATCTCCGAGGGCCTTTTCCCCCGGCCTTCCGTCAACAATTGAGGAACGTCTGGGCGATCACCGGCTGGTCGGCCGGGCGTCCTCGCGACCGCAATTCGGGCGGGACCGGGCTGGTCTGAGATTCGTGCCCTGGCCCCGCGCCGCCCGGAGACCGGTCCTGGCCCCCCCAGCGACGGCCGGCCGACGGTCGGACCCGACCGGCGCGGAGACGACGCCCGTCGCGACCTCGGCGGCCGCGGGCCCGTTGGGCCCTGTCGGCATGAAGGCGATCAGTTCGCCGGCTTGAAGACCTCGTCGAACAGGCGGAGCATGCTCCGCCACGAGCGCCGGTCGGCCTCGGCGTTGTAGGCCATCCCGGGCATGCCGACCTTGTTCGCGTCGGGGACGGTGAAGGAGTGCACGGCCCCGCCGTAATAGACCATCTCGTAGTCCACGCCGGCCTCCTCGAAGGCCGCGCGGACCTTGTGGATTGTCTCCTCGGGGATGAAGTTGTCGCGGGCGCCATGGCAGATCAGGACCTTGGCCCTGATCGCCTTCGCCTGCTCGGCGTCGGGGAGGGGCAGCGCGCCGTGAAAGGTCGCCACCGCAGCCAGGTCGGCCCCGGTGTAGGCGAGCTCCAGGGCGGTCGAGCCGCCGAAACAATAGCCGATCGCGGCGATCTTGCGGGGGTCCACCCGCTCGTCTTCCTGGAGCACCTTGAGCGCCGCCCGGGCCCGGCCCTGCCAGGTCTTGATGTTCTTGCGGACCTCGCCGGCCATCTCGCCGGCCTCCTGCGGATGCGTGGCCAGCTTGCCCTCGCCGTACATGTCGCAGGCGAACGCCACGTACCCGAGGGCGGCGAGCTTCTCGGCCCGCTGCTTGGCGTAGTCGTTCAGCCCCCACCACTCGTGCACGACCAGCACCCCGGGCCGCTTGCCGGACGTGGCGTCGTCCCACGCGAGATGACCCTTGAAGTTGACCCCGTCGTAGCTGTAGGCGACCTCTTTCGTCTGGACCGCGGCGCGGGCGCCGGTGACGAGGAGCGCGAGCGCGGCCGTGGCGAGCAAGCCGTTCCTGAGCATCTTCCACTCCAGGATGGTGTTCATGGTGATCCGCGTGAGAGCCGTCGCGGGGGGCAGACCCGGACAGGGGACGTGATTGTACCAGCCCGGCCGCGAGATGGGCTTCAATTCCTGTCGTAGAGATTCTGAGCTTCGATGTACGCCTCGACGCCGCGAGGGACCAGGTAGCGGATACTCCGACGCTCGGCCAGGCGGCGCCGGATGTCCTTGGAGGCGATGCCGATCGCCGGGACCGTCACGGAGGCGAGCGGGTGGGTCCCCGGACCGAACCCGGGGAGCGACCCGGCCGGCCGTTCCGCGATCCCGGGGCGGTTGACGACCACGATGGTGGCCAGCCGGGCGATGCCTGCGGGGTCCCGCCACGTGGGCAGGTCCTCCAGGCTGTCGGCGCCGATGAGGAAATACAGCTCGTCCTGGGGCCGATCCGAGTGGATCGCCTGGAGCGTCTCGATGCTGTAGTGGGGGCCGGGGCGCGTGGTCTCGATGTCGCAGACCTCGAACGCGGGGTGGCCCGCGATCGCGATCCGGGCCATCTCCAGGCGATGAGCGGCCGGGGTCCGCTCCCCCTTCTTGTGAGGGGGGATCCCGGCCACGATGAACCAGACGCTGTCCAGCCCGCAGGATTCCCGGCATTGCTCCGCCAGGATCAGGTGGCCGAGGTGGATCGGATCGAAGGTCCCGCCGAAGAGCCCCAAGCGCATGATCGCGGATCCTCTCGCCCAGCCCCGATAATCCGTCCGACTGGCCCCGGCGCGGCGGCTTCCCTGTGGACAAACGTGCAGAAATCCAGTGAACTGATCTGGGGCCGGACGGCCCTCTTGTCCCGGCGGTTTCGACGATAGGGCCGACCTGTGAGCCTTGTCAACCATGATCGATATTGACGACCAGAGCGACGGGGCGAGCCCCGGAGATCCCGACGCGGGGTGGTTCGGGCAGCCCCCGGAGGACGGGCCGGCGTTGGCGGGGCCGTTCGCCGGCGTGGTCGTGAACCGGCCGATCGATCAGGTGCTGACCTACCGGGTCCCCGCGCGGCTGGCGGGGACGGTCTGCCCCGGCCAGCGGGTCCGGGTGCCGCTCGGCAAGGGCAACAAGCCGGCCGTCGGCTACTGCGTCCACGTGCAGGACTCCCCGCCCGAGGGCCTCAACGTCCGGAGGCTCAAGGAGCTGGTCGAGGTCCTGGATACGGTCCCGCTGATCGACGCGAGGATGCTCGAGCTCACGCGCTGGATCGCGGAGTATTACATCTGCTCGTGGGGCCAGGCGCTGGAGACCGCGGTCCCGGCCGGCGTCCGCAACCAGGCGGGGACCCGGGTGGGCACGTTCCTGCTGGTCCCCGAGGAGGTCCGCCAGGGCCTGAAGGAGCAGACGCTGCGGCCCCGGCTGTCGCCCAAGCAGGCGGCGGCGCTGGAGGTGTTGTGCCGCTCGGAGGAGCCCCTGACGCTCTCGGACGTCTGCCGTCGTGCCCGCTGCGCGGCCGCCCCGGTCATGGCCCTGCGCCGCCAGGGCCTGGTGCACTCGGTGAAGCGCCGGCACCGGCCGGCGGACGGTGTCGACGGAGGGGCGGGCGAGCCGGCGGCCCCCGGCGGCGACGGCGTCGAGGGGCGCACGCTCGTCCTGACCGGGGAGCAGCAGGACGCCGTCGCGGCGATGGTCCCCGCGCTGCGGGAGGACCAGTTCGCCCCGTTCCTGATCCAGGGGGTCACCGGGAGCGGCAAGACCGAGGTCTATCTGGTTGCGATCGAGGAGGTCGTCGCCCGGGGTCGCGAGGCGATCGTGCTGGTGCCCGAGATCAGCCTCACGCCCCAGACGATCCGGCGATTCCGCAGGCGATTCCGCAGGGTCGCCGTGCTGCACAGCCACCTCAGCGACGTGGAGCGCCACCGCCACTGGCAGAGCATCGCCGCCGGCGAGGTCGAGGTGGTCGTCGGCGCGCGATCGGCGATCTTCGCCCCGACCCGGCGGCTGGGGCTGATCGTGATCGACGAGGAGCACGAGACGACGTTCAAGCAGGAGACCGTGCCCCGCTACCACGCGCGCGACGTGGCCGTCAAGCGGGCCCAGCTCGAGGGGGTGCCCGTGCTGATGGGCTCCGCCACGCCCTCGCTGGAGAGCCGCCACAACGCCGACCTGGGGAAATACCGGCGCCTCGTGATGCCCCATCGGGTCGAGGGCCGGCCGATGCCCCACGTCGAGGTCATCGACCTGCGGCACGAGAAGGGCTTCGTCGGCGGCCTCAGCGAGTCGCTCCGGCAGTCGATGCACGACGCGCTGGGCCAGGACGGCCAGGTCATCCTGCTCCTGAATCGTCGCGGCTACCACACGTTCGTGATCTGCCCGAAATGCGGCCACGTGATCAAGTGCCGGTCCTGCGACGTGGCCGTGACCTACCATCGCTCGCGGCACATCCTGCTCTGCCACACCTGCGACGCCGAGCGGTCCTGCCCCGCGTCCTGCCCGGCCTGCGGCGCGCCCGGCCTGCACTACGGGGGGATCGGCACCGAGCGGCTGGAGCGGGAGGTCCAGTCGGCGTTCCCGGATCGCGTCTCGCGGCGGATGGACTCCGACACGATGCGGAGGCCGGGGAGCCACGAGGAGGTCCTGGCGGCGTTCAAGGCGGGCGAGGTCCGGATCCTGCTGGGCACGCAGATGATCGCCAAGGGGCTGGACTTCCCCAACGTGACGCTGGTCGGCGTGGTCAACGCGGACACGGCGCTGCACCTGCCCGACTTCAGGGCGTCGGAGCGGACGTTCCAGCTCGTGGCCCAGGTGGCCGGGCGGACCGGCCGGGGCGATCGGCCGGGCCGCGTGCTGGTCCAGACCTACTGCCCGGAGCACCCGGCGATCGTCCACGCCGTGCTCCACGACTACGAGGGATTCGTCGCGCGTGAATTGCCCGAGCGGCAGAAGTACGGCGTGCCGCCGTTCGGCCGCATGGTGCGGGTGATCGCGCGGGGGCCGGAGGAGGGCACCGTCTTCGACTACCTGAAGGAGGTCGGCGAGGGGCTGCACCGCACGGCCGACCCCTCGGTGAGGATCCTCGGGCCGGCCCCCGCGCCGATCATCAAAATCCGCAACCTCTATCGGTTCCACCTCCAGGCGCGGTCGTCGAACGTGCGCCGGCTCCAGGCCCTGATGCGCGAGCTGCCCGGCCGGTTCCCGGCCCCGCGGGGCGTGGAGCTGGCGATCGACGTCGACCCGATCAGCATGCTGTGATGACTCCGGGGCTCCGTGGTTCGCTGGAGAAAATCCGGAAAAAATCTCGGAATGGCTAAAGTCCGGTTTACAGTTATCGGCGATCTGAGTATCTTCCCGCCGTTCGTTCACACCCGGGCTTTCGACGCGGGGACTCATGGCAGAGTCCGGACCCGCCGGCAGGGATGTCAGACCCGGTCTCCGGCTCGTCATCCCCCGAATGCGGACCTGGTCACCCAGCATGTCATGAGTCGGGTTCGTTGCCCGCCCCCGGAATGTGAGCGTCTGATTCGTGCCGTTCGACCACCTCGTGACACGCCCAGGTCCGTACCGGTGCGGCCGGTGTGATGGCCCGGAGTGAGCAGCCCTGGTGAGGACGTCACACCTCAAGTCCAGAGAAAGACACTGCGAAACGCATGGATTGTGGGATCACAATCCCATCCTTTTCAGGAGGAAAAGATGCACACGATGAGAGGGTGGACTGGGCTGCGATCCGCGGTCATCGCCCTGGGACTTGTCGCCTGGACGGTGACGGACGCCGAAGCGGCGAAGCTGAAGTACCAGACGTCGACCAGCATCGACTCGAAGGGGGTCTCCGGCCCCAACGCGATCAGCTTCGTGCCGGTCAGCAGCCGCAGCATCGACCTGAGCGGTGGGACGGCCAACGCACAGCTGGGCAAGTTCGTGCTCGCGCCGCTGCCCGACAAGACGACGACGGTCTACGACAACACCAAGTTCTCGATCACCTTCCTGCCGAAGTCGCTGGACGACAAGCCGGCCGACGAGGGCGACCCGCTGACCTTCACCGGGTACCTCAACGGCAAGGTGACCGGCGACTCGCTGTCGACCGTCACCGCGACGTTCGACAAGGCGCCCGCGACGATGTACTCGATCGGCAACCAGACCGTCCATTTCAAGCTGCCGGACAGCTCGCTGTCGCTGGTCGCCGACCAGGCGGGTGGCGAGACCACGGCCCAGACCCAGATCCTGGCCACCTCCAGCGGCTCGGAGTCCCCGGTCCCCGAGCCGAGCACCGTCGCGCTGTTCTTCACGACCGTCGGCGGCCTGGGGCTGCGTCGCTACGTCCTCGCCCGCCGGAAGAGCCGGGCCTGAGTCCGCCGCCGCACCGCACGTCGACGGCGAGCGTTCCCGGCCGATGACGGCGCCCACTCGTACGCCGAGTCGATGGGACGGACCAACCTGAGGCGACCCCCCGGCATACGGATGCCGCGGGTCGCTCCGCCGCGGCCGGCGGGATCCCGGCCAGGCCCGCGACGGAACCCCGCTTGTCCCCGACGGGGATTGCCACCATGATTGAGGAGAGAGACCCCATGGGCCAGCCGGGGCGATTCCCGCCCGTCTCCGGGAACCTGGTCCGGCTCGATCCGCCCTGACGCCTAGATGGGAAGAGGGGAATGTCGCTCCCGGCACAAGCCGTGTCCTCCCCCTGGTGCGGTCCCCCGGACGCGCCGGGTGGCCGGCCCCGTGCCGTCGCGGCCCGCCGGGCCGCGGCGAGATCGACATCGACCTCGGCCGTCGGTCAGGCGGAGTCTCGAGACTGAGGCGAGCACCAATGACCGAGGGACCGATCGAGCTCCTTTCCCGGGCGCGTGCCGGGGAATCCGCGGCACTGGGTGAGCTGTGCGCCCTCTACCGGAACTACCTGCGGATGATCGTGCGCACGGGGCTGGGCCCGCGGCTCCGGGAGCGGCTGGAACTCTCGGACGTGGTCCAGGAGACGCTCGTCGAGGTGGTCCGGCAGTTCCCCCAGTTCACGGGCCAGAACGAGGCCGCCCTCGTGGGCTGGCTGCGCCGCCTGGTGGGGCAGAAGCTCGCCGACCTCGGACGCTACCACAGCCGGTCGAAGCGGACGGGGGCGGCCAGACCTTCCCCCTGGACGCCGTCTTCGAGCCGGGCTCGCCGACCGGGCCGTCCGAGACCGGGGGCCGGCTGCTCGACATGCTCTCGCTCAGCCAGACCAGCCCGAGCGAGGTCGCCAGCCGCCGCGAGCTGGTCGTGCTCCTGGCCGACGCGCTGCGGGACCTGCCGGCCACCGAGGCGGACGTGCTCTGGCTCTACCACGCCGAGAACCTCTCCTTCGAGGCGATCGGGGAACGGATGGGGGTCAGCCGCAAGGCGATCCGCGGGGTCTGGGCCCGCGGGCTGAAGCGGCTGAAACGCACGCTCGAGGGCCCGCCCGGAGGATCCCTGAGGTATGACGATGGTCCACCGGCCGAACGAGAATGACGGCGATCCCGCCGATCGCGACGAGCGCCTGGGCGAGGCGATCGAGGTCTACCTCGAGCTGATCGAGCAGGGCGGCGCCCCGGAGCCCGAGGAGTTCGCCGCCCGCTACCCCGAGATGAGGGAAGACATCCTCTCGGCGATCGAGGGCCTGGAGCTGGTCAACGGGCTGGTCGGCCAGGCGGGTGCGTCCGGCTCCGGCCAGGCCGGCGCGCCGGGGCGGAATCTCGAGTCCGGCAGGCGGATCGCGGGCTATCGCGTGGTCCGCGAGCTCGGCCGGGGCGGGAGGGGCACGGTCTACGAGGCCGTCCACGTCGGCCTCGACCGGCCGGTCGCCCTCAAGGTCCTGGGGAGCCACGCCGCCCCCGACTCGTCCGCCCGCCGCCGGTTCCTCAACGAGGCCCGCACCGCGGCGGCCCTGCACCACACGCACATCGTCCCGGTCTTCGACGTCGGCCAGGCCGGGGGCCTCTGCTACTACGCCATGCAACGAATCGACGGGAGCGGCCTGGACCGCCTGCTCCGCCACCTCCGCGCCACCCGCGACCGCTCGGGCTACAGCCCGACCACGTCCGGCCAGAACGGGCATACGTCCTCCTCGAGCTCCGGGTTCAGCTCGCGATTCAGCCGCCTCCTGATCCGCTTCTCGAAGCCGCTCTCCCGCCGGCATCGGGGCGGCGCCCGGGCCGACGGACACGCGACCCGACCCGCCGAGCCGGCGGGCCTGGCGATCCTGGAGAAGCCGCTGGCGGACGGACCGCAGGCGGCGAGGCTGACGGCATCCGGGACGAGGCCCGCGCTCCCCTCGCTGCACGCGATCCTCCCGGTCGGTGACTCCACGGCCTCGTGGCAGAACCTCAGCCAGGCGGGCCGGCGGCAGAAGCTCTCGGCGGCCCCCGGGCTCGAGCTGCCCGGCCTTCGCCGCGAGGACGACGCGCCCCCGGTGCTGGAGCCGCCGCTCGGCTCGGCCTACGCGCGCTGGGTGGCGGAGGTCGGCCTCCAGGCGGCCGAGGCGCTGGCCCATGCCCACCATCACGGCGTGATCCACCGCGACGTGAAGCCGTCGAACCTGCTGATCGACGTCGAGGGGACGATCTGGGTCACGGATTTCGGCCTGGCCAGGCGGCTGGCGGACCCGGGCATGACCCACCACGACAGCCTCCTGGGCACGCCCCGCTACATGAGCCCGGAGCAGGCCCGGACCGGCGCGATCGACGGCCGGACCGACGTCTACAGCCTGGGCGCCACCCTCTACGAGCTGCTGACGCTCCGACCGCCGTTCGACGGCCGCAGCGCCGGGGAACTGATCGACCAGATCGGCAACAAGGACCCGATCGCCCCGCGGTCGATCGACCGGCGGATCCCCCGCGACCTGGAGACCGTGATCCTCAAGGCGCTGGCGAAACGCCCCGCCGACCGCTACGCCTCGGCCACGGCGATGGCGGAGGACCTCGCGCGGTTCCTCAATCGCGAGCCGGTCCGGGCCCGGCGGATCAGCCCGGTCGGCCGGGCCTGGCGGGTCGTCCGCCGGCACCCCGGGATCAGCATGGTCACCGCCGCGGCCTCCATCGCCATCCTGGCGATCGCCACCCACTCCTACGTGCGGATCCTCGCAGAGCGGAACCTCGCGATCAAGGCCAGCGACGACAAGAACGCCGCCCTGATCGCCAAGCAGGAGGAGGCGAACAAGGCGCGGGCCGCCGCGCGCTGGGCCCTGGCGGCCAACGCGTCGAACCTCCTGGTCTCCGACCTGCCGGACCGCCGGAAACGCGGGCTGGACCTGCTGCAACGGGTGGCCGACCCCGAGAAGTCGGCGGAGCTCGACCAGGAGCGCGAGCTGACGCCCGAGCGGCTCCGCGACCAGGCCGTGGAGTTCCTCGTGCTGCGCGACGTCGAGTCGCGCCCGGGCTTCGACACCGGCCCGACCAACGACGTCGAATTCGGGCCCGGCGGCTCCGTGCTCGCGACGCTCTCCGACGACGGCCTGGAAGTGGGCATCTGGAACGTCGGACGCCGGCAGCGGCTCGACGTGCTGGCGCTCGGCGACGCCCGGGGCGGGCCGCCGCCCCCGGGGACGGGCCGCGACGAGACGCGATCGGGCGCGGGCGGGACCGAGGCACGTCCCGAATCCGGCCAGCCCGCCGATCGTCCTCGCACGGGCACGGCCGGGGCGCGGGGCGCGGGCGGCCCCAGCTCGCCGCCGCGCCGCTTCTTCATGGGCAACCGGCTCTCGATCATCGGCGATATCCTCGCGGTGGTCTCCCCCGAAGAGGACGGCGTGCGCCTGTTCGACATACGGACGGCTTCCCCGCTCAACGAGCTGCGGAGGCCCGGCCGCAAGGTCTACAGCCTCCTGGCCAACCTGGCCGGGGAGCGCCTGCTCACCGTCGAGAGCGTGCCCCGGCCCGGCCGGTCTCCGGCCGTCGGGCCCCCCTACCCCGTGCCCTCGCGTCCGCCCGAGTCCGACTTCGAGTTCGTGCTCTGGGACCTCAATCGCCTGGAGGAACCCGTGGCCGTGCTGACGAAGTTCCGGGCGGACGGCCCGAGGCGCGGCTTCCCGATCGCGGCGTTCAGCCCCGACGGCCGGACCGTGGCCATCGCCGCCGGCGGGAATGCGACCACCGTCGTCGTCTCGCTCTTCCAGGCCTCGGACGGCCGGCCGACCGGCCCGAAGATCGACACCCAGGCGGAGATGCTCAGCGCCCTGGCCCTCGGGCCGAACAACGTCATGGCCACGGCCGCGGGCAACACGATCCAGCTCTGGGACCGCGACGGGGGCAGGTTCCTCACCAGCCTGTCCTCGCCCCGCGGCCTGCCCTGGCAGATGCGGTTCAACGCCCAGGGGAACCTGCTTGCAGCGGCGTCCGGCAGCCACCTGGAGCTCTGGGACATCGTCTCGCACAGGCTCCTCGCGGCGCTGCCGGCCGCGGAGCGGATCAACGACCTGAGCTTCGCGCCCGACGGCCGGACGCTCGCCGTCGGCGGGAAGTCGGCGACGACCCTGGTCTGGCAGATCTCCGACCCGGCCACGCGGACCCAGCTCGGGGTCCCGGAGGCCTGGCCGACCTCGCTGGCCTTCGGCATCCACGGCACGCTCGCCATCGGCACGAGCGACGGCGACGTCTACACCTATCGCGAGGGCCGCAACCACTGCACCTCCGCGGGCGGGGCCGCGCCCCCCTCGGCCGCCGAGTCGATCCGCCGCGGCGGCGACCGCGAGCGGGATCGGGATCGCTTCCGGCGGAATTCGGTCTGCTTCGATGACGAGGGCCGCCTGCTGGCCTACGACGCGCGAGGGCTCCGCATCTGGGAGCCGGGCTCACCCCTCTCCGCAGAGCCGAAGGTGACCCGCATGCCGCCGGCGCCGCCGGGATTGTGGGGGACCCAGACCCTGATCTCCCGCTCGCCGAACGGTCGCCGGATGGTCCTGGTGCGGGCTTCCGACATCTTCGCGTGGGGCGCCGATCACCCCGACCGGTTCCGCCTGGTGCTCCCGCCCGCCCCGGATCCGTCCGGGGACGCCCCGCCCGAGCCGCCGCGGCCCCCGGCCGACGGCGAGCGGCGTCCCCGCGAGGGCCGCGGATTCGGCGGCCGCCCTCCGCGCCTGAATGTCCTGGCGGTCCAGCTCGGCCCCGACGGCAAGCGGCTCTACGTCCTGGCCGACTTCAGCCGCCTCCACCTCTGGTCCCTGGATCCCGACGAGGGCGACGGGCCGATCCAGGCGAACCGCCTGGTCCTTCCGGAGCGTCTCCCGGACGAGTACACCACCCTGGCCCTCCGGCCCGACGGGGCGATCCTGGCGCTCGGCGACCGCTCCGGGCATGTGACCCTGCTGGACACCGAGCGATTGAAGGTCCTCGGCCGACTCGCCCTCGCCGACCAGGAGTCGCAGGGCATGTTCTCCCCGCCGATCGCCTTCTCGCCGGACGGTCGGAGGCTGGCGATGGGCACGACCCAGGGGACGATCGTCCTCTGGAACGTCGAGAACCCGCGCGTCCCGCGCGTCGCGATGCGCCTCCCCGGCCAGCGCGGCCTCGCCACGAACCTGGCGTTCGATCCCCAGGGCCAGCGACTCGCCAGTAGCAGCAGCAGCGCGGGCATGGAATCCGTCGTCGAGATCTGGAACCTCGACCTCCTGAGCCGCGAGCTCGCCCGGCTGGGCCTGCCGGATTGAGCGTGATCTGCTCCGTCGAAACGGCTGCCCGTGAGCTGGTCGCCTGGTCGGGTGGGCCAGCCGACGCAGTCGGCGCAACCCACCAAGTGCCGGTGGGTTGCACATCGCAAGCGATGCTGACCCACCCTACCATCTACCATCCGGGCTTTCCGGATTGAGACCGGCATCCTCCAGCAGGGAGTTCCGATCCGCGCTCACGCGAAGTACCGCTCGGCGCGGGCGGCGATGTCCGGGTAGTCGATGCCGAAGGCGCAGGCCTGCGAGAGCGACTTGAGGTCGGCCTTCGAGGCGTCGCGGGCCGATTCGGGGAGGGATCGATACAGCTCGCGTGAGGGGCCGTGGTTGTCCTGCTCGAAGTAGGTCACGAAGCGGGCGACGTCGCGGAAGGCGTAGGCCGTCGCGGCGGCGTTCGCGTCGCAGGACGGGCAGCCGGGGCACATGGTGCGGCGGCTGGCGAGGACGACCTCCTTCAGGCGGTCCCGCAGCGAGATCTCCAGCGGCTTCTTGTAGCCGTGGGCCGCGGCGATGCTCGACCTCAACTGGTCGAAGTTCCGCACCGAGTTGCAGATCGCGCTGATCCGCGGGTCGCTCCAGACCGCGTGCAGGATCGCCTGGTGCGTCGTGAGGCCGAGCTTCTCGAACTCGGGGAGCCGCTTGGGGACGTTGCCCGCGTGGCGGAGCGTCTTCATGGCGATCAGGCCGATGCCCTTGTCGTGGCAGGCCGAGAGAGCCCGGTCGAAGGCGCCGCCCCGCTCGTAGAAGGGCGTGTACTGCACCATGAGGGCGTCCAGGAACCCGCCGTCGGCGGCGGCCTGGATGTACTCGGGCCCGCCGTGGCAGGAGAAGCCGACCAGCTTCACCTTGCCCGAGGCCTTGAGGGTCTCGGCCACGCGGCGGAAGACGTCGCTCTTGCCCCAGTTCACCGACTCCGGCCCGTAGACCGACGGGCAGAGCTCGTGGATGAAGTAGAGATCCAGGTAGTCGGTGCCGAGTGCCTCGAGGCGTCGGTCGATCATCTCCAGAAGGCCTTCGGGGCCCTTCTTGACGGGATAGTCCTTCGAGACCAGGAAGATGTCCTTGCGCCGCCCGGGATTCGCGGCGAACCAGCGGCGGTAGATCGATTCTTCAAGCCCCCCGCCATACTTCTGCGCCGTGTCATAGTAGCGCATGCCCGAAGACCAGGCCCGGTTGATCAGCCCCGGCGCGCTGGAGGGCTCCATGTCGCCCCCCTTGGCGAGGATCGGCACCATCGGGCCATTCCGGCCGAGCTTCCTCGTCGGCAGCAGCGGCCCGTCGGCCGTCGGCGCCGCGGCGAACGAATCGCCCCCCGCGACGGCTCCCGCCGCCAGCGCCCCCACTCCCGCGGCACCGATCCCGATCGCCTCCCGACGGTTCAACGCATGATCCGGATTCAAGGTCGGTTCCTTTCCAGGAGCGAGGATTCCTCGGCCACGCCGCATGATCCGGCGGGGCGGAGCAGCGGGAGTTGCACAACAAGTGTGAAACTTTAGCAGACGAGCGGGGAGCGGGGGAAGCCCTGACGAGCCTTCCCCCGCGATCCGGCGATCACTTCACCCGCACCAGCTTCATGATCCGGCCCGAGACGTTCCAGTCCTGGACGTAGAGGTTGCCGGCCCGGTCCCACGACGAGCCGTGGGTGCCGGAGAAGATGCCCTCGATCCACTGGTCCTGGGGGATGTTATAGTTCCTCCCCTTCGCGGGGTCGGGGTTGTTGCCGAGGACCGAGATGATGGTGTTGGTCTTGTCGAGGATTACGAGCCGCCCGTGCAGGTCGGGCACGGAGACGAAGTCCCCCTGCACCGCGGCCGAGGTCGGCATGCCCAGGCCGGTCACGACCTCGTCGATGAACTCGCCGTCGAGGCTGTAGTGCAGCAGCCGGCCCCTGGGCTGGTGGTTGCGGTCGCAGATCAGGAGACGGGGCGGGCTGTACCGGGTGTCGAGCGTCATGCCGTGCGCGGTGTTGAACTCCTTCAGGCCGTTGCCCTTGGTCCCGAAATGCATGACGTACTTGCCGGACCTGTCAAACTTGAAGATGTGATCGCTGGCATACCCGTCGGCCAGGTAGATGTCGCCGCTCGGGGCGACGGTCATGGCGGTGGGGCTGAACTTGTCCTGCTTCAGGCCCGAGGCCGCCGGGAACGGGAGCTTCAGGACGATCTCGCCGGTGCGGGCGTTGAACTTGATCCCCTCCGCGTTCGCGTTGCGGGCGCCGTAGATGAACTCGCCGTCTCCCTCATCGCGGATCTTCATGTCGTGGATGTTCGAGTACCTGTCGCCCAGGTAACTGCGGACGACCTTGCCGTCCGGCGTGAACACGAACACGCCGGCCTGGGCGCTGGTGTAGATGTGGCCGTCCTTGTCGACCACGACGCTGCCGTGGCAGGGGCCGATCGCCGACTTGCCGTCGGGTGCGAGGCCCCAGCCCGGCACGGTGTCGAAGGTCATGTGACCGCAGCCCATCCGCACGGGCTCGACGGTCTCGGCGGCCCGGGCGTTCATCGCGAGGCACGAAGCAAGGACGAAGGCGGCGGAGGTCAGCGGCGTCCTCATGGTCGGTTCTCCTGGTTGTTTCGGTCGATCGCCGGCTGCTGCGAGGGGCGCATTATGTCCCACAACCGGGGGACGTGCCACCGGGAAGGCCGGTTCGTTGTGCGTCGCTCGACTTCACCTCGCCCCCGGCGTCCTGCCCGGCTTGCCGACGGCCGCGGCGATCGCCCTGACCTGGCGCATTTGCGGCTCGGCGAGCGTGCCGATCGGCCCGGAGCCGGCGTCCCAGTTCGGACCCATGTCGAGGGTGACGACGCCGCCGCGGGCGACCGCCTCGCGGACCCAGTCCGCCCACTTCTCGGTCGGAGACCTCGTGTCGCGGCTCCCCCAGCCCGAGCCCAGAAACGTCAGGGCGTGCCACTGCGAGCCGTCGACCCATCGCGAGGTGGGGAGGACGCCGAACGGCTGGTCCAGCTCGCCGGCCGTGTAGTCCTCGGACTTCGTCCAGCGGACCAGCTTCACGCCGGGATTGAAGGTGACGATCGCGCGGGGATTCCCGTGCTTCGCCGCCGTCGCGTAGACCTGCGCGATCGCTTCGTTGAAACCCACCCACTCGTAGCCGCCGTCGAACCACCAGCCGGCGACCTTCTCGCCGTAGCGATCCGACCACTCGCGGATGACCTCGGCCCATTTGCGGGCGAAGGCCAGGTCGATCGGCTGATCGGCCTTCTCGGGGCGGATGCCGAACGCCCGCTGGGCTTTCGGGTCGCGGTTCGGCGTCTGGCAGGGGAGATAGAGCATCAGCTTGATCCCCCGAGATCCCAGGGCGCGAGCGAGGTCGAGGGGCAGGTCCCGGGGCGAGCAGCGCTCGCCGGGCGAGTAGCCGGTGGCCCGGTCATAGGCGGCATTGGGCGCGTTGTAGAATCCCGAGTTCTGCCCCAGCGTCAGCACGAGGTACCCCGCGCCGATGTCCTCCAGTTGCTTCGCCAGCGCCTCGACGTCGAACGCCTTCACCTGCTCGAGTTGGGCCGTCGAGCCGGGGAGCAGGTGCATGAAGACGCCGTACTTCGCGTCCCTGAACCAGTCGGTGGGGCGATGCCCCGGCTCGCCCCCGGAGGCACCCACGGCACCGACGCCGAGCGTCAGCACGAGGCACAGTGAGGACGCCCTTGACAGCAGTCGTCGCATCATCAAGCTCCCGATACTGCTAGGTTGGCAGGTCCGTGGGCTCTCCTGCATTCTTGATGGTCCTTGGCCAGTCGCGGAGACGGCAAGGCGGGTTCTCCAGGGAGAGGGACCTGCTCAAACGGCTGGGCCGAAAATGTGCTGACCACAATTCCGCCGCGCGGCGATTCATGTCCTCGTGGCGAGTTTATCGGTTCCGAAGCCGGCAACACATCCCGTCGCCCCGGGTCACGGCGCGAGGAAGAGCGACTTCCCACAGAATTCTGCCGAGAAATCCGATATCCTCGATAACCGTTGGACTCGACCCTGTGGCCCTTCCGGGCCGAATCAGAGGCCGCCATGCGAGGGTCGCTGCGTTCAGGGATCGAAGGCGACGAGCGGTCGAAGGGTGGATGACAGCGGCTCTTCAATCTCGCCCGGAGCGGCCATTTTCGAGCTCAGGTGGGGCCCGCTGCCGTACCAGGGGTGGGGCGGCTGATGCGATCGCTTCCACGCCCCGCACGAGAGGAACGTCGCGATGCGCAAGCGAGCTTACCGTCCCGAGATCATCAGGTACCTGGAGGACCGGTCGCTGCTATCGGTGGCCGGGGGACTGTCGGCCCATCCCGTCGTCCTGCCGCGCCTCCGATTTATCAAGATCAGCGAGCACATCGATTCCAGTTTCCTGTTGTTCGGTCGGAACCACGATCCTCGGCATCTCCGCCAGCAGGTCCGCGACGTGATCGTATGGATCCCCTTTGGTCGGGTGGATGGCCTGGGAGCGTCGATCAATCGCATCGTCGACAGGATGGTGGCCGAGCGATCCTCCCACGACCCTCGGATCATCAGTGCGGCCGGCGAGGAGGTACTCGCCGTGACCCGTGAGACCGTGATGGCCCGGGTCCGGGCCGGTGACGTCGTCATCCGCTGATCGTCGCTGGACGGCCCCCCGATGCTCGATGCCTGGGGCCGACGCCGCGAAACTTCGCGCATCGGGTCGCACGCCCTCGCCGGGCGCCGCCGGGGCTTCAATTCCGGGCCTTCGCCTTCGGAGCCCCGATCGCCGACTCCGGGGGATCCGCGGCGGGGACCCGGAGCGTTTCCCGCAGCCTCGCGAGTTCGGCCTCGAGCCGGCGCCGGACGTCCGCGGCCTCGGGCCGGTCGAAGATGCTGGTCAGCTCGCGCGGGTCGGTCGAGAGGTCGAAGAGCTCCCAGGAGTTCACGTCCGGCTCGTAGAAATGGACGAGCTTGTGGCGGTCGGTCACCACGCCGTAATGCCTGGCCACGCTGTGCGGGCCGGGGAACTCGTAGTAGTGGTAATAGAAGCTCGTTCTCCAGTCGGCGGGATCCTCGCCCCGGAGCAGCGGGACGAGACTCCGGCCCTGCATCTCGGACGGAATCGCCACACCGGCCGCCTCCAGAAACGTCTCGGCCAGGTCGAGGTTCGAGACCATCCGACGCGTGCTGCTGCCCGGCTTGACCACCCCCGGCCAGCGGACCACGAGCGGCGTCCGGAGCGATTCCTCGAAGATCCAGCGCTTGTCGAACCAGCCGTGCTCGCCCAGGTAGAAGCCCTGGTCGGACGCGTAGACCACGATCGTGTTCCCGGCGAGGCCCTGCTCGTCGAGATAGGCGAGGACCCGCCCGACGCTCTCGTCCACGCCCCGGATGCAGCCGAGGTAATCGTGCAGATAGCGGTTGTACTTCCAGCGGACGAGCGCGGCGCCCTCCGGCCGGGCGTTGAAGAAGGCCGCGTTCCTCGGCTCGTAATAGGCGTCCCAGGCGCGCCGCTGCTCGGGGTTCAGGTCGGGGGGCGGGACGAGTTTCAGGTCTCGCGGCGTCATCGTCCCGGCGATCGTCATGTCCTGGCGATGCTCGGCGGGGCCCCGGCCCGCGTAATCGTCGAACAGGGTGGGCGGCTCGGGATAGGCGCGGTCCTTATCGTGCCCCAGGTGCCGCAGCGCCGGCTCCCATTCGCGATGGGGCGCCTTGTGCTGGCACATCAGGAGGAACGGACGCGAGCGGTCACGGCGCTTCAACCAGTCGAGGGATAAATCGGTGATGACGTCGGTGACGTACCCCTGATGCTGGACCTTCCGCCCCGGCGCCAGCATCGGCGGGTTGTAATAGACCCCCTGCCCCGGCAGGATCTGCCACTCGTCGAACCCGGTCGGCTCGCTCACCAGGTGCCACTTGCCGAAGAGGGCCGTCTGGTAGCCGGCCTGTCGGAGCAGCTTCGGGAACGTGACCTGGTTGCCGTCGAATCGGCTGTTGGTGTTGTTGTAGAAGCCGTTGGCGTGGCTGTACTTCCCGGTCAGGATCGTCGCCCGGCTGGGCCCGCAGATCGAATTGGTCACCAGGCAGCGGTCGAACCGCATGCCCTCCGAGGCGATGCGGTCGATGCTCGGCGTCTCGACCAGCCGCCGCGGATCGCCATAGGCGCCGATGGCCTGGTAAGCATGATCATCGGTGAAGATGAACACAATGTTCGGACGGGCATTCTCCGCCGCGGCGGAGGCGGGGCCCGCCGGGAGGCCCAGGACGACCGCCGCGACGGCCGTCGCCAGGGCGGCCATCGTGACGGGGCGTTTCGTACTCCACGAGGGAAGACAAGCCATGTCGCCGTCGCTCCTCCGGTTGCGGTCGAGTTACCGGCCGGTCGGCTTCAGCGGCCGCCGCCCGGCTTCTGGTAGATGCGGACGTAATCAATCTCGTAACGCGCGGGGAAGATGGTGTCGTCGATCCCCTTCTGCCCGCCCCAGCCGCCGCCGATGGCCAGGTTGAGGATCAGGTACTGGTCCTTGTCGAACGGCCAGCCGTCCACTCCCTGGCCGTCGTTGCGGCAGGTGAACAACTTCTGCTTGTCGACGTAGAAGTCCATCCTGTCGCGGTCCCACTCCACGGCATAGACGTGGAACGCCTCGGAGGCGTCGGGCAGCTTGAGGCGGTCTCCCCGGCCCGTCTTCATCGCGTGGTTGTATTTCCTCGTGTGGACGTTGGCGTGGACGACGCCGGGGTCATAGCCGACGAACTCCATGATGTCGATCTCGCCGCAGGTCGGCCAGCCGACCTCGCCGATGTTGGTGCCGAGCATCCAGATGGCCGGCCAGGTGCCCCGCCCCTTGGGCAGCCTGGCGCGGACCTCCACGCGGCCGTAGGTCCAGGCCGCCTTGCCCCGGGTCGTCAGGCTCGCGGAGGTGTAATCGGCGTGCTCCTCGTTCCCGCGCCGGCCGGTGCCCTTCCATTTCTCCTTCCGCGCCTCGATGACCAGCAGCCCGTTCTCGACGCGGGCGTTCTCCTTCCGCGCCCGGGTGTAATACTGCTTCTCGCCGTTGCGTACGAAGCCGGTCTCGTAATCCCAGCGCTCCGAGCTGGGCAGGCCCGGCTCGTCGAACTCGTCGTTCCAGACGAGCTTCCACTCGTCGGCCCGCGCCGCCAGGGAGACGGCCGCCGTCAACACGAAGGCGATCAGACGCTTCATCGTTCGCTCCTCTCTCCGGTGATGAAACCCGTACGTGCGAGTCGGTCCGTCTCAGCGCACCGGCGAACTGATCCTGCGACTCCGAGCCCCTCGCCCGCGGGAGCGGGAGAGGGTGGCACGAAGTGCCGGGTGAGGGCCGGCGCGGGCCCCGGCGTGCACCGAGGGCCCCTCATCCGCCGCTGCGCGGCACCTTCTCCCCGCTGCCGCGGGGCGAAGGTTGGGACGACCCTCGCCCGCGGGAGCGGGAGAGGGTGGCACGAAGTGCCGGGTGAGGGGCTCGAATGGCCGTGCGGAATGTCCGGGAGAATTGTGCCCATGTGCGGAGCTCACTTCGGCATCAACACGCGAACCCCGAAGACCCCCCCGGCCGTCTGCCGGGGTTGGGCCTGGAAGGTGACCGTGACCTGGCTCTTGCCCTTGGTCAGTTCCTCGGGCAAGGGGTAGGTCTGGTCATAGAACTGCTCAGGGCGATTGTTCTCGAGCGTCTCGGTCGCAATCTTCTTACCGTCGATCAGGAGGTCGAAGACACGTCGGCCGCGGTCGCTGCCCCAGTAGGTCACGCTCAGCTCCTGCGGCTGGTGGGGGAGCACCTTGACCGTGTAGCGGAAGTGGCCGCCGTCGTCGGCATGGCGCCAGCCCCGGTTGCCGAAGGTCCCCGCGGAGGTCTTCTCCCCCTCGAACTTGTGGTCGCGCTCATTCTGCTCCTCGCCGGGCTTGACCTGGTCCACGGTCCGGCGGTCGAGCTCCTTGCTGCGGGAGAGTTCCGCGGCGTACTCGGCCTCCTTGTCCTTCCATCGCTCGGCGGTGAAGGTGTCCCAGTACACCACGTAATGCCGGTCGCCGTGGATCTTGTAGAACGGCTCCAGGGTCACGCCCTCGCCCGCCGATCCGCCGGGTAGGCGGAAGACCTCCGGGGAGCCGGCGAAGGTGGACGGCTTGCCCGGCACCGGCTTCAGGCTCGCCAGCAGGCGTGAGGGCTCGGTGACGATCGCCGGCACGGGTCGACTCGTGTCGATCGGCGCCGCGAGGACGAGCGGCCCGTGCAGGAACGCGAGGCGTCCGGGGTTGTCGGCGAAGCCCTCGGTGCGGAGCCGGAACGGCAGGGCGACCTCGACCGTGTCGCCGCCGGTCCAGGTGCGATCGATCGTCGCGTACTCGCCGGGCCTGCTCGCCACGCCCGCGTCGACGCCGTTGATCGCGAGCTTGAACCCCTCGGACGCCCAGACCGGGCGCCGGACCTTGATCGCCAGGCGGACCGGGGCGGAACACGTGACGGTGAGCTTCGTCTTCTGATCCTCGGGGTAGCCGGTCTCCTGCCGGAGCTTCAGGCCTTTGGCCTTCCAGTCCAGGTCCGAGGCGATGAAGAGGTTCACGAAGAGCGTCCGGTCACCGTCGTGGAAGTAGATGCTGTCGCCGTACTTCGCGTGGTTCTCGACGCCCGTCCCGGTGCAGCACCAGAAGGCGTCGTCGAAGCCGTTGTAGACCTTGCGCGAGCCGGACCGGAGCGGCACGTAGTAGCACATCATGCCCGTCTCGGGGTTCTGCGAGGCGAGGATATGATTGTAGAGGGCGCGCTCGTAGTAATCGGCGTATTCCGGGCGGGGGTCCCACTCGAAGAGGTGCCGGGTCAGCTTGAGCATGTTGTAGGTGTTGCAGGTCTCGGTGGTGTCCGGCCCGAGCGCCTGCGAGAGCTTCTCCTTGGGCGAGAACATCTCGCCGTCGCTGTGCCCGCCGATGACGTAGGACCGCTCCTTGACGACCGTGTTCCAGAAGAAGTCGGAGGCGGATTTGTACCAGTCCTTCCCGGTCAATTCGTACTGGACGGCGGTGCCGATGAACTTGGGGATCTGGGTGTTGGCGTGCAGGCCCGTCAGGGTGTCCCGCCGCTCGGCGGCCGGGCCGAGGACGGCCTTGTGGTTGAACCGGTCGGCCAGCTTCAGGTAGCGCGGCTCGCCCGTGCGGGCGTAGAGATTGGCGAGCGCCTCGTTCATGCCCCCGTGCTCGTTGCCGAGCATCGCCTGCATCTGCTCGTCGCTCAGGCAGTCGGTGCGCTTCTGGACCCAGTCGGCGAATTTCCGGGCGACGTCGAGGGCCTCCGCGTTGCCGCAATACTCAGTCATGTCGAGCAGGCCGGCCAGGATCTTGTGAAGGGTGTACCAGGGCGCCCAGACGCGCCGGCGACTCTCCACGCGATCGATGAACTCCTCGGGGAAGGCGCTCAGGTACCCCGAGCCCAGCTTGCGCTGGCACTCGGACAGGCCGGCCACCACGGCGTCGCCCTTCTCCTTGAACCGGGCGTCGCCCGTGCTGGCGTACATGAGCGCGCAGGCCGTGAGGTAGTGACCGGTGAAATGCCCGCGCAGCTCGATCTTGGGCTCCTCCCAGCCGCCCAGGGGCCTCGCGGCCGAGGGGAGCCCGGCGTTGATCCGGAAATTATGCAGCAGCCGATCGACGTCGAGCGCGAGCAGGTATTTCTGGTCCAGCTCCATCGCGTGGAAGAAGGGCCCGGGCCGGAGCCGGACGTCCTCCAGCGCGAAGGGGACGGCCCGCAGCGGCACCACGGGCTTCACCGCGTCGCGTGCCGGCAGATCAACGTCCGCCGCCGCGGCCTCGAGCAGGTAGCCACCGAGGATAGCACTTAATATCAACGTGATTATACATGAAGGTTGATTTTGTGTTTTCATGAGGCCGTTCCTTTTCAAGACCCGGGCGGCGCGAATCGCGTCCGAAGCCTCAAGTTTCTCCCCGGCGTCGGCCGCGGGCAAGAGCCTGCCGCGATCGACGGGCCGTCGCTAAGATGAGACCTCGCGATCAGGCGTGGAGGATCCGGGATGACGCCCGGCGATGTCCCCATGGGCACTCATGAGTCGGATGAGACCGGCGCGCTCGAGCCGCTCCTGAGGCGTGCGGCCGCCGGCGACGAGCAGGCCGCGGGCATCCTCTTCGCCCGGTACCGAGAGCGGCTGAAGCAGATGGTCCGGCTCCGGCTCGACCGCCGGCTCCAGGGCCGGATCGACCCCTCGGACGTCCTCCAGGACGCCTACCTGGAGGTCGCCAGCCGGATCCGGGCGTACGCCCAGTCGCCGCCGCTGCCGGTGTTCCTCTGGCTGCGGTCCCTGGTGGGGCAGAAGCTCGTGGACCTGGCGCGGCACCACCTGGGCACGAAGATGCGGAACGTCGGCCAGGAGGTCTCGCTCTACCGGGGCGCCATGCCGCAGGCGTCGTCGGCCTCGCTGGCGGCCCACCTGCTCGGGAGGATGACCTCCCCGAGCATGGCCGCCGCCCGCGCGGAGATGCAGGTCCGGATCCAGGAGGCCCTCAACGGCATGGAGCCGATCGACCGCGAGATCCTCACCCTGCGCCACTTCGAGATGCTGACCAACTCCGAGACGGCCCAGGTGCTGGGCCTCTCAAAGGCGGCGGCCAGCAATCGCTACATCCGTGCCCTGAAGCGGCTGAAGGAGACGCTGGAATCCACCCCCGGCCATGGCGCATTTCCGGGGAGGCCCTGACGGCCGAGCGAGCGGCTGACCGGCCGCCCGGCCCACCCCGGACGAGGCAGAGGCCGGGGCCGGAGGAAGCAAGATGGCCGACTCGAGCGAGGACCGGAATCCGGTCGAGAAGCTGGCCGAGGAGTTCCTCGAGCGCGATCGGCGCGGCGAGCGGCCCACCCTGTCCGAGTACACGAGCCGCTACCCGGAACTGGCCGCCGAGATCCGCGACCTGTTTCCTGTCCTCCTGGAGATGGAGGACGTGCGGCCCTCCGCCGGGGACGCGGAGGGCTCGACGCTGGATTTCTCGAAGGGGGGCGTGGGGTGGGCCCCCAGGCAGCTCGGCGACTACCGGATCCTCCGCGAGGTCGGCCGCGGCGGCATGGGCATCGTCTACGAGGCCGAGCAGGAGAGCCTCGGGCGGCACGTCGCGCTCAAGGTCCTCCTGGCGCACGCCAGATTGCAGCCGCGGCAGCTCGCCCGGTTCAGGCGCGAGGCCCGCGCGGCGGCGCGGCTGCACCACACGAACATCGTGCCCGTCTTCGGGGTCGGCGAGGACTCGGGCCATCACTACTACGTGATGCAGTTCATCCAGGGGCAGGGCCTCGATGAAGTCCTCCGCGAGATCCGCCGGCTGAAACGCCTGGAGGACGAGGCGCGTCCCCGGACCGACGGGCCGGCGCCGGCCCCGCACGACGGTACGGTGGGAGGCACGGCCAGCGAGATTGCAGAGGCGATGATGACCGGCCAGCTTGCCCGCGCGAGCCGGGTACCCGCGATCCCGGACCCGAGCCCATCGCCGCTCTCGCCCTGCTCCGCCGACGCCGCCGCGGGCGAGCCCCCGCCACCGCGGCCGGAAAGCTCGTTCGCCACCCCACCACCGCTCCTGGCCCCGGCGGACGCATCGTCCCGATCCGATCGCCTGCGGGATTACTGGCGGAGCGTCGCCCGGATCGGCATCCAGGTGGCCGACGCACTCCAGTACGCCCATTCCCAGGGGATCCTGCACCGGGACATCAAGCCCTCGAACCTCCTGCTGGACCTCCGGGGGACGGTCTGGGTCACCGATTTCGGGCTCGCCAAGGCCATCGACGAGGCCGACCTGACCCGCCCGGGCGACGTCGTCGGCACGCTCCGCTACATGCCCCCGGAGCGATTCCAGGGCCACTCCGACGCCCGCAGCGACCTCTACAGCCTGGGGCTGAGCCTCTACGAGTTGCTGGCCTTCCGCCCGGCCTTCGCCGAATCGCATCGGGAACGGCTGATCCAGCAATTGACCCGCGCCGAGCCCGCGCCGCCGAGCCAGTTCACCCGCGAGATCCCGCACGACCTGGAGACGATCGTGCTGAAGGCCATCGACCGCGACCCGGCCTGCCGCTACCAGTCGGCGGCCGGGCTGGCCGACGACCTCCGCCGGTTCCTCGAGGACCGGCCCATCGGCGCCCGCCGCGCCGCCTGGCGTGAGCGGAGCTGGCGGTGGTGCCGCCGCAACCCGGCCGTCGCGGCGCTCAGCCTCGCGGTCGCCCTGCTCCTCCTGACCATGACCTTCGGGTCGCTCTTCGCGGCCATCCGATTCGCGCGCGAGCGCGACCGGGCCGTGGCCAACGAGGCGAAGGCGCTGACCAACGAGTTCCGCGCCCGGACCGCCGAGTCGAAGCTCGTCGAGAGGCTCTGGGAATCCTACCTCTCGCAGGCCCGGGCCCTCCGCGGCAGCCGGTCCGTCGGGCAGCGATTCCAGAGCCTCAGCGCCCTGGGGGCCGCGGCCTGGTACCGGACCAGCGACGAGCTGCGTGACGAGGCCATCGCCTGCCTGGCCCTGGCGGACCTGCGACCCGTGGCCGAGCTCCCGCTGGAACCGAAGGAAGACCTCGGCTTCGACATCGACCCGTCCTTCGAACGCTGCGCCCTGGGGACCCTCGACGGGGACGTCGAGCTGCGGAAGGCCGCGGACGGGTCCGTCCTGGGACGGCTGCCCCGGGGCCCCGGCGCCTGCCTCGGCCTGAGATACTCACCAGACGGACGCCACCTGGCGGCCCTGTACCGGAGCCGGCCCGGGCACACCCGCTCCCTGCTCTGGAGGCTCGATCCGGGTGAGGCCGTCCGGGTGATGACCGTGGACGACGACTTCATCCAGTTCGCCCCCGACGGCCGCCGCTTCGCCTCCGTGATCGCCCCCGGCACGCTCGGGATCTTCGAGGAGACGTCCACCGAGCCGGTCGCGCGGCTGGAGGTCGGGACGATCACCGGCGTGGGACCGTTCAGCCCCGATGGCCGCCGGATCGCGCTACTCGACGGTTCCACCAGCAGCGTGCGGGTGTATGACCTGGAGGCGCGGCGGCCCGTCTGGTCGCACGCCTTCCCCGCGCCGCCCTCCTCGGTCGCCTATCGCCGGGACGGCCGGCTGCTCGCCGTGGGATGCCAGGACCAGATCGTCTACGTCATGGACCTGGGCAAGGACCGGCTCCAGTCGACCATGGAGGGCCACCAGAACGCGATCGTCTTCCTGGAATTCTGCGGCGACGGCGACCTCCTGCTGTCCAGCTCCTGGGACAACACGACCCGGATCTGGGACCCGGTCCGCGGCCGTCACCTGCTGACGGCCCGGGGCAATCTCGGGCGGATCCACCGGGGCCAGCGGCAGGTCGCGCTGATCGTCTCGGCGTCGCACGTGAGCATCTGGGAACTGGAAAGTGGGCATGAGCTGAGGCAACTCCACCACGGGATGGTCGGGAACCGCACGCCGCGGCCCGAGGAGTGGGGGCCGCGCGGGATCTCCTTCAGCCCCGACGGCCTCCTCATCGCCTCATCGGATGTCGACGGGGCCGTGCTCTGGGACGCCGCCAGCGGCGCCGAGGTCGCGCAACTGCCGATCGGCCCCGGGGACGGTCTCGAATTCAGCCCCGACGGGTCGCACCTCGTCACCTGCGGGGGAGCGTTCACCCAGCTCTGGCCGGTGAGGCGGGAGGAGCAGGACGGCTCGGTCGCGTTCACGGTGGGGCCGCCCCGGAATCTCGGGGAATCCGGGCAGCTCCAGTACGTCGGTCGGGGGAACTGGGATCAATCGAGCCGCCTCGTGACCCTGCGCGACTGGGACAACGGGCAGGCCGTCGTGTTCGACGTGCCGCAGAACTCGGTGCGGGCCAGGCTCGGACCGCACCCGAGGCTGCATCGGATGCCGATCAGCCCCGACGGCCGGCTGGTCGCGACGTCCTGCTGGAAGGGACGGGACATCATCGTCTGGGACGTCGCGTCCGGCGGCACGGCCTGGCGCGAGCCCACCGGCTCGGCCTACGTGCTGTTCAGCCCCGACGGGCGATGGCTGGCGACGGCCCGGTACCCGGAGCCGACCTGCACGCTCCGGCGGGTCGGGTCGTGGGCCAGGGGTCCCGAGATCCCCCTGGCCGCCTCCTGCCTGGGAGCGATGGCCTTCTCGCCGGACGGCCAGGTCTTCGCGATCAACGAGCTAGGACGGATCCGGCTGTTCGGACTCCCCTCGGGCGAGCCGCTGGCGACGCTCGACCCCGCCACCGGCCTCTCGACCGACGTCGTCATCATCGCCTTCAGCCCGGACGGGACCCGGCTCGCGGCGGTCCGCGACCACATCGCCTATCTCTGGGACCTCCGGCTGATCCGCTCGCGGCTCGACGCCCTCGGCCTCGACTGGCAGCAGCCGGCCTTTCCACCCGTCGCCCCGCGCGTGCCGCTCGGCCCGGTCCGGGTCATCACCGGATCGCCCGGCCGCACGTGAGGGATTCAAACGGTGTAAGGGCCGGCTGGCTCACTCGGCCTTAGCCCGGCTCAGAGTCCCCTGTTCCGGCCGTCCTCCACGACGGAAAACGCGTCCATGCAATTGCGGGATGCCAGGCATCATCATACTCTCTTCAAAGCAGGACGGATCATCTGGATTCAGGCCACCCGACCCACGCGCGCCGACGTCCGAAACGTCTCGGGCCCGGGCGACGGTCGATGTCGCGTGACTGGCGGTGCTTCTGATGGACGACGTCGCGCGACTCCTCGTGGCGATCGAGCAGGGCGATCTCCAGGCGTCGAGCAGCTCCTGCCGCTGGTCTACGACGAGCTCCGCAAGCTCGCGGCCCAGAAGCTGGCGCAGGAGCGCCCCGGGCAGACGCTCCAGGCCACCGCACTGGTCCACGAAGCGTATCTCCGGCTGGTCGGCGGGGAGACGGCCCGGCGCTGGGATGGCCGGGGCCACTTCTTCGCCGCGGCGGCCGAGGCCATGCGCCGCATCCTCGTCGAGAACGCCCGCCGCAAGCAGCGGCTGAGGCACGGAGGCGGCCGACGTCAGGTCGAGTTCGACGACGACCTCGTCGCGGTCGAGGGGCAGGCGGACGAGATCCTTGCGATCGATGAGGCACTCGAAGGCCTGGCCCGGGTCGATCCCAGGGTCGCCGAGCTGGTGAAACTCCGCTACTTCGCCGGCATGACGACCGAGCAAGCGGCGGGGGTCCTCGGCCTCTCCGACCGAACCGCTTACCGCGCCTGGGCTTTCGCCCGGGCCTGGCTCTACCGCCAGCTCAGGCGAGTCGCCGGTGACGACACCCCCGGCTGATTCGAACGATCTTTCTGCCGAAATCCTGGCAGCGGGCGAGACCGGACGTCGCATGGAGGTGTGGCACACGAGGGGAGTAACCAGACCGTGAACCAGTCGGCCCCCGATCTCCGAGCGATCTTCGGTCAGGCGCTCGAGCTCGAGTCGCCGGCCGACCGCGACCGCTTCCTGGCTCAGGCATGCGGCGAGAACATCGAGATGCGGCGCGAGGTCGAGGGCCTCTTGAAGTCGCTCGAGCAGGCGAGCGGCTTTCTCGAGTCTCCCGCCGTGCCGCCGCTCGCGATCGAAACGAGCGGCATCCCGATCGCCCCGTGCACGGTCATCGGCCCTTATATCCTGAGGGAGCCGATCGGAGAAGGCGGGATGGGGGTCGTCTACGTCGCCGAGCAGGATGAGCCCGTCCGCCGCCGGGTTGCGCTGAAGGTCATCAAACCCGGCATGGACACGAAGCAGGTCATCGCTCGCTTCGACATGGAGCGGCAGACCCTGGCGCTGATGGACCACCCCAACATCGCCCGGGTACTCGACGCCGGCAGTACCGAGTCGGGCCGCCCCTACTTCGTCATGGAGCTGGTCCGCGGTCAGCCGATCACCGACTATTGCGACGAAGCGCGGCTCTCAATTCCGGAACGCCTGGAGCTGTTCGTCCTCGTTTGCCGGGCGGTCCAGCACGCCCACCAGAAGGGGATCATTCACCGCGATCTGAAGCCCTCCAACGTCCTGGTCACCGTCATCGATGGGGTCGCCGTCCCCAAGGTGATCGACTTTGGCATCGCCAAGGCGACCGGCCCCGCGCTCACCGACAAGACCCTGTACACTGCCTTCACACAACTCATCGGCACGCCGCTCTACATGAGCCCCGAGCAGGTCGAGCTGTCCGGAGTGGACGTCGACACCCGCAGCGACATCTACTCGCTCGGAGTCTTGCTCTACGAACTGCTCACCGGGACCACGCCGTTTGACGCCAGGACGCTCCGCCGGGTGGCCTTCGACGAGATGCGACGGATGATCCGCGAGGACGAGCCGCCGTCGCCCAGCACACGGTTGAGCAGTCTCGGCGAGACACTCACGACGACCTCGCTGAAGCGGTCCTCCGACCCGAGGAAGCTCAGTCGCACCGTGCGGGGAGAGCTTGACTGGATCGCCATGAAGGCGCTGGAGAAGGACCGCACCCGGCGGTACGAGACGGCCAGCGATTTCGCGGCCGACGTGTTGCGCTATCTGACCACCCGGCCGATTGAGGCCGGCCCTCCGTCGGCGAGGTATCGGCTGGAGAAATTCGCGCGGCGGAACCGAGGGGCGATCACCATGGCAACGGTCCTCGCCTCGGCGCTCGGACTCGCCACGGCGTTCAGCTCTCGTCAGGCTCTGCTTGCGAGACGGGCGGAGGGTGACGCACTCCTCGCGTGGAAAGAGGAGGCACAGCGTCGGCACGAAGTGGAGCAAGAGCGCAATCGCGCCATCGAGGCCGAGAAGCTCGCCCTGAACAACGAAAAAGAGGCGAACCGTTCGAAGTCCGACTCGCAGGCCTTCAGCGACTTCCTGGTCCACGACGTGCTCGCGGTGGCACGACCGAGAGGGGTGCAGGGCGGACTGGGAGTTGGCGTGACGGTGGCCGAGGCGCTGGAGGCGGCCGAGGCGACCCTGGAAAAACGCTTCGCGGGACGGCCGCTGGCCGAGGCGATCGCCCGCGATGCCATCGGCAAGACCTGGAGGAACCTCGCGAAGTTCGAGCACGCCGAGCGACACCTGCGCCGGGCCGTGGAGCTGCGGGAAAAGGAGCTAGGGCCAGAAGATCCGGCGACCCTCGACTCGCGCAATAGCCTGGGGGTCTTGCTGGGTCAGATGGGCCGTGTTCACGAAGCCATCGAGCTGCACCAACAGACCCTCAAGATTCAACAATCCAGGCTCGGGAATGACCACCGCGACACGCTCATCAGCATGCACAACCTGGCCGGGGCGTACCAGGACGCCGGCCAGTTCGACCGGGCGCTGCTGCTCCATCAACAGACGCTGGAAAGAAGAAAGACGCATCTGGGCCCCGAGGACCCGGAGACACTGGCCAGCATGGCTGACCTGGCCTGTACGTACGGGTTCCTGGGCCAACCCGACCAGGCCCTTCCCCTCCTCGTCCAGACACTCGAACTCCAGAAAACGAAGCTCGGCCCGGACCACCAGAACACGCTCAAGACCATGAGCAACCTGGCCTGGGCATACGCGAACGCAAACAAGGTCTCCATGGCCTTACCGCTCTTCAAGCAGGTATTGGAGAAGCAGAGCGCGATCCTCGGCCCCAACGACCCCGACACCATCGCCACGAAGTGCAACCTTGCCACCGCCTACAGTCATGCGGGCCGGCTGACGGATGCCGAGCCGCTGGTTCGCGCGGCTGTCGATGGCGCACGCCTGACCTATGGCCCCGATCATCCCCAGATCCTGCCGTACATGAACGAACAGGCGAGAGTGAACTGGCTGATGCGGCGGTTCTCGGAATCGGTTTCGCTTTATGAGGAATCGTTGCGTCTCGCGCGGAAACACAAGGGAGACGACGACCTCGTTACGCTGGTCACCGCCTACAACCTGGCGGCGAACTACCGCGATGCGGGACGCCTGGCGGATGCCGAACGGCTCATCGCTGCATGGTTGCCGCGTGGGATCGCGAAGCTCGGGCTGAGAAATCCGTACTCTCAGTACGGCGTCGAGACCACGTTGAGCATCCACGAGCGCCTGAAGCAGCACGCCAAGGCCGAGCCACTCCTCCGGGAAATGGCCAGGCTCACGAAAGCGGTGGCGGGGGCCGACTCGCCGAAGTACGCCCAGCAACTCGCCTCTCTCGGCCGCAACTTGCTCGAGCAGAAGAAGTCTTCCGACGCCGAGCCGATCCTGCGCGAGTGTCTGGAGATCCTCGAGAAGACCCGGTCGGATGATTTCACCACCTTCAACACCAGGTCCCTGCTCGGTGCCAGCCTGCTCGGGCAGGCGAGGTACGCCGAGGCCGAACCAGAGCTCCTGGCCGGCTTCGAGGGGATGGTGCACCACGAGGAAGGGAAGGCCCGCCTGCTCGAATTGCTCGAAGCGAAGCGGCGTATCGTGAGACTTTACGACGCCTGGGGCCGGAGAGAGAAGGCTGACAGCTGGCGCAGGAAGTTGCCCGCAACGAGACCAGCGAAGCCCGTCGAGTCGAAGAGCAACTGAATCTCGGTGCCGGGCCCCGTGAATCAACCGGGTCGCGGACCGTGAGTACCAGCCACGGAGCATTGTAACTCAGAGGCCACTGCCGGCCCCAGGCGATCGGTTTGCGCGCCTGGTGCGTAGGCCTTCTTCTCGTATCGCAAGCCGAACTTCCCAAGAAGGATGCGACCATGAAGTTCCCCTCCCGCCGGACTCGCCGCGCCGTCACCCCTAAACGGCGGCCCGCTAGACTACTGCTGGAGCCGCTCGAAGGACGCCAGCTCCTCTCCGGGTTCGGACCCGAAGACGGGGCATTCATCGTGGAGCCCTGGAGCGGGCGTTACGCGGCCGTGCAAATTCAGCCGGGAGATCAGAAGATCGTGGCCGCGGGCGGGACGTCGTCGGGCCTGGCCGTCGCCCGCTACGACTCCGCCGGCAACGCCGACCTCAGCTACGGCACGGGCGGGCGATCGACCCCCACGGGAGGGGGCGCAGCAGGAAGTCTCGTGCTCCAACCCGACGGCAAGGCGGTTGTCTCCAGATCAGATAACTTCGGCGTGGGACGCCTCAACCCCAACGGATCACTCGACAAGACCTTCGACTCGGACGGCTGGGCCAGCATCAATGTCAATTCGCTGACGAGCCAGCTCGCGAGAGGCGTCGGGCTGCAATCCAATGGACAGATCGTCGTGGGAGGACAGGCCGGCAATGTCCTTTCACCCTCGGCGGTCCTGGGCGGCTTCAAGACCAACGGCGCGGTGAACAGTGGGAAGGGCGGATTCGGCCAGATCGTCGGCGGCAAGGCCATCGGGTACACGGTGGACAAATTCGGCGGGCAGGTCGCCAGATTCAGTTCCCTCGAGGTGCAGTCGGATAACAAGATCGTGGCTCTGGGCGAATTCAACGCCGATGCCCGCGTCGTGGGCCAGGTCCTCCTGGCGCGATACACCGCGAACGGTGTCCTGGACACGACACTCAACGGCACGGGGTATACCATCCTCACCCTGCCCAGGATCAGCTACACAAGCATGTTGCGCTTACGGCACCGACCGCGTCGCCCTGCAATCCGATGGGAAGATCGTCGTTCTGAGTACCTGTCGGGCCGCCCCGGGCGATGAACTCGCCGAACAGGACATGCTTGTCACCCGGTTCAACCCCAACGGCACGCTGGACACCGGCTTCGGTGGGGGAACGAGGCCGTAATACTGGACGTCGACGGCGCCCGCGTCACCCGACCTCCGGGCGCGGCTATTGCGTCACGCTTCAGCCGGACGGGAAAGTTATCGTCGTCGGCGCGGAGGCGACCGCATTCGTCGCCCGACTGAATCCGGACGGCTCGCTGGACTCGACGTTCGGCGCGGGCGGGTTCAAGTTCGGGACTCAGGCCGCGGTCGCAGGATGGCACTTCGAGCCCTGGCGGTAGCGATCCAATCCAACGGAAACATCATTGTTGCTGGGCGTTCCCTCGAAGGCGACGTTTCGTCCCCGATCTTAGTGCGGTTCCTGCCGACGACGGCCAGCTCAGTACAGGCCGCAGGCAGTGCCGCCCTCACTTCTTCCGAA
The DNA here is from genome assembly GCA_046349995.1 of Isosphaeraceae bacterium. Lineage (GTDB taxonomy): Bacteria > Planctomycetota > Planctomycetia > Isosphaerales > Isosphaeraceae > Aquisphaera. The sequence goes on along the minus strand of JAXMBE010000009.1, from coordinate 146,684 downwards.
GCCCAATCGAGGCCCCAGGCAAAATCGCGACCTGCGCTGACCGCAGGTATCGATCGCTGGCAAGCGACCGGTGCTACGGTCTCCAGCTCGCGGGTCCTTGACGTCCGCACCGCCAACCTGCCCGATGCGGCGCTCGACATTGCCTCCGGCAGCACCATCTCGCTCGGCTCCGACGCCGCCAATTGGGACCGGCTCGTGGGTCGATCGTCGCGCCGGGGACGGGTGTCCCAGGCCAGTCGCATTGACCGGTTCTCGGCCTCGCTCACGAGGTAGGCCATCTCCTCGCTGGAATCGGAGCGGCACGAGGGCGGCATGATCACCGAGACACCCGGCCACGGGCGAGAGGTTGTCCGGGACGAGGTCATCGCCGCCCTCGGCTTCGTCCTCCAGGTTCCGCCCTGGCTGGCATCGAGCCGATGCGGGGCCCCGGCCGGAGGCCCCGGGCCGCAGCCCGCGGTCGAGTCGACGGAGGATGCCGGCCCACATCCGATGACCTCGAGCACCGGGCGGTCCGTCGCGGATGCAGGACCGACCCCGGTACTTCCCTCCCTCGCCCGCGATCGACGCCACGTCAATCAGCGGCCGATCAGCGTGCCGCGCGGAGGACGAGGACCCAGTCGACCTGGATCCCTGGCGGGGGGGTGATCGTCCAGTGGCCTGAACCTTCAACCGGCGGGGTCTCGATTCCCTTCCGGTCTCCGGTCACGGGATTGAAGACACTGGCTTCATAGCGATGGTTCGGCGCGAGCCCGCGGATCGTCACGGCCCGGGGCAGCGGCGAATAGGTGATCTGGAGTTCTCCGGGGATGGCCGCCGTGTAGGGGACCAGGAACTCGTCCTCGGCACCGATCGAGCCGCCCCAGGGCGACTCACCGAAGCGCGCGATGACCGCCGCGGCCTTCCATTCGCGATCCTCGAAGTTCACCCCTTCCCAGCCGCCCGAAGCGGTCTGCGAGCATCGCCACGACGCGTCCGTCCGGATGTCCATCGTCGTGCCGTCAGTGAACTCGACGTCCAGTCCGCCGCAAAGCCCGGCGGGGTTGGCGTCCTTCGGGCCGGGCGCGTTCTCGCCCTTGACGGCCAGCACGTTGAGTCCCGGCCGCAGCGTCGCGGCGAGCCCGAGGAACTCGCGGCCGGAGTTCCATCCCGCGTGCGAGCCGAGTTCCTTGCCGTTGAGGAAGGCGACCAGCCGGTCGTCCGCCGTCAGGCGGAGCGTCGCGGAGGCCACCTGCTTGCCCTCGGGAAGCGTGAACGATCTTCGGAAGTGGCGCACCGCCTCGGGTGCGTGCTTCCTGGGATCGCCCTCGGGATACCAGATCCAGTCGCCCCAGGCCGGGCCCGGGCGCGCAGCCTTCGCCCACGTCGCAAGCTCCTGGTGCGGCTCGAGCCGCTGCCAGGGGAACTGTTCGAGGAACTTCTTCGCGATCCCAAGCTGACCCGAGCCCGGCAGGTTCATCGCCTCGTCCCAGGGGATCGTCCCGTAGTTCCCGCCGTGCGGCGACTTGCCGTAGGGCTGTTCCCGGCGGTTGAGCTGCCAGATCCCGTTGGCGCCGTACGTGTGGCCGGCCGCGCCCGCGAGCATGTTCGTCCAGAACATCAGCCGGGGGATCTCCGCCGGGATCCTCCCCAGCAGCGCCTCGTAGGCGACCTCTCCGTTGAGCACGGGCATGACGGGTCGGGTCTCGCGCGAGGCCCGCAGCGCGTGGATCGTCGGCCGGAGCACCTCGCGCTGGCCGTGGCCGGTCTGGAGCATGTCGAAGTCGAGCAGGGCCTGATCCTTGTAGAGCAGCCGCCCGCTCAGGGGCTCGATCCCGGTCGGATGCACGGTGATCGGCCGGCCGAGACCGTTCAGCGATCGGGCGTACCGGATCACGTCCTCCCATGCCTGCGTCTGGGGCTCGCCGCCGCGGGGGAACCCCTTCTCCAGGTAGTAGGGCAGGTTCACCTCGCCGGCCATGCACCAGACCACCGGCAGGGCGCCCCAGCGGGCCATGACGTAGCGGACGTGCTTCTTCATCTTCTCCGCGCCCAGCCACGGCAGGTGATAACCCCACGCCATGACCACGCAGGGGACGATCCCCTGATCGGCCAGGTATCCGATCCGCTCGTCGGCCCGGTCGAAGTACTCGGGGCGGATCCGGCTGTATTTCTCCTCCCAGGGGAAACCGGCCTCGTTGCGGCCCCGGGGATCGAAGGCGGGCATGTCCGGATAGAGGCCCGCCACGATCTGGATGACGTTGAAGCCCTTCTCCTTGCGGTCCCGGGCCAGGGCCGCGAACTCATCGGGCCAGTGGAGGCGATCGCAGAGGCCCATCCACCACGTATCGCCCAGCCAGAAGAACGGAGTGCCGTCGAGGTGCTCCAGGTGCCGCCGGTCGGCCGCGACCCGGATCGGCCCATGGCGGTAGAGCGGGTTGTCTCCGCGATACGCGACGACATTCACCTCGCCGGTCCTGCCGTTCAGCCCGTCGTCCTTCGGGTCGCTGCAACTTGTCCGGTAACGATGGGTGCCGACCTCGGGCGAGGCGTATCGCGCCTTCCAGGTCTTGCCGCCCGACCAGAACGCGGGCACCCTGACCTTCCGCGCCCGGGGCGTCTCGAATTCCACGTCGAGGTCAACCGCGTTGAACGGGTCGTCCCGCTCCTGCCCTGCCGTGAAGGTCAGTTCGATCACCCGGTTCGCCTCGACTGCGGCGGCCGTCGGTGACTCCGCGGCCCGCAGGCTCGCGACGAGGAGGGGGACCACCAGGGCGAAGATCGTGGAGCGGCAAATCATCGTTGATCCCTTCATCTCAACATCCGAAACGAGGAACCGGAGAGGAATTCAAGGCACCCTCAGATCGACGGACCTCGTAGGGTGGGCACCGCCCACCGATCGCCCGGGAAGGCCCGGTGGGCGGTGCCCACCCTACAATGGTCGGACCGAGTCCTCAGGTGGAAAGCGAGCGCAGGAAGTCGCGGAACAGGATCGTCTCCGACACGTTGTCGCACTCGTTGCAGTGCTCCCAGTCGATCCAGACGTACTCGACGCCCAGCCAGCCGCGGTAGTTCAGGTCCGATAGCTGCTGGATGACGCGGCGGTAGTCGATGGCGTTGTCCTTGAACGAGGTCTGGAGCCGCCCGGGCCGTGCGCCCCGGACGTGGAGGTGAGAGGCCCGGGGGAGGAGGGGCTCGACCGCCTCGTCCGGCAGGCCGGCCCGGGTGAAGTGGGTGTAGTCGAGGGTCAGGGTCAGGCTCGACAGCCGCGCCAGCAGGTCGCGCGCGGACAGCGGGTCGGGGACCAGCGAGCCGACGTGCGCCTCGGTGCCGAGCACGACGTTGCACCTCCGGGCCTGCTCGACGCGCCAGTCCAGCTCATCGACGGCCCGGGAGAGCGAGTCCTCCGGCGTCTCATCCGGGAAGTGGACGCCCGGGAGCACCGTCACGTGCCGGCAGCCGCAGGCTTCCGCATAGCCGAGCGTCCGCACGAACCAGTCTCGGGCCTTCCGGCGGCGGGACGCGTCGGGGTGGTTGATCGCGTAGGGCTCGAACTCCGGAGCCATCTGGAGGAAGACGTCCGCCACCCGGAGGCCCAGGTCCTCGATCCTCCGTCGGAGGTCGCCGGCGGAGCGCTGGACGTTCTCGAACTCGCGCGAGGGCCAGAGGTGCGAGCGGCCCTCGAACAGGCCGATGTCCACGCCCTCGAAGCCGAGCATCGAGATCAGCCGCAACGATTGCTCGTGGGTCAGCAGCGGGAACGTGAAATCCGCGCAGGCCAGCTTGATCTTCATGGCAGGTCATCCGGCAGGCTGATGTCGGGACGGTCCCATTCCGCCGCGGCCGTGTAGCCCGCGTCCACGACCAGCGAGGTGCCCGTGACGCCGGCGGAATCCTCGCACGAGAAGTACAGCACCGCGCGGGCGACCTCGTCGGGCATCAGCACGCGCCCGAGCGGCACCCGGCGGAGCCGCCGCCCGAGCGCCTGGCGCGCATCGCCCGTCGCGGCGAGGTGGTGACGGAGCATGGGCGTATCCGTGATGCCCGGGCAGACGCAATTGCAGCGCAGGCCGATCGCCGCGTAATCCAGGGCGATCGACCGGCTCAGGCCGAGGACGGCCGCCTTCGAGGTCGTGTAGGCCGGCGTCCCCGCCTGGCCGACCAGGCTGCTGATCGAGCCGATGTTGACGACGTAGCTCCGCTCCGCCTTCCGGAGGTGCGGCAGGGCGTGCTTGAGCCGCGAAGGCGATGCTCCGCACGTTCACGGCCATCAGCCGGTCCTGCTCCTCGGTGGTCTCCTCGAGCGGCCGGACATCGACGACCCCCGCGGCGTTGACCAGCACCTGGAGACGACCCGACCAGGCGGCCGCCCGCTCGATGCTCGCCGCGACGTCCGGCTCGCGGGCCACGTCGCCGTGGAAGAAGAGGGCCCTGCCGCCCGCCGAGAGGACCTCGGCCTCGAGCCGCCGGCCGGCCTCTTCCTGCACGTCGACGAACGCGACGCTCGCCCCCTCGGCGGCGAACCGCCGGACCACCGCCGCGCCGATGCCCGACGCGCCGCCGCTGACCCAGGCCGTCTGCCCCGCCAGCCGCTTGCTCATGGCCGACCCCCGGCCTTCCATCGCGACCACTTCTGCTGGAAGCCCGGGTGCTCGAAGACCTCCGGATTGATCACCCCCGCCGGCCGCTCGCCGCGGCGCAGGGCCAGGAGCCCGCGGCTGACGGCCCGGCCGATGTCGCGGAACAGCTCGTCGGTCCAGGCAATGCAGTGCGGCGCCAGGAGCACGTTGGGAAGCGACGCCAGCCGGTGCGGCGAGGTGACCGGCTCGTGCTCGAAGCAATCGATGGCCGCCCCCGCGATCCGGCCCGCCTCCAGGGCCCGGTAGAGCGCGTCCTCGTCGACGATCCCCCCCCGCGCCGTGTTGATCAGGTAGGCACTCCGCTTCATCAGACCGATTTCGCGCTCACCCAGCAGGCCGCGGGTCGATTCGGTCAGCGGGCAGTGGATCGAAACGAAGTCCGACGTCGTGAGCAGCTCATCGAGTTCCACCAGCCGGACGCCGAGCGAACGGGCCAGCACGGGATCGACGTGAGGATCGAAGGCCAGCGGCCGGGCCATGCCGAACCCATCAAGCAGGCGCACCAGGGCGCGGCCGATCCCGCCGAGCCCGATCACCCCGAGGACGCGGTCGCGGAGTTCGGTCCCCATGTAGCCGCTTCGCTCGTCCCAGCGGCCTTCCCGGAGCAGGCGGTCCTTGGCGCGGACCCGGTGCGTGAGCGCGAGCATCCAGGCCACGGTGGCCTCGGCGACCGATCGGTCCACCGCGCCCGAGGCGATCAGGACCAGCACGTCGGCCGCCGTGCAGGCGGGCACGTCCACGCTGTCGTAGCCGACGCCGAACCGCGCGACGGCCAGCAGGCCCCCCGCCCGCGACACGGTCTCGGCGGTGACCCGCGGGGTCAGGACGATCACGGCGTCCGCCCCTTCGAGTTGATCGGGGCCGATCGCCGGCCGATGCTCCGCCAGCGGGCGGCAGTCGATGGCGGGATCCGCCTCCAGCTCGGCGAAACCGAGGTCGCGGTAGCGCGGCTGACCGTCGGGCGTGTAGAAGTCGGCCGTCACGGCGATGCGGAGTTGCGGAGCAGCCATCGGTCGACCTCGTTCCTCGCGGGCCCGGCGCGGTTGGGAGCAGTCGGGACAAACCACGGAAGTCAGACGGACGGAACCACGGAAGACACGGAAACGAGATCCGAGAGAGTCTGAGGGTGGGCCGTCGCGCGACGCCGGCCGGACCTGCCGGATCCTCCCCTCCCTATCTGTGTTGATCTGTGTTCATCTGTGGCTCATTCTCTGGGTCTGTGGCCCATTTCCCCTGGACCTGTGTCTCACCTCTCCCGGATCCGTGACCGATTTGCCCCGAATCCTTCAAGGGCCGCGCCTTGGGTTCATTCCACCTCGTGCACGAGCAGGGCGTTGTGATTGGGGTTGTTGGGGATCACCCCGCGGACGATGACCACGCGATCGCCCGAGTCGATCAGGTCATGGGTGCGGCACCATTCGTCGGCGAACGCGAGGACCTGTCCGGTCCTGAAGAGCTCCGGCACGTGCAGCGCGGTCACGCCCCAGTAAAGCGACATCACGCGGGCGATCTCCTCGTCGTCGGTCAGCGCGAGCGTCGGCGTGGCGTTCCGCTGCTTCGAGAGCGCCAGGGCGGTCTTCCCCGAGTGGGTGGCGACGACCAGGAGCGCGGCGCCGAGGCGTCGGCACACGGCGCTGGCCGCCTCGACGACCGCGTCGGTGATCGGCAGCACCTGGCTGGACCTCGCCACGGCGTTGCCCCCGGGAGCGCCGTGTCCGTTGGCGCCCGGCCAGTTGCCGATCGACCAGGTCCAGGGGGCCTGCGCGCGGAACTGCGAGAACATCAGGGTCTCGGCCTCCTGGGCGATCTGGCTCATCGTGGCGACCGCGTCGACCGGATACTGGCCGATCGCGCTCTCGCCGGAGAGCATCACGGCGTCGGTGCCGTCGAGCACGGCGTTGAACACGTCGCTCGCCTCGGCCCGGGTGGGCCGGCTCGACGACTCCATGCTGTTGAGCATCTGGGTGGCCGTGATCACCGGGACCCTGGCCCGGTGGCAGGCGTCGATGATCTGCTTCTGGACGGCCGGGACCCTGGCCACGTCGAGCTCCACGCCGAGGTCGCCGCGGGCCACCATCACGGCGTCGGCCTCGGCGATGATCGCCTCCAGGTTCGCCACCGCCTGGGGCTTCTCGATCTTGGCCACGATCCGGGCCCGGCTCTTGCGGGCGTTGAGCTCGTCGCGGAGGCGCACGACGTCGTCGGCCCGGCGGACGAACGAGAGCCCGACGTACTCGACCCCGTGGGTCGTCGTCCAGTCCAGGTCGTGCAGGTCCTTCTTGGTCAGGGCGTTGACGCTGAGCGCGGCGCTCGGGACGTTGATCCCCTGGTTGGAGCGGATGCGGCCGGGCAGGGTGACCTTCAGCCGGGCCCACCCCGGCCCGCGTTCGGTCACGTCCATGGCGACCGTGCCGTCCGCGAAGAGGACGCTCTGGCCGACCTCCAGCTCGTCCGGCAGCGACTGATACGTGCAGCTGAGCTGGTGCGGATCGTCGAGCTTCTTCGGCTCGGAGGCCAGGCAGAACTCCGCGTCGAAGTCGCACGCCACGGCGTCGCCGGGGATCGTGCCGAGCCGGATCTTGGGCCCGCAGAGGTCCTGGAGCACGCCGACGTGGCGGCCCATCTCCGCGCTCAGCCTGCGGATGTTCCGGAGGGTCTCGGTGTGCTCGTCGTGGGTCCCGTGGGAGAAGTTGATCCGGAAGACGTCGACGCCGGCCTCGATCAGCTTCGCGAGCATCTCCGGCGCGCGCGAGGCGGGGCCGACCGTGGCCACGATCTTGGTCCGCACCTTGCCCAGCGGCTCGATCCTGGTGTTCCTGCTGGATGCCATCGGTCCCTCGGTCCCCGGGGTTGCTGGTCGCCCTGGCCGGGTCATTCTAAACAGCCCGCCCCGGGGACGGAACTTCCGAGGACGGAACGGCAAGGGGAAGACAGAAGGCTCTCACCACAGAGGGCACAGAGAACACAGAGAGAAAAAAGGAAGATAAATAGCAATTAGTTGGAAATGATTTATAGGTTGAGTTTCTCTGTGTTCTCTGTGCCCTCTGTGGTGAGAGTCTTCATTCATTTGAACAGGACCAGGAGCATGACGGCTGGGGTCTTCGCGGCGATCGAGTGCTTCAGGTTGGCCGGCATGTGGACCCAGGTGCCGGGCACGGCGTCGCGGACGTCGTCGCCCAGGCCGACACTCGCCTCGCCCGTCACGAACAGGAGCATGGCCGGCTTCGCGGACGTGTGCTCCGAGAGCTCCTGGCCCGGGCCGAAGCCGAAGAGGACGACCTTCGTGCGGTCGTCCTGGTAGAGCGTGCGGCTGAGGATCCCGTCCGCGGGCGGCTCCGCCTCCCGGGCCAGGTCGAGGAAATAGGTGTATCCGGGCGTCACGGTCGTCCTCGCTTCCGCTTGCAGGCCTCCGAGCAGTAGACCACCTGCTCCCAGACCTTTTCCCATTTCTTGCGCCAGGCGAACGGCCGGCGGCACACGGGGCAGACCTTCGTGGGCAGGACTGTACCCCCGCGGCCCTCGCGAGACAACGCCCCCCCCTTCTCTTGACGGCAGCGGCTCACGTCACCCCTCCCCGGGACTGCCGCTCTCGCCGGTAGCGGACAATCAGAACCTCCAGCGGGGGATCGATGTCCCGGAGTTCCCCCAGCATGATCCTCTCCGCACCGTCGGTGCCGAAGCCGCCGGATCCCGCCCCGATCAGGGGGAAGGCGAGTGAACGGTCCCCGGATTCGACGGCGAGTTGAACGGCATGTCGGACGGCATCCCGGATTGAACGCTCGGAGGCCCTCCAGAGCAGGTTGATCCCGGCGACGTGGATGATTCCCCTGAACGCGAGCCGACCGGCCGAGGTCCGGACCGCACCGCCCAGGGGGATGGAGCCGAGCCGCCCCAGTTCCCGGAAGGGGGCCGTCCCGGCCCTCCGCTTGATCGCCCCGGAGACGCCCTGCGGCAGCAGGAGCCACCAGGGGATCACGTTGCGGTTCCAGGCGTTGACGATCGCATCGACGGGCTGGTCCAGGAGATCGCCCTCGACGATTCGCACGGCCATCCTCAACGCCCCTTCTTGACGGCCCGGAATGCCGAGTCATCTCCCAGGTGGAAGAAGATCCGCCCCTCCAGCTCCTCCCCGTTGAGGACGGCCCAGCCCCGCCCCTGCGCGCGGTCCATCTCGTCGTTGCCATCCCAGGAGAACTCGACGGCGGGCTTCCCGTCCCGCTCGGCCTCCCGATGGTCGATCTGTCCTTGCACATAGCCGAACTGGAACTCGCCGGTGCCGTTCTTCTCGAACGCGATGTAGCCCTCGACTTCCTCGTCCAAGAAGTCCTGGTCCCATTCTTCCATCCAGGCGATCCGCCAGCGGCCGAGGATGCCGGGGCCTTTCTTGCGCTGGGTCTTCTTCGTACTGCTCTTCCTCGCCTCCTTCTTCTCCGACCCGGGATCCCAGGGCAGGCTCGCCACCACGCCGTATCGCTCCTTGGCGTCGTTGTAGGAGTCGTTCAGCTCCCTGGTCATGTTCCGGCCGATGATGACGTTGTAGCCCTGCATCAGGCCGTCGTAGACGATCCGGCCCTTGAACGGGTGGAGGACCGTCTTGCAGTAGAACGGCAGTGGGATATCGATCACGTCCTCGAGAGGCTCGGTGACCGCGACGACCCCGTAGGCGACGATCGGCTCCTTCGTCGTGAGGAAGATGGCGTGCTTCTTGAGGAACCGCAGGACGTAGAACTCTCCGGCGACGAGGTCCTTCCAGGACCGTACGATCTCCAGCTCGTCCGGCCCGAGCTCGTACGGGTTCTCCTCGACGAAGGCGTCGATGAAGCCGAGATCCTTGACCAGCGCGTCCCGGACCTTCAGCCGCTGCTTGAACGGGAGGGAGACGATCTCTTTTGAACTGGCGTTGTGCTTGACGATCTTCCGCTTCTTGTTCACGAAGAGCATCAGCGCCTGGTGCAGCCTGATGAACAGCTCGCCGTCGTCGGGGTCGAGGATGTCCTGCCTCACGTTGATGGCTCCACGAGGTGGTTGTTGCCCCCCCCGACGCATGATTCGGTCGAGAGCATACCGGTCACTTTACACCGAGAGGACCCTCCATTGAAAACTGGGGTCGCGATCGGTCTCCCGCTCACTCCGCCGCCACGTGGGCCCCGCGCTCGGCGACGGAGCGGCGGATCAGGAGGACCAGCGGGCAGAGCATCAGGGCGAGGATCGCGAAGACCCAGAAGGCGTCGAAGTAGGAAAGCGCGGCGCTCTGCTGCTGGCGGGTATCGGAGAGTATCTGGTAGGTGAGCTGCTCGGAGTAGGCCGGGTCGCCGAGCCGCTGCTGGAGCTGGGCCTGGCCGGAGGACAGTGCCTCGGCCACGTTCGGGTTGAAGGGGTCGAGCGACTCCCCCAGGCGCAGGGTGTGGAACTGCTCGCGACGCTGGAGCAGGGTCTTGGCCGCCGAGGTCCCCACGCTGCCCCCCTCGTTGCGCAGCAGGTTGTACAGCCCGGCCGCCGAGCCTCGAAGCTCGCGGGGGAGGTAGATGTAGGCGGCCACGTTCAGGGGCGCGAACAGCACCGAGGTGCCCATCGTCTGGACGACCCGGGGCCAGACGACCTGGCTCGGGCTGATGAACAGGTTCATCTGCGACATCCAGTAGCAGCCGGCCGAGACCAGGCAGAGCCCGCAGGTGATCAGGACCCGCGCGTCCACCCCTCGCGAGAGCAGGAAGCCGACGACCGGCATCATCAGGAGCGCGAAGAAGCCCGAGGGGGACAGCACCAGCCCGGAGTTGGTAGCGTCGTAGCCGAAGAGCGACTGGAGCATCCCCGGGAGCGAGGTCAGCGCCCCGTAGAGCACGGCGTAATTGGCGAAGATGATCACGCTGCTGACGGCGAAGTTGCGGTCGGCCAGCGGGCGGAGGTTCACCACCGGGTGGGCCGTCGTCAGCTGGCGGATCACGAAGCCGACGAGCGACACGACCAGCAGGACCACCAGGATCTGGACCCGGCCGGAGGGGTCGCCGAACCAGTCCCACTCCTGCCCCTTGCTGAGCACGACCTCCAGGCAGCCGAGCCCCAGGGCCAGCAGCCCCAGGCCGAGGATGTCCAGGCGGAGTGGCTGGCCCCGACGCTCGGCGCGGAGGGCCTTCAGGTAGTCGGGATCCTCCAGGAGCCAGTAGCTCAGCAGGAACGCCACGACGCCTACGGGCAGGTTGATGTAGAAGATCCAGCGCCAGGAGTAGTTGTCGGTGATCCAGCCGCCGAGCGTCGGCCCGAGGATCGGGGCGATCAGCACCCCCACCCCGAACATGGCCATCGCCGAGCCCTGCTTCTCGGGCGGGAAGGTGTCGAGCAAGACCCCCTGCGTGCTCGGCTGGAGCCCGCCGCCGGCCAGGCCCTGGACGATTCGCGCGAAGATCAGCATCGGCAGGTTCGTGGCCAGGCCGCAGAACACGGAGCTGGCGGTGAACATCGCCACCGACGCGAGGAAGTAGTTGCGGCGTCCGAACATCGTGGACAACCAGCCCGAGAGCGGGAGCACGATCGCGTTGGCGGCCAGGTAGCTGGTGATGACCCACTCGCTGTCGTTGGCGGCGGCCGAGAGCCCGCCCGCGATGTGCCGCAGGGCGACGTTCGCGATGCTCGTGTCCAGCACCTCCATGAAGGTCGGCACCGTGACCACCATCGCCAGGACCCAGGGGTTCACGGCGGCTCGGGGGGCAGCCCGGCCGGTCGCGGTGGCGGGGAGGGTCGCGGCGCTCACGGGAGCGTCCCGGCCCGTGCCGGCTCGCGACTCGAGGAGACCCTCGGGGACCCGGGAGGTCCCGTCGCCGTCCCCACCGGCTCGCTCGCCTTCGGGGACGCCATCACCGACGCCGAGGCGTTGAACTCCTGGAGCAGCTTGCCCGCGTCCGGCCCGGTCGGCGTCTCCTTGTAGCGAACGTAGGGCACGACCGACAGGCCGATGAACAGCGGGTGGTCCTCGGGGTTGCCGTCCACAAGGTCGATCCGCACCGGCAGGCGCTGGACGACCTTCACGAAGTTGCCGGTGGCGTTCTGGGGCGGCAGCAGGGCGAGCGTCGAGCCGGTCCCCATGGTGAAGCCGGAGACGCGGCCCTTGAAGACGCGATCCTCGCCGTACATGTCCACATACAGGTCCACCGGCTGGCCGATCCTCAGATACGAGAGCTGGGTCTCCTTGAAGTTCGCGTCGATCCAGATCTCCTGGACCGAGCGGATGGCCATGATCGACTGGGCGACCCGGACGAAGTTCCCCGGGTTGACGTTCCGCCGGGTGACCACGCCGTCGATCTCGGCGGTGATGTCGCAGTAGCGAAGGTTCAGCTCGGCCTCGGCCAGGTCGCGGCGGGCCCGCTCCACGGCGGCCTGGGCCTGCTTGTAGGAGGGGGCCTCGGGGACCAGCCGGCGGAGGATGGCGTCGATGTCGCCGCCGCTGTCCAGCTTGCGGAACTCGTCGATGAACTGCCTCGGCGTGGAATTGGTGCTGGCCAGCGGCAGGCCCAGCTGGGCCACGGTCTGGACCAGGTCGGCGAGCGCCACGCGGACCGAGGAGAAATTCTGGTCGAGGTCGGGCGGGACGTCGGTCAGCGGCTTGCCCTCGGGCGGGGCGGGGGCAGCCCGAGCGAGACCCGGATCTTCTGGGCCTGGGCGTGAGACTCATCCAGGTTCGCCTCCGCGACGCGGATGGACTCGCGGCGCGAGTCGAGCTCCTCGCGACTGACCGCGTTGCGGTTGAAGAGGGCCTCGGCACGGGCGTAGTCGCTCCGGGCCTGGGCCACCGTGGCCCGGCGGCTCTCGATCAGTGCCGCGGCCGACTTCAGTGCCGCGACCTGGTTGTTCACCTGCTCCATCTCGTACTCGATGGTCCAGCCGCTTGCTCCGGGCCGTCCCCTCAGGGCCCGGATCTGGGCCTCCGCCTGCCGGAGGTTCGCCTCGGCCACGGTCAGCAAGGCCCGCCTCTGTTCGAGCCGCGACCCGGAAGGGGCTCGGGGTCGAGCTGGACCGAGGAGCTGTCCGGACTTAACCCTCATGTTGTCATCGACCAGGAGCGCGGCCCTGGCCGTCCAGGCGCGGCGACCGCCGTGAAATGGCCGTTGACGTACGCGTCGTCGGTCGAGACCGTGTCCAGGGCTCTCCGGATCAGCGGCGTGAGGAGTAACCCCCGATCCCCAGGGCCGCGATCGCCGTGCCCCGATCACGGAGCGCCGGTTCCGGCGCCCCGGCCGCCGGCGGCCGGATGTGCGTTCGGCATCGGGCGAGTCCGCGCACGGGCCCGCCCGGCTCGTGCTCTTTGCTGATGGCGCCTGGGCCCGACCGACCGGTCGGGGATCGTGGGGGGGCTCGCTATCGTCGGTCGTCATCGGGTTCGGTGCCCTGCGTGTCCGGTGACCAGGGGCCGGCGTCCGTGTCGTCACGCAGCCGTCCGGGGGTGGCATCAGTGCCGGCTCGGTCCGGGCGCATCGTGGCAAGCAAATGCCGGGCCGGTCGAGTCGGGGCGGCCGGCGGAGTTGCCCTTGCCGGCCCTCGTCCCGCGAGAGATCCCCCGGCATCTGGCCTGGACCCTCTTCCTTCCGCTAAGATCGCTGCAAACCTCAACGTCATGGCGGAATGGATCGAGACGTTCCTTCTCGGGGGCAGCCGCGCCTAGCATGGCATTTCGCAGGGTACTCGATGAGGCGGCACTACGGGCCGCCGCCCGGAGGCGGGCGAAGCGGGCCTTCCGGGGACTGTTCCAGTTCATGATCGCGCTGGGGCTGTTGCTCTTCGTCCCGGCCTGGTCGCTCGAATACTGGCAAGCGTGGGTGCTCCTGGTCCTGGTGGGGGTCTCCTGCCTGGTCATCACGCTCTACCTGCTGAAGCACGACCCCGCCCTGGTGGAGCGCCGGATGGAGGTCGGGCCGGTCGCCGAGCAGGACCAGACCCAGCGGCGAATCCAGACCGTGGCCAGCGTGCTTTCCTGCGCACTACTCGTCGTTCCGGCACTGGATCACCGGCTTCACTGGTCACATGTACCCCTCTGGGCGGTGATTCTCGGCGACGCCGTGCTCGCCCTCGGATTCTTGCTCGCGTTCTTCGTCTTCCGCGAGAACAGCCATGCGGCCGGCACCGTCAAGGTGGAGGCCGGTCAGAAAGTCATCACCACCGGGCCCTACCGCGTCATCCGACACCCCTTTTATGCCGCCACCGTGCTCACCTTCCTGGCCATCCCGCTGGCGCTCGGATCCTGGTGGGGGCTGGCGGTGAGCCTGCTCATCCTCATCGTGCTCGCGATCCGACTGATCCACGAAGAGCGGTTCCTGTCCGAACATCTGGAAGGGTATGCCGCGTACTGCCGGGAGGTCCGCTATCGGATCATCCCGATGGTCTGGTGAGCGAACGGATCGGCGGCGACACTCCAATCACGCTACCACGGATGCACCCCTTGCCATTCCAGGACCCGTGGCGAGAATATCGAGCTTGTCGGGCCGATAAGCTTAAGGAAGAGGGTGTCCGGGAGAACGAGGAAAATCGGCGCCGGCCATCCGGAGGTCCGGGGAAATTCGGAGCCCGAATTGACCTCCCGGCGAACGTCGTGGACAATTTGCGGGGGCAGCTTCCTCTGCGTTCACCTACCTCGCGATAGCCCTGTCGTTCGCTGGATCGTACACGCCCCCGGCGCAGCTCTTCCGGGCTGCCGGCCCTCGGGGCGAGACCTGAGTGCCCCGTCGATCTCCCGAGTCCTTCGTCGCAACGTTTGAGCGCGGAACACTTTACTGATGAAGCGAACGTTCGCCGTCGTCGCCCTGCTGGCGGCGATTGGGGTCTTCAGCAAGCTGGCCCTGAAACCGGGGGCGCCTCTGGCGGGGCCCCGACCGGATGGGGCGTCGATCGCCGGCAAGCCGGAGCTCAGCCAGGTCGCCACGGATCCCCGCTCGACCCTGACCTCGCGGTATGCGGGGAGCCCCGCGTCCACCCGGGAGCTCGTGGAGCGGGTCGCCGACCGCTTCCGCCAGACCGCCGTGGCCGTGGAGCGGACCGACGGCCTCCGCGGCCTGCGGCTGCTCGATCGGCTGGACCTCGAGGCGGTCTACCTCTACGAGAAGCACCCCAAGGAGTTCCGACGACTCCGCGAGATCCTCGACGACGACTCCGCGGCGGAGGTCCTGCTCCACTGGCGCGAGTACTTCGGGCTGAAACGGGCCGACGACACGGACCGGAGCATCCTGGTGTCCGAGCTGGCGCACCTCTCGCGATCGCAACGCAGGCTGGCGGCGAGGTATCCCTCCGCCCTGCCGCTCATCCTGGCCGATCCGGAAGGGGTCGCGGAGCTGGTGGAATCGTTTCGGGGCGACGACAAGGGGCTGGAGGACTCCCTGGTGGTCCTGAGCCTGATCAGCCTGGAATCGGGGGCGGCGGACCTCCGGACGGCGCTCCGGACCCTTGAGAACCACCGCAACCTGGCCCTCGACGCGTTCCGCCGCCATGGGCTGGAGGGCTTCGGCCTGATCGCGCTCTACGGCCCGATCGTCGAGGCGGTCGGGTCCTCGCTCTCGCTCGACGACGCCCTGATCCTGCTGCGGGTGAATTCCGACTACGTGGACGAGCTGCTGAGGACCCATCGGCCGGAGACCGTGGCCAGCCACCTGAGCCATGTCGCCGCCAGCGGGCTGGTGGCCCCCGTGGGGGGCAGCCCGCACGCCCTGCGCCTGGTGGTGGAGTTCGGCGTCCCCGGCGAGAAGGCCCTGACGCATGCTGGCCCCGACGCGGCCGACGTGGTCTACGGCGATTTCGCGGATCCGCTCCTCCGCAAGCGGGCGGTCGAGGCGCTCGGCGCGTACGGGCCGATGGCCCTGGTGATCCTCGACAAGTACGCCGTTGACGCCGATTTCCGGGACGTCCTCCGGACCCACGGGGGAGCCGTGATCCCCGCCATCGCGCAGGCCGATGCCAGCCCCGAGGCGCTCGCTCTGCTCCAGTCGAAGGAGCGGCGGTCGCTCCAGGAGTCGCTGGCCAAGCTGGCCCTGCTGGCCTCCGGCGACAACGGCCAGTCGGTGATCCGAACCATCCGCAAGGACGGCCTGGAGCGGGTGGCCTACCTGTATCAGTCCGGCGTCCAGGTCCAGCAATTCCTCCCGCTCTACGACGTGCTCCACCTGGGGAATCTCCTGAGGCGCGGCCACACCCCCACCTCCGGCGAGATCACCTGGGCCCTCGTCGATGGCTGCTTCGTCGTGGTCGACCTGCTGAGCCTGGCGGCGATCCAGCCCGGGGCGGCGGTGGCGGCCGAGGCGGTCCACTCGGAACTGAAGAGCGCCGCCCGCGAGGGGGCCCGGTCGATCGGCCGGGAACTCCTCGAACAGGGGGGAGAATCGGCCGGCAAGACCTTGCAGGCCGGTCGCGCACTCCCGGGCGTCGGGACGGCCGTCTCGGGAGGTGTCGAGGCCGTGGCCGGTCGGGCCGCTCGCTGGTGGACGGTGCGATCGGCGGGGGGCGTGTACCAGGTCTTGCAGCGGCTGCCCGACGCCCTCCCGCGGATGTCCGTGGCGCAGGTCGTCGGGATGGCCAGGCCCCTTTGCGCCCGGGCCGGGATGCGGCTGAGCACCTGGCGTCCGGTGCAACTGCTCCGCGAAGGGGTGGCCATCCCCTTCCGGATCCCGCCCGAGCGCGGCTTGAAATATCTTGCCGCGCAACTGGTCCAGGCATCCGTCGGCGTGGTGGGGTTCCAGAAGATGGAGGAGCACCTGGCTTCCCGCCGGCCGCGACGCCCCGAGGCCGGGGGCGTCCCCGTTGCCCAGCTCGGTCTGCCCTGATCCGAAGTGTCTGTCCTGCGGCCTGTCCAGTCACGTTTGATGTGTCGCCTGATCGCGACGAATCCCCGGGGATCGGAAGCCATGTCTTTGCACGATGGAACAGGATGGTCCCGGCCTCGGCGGCAGGCGATCGTGGCCGGCACGCGCACGGGCCTGTTGCTGGCGGCCCTCGCCCTGGTCGCGGCGACCCCGGCGAGGGCGTCCAAGCTCTCCTGGCTGGACAACGTCGTCCGCGAGGTGATCGCGGAGGCGCGGGGGGGGACGAAATCGGCCCTCCGGGGGCGACGCCGCGTCGCTCGAGCTCCGGGGCGCCGGCAGGCTCTTCCTCCGCCACGACGCCGAGGAGGGGCTCGAACAACTGGTGAAGCAGACCGACGACCTGGCCCGGGCCGGGCGGCGGATCGAGCAGCCTTCGAGGCATTGCTCGAGTCAGTTCTCCCGC
The DNA here is from genome assembly GCA_046349995.1 of Isosphaeraceae bacterium. Lineage (GTDB taxonomy): Bacteria > Planctomycetota > Planctomycetia > Isosphaerales > Isosphaeraceae > Aquisphaera. Next base: position 129,831 of record JAXMBE010000009.1, on the reverse strand, counting down.
CTTCTGGGCCGTGACCCGCAGGCCGTCCGCTCGTTCTCCGCGCTTCAGCCGGCGGAGAGCGCCTGGTGGTCGAGCTCGGCGAGACCGCCCGGCGGATCGCCCAGCTACCCCGAGCAGGCCGAGACGATGGTCCGGCAGCTCGGCCCCGAGGGCCTGACCGCGATGCGGGTCTACGGCGACGACGTCGCGGAGGTGCTGGTCAAGGAGGGCCCGAGGCCTCAACGTGCTCCGCAAGACCGGCAAGGGCGGCTGGAGCTTCTTCACCCCCAGGTGCTGCCCCACAAGAAGAAGCTCGCCGCGGCGGTGCTGGCGGCCTTCCTGGCCGACCCGGACAGGTTTGTCGATTACGCGGGCCAGGCCACCGAGTTCGCCGTCCGGGAGTTTGCCCGCGCGGGGATCTCGCTGGCCGCCGCCGCCGGCGGCGGCGTCGCCCAGGGGCTCGAATCCTCGATCGGCGAGGCCCTGGCCTCCCGCGGCCTGAATCAACCCTTCTTCCGCTACCTGGGCATGGGCTGGCGGGCCTGGTCATCGGCGCCCTCCTCATCATCGTGGGGATTCCGGTCCGCGCGATGCTCCAGCCCGTCCTCTGGCCGATTCGGTTGTTTATCGGCAAGCGGAGGCCGATATAATTCGAGCGTTGATCCGTCTCCCGAGGACCGGCGGCTGACCAGCTCGGTCTGCAAGTCCTGCTCGCATGCCGCCACGAACGGAGTTGACCTGGACTGATGGCCGACGGTCGAACCCTGCGTCTGGACGCCCTTGAGGCCCGGCTCACCGGGCCCAAGCGGATCGCGCTCTTCGGCCACCGCAACGTGGGCAAGACCACGCTCCTGGCGATCTTCTACCGGCAGGCCGCCGGCGGCCAGGTGCCGGGCGTGCGGCTGGCCGCCGCCGACAGCCACAGCGCGGAGTACCTGGCGGAGAAGATCGCCCAGGTCGAATCCGGCCAGCCGATGTCCGGGACGCTCGCCGAGACCGAGCTGAACCTGCGGCTCTACCACGGGCCCGCCCGATTCGAGCTGATCGTCAGGGATTACCAGGGCGAGCACGTCGCGCTCGGGTCGGACGAGCCGATCCAGGAGTTCTTCGCCGGCTGCGATGCCGTCCTCCTCTGCCTCGATCCCGAAGGATCCAGCGACCCGGCCGAGCGGCGCAGGCGGCAGCAGGAGGTCGAGAACCTGCTGGAACGCTACATCGAGCGATCCGAGGACCTCAGCACCGACCGGCCCGTCGCGCTGCTGCTCACCAAGTTCGACCGGGTCCTGGCGAATCCGAGCCAGCACACCGGCCCCGACGACCTCGGCGGCCCGCTCGTCGAGCGCCTGGTGGACGAGCGTTACGGGATGACCCGGCACGCCCTGCTCCAGCATGCCCCCGACGGGGCGATCTTCGCCGTCAGCTCGTTCGGCCCCGACGCGATCGGGCACCGCCCCCCCGCGACGCTCCAGCCGATGGGCCTGGAGGGGCCGCTCGGCTGGCTGGCCGAGAAGCTGGAGGCCCGCGACCGCGCCCAGATGGAATGGCTCTGGGAGATGGCCCCGAACGACGTCCCCCGCCTGGAACGCTGCCTCGCCGCCTACGAGCGCCGATACCCACGGTCCAACCGATCCTACGAGTTCCGCGCCCGGCTCAAGGCCCTGAAGCGGAAGCGCGGGCGGCGCCGGATCCTCAAGTTCGCCGCCGCCGGGGCCGTTGTCCTGGCGACCCTGGCCGGCTATGACTTCTGGGGCTTCCATCGAGTCGCCGCACACGAGCGCGACCCGGACCTGGCCGCGGCGCAGGTGGCCCGCGAGTGGTCCGGCCTGCTGGCCAGCCATCCGACGATGTCCGTCCTCTGGCCCTCGCTCGCGCGGCAGGCCCGGTACAAGCAGGCCGAGTGGACGGTCAGGGCCGCCGACGCGCAGCTCGCGGCCGGCGCCGCCGCGCCCGACCTCCAGGCCCGCCTCCAGGGCATCAAGGAGCAGGCGCCCCGCCTCGCGCCGGCCATCCAGAAGGTTGAGCAGGCCCGCGAGCTGGCCCGGCATGACGACCGCTGGAAGCAGGTCCGCGCGGAGGCCCTCTCGCTGGCGGCGATCGACCACCCCGAGAAGCCGCTCGCCGAGCTGGACGCCTTCCTCCGCGAGTTCCCCGAGACCCCCCGCCGCGCCGAGGTGCTGGCCCTGGCGCGGACCCTCAAGCACGAGGTCACGGCGCGGAAGGCCGCCGTCGAGCGGAAGCTGGTGGACGACCTGGTGCGCTCCGAGTCCCTGCCGGGTGCCTCCTACACCGAGCTGATCGACCGGGCCCAGCAGTTCCTGGCCGACCACCCGGAGAGCGAGTTCCGGGGCGAGGTCCAGACGCTCATCGAGGGCTACGCCCGCAAGCTGGACGAACGCGACATCGAGCGGGCCCGGGAGTACTCGCGGCGGAACCCCACGAACTTCGCCGCCCGGATCGAGCGGTTCCAGGAGTACCTGAAGGCGCACCAGGCGGGCGGCCGCTTCCTCAGCGAGGCCATGGACGCCCGCGACCGGATCCTCCGGGAGTGGGACGGCCACGCCTATCGCCAGGCCTTCGACCACTGGGTCGCCCATCCCGACGACGCGGCCGAGATCGCCCGCCGGCTCCGCGACTACCTGCGGGACCATCCCGACGGGACGTTCGTCCCCGACGCCCGCACCTACCTGGACTGGTGGGACCGCGTCTCCGTGCCGGGCAGCTACCGCGTCACCCTGCGGAGGGGCCAGGTGGAACCGTCGGTCGGGAAGTACCTCTCCGGCGGCGCGCCGGACCTGGGCGTGGTGGTCGAGGTCGCCGGCGTGACCTACGGCCCCTCCCCCGTGATCCGCGACACCCACCGCCCGATCTGGGACTACACCTTCCCGCGCCCCATCGCCTGGAAGCTCGGCGACCCGATCACCGTCCGGATCATCGACTACGACTGGTCCGCCAGCGAGGTCTACTCCCTCAAGAGCCCGCCGGGCGACCCGCTCGCCATGCGGATGCTCTCCGGCACCATCCGCCCCTCCAAGGGCGGCTCGACGAGCCTCGTCTTCGCCTCCGACTTCGCCATGCCGGTCCTCAGCCGGCCGGAGTGAGGGAGCAGGCCGCTCGGGCCAGGCGAGTGGAACCTTCCGAATTGCCAAGGAAACCGGGCCGAACGCCCGCTCAGGCCGCCGGCGCCCGCACCGCGGCGGGCGGCTGGTCGATATCGGAGAGCCGCCCGGCCGCCGTGGGCACCGGCAGGACCACCGGGACCACCGCCGGACCGGGCCGCGACCGGGGCGCCTCGTCAGGACGCAAGTCCTCATCCTCCATGTCCTTGCCGTCGTCGCGTTGGCTTTGTTCCGGCGCGGCGGTCGGGGCGGTCGCCGCCGGCTCGTCCTGCGCCGGGGCGGCCAGCGCGGGCCGCAATGCCGCCACCGCCTTGAGGGCCTGCAATGCGCTGCCCGGCCCCACTGGCCTGATGGCCGGTGTACCTGCCGCCCTCCTTCGAGCGGTCGGCGATGCTCGCCGCGTCCTCGGCCCGCGTGGATCGGGCTGCTTCCCCGGCCTCGTGAGTCTCCAGCATTTCGCCGAGCAGCCGCCCTGCTCGCCGCGACGATCGCCAGCAGCTCGGCGCGCTGCGGCGTCGTCGAACGGGCCGGGGCTGCCGGCCGCTTGACCAGCTCATCCAGCCCCGTCTGGCGGACCACCGCCGCCATCGACTGCGCCAGCGCCGAACTGAGCACCGCGGCGATGCGGACATGCCTCGCATCGCGAGCGGGCCGCCGCGGGGCGATCGGCCGCGCTCAGCAGCCGGACCATCGGGAGTTCCACGTCCCAGGCCAGCCGCCGGGCCGGCTCTTCCCCGCGGTCAGCTTCCCGGAACACCTTCCCAGGTCTCCAGCAGCCGCCCGGCAGCCGTGCGCGGTGGACTCCAGCCGGGCCAGCCAGTCGGCGCGACCGGGCCGCGGCTTGCCGTCCGGCTCGGGATCCGGGTCGTCGGCCAGCACCTTGCGGAGCGCTCGGCGGCGCGGCGGCGCCGGCTCCGCCGCGCTCCTTCGGCAGGTCGCGGACGCGGCGTGTCAGCTCGGCGTGCTCGGCGGCGTCGGCCCGGTCGAGCTGCCACGAGAGCTTGACGGCGCGCTCGGCCAGGTAGTCGCCGACCTCGCCGCCGGGGCTCAGCTCGCGGGTCCAGGCCGCGCGGCGCTGCTCGAACTTCGCCGCGTCCTCGCGGCAGCACACGACCGGGCCGCGTCGAGCCCGTGCTTCAGGGCGTTGAGCCGGACCTTGTCCTTGCCGGCCTCGGTCCTCGGCCCGGTCGATCGCTGTGCATTCCTCCGGTTGGCCTCGATCCTGGCTGGCGATGTCATGGCGTGGCTCCCGGTGTGGATTCTCGCTGGCGGGTCGCCCGGAGCAGGCGCGGGCGCATCCCTTTCCAGATACGATCTGGTTCGGAGGCCGAAGTTGCAGGAAAATGGACCGGCCCACGCAGATTCTTTGAAAAAGTCGGACGGATCGGGCGGATCATGATCGAGAGGGGCGGTTGATCGCCGCCGGCGGCTGGACGCTGGCGGAATGAAGACGCGAGGGATGTCCCCTCGGGACGAGCCCTCGGGGTGGAGGTGAGATGAAACAGGCCGCGTGGTTCTCCCGGAGGGTCGTGGACCCGACGAACTCGGTGTGCTGGTTCGCGATGGACGCGCTCTGGCTCGCACAGCTGGAGTGGCCGGCCTACCTCGCCTCCGGGTTGACGCTCTGACGGGAGCGACCCTGCTCTTCCTCAACCGTCGGCGGGCCGAGCGGCTGGACGACGACCTGGCGCTCAACGCCTGGATGTGGATGAACGCCCTCTGGGTGATCTCGGACCTCGGCAAGCTGCCGTCGCTCCAGTACGCCGCGATGGCCGTCTCCGCCCTCGGCGCCGTCCTCCTCGCGAACGCCATCCGCCCCTCATCCCGCAGCCGCGCCCGGATCATCCGCCTCAAGAAGCTGCACCTGGTGCGACGGTAGACGCGGGAAGGCGGTGGCGGGAGATCGTAGGGTGGGTCAGCATCGCCTGCGATCCGCAACCCACCGGCATCTGGTGGGGGTGGCCCCGACTCCGTCGGCTGACCCACCCTACCAGAAAGCCTGCTGACTGGTTGATAATTCAGAGGAATTGACGCTAGTATTACTACATGATTTCACCAGGAGATAGCTGATACTGACTTCCCCCGAATCATCACCTCCCGCGAATGGTTCACGGCGCGCAGGCGAAGAGCGAGCCGGCGGTGGGCCGGCTCGCTCCGATCGGTCCGGGTTCGGGCCCGATTCGACGCCGTGCCTCGTGCCGCTCAGAACTGATCGGCGCTGATGACCTCACCGAGGTTCCGCGAGGAAAGTGCCTGGTAGACTCCGACCTTCGAGCCCATCGGGAGTTGGAACTGGACGCCCGACGGCCCGCCCATCGTCAGGCCGAGCGGGATCGCCGTGGTCGGGTCGATCTGCCACTGGTCGATCGTGTCCTTCAGGAAGCGGACCGAACCGTCGGCGAAGAGGAAGTTGACACCGCCCGGGTGCATGCTGCTGTAGGCCGTGACGTAGGCCTGCCACTGGACGACGTACGCCGCGGGGCCCGCCAGGTTGGCGAGCCTGCGCTGGGGATTGATCGGCCAGAACGTCGACGCCTGGGTGTCGCTCACCTGGCCGGAGATCCACCAGAACTGGTTGGTCTTGTCGGACTCGGAGAGGAATCCGTGGGCGTGTTCGCCGAAGATCAGGGTGTTGCTGGTGCCGTCGGAGATGTCGGCGATCTTCGTGCTGCTGTTGTAGTAGATGCAGCCGTTCGTCTGGGCCTGAATGGCGCTATACTCGGGGGAGCCCTTCGGGTAGGTGGATTCTCGCGGGTACGAGGGGAAGTAGCCCAGGCACGAGGCATAGGAGGTGAACGCGAACGGATAGGGCTGATCGATGAAGCCGTAGGCGATCCTCGACTGCGAGATGTCCGCGTCGCTCGGGCACCACATGGTCGAGAACCCGATGCCCGAGGTCGTCGTGTTCTCGATGTCGAACGTCATCATGTTGTAGTTATACGTGTTCGACGCGGCGTTCTGCTCCATGAAGGGCAACAGCCCCAGGAACACGCTGCTGGTCCGGCGGAGGCCGTAGCGCGACGTCTGCATCCAGAACGCGCCCATGGGCATGCAGTTGTTGCCGTCGATGTAATTGTGCACCGAGAGGCCGATCTGCTTCAGGTTGTTGACGCACTGGATCCGCCGCGCGGCCTCGCGGGCCGACTGCACCGCCGGCAGGAGCAGCGAGATCAGCACGGCGATGATCGCGATCACGACGAGAAGCTCGATCAGCGTGAACCCGCGGCGCACGCGGGCCGTTCCGGAGACTTGTCCCCTCATGACTCTTGCCCCCCTCAGTGGGTTGATGGAATGGAGAACGGAGAAAAGCGAATCACAGGATTCTGAACGCGGTGAGCGATGGACGGCGCCGTGCAGTCGCAGGGACCATCTCGGCGCGAGACTGCCGCCGCACGGTGCCCCCCGCAGGCAAGCCCTCGCGCGGACGCGGCTGAATATTCAAAATCCGCTCATGCGATCTCACCCCTTGAGTTTGGGGTTCTTGATCTGGTCGTCATTCTGCGGGGTCTGGTTCTTGGCCGGTCGTTTCGGGGCCGTCGGCTCGGGCAGCCCGACGGGCTGGGCGGGATCGATCGAGGCGGCTTCCTTCGGCTTCGAGATGCTCCCGGCCTGCGGATCGCCGCAGCCCGGGACTGTGAGAAGACCGGTGACGAGGAGGAGGCACAACCGACGGATCATCTGTCTACCTCGGCAGAAAAGGAATGGCTGTCTGCTGTTCGCGTCCGTCCAGCGGATGATGTCTCCGGCTTCCTCGCAGATGGACTTCATTGGCCGGGCCGCGTGAAGGGATCACCCGCGGTCGCCCTCGGATTTCCGTCGAGAGCGGATCACGAACAGCAAGGATCGGCGCGCAGCGAAACACCGCCCGCGCTCGCGCTGCAAAACGAACGAATTCGATGAGTCAGGAGTCGTGCTGAGAGGGGAGAGGTACGTTGCAGTATCTCGGATCTTGCCAGATCGAGCTGGATCATTGCGTTTCGATGATGCCGAAGTCAAGCACTATTCCGGGATGACACAAAGTTTATCAGAAGTGCTTGATGAGCAATCGCTTGCGGAGTTCAGACCTGGCTCTTCTTCCGCGACGCCCTCGATCCCCGATCACCCGTCAGTCGAGGCCGACACGAGCGACTTGATCCCCGCATCGTGCCTGGGAATGGAGTTTCGCCAGTGCGTCGGATCGCTGACGTAACCTCGCTTGACGGGTTCTGGTGAATGTACGCCAGCTTCTGCCGCAACACCGACTCGCTCTCGATGAGCTTCGAGTGACTCCCCTCCTGCCACGGCTGTCATTCCCGGTCAACCCTGTGCCGCGCCTTTGGGACTCCAGGCCATCGATCAGAAGCCGCACGCGGCGTTCGCGGACACATCGATGATCCGCCGCGCCGTTTACGACATGAAGTCACCAACGTCCTTCGCCAGGTCGTCGGCCGAGGAGATGAAGTGGCCCTGGTTCTCCAGGACGACATGACTCAGCTGAGCCAAGAGGTCGAGATCCGGGAGGACCGGCCAGGAGTCGAGCAGGACCTGGACGGTCTCGGGCCGGGTGAAACCCGGCAGCCAGCCGACTATGGTGCAGGTCAGGAGGTGGGGGGCACGGGGACTCACCGGACCGGAAACGGCCTCGCCCCATGGTTCCAGGCCCTGGGCGGGATCATTGACGCGGAGCGTCGCGGACGGCATTCCCACGCTCCACGTGGGAGCGAGGGAGGACCCCGCCGCCGGGAGGACAGCGGGGTCCGGGGTTTGATCGGTCACTCGCCCTTGGCCTGGGCTTTCTTATCCGCCTCTGCGGCCTCGGGCTTCGCCAGCGACTTGCCGGCCAGGAGGGCGTCGATCTCGGAGGCCAGCTTCTCGCGGATGTCGGGGCTGAAGCCGACGTGGGCCGACTGGACCGTGCCCCTGGCGTCGAGGACGACGACCGTGGGGAATCCCTCGACCTCGAAGGCCTTGCCGATGGAGCCGCTGGGGTCCAGCGCGATCTTGCCGACCGGGTTGCCGGTCAGGGTGATCTTCTTCTCCTCGAGCGTCTTCTCGACGAGCTTGCGGACCTCGGCCAGCTCCTGCGGCTCGGAGTCCTGGCTCAGGGCGACGAGGACCACGTCCTTCTTGTCCTTCGCCAGGGCCTCCACCAGCTTCTGGATCTCCGGGAGCTCCTGGAGGCAGGGGCCGCACCACGTGGCCCAGAAGTCGATGACCACCACCTTGCCGGCCAGCTCGGCCTTGGTGACGGTCTTCGTCTTGTCGGGGCCGTCGAGCACCGTCAGCGTGAAATCAGGAGCCGGCTTGCCGAGCAGGCCATTCACGGCGAACTTGGGGGCCTCCCCGGCGCCCGGTTTCTCGAGCAGGGAATCCACCTTGCTGAAGTTCTTGGGGACCTCGTAGGCGAACGCCTGGTCTTTGGGGACCTGGGTCGAGACCTTGCCCGCCTGCCAGCCGAAGTCCTGGATCTCCATCTTCTGGCCGGCCTCGGCGGCCCGGGCGAGGGTTTTGGCATCGACCTGGAACTCGATCCGCGACAGGAGCCTGGTCGCCGGATCGACGTCCAGCCGGATGTCCGGGCCTTCGGCCTGGTCGATCAGCAGGGCCTGCGGATTCCCCGGCGCGAGCTGGAGCGAGCCCCCGAGCTGCCCGACCGCGGCGCTCGCGTCGGAGCCGGTCAGCAGGTTGAGCAGGACGAACATCGGGGCCCCGGTGGGCCCGCCGAACAGGACGGCACCCAGCGGCCCCTGGCGGAACGTCTCGATCGAGAGGTCCTTGGGTGCCTCCTGCGTGGTGTACCGCTTGAGGGGGACGATGGCCGTGGTCATGGTCTTGCCGTCGCTCACCAGCCGAACGGCGCCGGCGTCCAGGTCCAGCTTGTTGGGCCGGACGAACGCCATCTTGAGGGGGATCGACTGCTTCTGCGCCTTGCCGGCGACGCTCATGGCCATGACGAACTGGCCCTCGTCGCTGTAGGAACCCAGGGCCTTGTACGCCTGGGAAACCTCGTTGAGCAGGGCGACGGCCTTCGGGTCGGCGGGCTTCGCCTCGGCACGCGGCTGGGGTGCGACCTTGGGTGCCTGCGCCGTCGCCGGGTTGCCGGCGAGCGAGCCGCCGAGCACGGCGAGGGCGACGGTGAATGCGTTCCGGAGGATGCGGGTCATCAGGTGCGATCGGGACATTCCAGGTCCATTCTTCAGGAAAGGTGCCGGACCGCGACCGCGCCCAGAGCCGCTCGCTCGCCCGACCGGGACAGTGTCGTATTCTATGCCCCCAGCGGACCCTGCGTCGACCCGGCCCGGGCCTCCTGCCCGGCTGACGCGCCCGACCCGCAAGCCTCCGCGGCGGCACAACAGGGGCGCGGCGGCAGGAGGTGGCCCAGCTTGTCTCGCTTGGCGTCCAGGTACCGCTGGCGCTCGGCCACCGGCGGCGCGATGATCGGCACCTGGTCCACGACCACGAGGTCGTAGCCGTAGTAGACGAAGGCATCAGTCTTCTTGGGGTTGTTCGTCAGCAGGCGGACCTTCGTGAGGCCCAGGTCCTTGAGCACCTGGAGGCCGATGCCGTAATCGCGGATGTCGGCCTGGAAGCCCAGCGCGTGGTTCGCCTGGACCGTGTCGAGCCCCTTGTCCTGGAGGTTGTACGCGCGGATCTTCTCGATCAGGCCGATCCCCCTGCCCTCCTGCGGGAGATAGATCAGGGCGCCGGTGCCCTCCGCCCCGATCATGGCCAGGGCCATGTGGAGCTGGTCGCCGCAATCGCAGCGGAGCGAGTCGAGCAGGTCGCCGGTGAAGCACGACGAGTGGAGCCGCACCAGCGGCGCCTCCGCCTTGCGCAGGTCTCCCATCACGAGGGCGACCGGCTCGTTGCCCCGCTCGTGCTCGACCCGGTAGCCGATGATCCGGCCCAGGCCGTAGCGCGTGGGCAGATCGGCCTCGGCCACGCGATGGACGAGCTTCTCGCGGAGCCGGCGGTACTTGATGAGCGCCTCGATCGAGACCATCGGCAGGTCGAACTCGCGGGCGATCGCGTGCAGCTTCTCGCGCCCGGCCATGCCGATGCCGTCGGTGATCTCGCAGATCACCCCCGCCGGGGTGAGCCCCGCGAGCCGGGCCAGGTCCACGGCGGCCTCGGTGTGCCCGGCACGGCGGAGCACGCCCCCCTCCTTGGCCACCAGCGGGAACAGGTGCCCCGGCCGCTTCAGGTCGGCCGGGCTGGTCGAGGGGTCGAGGATCGCCCGGACCGTCTTCGCCCGGGCCTCTGCGCTGATGCCCGTGCCGGCGGAGACGTGATCGACCGGGATCGTGTACGGCGTCTGGTGCGGCGCCGTGTTGTGCTCGACCATCGGGTCGAGCCGCAGCCGGTCCGCCACCTCGGGGAGGATCGGCATGCAGAGCAGGCCGCGGCCGTGCGTGATCATGAAGGCGATGATCTCGGGCGTGGCCATCTCCGCGGCCACCACGAAATCCCCCTCGTTCTCCCGGTCCTCGTCGTCGACGACGATGATCACGCGCCCCTCGCGCAGGGCCTTCAGCGCGTCGTCGATCTTCGAGTATTCGTCGTACGTTCCCATATCCGGATCCTCTTGCAGGCGGGCGCGGGGAGGGGCCGGTCGTTGACCAGGCGGCCGTCCATGCTCTTCATTGTATCCAGCAGCACTCCGGGCGTCTCCCTCCGCCGAAGCGCGGGGACTTCCAGGAGTTGCAACTCCGCCGGCGTCGAAGCAGACTGGAGGGGAGAACACCTGGACGCGTGCTCGCGATTCGCCTCGGTGTGGCCGAGACTGAGAGGATGCGGAATCATGCTTTCTTCGACGACCGCGACGAGTTCCGTGCCCCCTCGCCTCGAGTCCGGCGACCACCTGACGGCCGACGAGTTCCTGCGTCTCTACGGGGCAATCCCCGGGCTGGAGAAGGCCGAGCTCATTGACGGAGTCGTCTACTTGCCCTCACCAACACGATGGACCTTGCATGCGGTCCAGGACAATGCCTTCGGCGCCTTCCTTGGCGTCTATTGGTCCCGCACACCCGGCGTGCAATCGGGCCATAGCGGCACCCTTCGCCTCGACGACGCGAACGTGCCGCAGCCCGACCACTCGCTGATCATCCTGCCGTCCCACGGCGGCCGGGCGGAGATCGGCGGGGACGGTTACATCTCCGGGGCTCCCGAGCTCGCCTGCGAGATCTCGGCGAGCACCCGCAGCATCGACCTGAACGCCAAGTTCCGGCTCTACCTGCGGAGCGGCATCCGGGAGTACGTCGTCTGGCGTGTCGAGGATGACGCGATCGACTGGTTCGTCGAGCGCCAGGGCCGGTACGAGCGGCTGCCCGCCGATGACGCGGGCATTCTCCGGAGCGAGGTCTTCCCGGGCCTCTGGCTCGACACCCGGGCCATGCTCCGACTCGATCTTGGCCAGGTCCTCCGCGTGCTCGAGCAGGGGCTCGCGACCCCCGGGCATGCAGAGTTCGTCGATCGTCTCGCGCGTCAGGCCGGCCGGGCGACGCAGCCCGGGTGACGGCCAATCGCCTCAGTCTTTGTCCTTCGGACGATACATCGGCCCCTTGCCGGTGAGCACGAACGCGGGCTCGGCCCGCGTCTCCACGAGGAAGCGGAGGAGCACCTCGGCCGGGACGGTGACGCCGGTCTCATAGTTGTACCACGTCCGCGCAGGGAGGTTGAGCCGCCTCGCCAGCTCCGGGCCGCCCTGGTCGCCGAAAAGTTCGCGGCGGATCTCCCGGAGCCGCTTCGAGAGCGACGCCTGGGCGTCCACCAGTTCCTTCGGAGTGCGTCTCTTGGGTGCCGCCTTCGGCGGAGCGGAATCGCCGGTCCGCGATGTTGCCCTGGGCTTCAGGTACGTGGCCTTGGCCTTGGGTTTGGACGTCTTGGTCCCTTTCGTCGCGGCCGTCCTGGGAGCGGATTTGGCCGCGACCGCCGATTTCGTGCGCTTGATTCTTGCCATCGTCCGGTCCCCATGACGTGGGTTTCGATACGCCGGTGATGTCAACGTCATCAGCAGATCACGGCGGAACCCGAACAGCCATGCGGCGTTGGGAGGGCACGATCGCGGACGGGATTCAGCTCAGTTCCGGGATCGCGGCGCCGTGGGTCACGATCGGAGTCGGGCGGCCGAAGCGGTCGGGGATGGTCACCCGCTCGTAGTCGATTCCGAGGTGCCGGTAGATCGTGGCCAGGAAGTCCTGCGGCCCGACCCGGCGGCTGATCACGTCCTCCCCGCGCCGGTCGGTGGCGCCGATGACCTGGCCGGTGGCGATGCCGCCGCCGGCCCAGATCATGGAATTGGCCCGCGGCCAGTGGTCGCGGCCTGGCTGGACCGTCCCGGCCGGGGCGCTGGCCACGCCCCCTCCGCTGCTGGCCACGTAGCTGATCCGCGGCGTCCGGCCGAACTCGCCGGTGACCACCACCAGCACCTTCCGGTCGAGCCCCCGCGCATAAACATCTTCGATCAAGGCGGAGACCGCCTGATCGAAGAAGGGCGCGCGGTAGCGCAGGGCGTCGAAGACGTGGTGGTTGACCGCGTGGTCGTCCCAGTTGGCCACGCGCCCGCAGAGGGGGCCGTCGAACGTGGTCGAGACGATCTCCACACCGGCCTCCACGAGCCGCCGGGCCATCAGGCACTGCTGGCCCCACTGGTTGCGGCCGTAGCGGTCGCGGATCCGCGGGTCCTCCTGCTCGAGGTCGAATGCCCTGGCCGCCTCGGGGCTGGTGAGCATCGACAGGGCGCGGGACTCGAACTCGTCCATCGCCCGCATGGAGGCCGAGCGGTCGAGATCCCGCCTCCACTCGTCGAACGACCGCCGCAGCCCGACCCGCTCGCGGAGCCGGTTCGCCTGGCCGGGATCGGACAGGCCGACGTTCGGGACCTTGAACCCGGGCGCGCTCGGATCCCCGTGGACGGCGAACGGCTCGTACGAGGGCCCCAGGTAGGCCGGTCCGGCGATGGTGAAATTGTCGTAGCGGGTGATCGGGTTGACCCCGACGTAATTCGGGATCGCCCGGGGCCGACCCGACCTGAGGTAGTGGGCGACCGTCATCACGTCGGGATACACGGGCGTCAGCTTGTCCTGGGGATCCGGATCCCCGGAGAGCAGCTGGAGCGAGCCGGCGGGGTGCCCCCCGCCGGTGTGCGCCATCGATCGCAGGACCGCGAACCTGTCGGAGATGGCGGCCTGACGGGGCAGCAACTCGGTGAACCGGAGCCCGGGCGTCCTGGTGCCGATGGTCCGGAACGGGCCGCGGAACTCCGAGGACGCGTCCGGCTTGGGGTCGTAGGTATCGAGGTGGCTGCAGCCCCCGCGCAGCCAGACGATGATCAGCGCCGTCGGCTCGCCCGGCGACTCCACAGCCGCCTCGGCGCGGAGCCGCAGCAGGCCCGGGAGTGAGAGCGTCCCGAACCCCATCATGCCGGCCCGGAGGAACTCCCTGCGCGGGAAGGTGGACGGGGCGGATGACGATCCGATGCGTTCATTCATGCCGCCCAGTCTACCACCATCGACGGCATCGGATCCACCGCGCGAGGGCATCGGGCCTCACGGCAATTCGCGGATGCGGATGTCCTTGAACTCGACCGGCGAGCCCTCGGACTCCAGGCAGAGGAAGCCCGAGGCCGGCTGGCAATCGCTGCCGCCGGAGACCTCCTCGCCGTTGACCCAGAGCCGGACCTCTCCGTTGATCGCCCGGACGTAGTAGTGGTTCCACTCGCCCACGCCCTTCGAGAGCTGCTTCGTCGGGAAGCTGCGCGAGCCGTCGGGGGACACCGGCGGGAACGGCTTCATCTTCGAGGCCCCGACGGGGAAGACGTCGCCGTTGGTGGTGAACCAGTCGGGCTTCTTGCCGGACTGCTTCTGGTACTGCTCGGCGTAGCCGTGGTCCAGGATCTGGACCTCGATGCCGCCGGGCGGCAGCGAGTTGGGCTTCAGGCCCGTGAGCGCCTTCTCGGACGCCCAGACGAAGATGCCGGAGTTGCCCCCGGACTTGAGGTGCCGCCACCGGGCCACCAGTTCGAAGTTCCCGACCGGCTTCTTCGTGCGGATGACGCCCACCGGCTTGCCCGTGCAGTGCGCCCCGCCGTCCTTCCAGGTCCACGTCTCCGGGAAGCAGTTGACGTTGGTGAAGTCCGCCTCGCCCAGGGATCGCCACCCCGGGCCCGTGCCGTCGATGAACGCGCGGGGGGCCGCCGCGGGCCCTTCCGCGACCGCCGCGGCGAACAGCGCCGCGATCGCGATCATCACGAGGCCTAATCGAGCACAATTCTTCATGTCTAAAACCTTTCTCGTCGAGACTTGACTCCGGCCGGTCCCACGATCCGGCCTCCTGTTATAATCCGCCGATCGGGCGGGGACGAGGGTGAGCCGGCCGGGCGGGCCGCCTCCGCGGCCCGGAAGCGGGGTGGCCACTTTCCTCGCGCCTACCCCGGTCTTATGATCCAGCGATGCGGCGCCGGCCGAATCCCGGGCCGCACCTCCCCGATCCGACGCCTAACTACACCCAGGGACAATCCCCGCCATCCCGGTCAGGATGGCCCGCGGGCCCCTAGAGGCCGCACGAGACCGATCCACTCCGTGCTTCTTTCACCGCCCGAACTGGAGGACGAATGATGATGAACCGACGTGGCTTCCTGCTCGCCCTGACCACCGGCCTGGTGGCGATGGGCTTCGTGGTCGGGACCGTGATCGCCGACGAGCTGCTCGGCGTGATCGTCAAGGTCGATGTCGAGGGCAAGACGTTGACGGTCATCCCGAAGGATTCGGAGAAGGAGATCAAGGTCAAGGTGAACGACAAGACCGAAGTCGTCACCAAGAAGGGGACCAACAAGCTCGACCTCCAGAAGGTCGAGGGCTTCCTCGAGAAGGTGCAGGACAAGGGTGCCAAGGGGATCCAGGCCAAGATCACCCACGAGAAGGGCGTCGCCTCGAAGATCCAGTACCAGATGAAGCGCAAGTCCGCGAACTGAACGAAGGCCCTCGCGTCGTCTTCGCCCCGTCCCCCGCCGACGTTCCGGGCGCCTTCCCGGGGTGCCCGGACGTGAATGCCCGCCCCCCGGGTCGGACCGCCCGGCGGCACTCCATCTCCTTTAAGTTGCCCGCTTTCCGGCACGGCTCCTTGTTCGGTAGATGGCGCGGCCCCATGACCGGCACAGCCGCCACGAAAGAAGTCGACATAACATAGTACCGATTATCGGATGTTGAAGCCTCCGCCCGGATGACCAGGGATGGCCTGCCAGGTTGGCCTTCCCGTAGCAGAAGGACAGGAAACAACTCCAGGACGGGGGCGGAACTTGGCTGGAAATCGGCACCTCGGTAGGCTCGGTGCCCGGATCGGCAACGTCCGCCAAGGAGACGCCTCCATGACCAGCACCCGCGAAGATCGGCCCCGCCAGCCTATCCGCGCCGTCCGCTTCATCGGCCTCCCCCTGGGGTTCCTCTTCCTCGCCATCGGGCTCAACCGACCCACCATCGCGAACATGCGGACGGTTGACCTCATCTACCTCCTCGGGACGGGGGCCTGCCTGGGTGCGGGCCTGGTGGGGACAGTCCTGCACTTCGTCCACCGCCGCGAAGGCTGAAGCCGCTCGCCTCAGGCGGGAGGCGGGGGACGCACACCTCCCGCGTGCCGAATCGCTTCGAAGGACCCGTGCCGGAAAGCGGGCAACTTGGGAACAGGCCGGGAATGTCTTCCTGTCTCCGCATGCCTGACTCCGTTCCGGGTGGCTGGGGTCTCGGTACGCCGAGACCCCGGTTCCCGGCAGTTCCCCAGGGTCTCGGCGTACCGAGACCCCGGCCACCCTGCTCGGGAATGTCGGGAAGTGATTCCCAGCCTATTCCTTAATACTCCGCCTCATTGCGGCGCGCGGATCCGACCTTTAGGATGGACAGAGTTGGATTACGCTCCGAAGGACCTCCGGCGAGGGCGCCCGCGCCCGGCCACAGCGAGGTGACCGCGCCGAGATCGGCGCCCCACCGCGAGATTCCCGCCTCAACCTCAGCCCGCGGCCTCGAATTGCCCCCCGCCGCCGCGAGGACCTCCCAGGCACGAGTGCCTCGCCCGCGGCATCGCTCCGCGATCCTCGTCATCGCCCGGACCGACGGGCGTCGCGGCCGCCTGGAGAAAGGGGTCTTGCTCATGCGTCCGTCCGTTACCGCGGCGGCGAGCACGCGCCGGGATTTCCTCACCACGACGGCGGCGGGGACCGCCGCGCTGGGGGCGATGCCCTTCGCCTCCGGCGTGCATGCGGCCGGGTCGGGGACGATCAAGGTCGGCATGATCGGCTGCGGGGACCGCTGCACCGGCGCGGCGTTCCAGGCCCTGAAGGCCGGCCCCGACGTCAAGCTGGTCGCCATGTGCGACATCTTCCGGGACCGCCTCGAGAACAGCCGGGACTACCTGAAGCGGGAGCTGCCCGGCCAGGTCGAGGTGAGCCCCGACCGTTCCTTCGTCGGCTTCGAGGGCTACCGGCACGTGATCGACAGCGCCGACGTCGTGCTGATCGCCTGCGCATCGAAGTTCCACCCGATGTACGCCGAGGCGGCCATCAAGGCGGGCAAGCACGTCTTCGTCGAGAAGCCGCACGGCATCGACCCGGTCGGGGTCCGTCGCATGGAAGCCGCCTGCGAGCTCGCCCGCTCGAAACGCCTGAGCATCGTCTCGGGGCTCCAGAGCCGCTGGCACAGCGGCTGGAACGAGACCGTCAAGCGGATCCACGACGGCGCGATCGGCGACGTGGTGGCCATCCAGGCGATGTTCCTGCGCGGGCCCTACCGCCTCAACCCGCGCGAGTCGAGCCTGAGCGAGACGGCCTACCAGTTCCGCAACTGGTACCACTTCTGCTGGCTCTCCGGCGACGACGTGCCCCAGTCGCTCGTGCACAACATGGACCGCGTGGCCTGGGTCCTGAAGGAGGAGACCCCGAAGTGGTGCTTCGGCCTGGCCGGCCGCTCGGCGTCGTTCGGCGAGATCTTCGGCGACATGTTCGACCACCACACGGTCGTCTATGAGTATGCCAGCGGCGTGCGCGTCTACGCGCTCTGCCGCACCCAGGAGCAGTGCTACGGCAACTCCTCCGACATCATCATGGGCACGCTGGGCACCTGCCACCTCGGGAGCTGCAAGATCGAGGGCAAGAACGCCTGGAAGTACCGGGGCCCGCAGAACGACCCCTACCTGGCCGAGCAGAAGGCGCTGATCGACTCGGTCCGCAAGGGCGAGCCGATCAACAGCGGCTACCACATGAACCGGAGCACGCTCGCCACGGTCATGGGGCAGGTCGCCAGCTACACGGGCGCGCCGGTGACCTGGGAGGAGGCCCAGGCCTCACCCCTGCAGTACGGCCCGGCGCCCGAGGCGTCGAATTTCGAGACGAAGCCGCCGACGCTCCCGGACGGGACGGGCAATTATCCCCTGCCCCGGCCCGGCGTGACGAAGCTGGGCGAGCACGCCTGACGCCCGCGCCGGCGGATCCGATCAGGGGCCGAGGAGCTGGGCCATCGCGGCCGACAGCATGTCCCAGTACTCGGCCCGGTCGATGTCGATGCGGATCAGCCGCAGGTCGGGGTCCTCCAGGCCCTGGGGGAACCAGGTGCGGTGCGCCGGGGCCCAGAGCTCCGCCATCTTCTCGCGATCATCGACCAGCGTGGCGCGGCCGGAGAGCGAGACGTAGCGATGCTCCGCCGCGGCGACGTAGCTGACGTTGACCTCGGGATACTGGCTGACCTCGATCGCCTTCTCGGTCCCCGCCTGCGTGAAGAACCAGATCGTGCCGTCGAACTCGGCATCCGGCGAGGCCATCGGCCGGCTCCGCAGGGAGCCGTCGGGGCCGCGCGTGGTGAGCATGGCGACGTTGATCCCGCGGATCATCGTCGCCAGCCGCTTCATGTTCACTTCCTGTTCCGTCGTGGACATTGCGCCCCATCCCGGGCGACCTGCGCCCGTGCCGCGAGTGCGAGGGGACGAGGCCGACGACGCGCGGAGATCGGCCTCGTCGGGTCGTCCGCCGGGCCCCGATCAGCCGTGATACTGATCCGAGCCGGCCACCTTCACGACCTTGTTGTAGAGGCCCAGGATCAGAAACGTGGGGGCCCACTGGCCGACGAACAGGCTCTGGTGCTTGTGGCCGGAGAACTGGAGCGCCAGCGAGCCGACGATCGACGCGCCGGCGGCCCAGAGGAAGAGGTCCGAGGGGAGCTTCGCGGTCTGCTCCTCGATCATCCGCGCGACCTTGCCCTCGGTGTGATCGGCGCTCCCGGTATGCTCGAAGCCCGAATACTGACTGCGACCGCTGCCGGTCATCGTGCTCATCGAAATCAACTCCGTTGAAGGAACGTTCATGGATCGGGACGGCCGCCGGGCCGTCCGGGCGGATGACGGGGAGTTCTGCAAGTCCCGTTCCAGACGCCGCGGCATGTGCATGCCTGGTCGAGCCGCAACCGCGGGCCGCCGGATGTCGCGCCCCGGAGACTCCTCGACGCGGCCCCACGCCGAGACAGAGCCTGCTCCATCCCGGAGCCGCCACCTCTACGCCGAGCTCGCCTCACGGCGTCCCGGCGCGGCAAGAGACTTGCATGTGGTGCATCCGGCGAGTCCCTTTCGAGGGACGGGGCCGCATCCCACTTCCCCCCTTGCTAAGGGGGGACACAGGGGAGTCCCGGGCCGATCGGCGCGGCACCTCCCCGGGCTTCGACCCCCCTTACCCCCCCTTGGCAAGGGGGGGAGTTCGGCATTCGTCCCGACCGCAGCACGCCGGCGTCAAACGACTTGCCGGATGAACCACATGATCTGCCGGGGAAATTTCCGCCCTCAGGAGGCACGCACGATGAGTCGAATTTCAGGAAGCATGACGGCGCCGCTGGCGGAGCACGTCCGGGAGCACCACCACCAGGGCGGTTCGTGGTTAGGGCTGGGAGATCAGGATCCCAGGGCGGTCAACGTCGGAGAGACGGAGCGCTGGATGTCGGTCGCCGGAGGTGCCGCCCTGGCCGTGCTCGGCCTGGCACGGCGCAGCCTCGGGGGCCTGGGGCTGGCGGCCATCGGCGGGGCCCTCATCCATCGCGGGCTCACCGGGCATTGCCGCGCCTATCAGGCCCTCGGCGTCGACACGTCCTGCGACCGCGGCGCGGAGAACAGCGTCAAGGCGCAGCACGGCGTCCGGATCGAGGAGAGCGTCACGGTCTATCGGCCCCGCGAGGAGCTGTATCGGTTCTGGCGCAACTTCGCAAACCTGCCCCGGATCATGCATTATCTGAAGACCGTCCAGGACCTCCCCGGCGGCAAGACGCACTGGGTCGCGAAGGGCCCGCTCGACGTCCCCGTGGAATGGGACGCCGAGATCGTCATGGACAGGCCGGACGAGATGATCTCGTGGCGCTCGGTGGGCGAATCCGCCATCGACACGGCGGGCTCGGTCCACTTCCACCCGACCCCGGACGGCAGGGGCACGGAGGTGCGGGTCAACCTCAAGTACGATCCGCCCGCCGGCAAGCTCGGCCACGCCGTCGCCGCCCTCTTCGGCCGCTCCCCCGACCAGGAGATCCGCGAGGACCTGCGCCGGTTCAAGGGCCTGATGGAGACCGGTGCGGTGGTCCCGAAGGCGGCCCAGGGCAACGGGGGACCCGGGGTGGAGCGCAGGGCCTCCACCCGCTGAACGCGATCGGAACGGCACACACCCGGCGGCGTCCCGGACCTGGAGTCGGGGCGGCGCCGGGTGTTCGCGCGCCTCGTGACGACGGCACGGCGCGCATGGCCGGGCGTCGAAGTCTCGCTTGCATGCCTCCGGGGATGGGCGTAAAGTTAAACGATCGTTGAACACACGGTCCGGGGGTCGCCTCGGGGTTCCTGGCGCTGTGGCCCGCCGACATCCTGCCCGCCGCGTTGTCCCGACTTGGCCGTCCCCGCCGACGGCCGGAGAGGAACGCACATGCCTCGCTCTGCCCGCCTCGCGCACTCGTGCCGGAAGGCACCGGCTTCCCTGATCGGATTGCTCGTCGTCTCGCTGGCGTGTTCGTCGGCGCTCGCCCAGCTCCCGCAGGCCAGGATCACGAGCCTCTCCCGCGCCGGCGTGCGGGCAGGCGAGTCCGTCGAGGTGACGCTCCGCGGGTCCGACCTGGAAGGCGCGACCGCACTCTGGTTCGATCATCCGGGGCTGAAGGCGGCGCACGTGAAGGACCTGACCTTCCGGGTGAGCTGCGAGCCGGACGTTTCGCTCGGGCATCACGACGTCCGCGCCGTGGGGACCTTCGGGGTGAGCAATCCCCGGGTCTTCGTGGTGGGGGACCGGCCCGAGCAGGTGGAATCCGAGCCGAACGACACCCCCGATCGGGCCACGCCGATCGCGACGGGCTCCGTGGTCAACGGCGAGGTCTCCGCGGCGACCCAGGTGGATTACCTGAGCTTCGAGGGCAGGAAAGGACGGCGTCTCTTCCTGGACCTCGAGGCGGAGCGGATCGACAGCCGGCTGGATGCCACGCTCCGGATCCTGACGCCCGCCGGCAAGGAACTCGCGGAGAACCGCGACACCTTCGGCGCCGACCCGTTCCTGGACTTCACGCCGCCGGCCGACGGGCGTTACCTGATCAAGATCCACGACGCGGTCTACGCCGGATCGGCCGATCATATCTATCGGTTGAAGATCCACGAGGGTCCGCACGTGGACGCGATCCTGCCGCTGGCGATCGCGCCCGGGAAGGGAGGGGCCTTCACGGTTATCGGCCGCGGACTGACGGCCGGGGCGGCACCGGCGGGCCCCCTGAAGGTCGAGGGCTCACCCGTCGAGTCGCGACCGCTCTCGATCGCGGAGGACGATCGCGCGGCCTTGCAGCCGGACCGGCTCTTCGGGTTCATCCCCTCGTCTTCCGGCCTGTTCATCAACAGTGCCGGGTATCTGTTCGTTCGTCCCGGCGCGCTGGGCGCCTCGCCGACGGCCTCGGCCCCCTTCCCGCTCGCCTTGACAGCAGACCCGGTGATCGTCGAGCACGAGCCCAACGACGAGGACGCCCAGGCCCAGCGGGTCACGCTCCCCTGCGACATCTCGGCGACCTTCGGCGCGCCGGGGGATGCCGACCTCTACCGGTTCGAGGGCCGCAAGGGGGAGGTCTGGAAGATCGAGGCGATCGCCGAGCGGCAGGGATCGCCGGCCGACCCGGTGCTCCTGGTCCAGAAGGTGCGGGCCAAGGGCGAGCCGCCCCAGGACCTCGCCACCGGCGACGACCTGGCCGACGCGGGGCTCGGCGTGCGGTTCAACACCCAGTCGGTCGATGCGGAGGCCCGCCTCCAGGTCCCCGAGGACGGCACGTATCAGGTGCAGGTCAGCGATCTGTATTCCTCGCAGCGCGGCGACCCGAGGCTGACCTATCGCCTGGTGATCCGTCGCGAGCAGCCCGACTTCCGGCTGGTCGTTCTCCCCGCCAGCGCCACGGCCACCGACGGCGTCACGGTCCGGGCGGGCGGCCGGGCCACGGCGTATGTCGCGGCCCAGCGCAGGGACGGCTTCAACGGTGCTATCCGGGTTGAGGCCCGCGAGCTGCCCCCGGGCGTCCGCTGCTCCCCGGTGGTGATCGGCCCGGGACAGGCGCTCGCGCCGGTCGTCTTCGAGGCGGGCGACGACGCGAAGACGGGCTTCGGCCCGGTGACCCTGGTCGGCCGGACGCGGTTCGGCGATCGGAAGGACGAGGTCGGCGACGCCTCCGGGACGAGCGTCCTGGGCGCGGACCTGGTCCGCGAGTCCCAGGCCGGCGGGATCGTCTGGCCGCCGCCGGCGGCCACGGCCGCGATCTGTCCCGCCCGGCTGTTCCGCGGCTTCCTGATCTCCGTCCGAGGGGAGCCGGCCCCGCTGACCCTCACCGCCCGGCCGGAGACAGCCGTCGTCGCCCAGGGGCGGCAGCTCAAGTTGGATCTCTCCGTGGCCCGCCGCGCCGGGTTCGTGGAGGCCGTGGCCGTGGCCGCCTCCGAACTCCCCCCGAACATCCCGGCCGCGAACGTCACGATCGCCAAGGATGTGAAGGCCGGGACCCTGCCGCTCTTCATCCCCAGGAATGTGCCGCCGGGCACGTACAGCTTCGTGGTCCGAGGCTCCGGTCCCTATCCCTTCAACAAGGACCCCAAGGCCAAGGAGAAGCCCGCCGTCACCCTGAGCGAGCCCTCCAACCCGATCACGATCACCGTCCGTCTCGCGCCGGTGCAGCTCGCCGTGGATAACAAGGGGGGGAACCTGAAGCAGGGCCAGCAGATCGAGGTCGAGGTCACGATCACCCGCCAGAACGGGTTCGCAGGCCCGATCACCCTGGCCCTGAATGCTCCGGAGGGCAGCAAGCTCTCGACCGAGCCCATCACGCTCCCGCCGGATCAGTCGAAGAAGAAGCTCCTCATCAAGGCCGCGAAGGACAGCCCCGCCGGCGCGGTCGCCAACGCGACGATCCGCGCGACCCAGGAGGTGCGGGGAGAGCGCGTCGAGGTCGATGAACCGCTGGCGCTCACCGTCGCCAAGTGACGGCCCCGGGCATCCCCCGCCACCGATCGAGAAGGAAACACATCATGATTCGACACGGGATGATCGTCCTCCTCGGGATGGGGCTCTCCGGCCTGCCCCCGGCGCGGGCACAGGACGCGAAGGACCTGAAGCCCGGGAGCAAGCCGATCGAGGTGAAGCTGCCGGCGAAGAAGGACGCCGTCAGCTACGCGAACCAGATCGTCGAGATCCTCGAAGACAAGTGCACGGGTTGCCACGGCTCGGCGCTGGCGGAGAATCGGCTCTCGCTCGAGGGCGTCCCGGCGATGATCAAGGGGGGGAAGCGGGGCACGTCGCTGGTGCCGGGCAAGGCCGACCAGAGCCTGCTCTTCCGGATGGCCGCCCACCGGGTGGAGCCGGTCATGCCGCCGAAGGACAAGCCGGGCAACGCCTCGCTGACTCCCGATGAGCTCGGCCTGCTCAAGGTCTGGATCGACTCCGGCGCCCGCGACGATTCCGGGACCGGCACCGACGCGCCCAAACCCCGACAGCCCAAACCCGTCGTCCTGGGTGAGCTGCCCCCCGGCGTCCAGCCGATCAACGCGGTCGACCTCACCGCGGGCGGCTCGCGCGTCGCGATCGGACGGGCGAACGTGGTGCAAGTTTACGACATCGACTCGGGCCTGGAGATCGTCACCCTGGGCGGCCACAAGGACCTGATCCAGTCGCTCCGCTTCAGCCCCGACGGCCGGGTGCTGGCGGCCGGCAGCTACCAGATCGTCTCGCTCTGGAACGTGCCGACGGGCGGCCCCTCGAAGAGTCTCACCGGCCACTCCGGGGCGGTCCTCTCGCTGGCCGCAAGGGACGAGGCCCGCGTGTTCTCCGGCGGTGCCGACAAGACCATCCGGTGCTGGAACCTCGCCGACGGGAAGCAGGAATGGAGCATTGCCCTGCCGTCGGGCGTCTCGGCACTGGCGATCGCGAGCGAGGGGAAGAGGCTCGTGGCCGGGACGGCGGACGGAACGGTCCACCTGATCGATCCCGACTCGCATCGAGACCTCTCGACGCTCAAGGGGCACACCGGCGCGGTCGAGGCGTTGGCCCCGCTGCCTTCCGACGGGAAATCGCTTCGCTTTGCCTCCGCGTCGGCCGATGGGACCGCACGGATCTGGGCCGTCGCGCTCGACGGCTCGCCTGCCTCAAAGGACAACAAAGAAGCGCCTGGCGAGACGGTGCCGATCGTCCTCCGCGGTCACAAGGGGCCCGTCCACGCGATGGCCGTCTTGCCGGGCTCGGGAGAGATCATCACCGGAGGTGAGGACGCCGCGATTCGCCTCTGGAACGCCCGCGACGGCGGCGCGAAGGGCGTCGTGAACGCGGGCCACAAGGGCCCGATCACGGCGCTGGCGGTCAGCACTGACGGCAAGCTCCTGGCCTCGGCGTCGGCCGACAAGACGGTGCGGCTGACCGCGCCCGGCAAGGATTCCACGCCGCGCGTTCTCGACGGATTCGCAGGACCCGTCCATGGCCTGTCCTTTTCTCCCAAGGGAGATCGGCTGGCGGCCGCGGGCGCGGAAGGGGGGATCAAGGTCTGGGAGACCACGACCGGCCGCGGCGTGATCGCCTTCGGCCACACCCCGGCGAAGGATGGCGGCGGTGCCCTGCCCCTCGTGCGCTCGCTCGCGTTCACGGCCGAGGGCAAGCTGGTCTCGGCCTCGGACGAGGGGACGCTCCGGACCTGGTCGTTCTCCGGGTCGTGGTCGGAGCGCGGCGTGCTCGGCCCGCATGTGGACCGCGTGCTCGCGCTCGACTTCAGCCCCGACGGCCAGACCCTGGCGGCCGGCGGCGGGGCCCCGGCGAGCTCCGGCGAGCTGAAGATCTGGGACGCGGCCGGCGGCAAGCTCGTGCGCTCGCTGGATTCGCTCCACTCGGACACGATCTTCGCGCTGCGGTTCAGCCCCGACGGCAAGCGGCTGGCCTCGGGCGCCGCCGACAAGTTCGTGAAGGTCATCCAGCCCGCCGACGGCAAGGAGCTGCGGTCCTTCGAGGGCCACACTCATCACGTGATGGCGGTGGACTGGAAGTCCGACGGCAAGCAGCTCATCAGCGGAGGGGCCGACAAGGCGCTCAAGCTCTGGGACTTCGACTCCGGGGAGCAGGTCCGCACGCTCCAGGAGGCGGGCAAGCAGATCACCTCCGGGCGCTGGATCGCCGGCAAGCCGGAGGTCGTCGCCGCCTCGGGCGATGCGCAGGTGCGGACCTGGAACGCGGACAGCGGAGCCGTCGCGCGCGGCTTCGGTGGGCCGGCCGATTACGTGTACAGCGTGGCCGCCTCGCCCGACGGGACTCGCATCGCCGCCGGAGGGGCCGAGAGCATCCTGTTCGTCTGGAACGGCGCGAACGGCCAGATCCTGAGGAAGCTTGGGCCGGTCTCGCCGGGGCGATGAACCCGGCGGGAGATGGGATAGAAAATAGCCACAGATGAACACAGATGAACACAGATCAGATAGGGAGAGCGCTGGCGGGTAGGCCTGTTCGGCGTCGCTCGTCGTCCCGACCTCCGGCACTCTTTGGATCCCTTTTCCGTGTCTTCCGTGTCTTCCGTGGTTCGTTCTGCTTGTCTGATGGACCTCCTGTGGTTGGCCCTCACGCGCAGACGGCCCGGATCGGCATGCCCTGCCAGAGCCGCGTCGGGGGCCTGACGTCATCGGCCCGCGTTCTCAGCCGTACCGGGTCCGCAATGCCCTGCTTCCACCCGAGGTCATGACGCCGGCCCCGGATCGCCTGAACGGACCGCCTGTCGGGCCGCGTGGCGAAGGGCGATCGGCAGGGCCGGCGACACGGCCCGCCTCGCGTGCCGGTTGTCCGCCAGGGGAGGTGTCGAGCCCAGCCACCCAGGAAGGAGTCTATCTTGCGTCGATGCTCCGAACGGGCTCCATGAGGTTGTGCTGCACGGAAGACCCATGACTGCCATGTGGACAAATGCGCAGAGGGACAGGGAGTCCTACAGATGTCGGATGTGTAACGCCTCAATATCCAACTCGCATCGACGGAATCCGGCACGAGGATTACCAACTTACGTCAGATCCACGGTGTAACGCGTCAACTAGTAACGAGACGTTCCATACGAGTGCCTCTGATTTGACTGACGGTAAACAGCTCGGCACAGTGCGACCAGACTCGGTTGGTCACCTAGTGGATGATTACCCATGAGAGCAAACTCCAAACATGGAAAGCCCAGCACGAAGAGGCTTAAGATAATCGTTCTTGGCTGCATCATCGTTCTTTGCATCTTGAGCCGAGTTTTCTCGATATCAGCTCGCTGGACGCCTGTTGATGAGATCGACCATGTTTACCAAATTTGGTGGTGGGATGCGGAGTTCAGTCTGAAGGTACATTGGCCCGGAGGCGAGAGGCGACTCGCCAGCTGGGTGATGAGGCTGAAATCGGGTGAGCCCTGAACGGCCCGCGTGGTACGTCTGATCCATAACTGAGAACTCACAAGCCCCCTGCGATGGGAAGGGTGGATGATGCCTGAGACGACGATCAAGGACGAAGCTCGCCGCCTGGTGGAGCGACTCCCGGAGGATGCGACCTGGGAGGACCTCCAGTATGAGATCTACTTCCGCCAGGCGGTGGAGGCCGGGCTGAAGGATTCTCACGAGGGTCGCACGGTATCGCTCGAAGAGGCCCGCCGCCGGTTCGGGATCGACCGGCCATGAATGTCTGCTGGACCGAGGCCGCGCTCGCCGACCTTCGGGCCGTGGAGGCATACATCGCGCGGCATTCGGAACAGTACGCCCATGCGATGGTCGAGCGCATCCTTGACCGGACCGAACTTCTGACCTCGCAGCCCCGGCTCGGCCCCGTCGTACCCGAGTACGAGGATGAGACGCTCCGTGAGTTGTTCGTGGAGCCCTATCGGATCGTCTATCGCCTGCTGGAAGACCAAGTGGATATCGTGACGGTCGTACTTGGGCGAGACGGATGCCTCGTAAGCCTTGAGCCTGACCGGATATCGCCGTTCAGGCCGTAAACGGTGGTTGATAGATGGAACAGACAGGCCGGGTCAGTTTGCAGGGTGCCTCCGATGACGCGCCGGGTCGAGGGCCCCGGCTCCCTCGCGGTGCGTCTTCGCTCCGCTCGACACACCCTACGGGACTGAGCGGTTGTGCGGAGAGACCTCTTCAGGTAGGCGAACCTCGATGTCCTCGCGCCTCTGATCGCGCACGATCCCGAGCTTCGCCGTTCCGCGGGAGGAGATCGCGGCGCTTCGGCTCTGGAATTCTCGGGCGTCCTTCACGGGACGTCCGTCGACGGTCTGGATGATGTCCCTCGGCCGCAGCCCGGCGTCGTAGGCGCGAGAACCCGCGGGGGCCTCCACGACGAGCACGCCGCCGGCGTCCTTCCCGACGCCGAAGGCCGAGTATTCCTCGCCGGTCAGGTCGCGGAGCAACGCGCCCTCCCAGCGTTGTGCGTTCCCCGCAGGACGATCTCCCGTGGGCGTTCCGGACGAGGGCAGGACCGGCGTTCGCGCAATCGCCCTCAGGCGTGGAGCCCGCACGCCGAAGGCGTCCATCGGGAAGTTCACGAAGCCGAGAGCCAGGGCCGGCGATCCCTCCTTCACCCGGTAGTCGCCGCGGGCCGGGTCGACGAACCGGGCGTCCGCGGCGACGGAGTGCACGTCCCGGCCGCTCTGCTCGGCCAGCTCCGCCGCGGGCGCGGCGCCAGCCTGGCCGGGCGTGTGCAGGAAGTTGAAGTCGCACTCCCTTCCCCACGGCTTTTTCATGAGGATCGGCTGATATTTGCCGAAGACGATGTTGCGCCGGAAGACGTCCTCACTCTTGGCGTACCAGACGTGGGGGTGGAAGGAGTTGTTCACGAGGACGTTGTTCTCGACGAGCCGGTAGAAGCCCTCGCGGAGCTTCAGGCCGCCGCCCAGGCAGAGGTTGTCGCGGATCTCGTAGCGCGACGAGCCGTCGTCCAGGTCGATGTCCCAGCCGTGGTCGCAGCGCCAGCGGTTGTGCCGCAGGACGATCGGCCGGACCACGTCGAGCAGGGGCAGGTCGCGGTCGGCCCCCCGCGTGATCGTGTTCAGGTCGACGTCCTTCAGCCCCCAGTAGCGGTCGCGGCCCCAGGAGTTGAACGAGCCGTGGTCGCCCGTTTCCAGCACGGTGTCGAAGATGTCGCAATCCTCGATGACGTGACCGCCGAAGGTGCCCTCGGAGATGTTGATGCCCGCGCGGGGCACGTCGTAGAGCGAGCAGCGGCGGACCGTGATGCCCATCGACATGGAGATCTGCACCGGCGCCGTCTGCTTCTCGAAACGGCCGGTCTCGTGGATCAGGCAGTCCTCGACGAGGCAGTCGGCGGGATAGTCCTCCGTCCTCGGCCCCGGCGTCCGGTCGATGTCCTTGAGGCTCTGCCGCTGGTTGTACTCGAACAGCGGGCTGCGCACGCTCGCCGGGTCGCCGACGAACGCCACGCCGTTGGCTCCCGCGCCGACGACGTGGCAGCCCCGGATCGCGAGCCGCCGGTTGTAGCGGCTCACGAAGATCGCGTTGCCCCCGACCTGGTCCAGGGTCAGGCCATTCAGGCCGCAGTCCTCCGCGCCCTCGAAGAGGATCGCGCCGCCGCGGTAGGTCGTCCAGTCGCTGCGCAGGAGCGGCTCCTTGTTGTCCATGAACGTGCGGGCGGCGTGCCGGAGGGTGAGGCCCTTGAGAGTGACGAACCGGACGGGATCTCGCCTCGTCCCGCGAAACTCGACGAGATGGCGGAGGCGGACGGCCTCGACGACCGCCCGGTCGAAGTCGACCCCGGCGGGTGGGAACAGGTAGAGGGTCCCCGAGCGGGCGTCGTGGTACCACTCGCCGGGCGCGTCGAGCTCCTCGAAGACGTTCTCGACCATCCGGTACCGCGGGTGCATCCCCATCCGCCGGTTGTTCTGCCAGCCTCCTTCGAGCCGCGACCTTGCCCGCCGGGTCCTTGCCGGTGATGAGGTAATGGAAGTCGCCCCACTCGTGCTCGTGCATGGCGTGGAGGAAGCCGCCGCGCGGGTCGGCCCAGCGGGCGGCCCGCGCGGGGCTGATCGCGTCGGCCGCGTAGCCGTTGTAGTGGCGGATCGCCGGATCGAAGTTCGGGTGGCGGGCCATCGGCTGACGACGGCCGTCGAGGAAGAGCTGGTCGATGACCGTGCCCATCGGGAGCTCCGCCCGGACGATGCCGTCGCGGAAGGGCTTCCATCGCAGTTCAAGCCGCGTCCCGCCGCTGAGGACGACGTCCTCGCCCGGGGCGGCGGCGTAGGTCACGGGATGCTCCCTCGTGCCGGAGTCCCCTGGCGTGAGGACGAACGTGTCGGGCAATTCGTAGATCCCGGCATGGAGCAGCACCGTGACGGCCGCCCTGCTGGCCTGCCGACGCGCCGCCCGCTGCGCGGCGACGAGGGTCCGCAGCGGGTCGTCCGCCGTGGCGGCGGCCGTGTCCCGGCCGCCGGGTGAGACGTGGATCTCGGACGCCCGCGCGTCCCCGAGGAGCACGAGAATCACGATGGGCGCGGCGATCGCCCGGATCCATCGACGTTCATCGCTCTTCATCGCTCTGGTCGGCTCCCGGACCGCGGGACGATCGATTCATCAACCGGCGAATCGACGCCTCCCGGCGTTCGTCCGTGGACGGTTGCCGCCATCCTACCACAACGGCCGGGCCGGCGCGGCGGACCCGGGACGGCGGCCTCCGCGGGCCGTGGCCCGGGGGGCTTCCGTGGGCTTCCGGCCGGCCCGCCTCCCACTTGCAAGAGCCCGGAGGACGGGATACCGTCTTCAAGGACCGTCGTGCCCGCGTGCCGGGGGATGAAGCACCATGCCGGCCAACCTGCCGCCCCAGTATCTCAAGGCCGAGGAGGATTTTCGCCGCGCGGGGACACCCGCCGATCGGCTGGAGGCGCTGAGGGAGATGTTCAAGCTCCTGCCCAAGCACAAGGGCACGGAGAAGCTGCAATCCGACCTCAAGCAGAAGATCAGCCGCCTGCGGGACGAGATCGAGGGCGCGAAGGCGGGGGGCAAGAAGTCGGGCGTCAGCCATCGCGTCCCGCATGAAGGTGCCGGGCAGGTCGCGCTGGTCGGCCCGCCGAACTCGGGGAAGAGCGCGCTGCTGGCCGCCCTGACCCACGCCCATCCCGAGGTGGCGGCGTATCCCTTCACCACCCGGGCTCCCCAGCCGGGCATCATGATGTGGCAGGACGTGCCCGTGCAGCTCGTGGACCTGCCGCCGATCGCGCCGGAGTTCCTCGAAACGTGGGTGCCGAGCATCATCCGCTCGGCCGACGCCGCGCTCCTGGTGGCCGACCTGGGCAGCGACGACGTCGGGGAGGCGATCGACGCCGCGCTCCAGCGGCTGGCCGCGGTCCACACCGAGCTCGTCGGGACGCTGCCCTACGACGTGGAGGACGAGGCCATCCGCCACGTGAAGACGATCCTGGTCGCCAACAAGCGGGATCTCCCGGGGGCGGAGGACCGCCTGGAGGTGATCCGGGAGTGGTTCGAGCCCCGGTTCCCGGTGCTGCCGGTCTCGGCGCAGGAGGGCCGGGGGCTAGAATCCCTCAGGGATGCTGCATACCATCTATTAGGAGTCCTGCGCGTCTATACCAAGGTTCCCGGTAAACCGGCGGATCGGTCTCGGCCTTTCAGCTTGCCCGTCGGTAGCACTGTCCTGGACCTCGCCCGGCAGATTCACAAGGACTTCGAGCACTCGCTCAAGTCCGCCCGCATCTGGGGCACCGGCGTTTACGACGGCCAGTCGGTGAAGAGGGATCACGAGCTGCATGATTCTGATGTGGTGGAACTGCATGTCTGATCGTGCGGATCGGCGTCGCCCGATCCGCTGACCAAGACCCGGGTCGCAGACCCGGCAGGCCCGGCCCGGGGGCGTCGCGGGTCGGGCGTACGGGAAATCAACGATGGCAACGGCACTGATCGTGGAAGACCATCCGGAGCAAGCCGGCCTCGTGGCCAGGATCCTCCGGACCCGAGAGTTCGAGCCGATCATCGCCGAGGACGGCACGACGGGGCTGCGCCTGGCCCGCAAGCACCTGCCCGACGTGCTGCTGCTGGACCTGATGCTCCCGGACATCAATGGATTCGACGTCTGCCGCCAGCTCCGGACCGATCGCGACACGATGCTGATCCCGGTCGTCATGCTGACGGCGCTCAACGACATGCAGCATCGGCTCCACGGCTTCCGGGTCGGGGCGAATGCCTACGTCACCAAGCCGTACGGCGTCGACGAGCTCTTCCAGGCGATCGCGACGGCGCGGGCCTGGCGGTCGAGCATGCAGCAGCGCTCCTTGCAGGGCGAGGTGAGCGTCGAGATCAACAGCGAGATCACCCTGCTGAAGGACCTGAACGACTTCCTGATGCACGTCTGCCAGGCGACCCCGCTCTCCGGCGAGCAGGTCATGCAGCTCCGGCAGGCGGTGATGGAGATGGCCCACAACGCGATCGAGTGGGGCAACGAGCATCAGGCCGAACGCCCGGTCCGGATCACCTACCGGATCCACAAGGATCACCTGGAGATCATCGTGCGGGACCAGGGGACGGGCTTCGACCGCACCTGCCTGCCCCACGCCGCCATCCCCGACGACCCGTTCACCCACCTCGACGTCCGAGAGAAGCTCGGGCTTCGGGCCGGCGGCTTCGGCCTGCTCATCTGCGAGGGCATGGTCGACCAGATGCGATACAATACCGAGGGCAATGAAGTGACGCTGATCAAGCGTTTCGCCCCGACCGGCCGGGACTGATGGACCAGCCCCGGGACGTTCCGTCGGGGAGCAGTGAGGCGGGATTACTGGCCATGCAACGCACGCGGACTCGTCCCAGGGTGCTGGTCGTGGATGATGAGCCGGAGGTGCTCAGCTCGGTCCGCGACCTGCTCCGCATCGACTATCACGTGCTGACCGCCCAGCGGGGCGCGGAGGCCCTCGAGATCCTCCGCGCCGACCCCGAGATCACGGTCGTCCTCACCGACCAGCGGATGCCCGGGATGTCCGGCGTCGAGGTCCTGCATGAGGCGCGGGAGATCCGTCCGGAGGCCAGCCGGCTGCTGTTCACGGCCTACACGGAGATCCACACCGTCATCGGCGCCATCAACCAGGGCAACGTGTTCCGCTACATCACGAAGCCCTGGCTGCCCGAGGAGCTCGAATCCGTGGTCCGCCAGGCCGTCGAGCGGCACGACCTGATCGTCGAGAAGAACCGCCTGCTCCGCGAGCTCCAGGAGAGCAACGCCAAGCTGGCCGAGGCGAATCGGCTCAAGGGGGTCTTCCTCGAGGTCGCCAGCCACGAGCTGAACACCCCGGTGAGCGTGGTCCTGGGCCTGACGGACCTCTGGAAGATGTCCCTGGATCGCAGCGGCGGCGGGCCGGAGCGGCAGTGGGTCGAGCGGATCAACCATGCGGCCCGGCGGCTGGCCAGGACCGTCCAGCGCATGTTCAAGCTGATCGAGGACCGGGAATTCGGCCGGACGCTCCAGCTCGAGGAGGTGGCGCCGGAGGCGCTCATCCGAGAGGTCCTGGACCAGCTCTCCCCCTACCTGGAAGCCCGCCAGCAGACCGTCCAGCTCCGGATCGCGGATGGCCTGGGGACGATCGAGGCCGACTCGTCCAAGCTCACCGACGTGCTGGTCAACCTGCTGGCCAACGCGATCAAGTTCACGCCCGACCGGGGGACGATCCGGATCGTCGCCGAACCCGTCGAGGGCGAGGCCGACGCGGGCGGTCTCGTCCGCGTGCTCGTGCAGGACGAGGGGATCGGCGTCCATCCCGGCGAGCAGCCCTACCTCTTCGAGCCGTTCTTCACGGGCTTCGACACGCTCCACCACTCGTCCGGCGACTTCCAGTTCGGCAAGCGGGGGATCGGCCTGGGGCTCTGCCTGGTCAAGTCCTTCATCGCCCTCCATGGCGGCCACGTGGAGATGCAGAGCCACCCCGGCAAGGGCTCGTCGTTCGGCTTCGTGCTCCCGCGCACGCAGCGCGCCGCCGGCGGGGCGGACGGGGGGAGCGCCGGGCATCGGACGGACGGTACCTCGCCTCCGCTCCTGGAGGCCGCCCGCGTCGTCTGAGGCTCAGGTCGAGGCCGGCCGGTCGAGCAGGCCCGGGTCGACGGCCGGCGTCGGATCGTCGCCGATCGCGTCGTGGTTGCGGTGCTCGATGTACTCGCGGAGGTAGTTCAGGAACGTCGGCAGGCCCTGCTCCTCCCAGGCCCTCTCGATCCGCTCCTTGAGGCGCTGGTTCTCCTCCTGGAGGTCGCGGAAGGCCTCGGCGTCGGCCGGCCCCACGTCGAGCCCGGCGACCTGATCATGCGTGTTGACCGAGAGCATGAAGCCGGCCGCGTTCGGCCACGGCTGGATCTGGAGCTTCATGTGGGGATAGCGGCGATTCCCCAGGCGGAGGGCGTAGATCATCCCTTCCTGGCCGGCGGCCTTCCCGGCACGCTCGAACGGCGGCCTGGAGAAGAGCTCCGGGGTGTCGGCGGTCTCGGGCCAGGCCAACCGCCTCCGCACCGGGGCGGGGATCTCCGCATCGGCATAGGCCGCCTCCAGGTAGATCTCGACCGCCTTCTGCAGCAGGTCGAGACGCAACCCGCTCAGGGGCCCTGGGGAGGAGCTGGCTGTCGGCTCCATTCTCAAGCTTCCTCGCGCTTTGCAGGTGAAGGAGGGCCGGGAGGATCCCGCCCGGGGGGGGTATCAGATGCCACAGCCCCCCGTGCGGATCGCACGAACCCGGGCTCCGACGTCGACTCCATTCCATCCATCTTAGGGACGCGAGGGGATCGGGACCACCTCTGAGCCGAGGAAGAGCCTCGAGCGGCCTGCCCGCGTGTTCCCCAATTCTATCACAAATCCACAATGGTCTCTGCATGGATGAAGCGACCCGCGATCAGGCTTGAACGCCGGCAGTCCCGCGGGAACGGCCGCGGTCCGTGTCGCCCCGGGCACGTCGGTTCACCCGAGTGTCTCCATCGCCAGGGTCAGGGCCTCATGCGCACCATGCCCCAGGACTCGCAGGCCGGCGTCGACGCCCTTCCCCGAGAGGTTGATCGCGTCGGTCGTCTGGGTATAGGGCTCCAGCGAGATCACACCCGGCCGGGTCGGCGGCGTGTAGACCACCAGCTCCCGGAAATTGCGATCGAAGCTCAGCCGGAACTCGGCCTTCCTGGCCAGGTCGACCAGCCGGCAGGTGCCGCGGCCGTCCGCGAACTCCAGCCCCGTCAGGACGTCGTCCAGCCGGAGCCCGCTCATGGGCTGGCCCTGCCGGAAATCGAGGCGGGCGTCCACCGGCAGGATCTCCCCGGTGGGCAGGAAATGGTCGAGGACCCAGTACCGGCTCGCCGGCAGGATGACGCGGGTCCGATCCAGGTCGCCGCCCGGCTCGAACGGCATGCGGAAATACGGGTGGATCCCGAAGCCGTAAGGGAGATCCCGCGCGGTCGGGTTGGTCACCTCGACGCTCATGGTGAGCCGACGCTCCGCCAGGCGGTAGCTCACCTGCAGGATCGCGTCGGTCGGCCAGCGATCGAGGAGTTCCGGCGTGTTCCTGGAAATCTGGTAGCGGCCGGTGATCCACGCCGACTTCGAATCCGCCGCATGTTCCACGACATCCCAGGGTGCATTCACCGCGAACCCGTGGATGGCGTTGGGGGCATTCGTCGCGGGCAGCGAGTAGGTGTGCCCCTGAAACGTGAACGTCGCGTTACGGACGCGATTCGGGTAGGGGAACAGGATGGGGATCCCGTTGCCGGCACCGGATCGAGGATTCTCGTCGAAGTCCTCCGCCGCGAACAGCACCGGGCGCACCTCCCCGGCGACCGGGAGGCGCAGATCAAAGAGATTGAACCCATGTGCGGGCAGGACCGCCGCAGAAGCTCCCGATGCCAGGTCGTGGAGCATGTAGACCGTTTGAGAACCGCGCTTCTCGGTCGTGACGCGAAACGCCATGATTGCGTCCTTTCATGGAGGCCGACCGATCAGGTCCACCCCGGTTTGCACGACGCCCGACGAGGCCATCTCCAATCGTGACGAGGCCTCAGCATAGCACGGCGTCAGCGTATGGCGTATGTCCCGGGCTCCTGGACAGCGAATTCGCATCGCTCCGTGTCTGTTGACCTGCTCGCGAGGGAGACCCCCGCGTGACCCCGGCGGTCATGTCAAACTAGACTTCAAAGCTTGCTAACCAGCCTGTTTCCGTGTTTTATTTTGCCGATTTTCGTCCTCGCAAGTCTGCAGGCTTCCCGAATTTAAGCTCATTCACCCAACGAGTCTGTGCCATGCGTGATGGAACGATATTGCCAAAGGGGGCAATGTGTATTAAGCTTGGCACGAAGGTAAGAGCTTCCACTCGCGAGAATAGGCCACAGCGGATCGGAAGATGAGTCCTGCCGATCCCGGGACCGAGACGGGTATCCGAGCATGGAATCGTTATACCATGATTTCGGCGCGGTATTTGCTCTCGATCTTTCTTGTTCGGTCCTGTCGCGAGCGGCGTGCTATCTTCGAATGCCTTGGTGAGGCCTGGATCGCTTTCCGGGAGGATGGTTGCCCCGATCCGAGAAACGGGGACATTGCCGGGATCTTCGCTTGACACACACATCCATTCTGCTAGGATGGATGTACGAAAACGAGAAGACAAGCAGACAATCCGCGAACGCGATCTGGTCAAGCTCGTTCGGAAAGAGGTTCATTCCGAGGAGGAAGATAGGATGGACTCGGAAATGGTAGTAAACGGGGCGATCATCGACTCCTGGGTCGAACCGTCCGGAGAGACCATTGAAGCGTCGCGTCTCGTCTTGCAAGTCGCCCCGAAGGGTCGCCCGAGAGACCTCGTGATCGTTGAAGCCGAAGCCTCGCTGGTCAATGATCCGGGCTGGCTTGAAGATCTGGGCGAGAATCTCTGCCACGGCAGCCCGGTGCTGGCGATCGGACGGAAGATGTTCAACGGTTTCCTCGCAGCCACCTGCCTGCAACTGGTGCGTTGAACCCGGGGACGGAAACTCCCGGAGGACGGCTGATCCTCGGGCTGGTCTTGTCCCCGTTCGCCTCTCGGTTTCCTCTCCACATCTCGGTACAGAAGGTTGCCGACGTCAGCATCTGTTCCTGATACGTCGCCAACTTGAGCGTCTCTCGCTCGCGAATTTGCGTCGCTCGCGCTGACATCGTGCAGCCGAGGCCGCTCGGCCCGGTCGGCGATGCGATCGATCCGCCCGTCCGGTCCGACCGGATCTCCCCGGCCGACGCGGCCCCGGGAATCGAGAACCATGATCCGACGTCCCGCGGATTTTTCCGGCGCGGTCGTCGCCGTCGGGACCACGGGCCGGCTGGCTCCCCCGACCGCAATCGGCGGATTCCCGATCCGACGAATTTCCTTGCCGGAGACTCGCCCGGTATACTCGTCCGGCAGTGATGTGACGCCATGAGCCCCAGGGCACGCGCGATCGCTCGGTCGCCCGACGCTCCGCGTGATTGCTCGGCATCCCCTGGCTCCGGCGCGCTTCGAGCATCACTTCGCCTCCATTCGCTGCCACAGGAGGGATGTCGAGCGATGCCCCCCAGAGGTTGCCACGCCCTCGGGCTCGCCCCGCGAGTCTCGCGGCTTCACCATGGCCGAAACGCCACGATCGCGCTCTTCTTCACCGCGGCGAGCTGCCTCGCGACGAGTCTCGCGCTCGCGGATGATGGGGGGGCGAAGTCTCCCTGGCCGTCGGAGACGATCTCCCGTCGGGTGAAAGGGATCCTGGAGAGCCCGGGATTCGAGCACGGACACTGGGGGCTCCTGGTGGTCCAGGCGAGCGACGGCCGCCCCGTGTTCCAGCGGAATGCCGACCAGCTCTTCGCCCCGGCCTCGGTGACCAAGCTCTTCAGCTCGGCCGCCGCCCTGGTGGAGCTCGGGGCGGACTTCCGGTTCGAGACCCCGTCTTCCGCCGCGGCGACGTCGATGGCAACGGGATCCTCCACGGCGACCTGATCCTCCTCGCCCAGGGCGATCCGAGCATGGGGGGACGGACCGGGGAGAAGGGGTCCCTGCGCTTCAAGGACGACGACCATACCTACGCGGGAGGCAACCCTCACAGCGAGATCGTCGAGGGAGACCCGCTGGCCGGACTGGATCACCTGGCACGCGACGTCCGGGCGGCGGGGATCAGGCAAGTCCAGGGTGAGGTGATCATCGACGACCGTTACTTCGAGGCGGCGGAGAGCACCGGCAGCGGCCCCAGCCGCGTCAGCCCCATCGTGATCAACGACAACGTCATCGACATCCTGATCGATCCCTCGGCCTCCGCGGGGTCGGGCGCACGTGTCGAGTTCCTCCCCGCGACTCAGTTCCTCTCGATGGACGCCCAGGTCGAGACGGTGGAGTCCACGCTGTCGCCGAGCATCGAGATCCGTTCGCTCGGTCCGCGGCAGTTGGCGGTCCGCGGCAAGGTCCCGGCCGGACATCGGCGGCTGCTCCGCATCCAAGAGGTGGAGGAGCCGTCCTCCTTCGCCCGCGCCGTGTTCATCGAATGCCTCCGACGCCGGGGCGTCGCGGTCTCGGCCTCGCCGCTGGCCGCGAATTCGACCGCGAGCCTGCCCGAGCCGCGGGAGGTGGCCCGGCTCCCCAGAGTCGGGGTCTACACGTCGCCCCCGTTCCGCGAGTTCCTGAAGGTCATCCTCAAGGTCAGCCACAACCTCCATGCGAGCACGCTGCCGCTGCTGATCGCGGCCCGCCACGGGGAGCGGACGCTGGAGGTGGGCCTTCGCAGGCAGGGCGAGATCCTGAAGGGGCTGGGGATCGATCCGGCCACGGTCTGCTTCGCGGGCGGCGCCGGCGGCTCGCGTGCCGACTTCGCCACCCCCCGGGCGACGGTCCAGTTGCTCCGCGCCATGGCGGCCAGGCCGGACGCGGCGGCGTTCAGCTCCGCGCTCCCGATCCTCGGCCGGGACGGCACGCTCGTCCGGGCCGTCGATCGCGACAGCCCGGCTCGCGGCCATGTGCACGCCAAGACCGGCACCTACACGGTCGAGAACGAGTTGACCGGCAAGGCGCTGCTCACGAGCAAGGCGCTGGCCGGCTACATGGAGACCGCCGGCGGGAAGCCGCTGGTCTTCGCGTTCTTCGTGAACAACGTCGGCCTGGACGCGCCGCGCCCCGGTCGGACCGTCTCGGAGGCCACGACCGACGCCGGGCGACTCCTGGGAAAGCTCGCCGAGGTCTTCTACCGGGGCGATGGTGAGCCGAGCCCGTCGCCGGGGGCCCCGGACGAGGAGCGAACCCTGCCCGATCCCGAGGAGACGAGCCCGCCACGCTAGCCACGCCCGGTGGCATCGGAGCTGCCGGTCCGCACCGAAATGAACTGGGGATCACGAACGATGAGCCGAGTCACCCTGGCAATCGATCTCTGCTTCCTGATCGGGACTGCCACTTTCGCCGCGGCGGAGGAGCCCGCAAGGCCGTCGTCCGAGGCTCGCCCCCGGCCCTCGATCGAGGAGCCCGTGGCCCCCGAATACTCCCCGGCGAACGCGGCGGCCTACCTGGATCGGGTCGGCCGTCAGTGGACGCAACAGCGCAACTGCGGCTCGTGCCACACGAACTACCCGTACCTCATGGCGCGGCCGTCGCTGGCGGAATTCCGGTCGCCGGACGAGGCCGGGATCCGTGCCTTCTTCGAGGATCGCGTCGCCCACTGGGACGACGCCCGGCCGGAAGCGAAGCCCAGGTGGGACGCCGAGGTGCTCGCCACGGCCGAGGCGCTGGCCATGCACGACGCGGCCACGACCGGGAAGCTCCACCCCCTGACCCGCGCCGCCCTGGACCGGATGTGGACACTCCAGAAACCCGAGGGCGGCTGGGACTGGCTGAAGTGCGGCTGGCCTCCCTTCGAGCACGACGATTACTACGGCTCGCTCGTGGCGGCGCTCGCCGCCGGCTACGCCCCGGAGGGCTACGCCCGGGAAGACCTGCCCGGAAGAGGGATCGAGCGGATCCGAGCCTACTTCCGGAAGACGCCGGCCCCCGACCTGCACCACCGGACGATCCTGCTCTGGGCCTCCGCGCGAGTCGATGGATTGATGGATCAAGACGAACGGGAGAAGACCATCGCCGAGTTGCGGGCGCTGCAGCGGCCGGACGGTAGCTGGTCGCTGCCGAGCCTGGGCCGGTGGAACCGCCGCGACGGACGCCCGAACGACCGCAACGCCCCGGGCGACGGCTATGCGACGGGGTTGGTGGTCTTCGTGCTCCGCGAGGCCGGTGTCTCGGGTTCGGATCCCGCCATCGAGCGGGGGCTCGCCTGGCTCCGCGCGAATCAGCGCGCCTCCGGGCGCTGGTTCACCCGCTCGCTGAACAACGACAAGGCCCACTACATCACCGACGCGGGAACCTGCTTCGCCGTCCTGGCCTTGCAGCGAGGCCGGCCTCCGGCCCCCCCGAGGACTCCGCCCGCCCCGGCGGCGGAGCGACCGAGCCATCCATCCCGATAAATTCCCGACCTCCTTGACAGACATGGATTTCGGTTCAGCCTTGACCTCGATGGCCGCGGCGCTATCATTGGGACGTCAGCGGAGTGGCATCCCGAACGTTGCGAATGCGCATCTCCCCCTCGAACAGAGACGACGCTGAGACGACATGGAGTCCAGGTTTTCCGCGGATCTTCGTCGACGCGAAGCATGAGG
Source organism: Isosphaeraceae bacterium (assembly GCA_046349995.1). Taxonomy (GTDB): domain Bacteria; phylum Planctomycetota; class Planctomycetia; order Isosphaerales; family Isosphaeraceae; genus Aquisphaera. The sequence continues at coordinate 90,606 of JAXMBE010000009.1, read as the reverse complement.
GACGGGGTATCCCGAGCGGGGAAGAGGGATGGGTCGAGGTCCGGGCGTCGCGGCGGAGCCGAAGGCATGGGCGATTTCCGGGTCGAACGCGACGGCGGAGAGGGGCGGGATCCGGGCGATGAGATCCGCTGAGGCTCTTTCGGAACGGCGATGATGGTAGTTCCTCGGATGGGGCTTGCAACGGCGGCCGCGGGCCCGGAGCCATCGATGATGGCCCTGGCGATGCTGGCAGGTCTGACCGAGAGGCGCCAGCGGGTGCAGCACTTCCGGACGCGAGCCTGTCCGACCGCCACCGAGGTCGTCGGCGAGGTGACCGGCCTGCCTGGCCGGCACCTGGACTCGTGGCTGATGCCCGAGGATGTCTGCCGCTCGCTGTTCCTCCAGGGCACGCTGGGGGCCCAGCTCGCCGTCGTCGAGGGGACGCTTCAGACCCCGGTCGAGATCCGCTCCTGCACCCAGAGCGACCTGCCCGGCGACCTGCGGGCGATCGCCCGGTCGCTCGACCTGCCGCTGGTGGCGGTGCTCTCCGTGGCCGACTCCGAGGAGACGCTGCGCCACCTGCCGAGACTGCCGGAGGGCGTCGAGGGCGTGCTGATCGACGGCCTGAAGCATCCCGAGGCCCTGCCCCGGATCCGACGGCTGCTCCGGCTCACCGGCAATCCGCCGGTCCTGGGGGCCCTGCCCGAACTCCCCGCCATCCGTCGGGAGCTCTCCCGATCGCCTCGCGGCAGCTCCCTGCCGCCGGAGACCCTGCGCGAGCTGGGCCACCACTTCCTCCGCATGGCCGACCTCGAGGCCCTCGACGAGCTCAGCCGGAGCCGGCCGTTCCCCGCGCGTGCCGGCGCCTTCTGCGCCTGCGGGATGGCCGAGTGTTCCCACTGCTTCCGGGTGGCCTACGCGCAGGACGAGGCCTTCGGCCGCTACTTCCCCGACACCTTCGAGGCCCTGGAGGCCCTCGGGGCGGAGCTCGTCGAGTTCTCGCCCCTGCGCGACGAGTCGCTGCCCGAGGACGTCGATCTCGTGATGATCGGTTGCGGCTTCCCCGACCACTTCACGGAACGGCTGGCGGGCAATCTGAGCATGATGGGCGCGCTGCGTCAGCACGTCTGCGAGGGCCAGCGGATCTACACCGAGGGCGGGGGGACCGCCTACCTCTCGCAGTGCATGATCGTGGAGGGCCGCCGGATCCCCGGCGTGGGGATCTATCCCTACGAGGCCGAGCTGCTCGATCAGCCGGGCCCGCCGGTCCCCGTCGCGCGCACGCTCCTGCACGACTCGTGGCTCGCCTCGAAGGGCACGGTCGTCCGGGGCTACAAGAGCGGCCGCTGGCGGCTCCACCCCAGCGACGATCGGTTCGACTGCCCCTCGTGCTCCGGCTCCCTGAACGAGCACGCCGAGCTGATCTACCGCCATCACGCCGTGGGCAGCCTGATCCACCTCCACCTGGGAGCCCTGCCCGAGGTGGTCTCCGCGTTCGCCGGCCCGCATCGGCCCTCGTTGCGCCGCCCCTCCCCCCGCGGCCTCGCCGACCACCGCTAGCCTTTCCGGTCCCGGCGCGGCCGAAGCTCGCCCGGGTCAACTGCCGGGCGCCTTCCCGAGTCGCTCGCGGACGATCGCCTCGAGATCATGGAGGCGGATGGGTTTCGAGACGTACTCGTCCGCCCCCGCCAGCAAGCACCGCTCCCGGTCCCCGGGCATCGCCAGGGCCGTCATCGCGACGATCGGCACGCCCTGCCAGCGGGGCTCCGCGCGCAGGCGGCGGATCACCTCGAGCCCGTCGATCTCCGGGAGCTGGATGTCCATCACGATCAATGCGGGCCCGAGGTCCGACGCCAGCTTCAACGCCTCTCTCCCGTCCCGCGCCAGGACGACATCGAAGTCGTGCATCCGCAGGTAGTCCCGCGCCACCCGGGCGCTGACCTCGTTATCCTCCGCCAGGAGCAGGAGCGGCCGATCGCCCGCGTGCCCGGGTTCGCCCTCGGCGTCGGCGTCGTCCTCGTCCGCCTCCTGCGTCGACGAGACCCAGGGCAGCCGCACGGTGAATCGACTCCCCCGGCCCGGCTCGCTCTCCACCTCGACGTCTCCGCCGTGGAGCCGGGCCAGCTTGCGGACCAGCGCCAGGCCCAGGCCGGTCCCCTCGAACTGCCGGGAGAGCCTGGCGTCGAGCTGGCGGAACGGCACGAAGAGCTGGTCGAGGTCCCCCGCGGCGATGCCGATCCCGGTATCGTCAACGGACAGCACCAGCTCACCTCGGTCGGCGTCCCCGGCCGCTTCCAGGGTGATGATGCCCTCCTCCGGCGTGAACTTGACCGCGTTCGACAGCAGGTTGAGCAGGATCTGGCGGACCCGCCGCTCATCCACGACGACCGGCGCGTGGACGCCCCGGACGGCGAGCCGCAGCTCCAGCCGCTTCCGCTGGGCGTCCTCCTGGACCATCCTCAGGCAGGCCCGACAGAGCCGCTCGAGGTCGGCCGGGGTCGGCTCGAGCTCCATGTGGCCCGCCTCGATCCTGGACAGATCGAGGATCTCATTGATCAGGCCGAGCAGGTGCCGGCCGCACCGGGCCACGTCGCGCAGGACCTCCGCCTGGGCCTCGCCGAGCTGCCCGTAGACCCCCTCCAGCAGGGCCTCCGAGAGCGCGAGGACCCCGTTCAGCGGGGTCCGCAGCTCGTGGCTCATGCTGGCGAGGAACTCGTCCTTCAATCGGGAGGCCCGGGCCAGCTCCAGCTCCATGCGCTTGCGCTCGGTGATGTCGCGCATGATCGTGGAGAAGTACTCGACCTCGCCGCCGGCCCCGCGGTGCGCCAGGATGAGCTGCGAGACCGGGATGATCCGACCATCCCGGCCGACGACCTCGGTCTCGCCCAGCCAGTGCCCGTCGCGCGCGGCGCTGGGCAGACCTTCCTGAAGGATCAGGCGCGCGGAGTCCGGCGGGTGTGAGTCGGCGATCCGGACCCGGATTCCGTCCGGGCCGTGCCGGCCGACGACCTGCTCCATGGCGCGATTGGCCCAGTCGGTCTCTCCGTCCGGCCTCGCGATGGCGATGAGATCCGTCGAGGCGTCGACGATGTTCACCAGCTTGGCGAGCTCCGCGGTGCGCGCGGCCACGCGCCGCTCCAGGTCGGCGTTCAGCGAGCGGATCTCCGCCTCGATGCGCTTCCGCTCCGTCAGGTCGCGGGCGACGCCCACGAGTCGGGTCGCGTCCCCGAGCCGCACGGCGCCGACCCGAAGTTCGACCGGCAGGAGCGTCCCATCCTTGCGACGGTGGCGGGTCTCGAACGTCACGGTCGCGCCCGACTGTTCCAGGACGTCCGCGAGCAGGGGTTCGAGATGGTTGTCGACCCGCTCGGCGTCCACATCGGTCACCCTCATCTGCAAGAGTTCGTCGCGCGTGTAGCCGAGCACCTCGCACGCGGTCTGGTTGGTGTCGAGGAAGCGGCCCTCGAGGTCGGTGATGAACAGGGGGTCGATCGCCCGATCCACCACCGTGCGGAAGCGTTCCTCGCTCGCGCGGAGCGCGGCCTCTGCCCGTAGCCGCTCGGTGACGTCGTGGGCCAGCACGAGTTCGGCGTCGCGGCCGGCGTAGCCCATGCGGTGCGAGGTGATCTCGACGTCGATGAGGGAACCGTCCCTGCGTCGGTGCCGCCAGATTCCCGCCAGATCCATCCCCGTTCGATCGCGACTGTGACGGAGGTTCTCCAGCAGCCTCGGCACGTCCTCGTCCGGGCGGATATCCGCGATGGTCATGGCGAGGAACTCGTCGCGCGGGTAGCCGTAATGGGCGACCGCGGCGTCGTTGACCGCCAGGAAGGCGAGCGTCTCCAGGTCGTAGACCCACATGGGATGCGGGTTGGCCTCGAAGAGGGACCGGTAGCGGGCCTCGCTCTCGGCGATCGCCCGCGAGGCCCGTTGCTGCTCGGTGATGTCCTCCGCGAAGATGACGATCCCCGAGATGCTGCCTCCCGCGTGCCACGGCCGCACCTCCCACCGGTTCCAGCGGTCGTGGCCGTAAGCTTCCGGGAGGCGATCGGCCTCGTTGCGGACGATCTCGCCGGCGAGCCCGCGGCGGTGGGCCTCCCGCCAGTGGTCGGGGATCTCGGGCATGATGTCGTCGTGGGAACGGCCCACGAACTCCCGGCCCACGAGGGCGAAATCCTCGCACCACCGCCGGCTGGCCACCACGTACCGCATCTCGCGGTCGAACATGGCCAGGGCCGCCGGGGCATGCTCGACGAACAGCCGGAGCTTCTGCTCGCTCTCGCGGAGTGCCCGCTCCGCCTCCTTCCGGGCGCTGAGGTCGCGGGCCAGCGAGAGGTAGCGCACCTGGCCGTCCCACTCGAGCGGGATGGCACGGATCTCGATCGGGAAGCTCGTCCCGTCGGCCCGCCGATGCCGCGTTTCGAACGTGTGGGGTCGCCCTGGGTCCCGGATCGATTCGGCCATCATCACGGCGATCTCGTCCCAGGGGAGCTGCGCGTCGATCTCCTTGATCCCCATGCCCAAGAGCTCCTCGCGAGATCGGCCGAGCGACTCGCAGGCCCGGGGGTTGACCTCCAGGAACCGGCCCTGCTCGTCGGATACGAACAGGGGGTCAGCCAGTTCCTCGAACAGCGTGCGGAGCCGCTGTTCGCTCGCCCTGAGGGACGCCGATGCGCGGTTGCGCTCGGTCAGGTCGCGCGTCGTGGCGAGCACGCAGGTCTGGCCCTCCCAGTCGATCGCCACGGTCCTCACCTCGGCCGGGTAGGTCGAGCCGTCCTTGCGGCGGATCCTGGTTTCGAAGGTGAGGGTCTCCGGCGCGACGGCGGTGACCTCCCCGTGGACATTCGCCAGGCCCGCCGGGTTGAGCCCGGCGTCGAGGTCGTCGATCCGCAGCCCCAGGAGCTCGTCGCGCGTGTAGCCGAGGACGTCGCAGGCGCGGGGGTTGACTTCCAGGATCCTCCGCTCCGCGTCGTTGATCGACATCGGGTCGGTCGAATTCTCGAAGATGGTCCGGAGACGGCGGTCGGAGGCACGCAGCGCGTCTTCCGCGCGCTTGCGCTCGGTCAGGTCGACGGAGGCGGGGACGAGGAAGCGGATGCGGCCGGAATCGTCGAGCACGCGGGCGACCCGGAAATCGACCGGCCGGGGTGGTCCGCCCGCCTGGGCGATGGTCGTGTCGAACGGGGCCATTTCCCCGCTCGACGCGGCCAGGATCGCCTCCCGGATCGCCCCTCGGGCAGCCGGGTCATGGCTCCACCAGGGCGCGTCCCAGAACGGTCGCCCGGCCACGTCCTCCAGCGTCAGGCCGAGGTCCCTCAGGGGAGGATCATTGCACCAGATCATCGTGCCGTCGGTGTCGAGCATCCCGACGTAGCACGGGAGGTGGTCGAGGATGTCCCTCAACTGCCTCGCGTCATTCTCCGGGCTCGGCGTGCTCCGGCCGGCGCCACCGCCCGGTATCCGGGCGAACCGCTGAATCGCCAGCGCCGCGAGTCCCCCGCCGATGACGATCGCCAGGTCGGTGATCGGGCCGTGCCCTCCGCTCGGGGCCGCGCCGTCCCCCCCCCGCTCCGGTCCCGCCGGATCGGCGGCCCGGGCCCCGGTCGCCCCGAGACCGAGGCAGACGGCGACGAGCAGCCGCCGGGCCACGCAGGCAGGCCATCGGCGGCCCGGCCCGAGGACCGTCCCGGCCGCGTGATTGTGAGGACGCACTTGTGGAGGTCTCCGCGCCCGGCGAGCAAGACGGCGACGGCGATCGCCACCGATCGCCCGCGTCTTATCCACATGGTATACCACCGGTGGTCCGCGAGATATCGGCCCGATCGCACGCGGTCGCGTCGCGGCGGCAGCAGTCGGGAGCGAGCCGGTCGCCCGGGAGGAACCTCACGACCGGCCGGTCGTGGCGGCGGGCGAGACCACCGCGTGGGGGGATGGTGCGGGCGTGGGAGCGACGTCCTGCCGCTCGACGTCCTTGAAGGCCGGGCGGCCGAGCGCGCGGTAGAGGCGGAACTGGGCCCGGTTGTAGGTCAGGACGGCGTCCAGGTAGTCGGACCGGGCCTGTGCGAGGGCCTGGATCGGCTGGAGCACCTCGATCGGCCGCGTCGCCCCCGGCAGGCCGGCCCCCCGCCGGATGTTCGTGAGGTTCAGGGCGAGCGACGCGCGGGCCTCGGGCACGGCGCGGCCGGCCTCGTCCATCTGCCGAGACGCGGCGACCCGGGCCTTCTCGGCCCGCACGACCTCGGAGGCGACGCGATCCTGGAGCTTCAGGACTTCGAGGCTCGCCATCCGCTGCTGCGCGGCCCGCTGCCGGGTGATGGCCCGGTCGGCGAACCCCAGGTTCTGGAGCTCCCAGTAGAGGTTCACGTCGGCGTCGCTGCGGGTGTTGAAGTCGCCGAAGAAGCCGTTGGTCCCGCCGCCGAATCCGCCGCCGGAATACCGGAAGGCCAGGCTCGGGATGAAGGGCCGGAGCCGGGCCTGCCGGAGCCGCACGAGCGTGGCCTGCACGTGGGCCTGGGCCTCGTGCAGCTCGGGGCGGTTCCGGAGCCCGGTGACGATCAGCTAGTCGATCGGGCAGGCATCCGGGATGAGCCGGAGGACCGACTCCGGCGGCTCGATCGGCGCGACGACCAGGCGCGGGTCGAGCCGGATCCGCCGGATCAGCTCGGCCGAGGCCATCTCCAGCTCGCCCACGGCCAGCTCGACGTTCTTTCGCTGGCGCTCGCGCTCCGCCAGGCTCCGCCGGTGGTCGGCCTCCAGCCCCGCCCCGCTCCGCGCGTAGGTGGCGGTGAGGCTCGCCAGGGTCTGGGCGTTGGTCGCGGCCTCGCGGGCGATCGCCAGGCGGCCCGCGGCCTGCTGGAGGTCCATGTAGGCCTCCGCGACCCCGAGCAGGGCGTCGTTCGTGGCCGTCTGGATCCCCGCCCTGCGGGCCTCCACCACCCGCCGTGCGGAGAGCGGATCGAAGATGGCGTCCGAGAATCGCAGGATCGACGTCAGCCCGGAGACCTGGGCGGGACCGCCCGCGGGCACCGGGCCGGACACGCTCGATCCGGCCGCGGCCGTCGCTCCGAGGAACAGGGAGCTCTTGCTGATGGTTCGCACCGGCCCCTCGACCACCTGGGCCTGCCCGTCGTGGCGGATCCAGTTCGGCCCGATGTAGATGCTCGGGAGCCACTGCACCCGCGCCTGCTGAAGCTCGGCGACGGCCGCGCAGACCCGCTCCCGCGCCAGGGCGATGTCCAGGTCGCGGGCCCCCGCGAGCCGCAGGGCGTCGGGAAGGTCGATGGGATGGATCTCCTGCCCGGGGACCAGGGGCGAGCCGAGGTGCGTCGTCGCGGCGGATGGTTCGCTCGCGGCCCGGGTCTCGCGGGCCCCGACGCCGAGCGGCTCGGGCAGGGCGTCGGCCGGCGAGCCGTCCGCGGGCGGAGCCGTGATCCTGGCTTGAGAGAGCGAGGGCCCGTCGGAGGGATCGCCCGCCGCGAGCAGGACCATCGCGGCCAACGGCACGAGCAGCCAGACCGACCTCGAGGTTCCTGTCTTCATCGGGCCCTCCCTGGCCGCGCGCACCGCCTCGCTTGACAGACTTATCGTTTATGCCTGTCGAGAGGCTTGAGCGGGCTGCATCGCCGGTCGCCGCCCCCGGCGCGGATGCGCCGGTCGAGTCAACTTTTCGGCCTGGCCGTCCCCGTCGGCGGCTGGCTCGCCGCGACGGGTTGGCCCTCCACGAGCGACGCCGCGTTGGCCTCGACGACCGCCTCGCGCTCATCGAGCCCGGAGAGGACCTCCGTGCGCTTGCCGTCGGACAGGCCGAGCGTGACCTCATTGCGCCGGGCGTGACCATCCTGGACCGTCACGCAGTACGACTTCCCGGCGTCCGCCACGACCGCGGCGGCGGGCACGGTGAGCGCGTCGCGGTGCTCGTCGGCGATGATGCTCACGTACGCGTAGAGTCCCGGCCTGAGCACATTCTCCGGATTGGGCAGGTCGATCTCGGCGCGGAGCGTCCGGGTGGACGGGTGCAGCGCCCAGGCCGTGCGCGTGACCTTCCCCTCGAAGGCCCTGCCCCCCAGGGCCTGGAGGCGCACCATCGCCCGGTCGCCCGGATTGACGAACGGCGCCTCGGTCTCGGGCACGCCGACCGTGATGGTGGCGACATCCGAGCGTGCGACGATGAAGAGCGGCTCCCCGGACGTCCCCGCCGTCGTCAGGTGCCCGCTGTCGATCCCCCGAGTCGTCACGACGCCGTCGAAGGGGGACACGATCCGGGTGTAGCTCGCCATCGCCTCGGCATGCTCGGCCTCGAAGCGAGCGACCTCGATCCGGGAGGCCGCGGCGTCCAGGTCGGAGCGTGCCTTGTCGAGCATGGCCCCCGCCTCGACGAGCGCCGCCTCGGACGACTGCACCTGGGCCTTCACCTCCTCGGCGCCCGCCTCGGCGGCCTGGAGCTTGCTCCGCGTCTCGTCGAGCAGGCTGCCCGTCAGCGCCCGCTCGCGGAAGAGCTGCTCGACGCGGGCGGCCTCGGAACGCCAGCGGCTCACATCCGCATCGGAGCGCCTGATGCCCGCCCGGATCTCCTGCACCCTGGCCCGGGCGCGCGCCACGGCCGAGTCGGCCACCTCGACGGCCGCCTCGCTCTGCTTCCGCTCCGCCTCCGCCTGCTTCACCGCGGCCCGCTTCTGCTTCACGTCGGCCTCGATCTCGGGCACGCGAAGTTCCGCCAGCAACTGGCCCTTCCTGACCCGATCCCCGATATCGACGGCGACCGTCTCGACGTGGCCGACGAGCTTCGCGTAGATCGGCGTCGTCTCGGCCGCCTCGATCTGGCCCGGCTGCTCACTGGTCCGACGGACCGTGGAGCGCTCGGGCCTCACGACCGCGACCCGCACGGCGGGGGCGGCCGAGGGCGTATCCGCCCGCGCCGCCGGTTCCGCGGGCGAGCGGGCACATCCCGCAAGGACGGCCGGCATCGCACCCAGCGCGGCCAGGCAAGTCGCCCGCCGCCATCGCACTCGCTGCCTGCTCATCGTTCCTCCGACGGGATGCCCCCGCCCTGCGAGATGCCCGCCGGGACGTCCCAGTGACTACCGAGGTGCGACGCGGCTGCGTGGCTGTCCCCGTTGGTGGAGATCGAGGAGGTGCCGTCGTCCCCGCCGTCGAAGCAAGGGCTCTCGGGGTCGTCGGGGTCGATCGACGCGGAGTGCCGACCGGCGGTCCCCTGAACCAGCGCGAAGACGGCGGGGAGCACGAGGAGCGTCGCGGCCGTCGCCGCGACGAGCCCTCCGATGACGGCCCGGCCCAGCGGGGCGCTCTGCTCTCCCCCCTCGCCCCAGCCGAGCGCCAGGGGGAGCATGCCGGCGATCATGGCGCAGCTCGTCATCAGGATCGGGCGGAGCCGGCCCTCGGCCCCGTGGGCCGCGGCGCGGACGACTTCCTCGCCGTTTGCCCTGCGGCGTCGCTCCGCGAACGTGACCAGCAGGATGGCGTTCGCGACCGCGACCCCGATCGCCATGATCGCGCCCATGAACGACTGGAGGTTGATCGTCGTCCGCGTCAGCCAGAGCGCCAGGACGACCCCCGAGATGACCGCCGGGGCGGTGGAGACGGCGACGACGGCGAGCCGCACGGACTGGAAGTTCGCCGTCAGCAGGAGGAGGATGACCACAACCGACATGCCGAGCCCGAGCGCCAGCCCGGTGAGGATCTCGCGCATCGGGGCGATCTGGCCGCGGACGTCGACGAGGACGCCCTTCGGCGGCTCGCCGGCCTGCTTCAGCGCCCGTGCGACCCGCTCGGACGCCCGGCCGAGGTCCTCGCCGACGATGTTCGCGGTGAGGCTCACGGTCCGCTTCATGTTGTAGCGGTCGTACTCGCCGGGCATCGTGCCCCGCCGCACCGTTGCCACGTCCCGCAGCAGGAGCGGCTGGCCGCCGGCGTGCTGGATGGGGATCATCTCGACCTGCTTGGCGGAGTTCATCAGGGCGACGGGGATCTCGACCTGCACCTGATAGCCGATCCCGGTCTTCGGGTCCGGCCAGTAGTTCGGGACGACGAAGCGGCTCGAGGACGTGGCCGTCACAAGCGAGCGGGCGACCTCCTCGGCCGTCACGCCGCTCAGCCCCGCCCGCTCGCGGTCGATCTCCACGCTCACCGTCGGGTAGTCGAGGGTCTGGGCGTACTGCACGTCGCGGAGCGACGGGATCTTCAGCAGCTCGGCGCGGATCTTCTCGGCGTGGGCGCGGCTGTCGGCGAAGTTCGGGCCGCTGACGGCGACCTCCACGGGCGTCGGCGAGCCGAAGCTCATCACGTCGCTGACGATGTCCGCCGGCTCGAACGAGAACCTCACCCCGGGCATGACGGCCGAGAGCCGCTCCCGGAGCTTGATCTTCAGCGCCTCCACGTCCACGCCGGAGTGCTCGCGCAGCGCCACCCGGAGCAGGGCCTCCTCTGGCCCGCCGGTCCACTGGTAGATGGCGTTGATCGGGTAGCTCGACGGGATGACCCCCACGTAGCCGACGGAGATCTCGAGCCCGCGCTCGCCGACCTCCTCCTTCACGGCGTCGAGTGCGGCCCTGGCGAACTGCTCCGTCTTCTCGATCCGCGTCCCCGTCGGGGCCTTCATGCGGAGCTGGAACCGGCCGGCGTCGACCCGCGGGAAGATCTCCAGCCCGAGCGTCGTGCCGACGCCGTAGATGATCAAGGCGGCCGCGGCGAGGTAGGCCGGCACGACGATCAAGCGGAGCCGGGCGAGCCCCAGGGCCAGCGTGCCGTAACCCTCGCGGAGACGATCGAAGGACGATCGACGGCCGGCGTGGCCCTCGTCCGGCGGGTGATTGCGCAGCAGCCACGTCGAGAGCACGGGGACGAACGTGCTGGAGAGGAGGTACGAGGCGACCATCGCGAAGCCGACGGCCAGCGAGAGTGGCACGAACAGCGCCTGGGCCGAGCCCTGCATGAAGAAGGACGGGATGAACACGGCCAGGATGCAGAGCATCGCCAGGAGCCGCGGCACGGCGGTGTCCAGGTTCCCCTGCCGGACGGCCCTCGGGACCGAGCGGACGTGCTCCATCTTCGTGTGGATGTTCTCGACCTCGACCGTCGCCTCGTCGACGAGGATGCCGATCGCCAGCGCCAGCCCGCCGAGGGTCATCAGGTTGATCGTCTGCCCCGTGAGCCAGAGCGCCACGAGCGCCCCGCAGAGCGCGAACGGGATGTTGAGGACGACGACCAGGACGCTCCGCCAGTCGCGGAGGAACACGAGCACCATCAGCCCGGTGAGCACGGCGCCCAGCGCGCCTTCAGTCGCCAGGCTGGTGATCGCCCGGGTCACCGTCGGCGACTGGTCGAACTCGAAGCTCACCTTGATGTCGTCGGGGAGCACGGCCTGCATGCCGGGCAAGGCGGCCTTCACGTTGCGGACCACCGAGAGCGTGGAGGCGTCTGCCCGCTTGGTCACGAGGATGTACACGGCCCGGCGGCCGTTCACCAGGGCGTAGCCGGTGGTGATGTCGGAGGCGTCCTGCACGGTGGCGACGTCGCGGAGATAGACCGTGGGCGACTGGCCGGGCCGGATCGGGATGCTCTTGAGTTCGTCCGCCTGGCGGACCATCGAGTTCACCGGGACGATGGGCATCTCGTCGTCGATGCGCACGTTGCCCGAGGGGCTGATGGCGTTGCCTGCGGTGAGGGCCTTGATCACCTCGTCCGGGGACATCCGGTAGGACCGCAGGCGGTCGGGGTCGATGCGCACGACAACCGTTCGCTGGCTGCCGCCGAACGGCGGCGGGGCCGAGACGCCCGGCAGGCTGGCGAACATCGGCCGGACCTTGAAGAGCGCCTGGTCCTGGATCTCGCCGATGCTCTTGGTCTCGCTGGAGAGCACGAGGTAGCCAACCGGCACGCTCCCGGCGTCGAACCGGGTGATGAACGGCGAGACGGTCCCCGGCGGCATGAAGGCGCGCGACCGTGTGACGTAGCCGATCGTCTCGGCCATCGCCTGGGCCATGTTGGTGCCGGGGTGGAAGAACAGCTTCATCAGGGCCATGCCCTGGATGTTCCTCGACTCGACGTGGTGGATCCCGGAGATGTAGAGGAAGTGGTACTCATAATAGTTCGTGAGCAACCCTTCCATCTGCGCCGGGTCCATGCCGCCGTACGGCTGGCAGACGTAGACGACCGGCAGGTTCAGGTTCGGGAAGATGTCGATCGACATCCTCGCCACCGCCAGGACGCTGCCTAAGGCGACGGCCAGCACGAGCACCATCACCGTGAACGGCCGCCTCATGGCGAAGGTGATCGGATTCATCAATTCCTGCCCCGCTGCGCGAGTCCGGGAGGGGCCCGTGGCTGGGGGACATACGGCCGGGACCGGTCACGAGCAGGCCCCGACCTCTCAGTTCCACCGCGCCTTCAATCCCGAGGACGGAGACTGATGAACTCGGAAGCGAGCGATGCCACGGGAATCACACTCGACCATACTGTGTGCCCGGACTCGCGTAAAGACCGCGTGAGGGCCTGCCTGCGCCGGAAACCACAGGCGACAGGAGGGCTGCCGGGGGGGGGATTTCGGTGTTCGTGTCTCGGCGATCAGGGCGTCAGGGGCGCGGCCCTTCCGGGCCGATCTCCGCCTCGAGTTCCGCGATGTTCTGCTTGATCGACTGGCTGTGGGGCTGGAGCTTCAGCAGCCGCTGGAGGCTCTGGAGCGCGTCGCGCGGCTTGCCGAGGGCGAGCTGGCACTGGGCCAGGCCCGAGAGCGCGCCCACGTGGTACGGGTTGAGCTGGAGCACGCGCCGGCAGTCCTCGGCGCTCTCGGCGAATCGACCCTGCGTGAAGCGGCAGATCGCCCGTTGATTGTACGCCTCGGCGAAGTTCGGTGCCCGGGCGATCAGGCGGGTCGCCAGCTCGTCGGCGTCGTCGGTCTGCCGGTTGCCGATCAGCAGCCGGACCTCCTGGAGCGTCCGGTTGTTCTCGGGGGAGTCGGCGCGGAACCAGACGGCCCAGAGCGCGCTCTCGGCCATGGTCCGGACGACGGGGTCGCCATCGCGCATGGCCTTTCCGAGGACGGTGTTGCTCTCCGAGAACCCGCCGACGACGCCCAGCGCCAGGACCGCGGCGCGGCGGGCGACGACGTTCGACGAGGACGACAGCACGCGGCCCAGCGTCCCTTCCGTGTACCGCGACAGGACCCGATCGCGGAATGCGTCGAGGTCGCGCTCCTTCAGGAACGCTTCGTAATAGTCCACCAGTAACGAGGCATTGTGAGATTCCCGCATGTCGGAGACTCCCACTCCTTGGCCGCGCTGAGTCGATCGGTGCCAGGGAGCCGGCCCGGGTATCCGGAGGTTTGATCCCGGCGGGCACGAGGGATGAGGGCGAGGACCAGCGGAGGCCGGAGCCCCTTCGCCCTCCGTCCGGACGGCGAGATCGACCGAAGTCGGGCGGACGACCGCCGGGCGGCGCATCCCGCCGGGGGTCCGCCGGATCGGTGATCGGCCTTCCGGATCTCGTTGCATCGGCATCTCGATCGGCAGGAAACCGGCTCTCCTCGCTCGTTCTTGCGGCACCGGGGGGTGTCCGGGCCTGGGCGGAACCGCGGATGGTCGGGGATCCCCGAGACGAGCGCCGAAGGCTGGAGGGTCCCTCGAGAGCACGAGCAGTCGGCTGCTACGCGCTGCGGGATCCCGACGCGGTCGATCAGGTCGGGGCGGGGACGGACTGAGACTCCGATTTCGCTGACACGCCGGGCGGGGCGATCCCTCGAAGGGATGTCGCCGCCGCGGGGCGGCGCCGGTGAAAGCGAGTCTCGCGGTTTAATCCGGTGCGCGGTCGCGGGAGAGCCGTGATGTCAAGTCGTTGGATCCACTCTGCCTTCGAGTCTATCACCGCGATCCGCGCGGTTCCAGCACCTACGCGGTCGACCTGGACGACCGATCCCGATCACCGAGCGGGCGAGGGCCGGCTCGGCATCGGCCGCCGGAGGCGCCTCGGGATCGCGGCCAGGATCGGCCGATCCGCTCACCCTCCAGGGACAGCACCTTGCCGAGGTCGACGCGGCGCAGGAGGGGGCTGCCGGGCGGGCCGTCGTGCGACGGCGCCTCATCGTGGTCGGGCGTGGGGTGCAGTTCGAGCGTCAGTCCCTCGCGGAGGTCGAGGCCGACGAGCCGCCCGCCCAGGGTCCCCTCCGGCGTCAGGACCCGGACCATGCGGCCGAGGTGCTCGCTGCGGTCGCGCCAGCAGTCGCTCAGCGCATCGACGCCCCGGCGGAGGACGCGGTCATACCAGCGGTCCAGCCGGCGGATCAGGTCCCGGGCGACCTCCGAGCGGTCCACCGGGGCGCCGAGGAGCATGCTCAGCGAGCAGGCGGCCCCGCGCAGCTCGGGGCGCAGTCCTCGGGGGCGAGGTTGCCGTTCAGGCCGATGCCGATGACCACGCCCGGACGACGCCCGGACTCCCCGGATCCCCGGCCGGGAGCGGGCCCGCGCACGCGCTCGACGAGGATCCCGGCGAGCTTGCGTCCATCGACGCGGACGTCGTTGGGCCATTTGATCCGCGCATCGGCCCCGGTCCAGTCGCAGGCCAGCTCGGCGGTGGCCGCGGCGCCCAGGGCCGTCAGCCAGGCGCAGCCGGCGGCGGCCCCCTGCCCTTCGGGGATCCGATCGTGAGGAGGGAAGAGGAGCGTCGAGAGCAGGACCGAGGACTGCGGCGGGACCGTCCAGCTCCGGCCGCGCTGGCCGCGCCCGGCCGTCTGGTCCTCGGCGAGCACGACCAGGCCGTCGTTGGCCAGCGTCGTCGCCGCCCGGGCCGCCAGGTCGCTGGTGCTGGCGACGCGGTTCCAGACCGCGATCCGCCGGCCGATGCGGATCGTCCCGAGATCATGCTCGACCTGATCGGGGCAGAGCCGGCCGGCCGGCCCGCGGTAGGCGAATCCCCGATACGGGTGCCGCTCGATCTGGAAGCCGAAGCCCGCCAGCGCGTCCAGGTCCGCCCGGACCTGTTCCGGGTCGTCCCCCAGCCTGTCCGGCGGGACGAACTGGCCGCCGGCCTCGCGCAGCCGCGACAGGAGGACGACGTTGAGCATCGGCGAGCCGCGAGGGTACGACGACACGATCGGGCTTCCTCGAGGGCATCTTCCGGGCCCGTCCCCGAAGCGCGCGACGACCCGCCCCGGTCGCGGATCGGCCGGGCCGCTCAGCCCGTCGACACGTCGAAATCCAGGGCGATGTCGAGGGCGGGGGCCGAGTGGGTGAGCCGCCCCCACGCTGATCCGCTCCACGCCGGCCCGCGCCAGCGGCCCGACCGTGTTCAGGTCCACGCCACCGGAGGCCTCGAGCTCGACGCCCGGCGCCAGGGCGTCCCCTCCTGGCCACGGCGCGCGGGCCACCCGTCGGCGCCCATGTTGTCCAGGAGCACGATGTCGGGGAGGCAGGCCAGCCGCGCGCTCGAGGTCCTCCAGGGTGTCGACCTCCACCTCGACGACCGTCCCGCTCGGGGCGTGGGCGCGAGCCGCCGCGACGGCCGCCGCGATCGGGTCCGGCACCCCCTCGGACCTCAGGATCGCCAGGTGATTGTCCTTGATCAGCACGGCGTCGTGGAGCCCGATGCGATGGTTGTAGCCGCCGCCGCAGCGGACGGCGTACTTCTCCAGAGGCCGCCAGCCCGGCGTCGTCTTGCGGGTGTCGAAGATCCGCGCGCGGGTCCCCTGCACCGCCGCGACGAACCGGGCGGTGAGGGTCGCGACCCCGCAGAGGCGGCTGGAGGAAGTTGAGCGCCCGGTCCGCTCGACCGCCAGGATCGATCGGGCCGGCCCGGAGACCTCCGCGATCACCGTCGCAGGTTCGAGCGGATCGCCGTCGCTCGTGTGGGGCCGCCACCGGTCGAGCAATTCGAACTGCTCGACCAGCCGGCGGACGACCGGCAGCCCGGCCAGGACCCCCGGCGCCCGGGCCACGAAGCGGGCGCGGGCGCGAGCGGAGCTGGGGATCGTCGCCGTCGAGGTCAGGTCGCCGGTCTCGCCGAAGTCCTCCGCCAGCGCGAGGCGGATCAGCGCGTCCGCCGCGCGGGACTCGGGCTCGCCGAACCGGAAGCGGGCGGCGTCTGCGGTCATTCTTTCGGCGCCTCGTTCTTCGGCTCGGGGCCCGACCTGCGCCGGGCGCTGAACTTCTTGTACATCTTCGGGGCCCCCGCGGACCTGGGAGAGACGTGCACCGGCACCATCACCTCGACCAGGTCCGGCTGCTTCTCCCCGCGCGCGGCGGCCGTCGCGACGGCGATGGTCTTGCGGAGGAGCCGCTCGGGGGCGTAGATGGCGGCGGCCGCGTACTCCCCGCCCTGGGCCATGCCGGCGCTGCTGTCCTCCCTGCTGTAGCCGGCCACCACGAACTTCCTGTCATCCCCGATCTCGAGCGACACCTGGAAGGCCCCCGTCAGGCCGGGGTGGTCGGTGGCGACGACGATGCCGATCTTCGGCTCGGCCTTGATCAGTTCCTGGACCTTCTGCTTGGCCTCGGCGTACTCACCGTTGAACGTCACCTCCTTGACCGGGGCGACCCCGGCCTCCCGCAAGGCGGCCCGCATCGCCTCGAGCCGGGACTCCCCGAGGGAATCGGTCCGCCTGTCGATCACCAGGATCGCGCCGCCCTCGGGCTGGAAGCCGATGTTGCTGGCGTTGTTCACCGCGGCCTCGACGAGCTGCCGCGCCGAGTCGGCGAACGGCTGCGGGAACGTCGTGATCAGCGGCCCCGCGCCGGCGCCCGCCGAGGATCCCTTCGACTTCTCGGCCTCCCTGGCCGTCGCGGCCTCCGGCTTCACGGCCAGCGGCCGGCCCATCACGACGACGGGGATCCCCCGAGCCCGCGCCTCGTCGACCGCGCGTGCCAGCTCGGCGTCGGCCGGGTCGGCGGGCTCGACGATCAGGACCAGCGGATTCCGCCCGGCGGCCTTGCGGACGAGTGAGGCCTGCGACTCGCCGCTCCCCCCCTCGCCCGTCACCGCGATCTGGATGCGGGACCGCTCGAGCCCGGCCATGGCCCGGGCGTGGCCCCTCCGGTTCTCCACGTCCTCGGGCGCGCACGGGGCGGCGACCAGCTCGACGGCCCTGACCGCTGCGGCCGGACTCACGGTCGAGCCGCCCGGGCCCGTCGCGGCTGCTCCCCCGCCGGCGATCGCCGGGGTGATGCCGCGCCGGAGAGCTCGGAAGGACGGGATGGGACGAAGGAACTGGAATCGCAGCCCAGCACCGCGGCGAGGGCCGCCAGCGTCCAGAGCCGGCACCGCCCCGGCTTGCCCCCCGTCGCTCGCGATCCCGGTCCCCGGGCACAAGGAGGATTCGACCGCCCACTCGTCATCTGGACCTCCGCTCGTTGGTTCTCTGAGAATGATGGCAGCGATGAGAGAATGGCCGCCGCGCGACGGGCCGTGCGCGGGTCGTCGTCGCCCCGCGGCCGGATCGAGCCGGTTGCTCCTAGGCTACCGATTCCTCGGCGTGGCGGCTAGTTTGGCCTGCGGCGGCCCGCCCGCGCCCTGGCCTTCGCCTTGGCCCGGGCGCTCTGCCCCTGGGGGCTCGCGGCGAGCCGGGCCGGGCCGCCGGATCGCGCCGCGCGGAGCTCCTGGATCCGGTCCCGCAGCGCCGCGGCCCGTTCGAACTCCAGCTTCTCGGCGGCCTCGAGCATCTCCGCCTCCAGGGCGCCCAGGTATTCCTCGTCGGCCTCGGTGGACTCGTCGCGGCCGACCGCCTGGCGGACGACCTGGCGCGCCTGGATCTCCTCCTCGATGCCCCGGCGGATCGCCTTGACGATCGTCTCCGGGGTGATTCCGTGCTCCGCGTTGTACGCGAGCTGCAGCTGCCGCCGCCGGGACGTCTCGTCGATGGCCCGCTGCATCGAGGGCGTCACCTTGTCGGCATAAAGCACGACCTCCGCGTTGATGTGCCGGGCCGAGCGGCCGATCGTCTGGATCAGGGAGGTCTCGCTCCGCAGGAAGCCCTCCTTGTCCGCGTCGAGGATGCAGACCATCGACACCTCGGGCAGGTCCAGGCCTTCCCGCAGCAGGTTCACGCCGACGAGGGCGTCGAAGGCCCCCTCGCGCAGCTCGCGGAGGATGGTCACCCGCTCGATGGCGTCCAGCTCGGAGTGCAGCCACTTGCAGCGGAGGCCCTGCTCCTTCAGGTACCGCGAGAGGTCCTCGGCGAGCCGCTTGGTGAGGGTCGTGATCAGCACCCGCTCGCCCCTCGCGGCCCGCTTCTTGACCTCCTCCAGCAGGGCCGGAACCTGGCCGCGCGCGGGCTCGACCCGGACCAGCGGGTCGACCAGCCCGGTGGGGCGGATCACCTGCTCGACGACCTCGCCGCCGGACATGGCGATCTCGTAGTCGGCGGGCGTGGCCGAGACGAAGAGCCGGCGGCCGAATTTCTGCTCCCACTCGTCGATCCGCAAGGGCCGGTTGTCCAGGGCGCTGGGGAGCCGGAAGCCGTGCTCCACCAGGGTGAGCTTGCGGCTGTGGTCGCCCGCGAACATGCCCCGGACCTGGGGCACCGTGACGTGCGACTCGTCCAGGATCAGCAGGCTCTCCGGCGGGAAGAAGTCGAGCAGGGTGTTCGGCGTCTCGCCCGGCTTGCGGCCGGAGAGGTGGCGGGAGTAGTTCTCGATCCCGGAGCAGTACCCGACCTCCAGGAGCATCTCCATGTCGTAGCGGGTGCGGGCCGCCAGCCGCTGGGCCTCCAGCAGCTTGCCCTGCTCCTTCAGCTCCTGGAGCCGCTCGTCCAGCTCCTTGCCGATCGCCTCCACCGAGGACTGGATCCGCTCCTCCGGCAGCACGAAGTGCTTCGCCGGGTAGATGTACATGTCATTGTGCGTCTGGAGCACGTTGCCCGTGAGCGGGTCGATCGTGGCCAGCCGCTCGACCTCGTCGCCGAACAGCTCGATGCGGTAGCCGATCTCCTCGTAGGCCGGCCAGAGCTCGATCACGTCGCCCCGGACCCGGAACTTGCCGCGCTCGAAGGAGACGTCGTTGCGGTCGTACTGGATGTCCACGAACTTCAGGAGCGTCTCGTCCCGGTCGACGATGTCGCCGACCTGGAGCCGCACCATCATCTTGCGATAGTCCTCGGGCGAGCCCAATCCGTAGATGCACGACACGCTGGCGACCACGATCACGTCGTTCCGGCTGACGAGCGCGCTCGTGCAGGCCAGCCGGAGGCGTTCGATCTCCTCGTTGATCGAGGCGTCCTTCTCGATGTAGATGTCGCGCTGGGGGATGTAGGCCTCGGGCTGGTAGTAGTCGTAGTAGCTGACGAAATAGCGGACGGCGTTGTGCGGGAAGAACTCGCGGAACTCGCCGTAGAGCTGGGCGGCCAGGGTCTTGTTGTGCGACATGACCAGCGCCGGCTTGCCGTACTGGGCGATCACGTTGGCCATGGTGAACGTCTTGCCGGAGCCGGTCACGCCCAGCAGCGTCTGGTTGGGCCGTCCCGCGCGCAGCCCCTCCACCAGCTTCTCGATCGCCTGCGGCTGGTCGCCCGCCGGCGGGAACGGACTGACGAGCTGGAACTCACTCATGAGACCCCCACGACGCACCAGGAGGATCGATCGCACCGACTGTTATTATTTACACTAAACCCGCGAGTGCCAACTACAAAACCAGCGGGTGGGGGCTCGCCAGGCCGCGATCCCCCGCCCCGGGGCTCGTGAGCGAGGCGCGACCCTAATCGCGCCGCCGCGCCGGTCGCCCGGCGGTAGCCGCTTCGCTCCAGAAGGCCGGTGTCAGTCCAGCCGCGACCGCTCCCGCGGATTCGCTCACAAACCCTTCCGGAAGAAGGATTTCTGCCGCCCGGTTGGCTTTGTTCGGCGGGCGATCGCCGGGGCTCGTGTCCCGCCGGCTGCCGCGTGCGAGTCGGGAAGTTCGATCGGGGAACCGTCCGGTTGAGGGGAATCTCCGACGCCCAAGGATGTCCCGAGGAGGGGGCCGACCATGTCCTCGCGATTCGCGTTCCTGGCGCTTTCCGCCATCCTGGCGGTGCTCGGCGGGCAGGTCACAACCTGCCTCGCGGCTCCGCCCTCATCGACGACTGGGGACGAGGCCCGGATCGGCCAGATCCTCGAGGAATGGCAACGCAGGTCGTCGCAATGGACGAGCCTCGATGTGGACTTCGACCGGACAACGGACCAGGTGGCCTGGGGAGCCAGGAAGCAGCATAAGGGCCGCGCCGTCCTGATTCGTGGCGGAGCCGCCGTGGTCGAGCTCGTGAAGGTTGAGGAGAGCGGAAAGGAATCCGAAACGATGCGTCTCCTCTGGAGAGACGGGGAATTCCACCAGATCCAGCCGGGGCAGAAGCAGCGCACGACATGGCCGATCGCCGAGCCGGATCGCGGACGGCTTCCGGCGATGCTGGCCCTGCCGTTCTGCTGGCAAACGAACGTCGAGACGCTCAGGTCTCATTACCGGATCTCCCTGATGAGGGAGGATCCTGAGACGTGGTCCCTTCAGTTCACCCCGATCGGCAAGGCCGGCAAGTCCGAGGCCTCGCGGTTCTACCTCAAACTGGATCGCCGGACATGCCTTCCCAGGCGGTTCATCCGGCTCAGTCCCGATGGCGCCGCGGTCGAGGACTATCGGATCACGAAAGCCCAAGTGAACGAGCCCGCTCGACCGGAGTTTCTAGAGGTCCCTCAAGGCGAGGGCTGGGAAGTCAACCGAGCGGAGGAACACCTCGGGTTCTGGGTGCTTCGTCTGCTCAAACCCGATCTGCTACCGTAGTTTCGAGGATCCTCGCCGGCCTGTGCCTCGCGGCCCGGACCTCACGACACGATCCTTTTGGGCGGTCGCGACTCTTCTATCTCTGCCGGTCTGGTCAAGGTAGTTCGGCGTCGATCCGGTATCCGTTTTCCATCAGATCTGATCGCATGGTCAGCCGATATACAAAAGGGAGGCATGTCCGACATTCACTTCCGCCTTGACCGGGGGAATCGATGATTCAGTGGAATCCTTATCTGGCGTTCGATGGGCAGTGCGAGACGGCGTTCAGGTTCTACGAGCGGTGTCTCGGCGGGAAGATCGTCGCGATGGCCCCGTACGGTGAGATGCCGTCCGCGGAGCCGGCGGCTCCCGAGCACGCCGGCAGGATCATGCACGCGCGCCTCGTGGCGGGGGACCAGGTGCTGATGGGCGGCGATGCGTATCCCGGATATCCCCACGAGGGCGTCAAGGGTTGCTCCGTGGCGATCCAGGTTGATACTCCGGAAGAGGCGGAGCGTCTGTTCAGGGAACTCGGCGAAGGCGGCACGGTCGGGATGCCGCTCCAGGAGACCTTCTGGGCCGTCCGGTTCGGCATGCTCACCGATCAGTTCGGCGTGCCCTGGATGATCAACTGCGAGAAGGGCTGCTGAGCCCGCCTCCTCGTTGCGGGTTCGGGGCCGGACGGCGAGCCAATGGGGCGTAACCCATCAGCCGATCTCCAATGGCTGCACGGTGGGTTCCGATCCATGCAACGGCCGCCCCCTCGACTGGTGTTTGGCCCGAGAGCGAGGATTCAGCGTAGAATCAGGGGCGAAGGACTGGACCGACGAAGCCGATCAACCTCCTCGCGGCCTGGAGAGCCAACATGGGTCCGACTGCCCCCCCCGACATCGACAGCCTCGTCAACCAGATCAGGACGTGGTCGTCGTCCGAACGGCTCCGCCTCGCACGCAGGATCCTTGAGACTCTCGAGTCCGCCGAGCCGGCGGCACCGGCCCGTTCTCTCAAGGACATCATCGGCCTCCTCAGGACGTCGGACCGGCCGCCCGGTGAC
This sequence comes from Isosphaeraceae bacterium, assembly GCA_046349995.1. Taxonomy (GTDB): domain Bacteria; phylum Planctomycetota; class Planctomycetia; order Isosphaerales; family Isosphaeraceae; genus Aquisphaera. The sequence goes on along the minus strand of JAXMBE010000009.1, from coordinate 68,852 downwards.
GAGGAATGTCGGGCGATCCTCGAGGAGGAACTGGTCAGGAAATACCGGCGATGAAGGTCCTGCTCGACACCAACGTGGTCCTCGACCTCTTGCTGGCCCGCGAGCCCTGGCGGGTCGAGGCCGAGGCGATTGCCCAGGCAGCGGCCGATGGCCGGATCCTGGCCCACGTCGGGGCTTCCTCGATCACGGACATCTTCTACATCGGCCGGAAACTCGTCGGCGCGGACGAGGCGCGGAAGATCGTGCGAGCCTGCCTCGACACGCTCCAGATCGTTGGCATCAGTCGCGAGATCCTCGATGCCGCGAGTCGACGACCCGGGGGCGATTTCGAGGACCACGTCCAGGCCGAGTGCGCCATCGCCGCCGGACTCGACGCGATCGTCACTCGCGATCCCGAGGGATTTGCGACGTCCCCGATCCCAGCGATCACCCCGGCTCAACTCCTGTCGAGACTGGTACCTCTGCAGTCAGGATCATAGGGTGGGTTGCGTCCCTGCGGCGGCGGGATGGATCTCTTCACCTCGTACTGGCTGCCTCAGGTAGCAGCATTCCTCACCGATTGCTCGGGAGCGGGAATTGGCCGGCGCCATCGAGCCCGTTGATTCGCCGCGCCTTTCCTCCGGTCCGATGACTCGTGGTCTGTAGCTCGCGATCGATCGCGCGGACCTCCTCGTCGAGCTTCAGCCTGCACCGGTGCGTCTGGGGACTCACCCTGCCAAGGCTGTGGACAGCATGCAATCAGAGAAGTGTGAAGTACAACTTTTGCTCAGGCTTATCACCTTTTATGAACGGCCTCGCGTGGAAGGAGTAGACTCTGCGACACCTGAACGACCCATCCGATCCCAGCACCGAGGAACGCCCCATAGAGCGATCCGACGCCGACCCCGGAGAGCACGGACCCGAGGCACCACCCCCACGAGCCGTCGCCGTTCGGGTCCATGCCCATGACGAACAAGGCCAAGTAGGCGGGGATGAGCAACGACGAACCGACGATCGCGCCCGCCAATGGGGCCCTTGAACGTCGTTCGCGGTGCGACCGAGACAGCGGCGATCGCGGTGGCTTGTAAGGGCTGTATTCACCCATCCACAATCTCCAGTGGCGCAAGCAGCCGTCAATATGGTTCATCCGTCAATAGGCCAGACACGGGGAGTTGCCGCGAGTCACGTCGGGTCCACGAGTCTCGTCCGGTCACCTCGGCGTGGGCTTTGGCGGATGAACCAACTAGCTGACCCATACCACTTCCGATTCGACGTAAGTCCTGATCGAACGCTCTAAATTCCGCCGATAGGAACGGTATGTTGAACCGTTACACTCTTCCCTACCCTACCCCTCGACAGACGTCCACCGATGCAGCCCCCTCTTGAGCTCTAACATACCATCTTTACCATCGACGCATCCATTGGTTTTGGATCAAGTGAGCCTCGGCTCTCGAATGGGTCGAGACGCAGCCACCCCTTTCAAGGTGTTTTCTGCGGTGCCTGTATGCGATCACGGAAACGGGGAACCTTGGGAAAGCCCGCGGCTTCGATTCGCCTGATCTTTTGGCTATGCGGCGATGCTTCGGGCGAGGACCAGCCCCCTATGAATAAGCCGAATAATTACTCATCCAGCATGGCGACCGACAAGCGATTTCTGATGAATAATCGCAAACAGCACGCTCGCAATAACTTAAAAACACCTTGAAGGGGGGGGGGGGGGTCGAGACGCAGCCTACACGAATGTCCGGACCAACTATGTGGTTCATCCGCCAAGATGATTGACGCCGCCCGACACGGAATGAAACCACCACCCGTCCCATCGGAGCACCCGCCTGTCAGGTATTTTGGCGGATGGACCATATGGTTCAGACGTTACGCCTGGGTCAAGTCACTCCGTATAGTAGACTAGGCCGTCGATTAGCTTGCCCCATCGGTCCTCACCATTCGCACCCTCCAGGTAGGCGATGAATCCGTAATGATCGAATCCTCCGTGCAGCTCGCACCGAAGTTGCCGGGCGGCAATACCGATGTAGCTTGGGCCAAGTTCACGAATGATCGGTGGTACGCGAGGATCCTGAGCTGGGTCTCCGATATGCTGACCGGCGAAGTCGCGTATCAGGATTCTGGAAGCCGCCAACAATGCCTGATGGTCTGTCTCGTACAGGAGCCGACGACGCTGTTTCTTCGATTGGAAAACGTCCACAGCAATTCCAACAAATGGCATACAGAGGAGAGCCAGACACGCCATCACGAGCATGAGTCGCCGAACAGTCAACCGCCTGGGGACGAAGCTCATGGCTCCATACTCGTCCGAAAAGTGTGGCAACTCTGATTCCCAGTCAACCCGTGTCACTTGCGATTTGACCTACGTCCTGAACGGACGCTTAGGATTCCGCTGATAGGAGCGGCATATCGACCCGTTACACTTTTCCGAATCCATCTCTCAACGGACGTCCACCGATGTAGCCCCCTGCTGAGCGCTAAACATACCGTCCTTACCATCGACGCATCCATCGGACTCGAATCAGATAGCCCGTCTCGGCCTATCGTGGGAGTACCCTGTATTCCCAGGAGAGACGGGAGGACAGGCGTCATTGGGGGGCTGGCGTGCCGGCCTTCAGGCGGGCGGAAAGCTGGGCGCGGACGGCGGCGAGTTCGGGGGCGTCGGCGAGGTTCCTGAGCTCGCCGGGGTCGGTCTCGTAGTCGTAGAGCTGGGCTCCCCTCTCGCCGTCGTCCCATTCGGTGTACCGGTAGCGCTCGGTGCGGATGCTCCGGCCCATGAACCAGAGCCCGGGCCGCTTTGGCGCCACGCCGGGCGGGTTCGGATTCCCACGGGTCACCTGCGTGAAGGCCGCACGGTCCCAGGCGCGAGCCGGGTCGTCCAGCAGGGGTTTGAGGCTGGTGCCGTCGGTCTTCGGGGCCTCCAGGCCGCAGAGGTCCGCGAGCGTGGCGTGGAGATCGACGAGTTCGACCGTCCTCGCGCAGCGACGGTCCGTCCCGGGCCTGCGCGGGTCGAGGATGATCAGGGGCACGCGGGTCGAGTTCTCGAACAGGCTCATCTTCTGCCAGAGCCCGTGCTCGCCGAGGTGGTAGCCGTGGTCGCTGAGGAAGACGACGATCGTCCTGTCGGCCAGATTGAGTCCGTCCAGAGCCTTCATGACAATGCCGAGCTGCGCGTCCATGAACGAGGCGCTGGCGCGATATGCCTGGATGGCCTGTCGCCGCAGGTCGTCCGTCATCGCGTCCTGTTCCTTCTTCGCGCTGCCGAAGGCCGGCGGGGGTGCGCTCTGGCGGTGGTTGGCGGGCACGCTCGGCAACTCAATCCCGTCGAGCGGATGCCGCTCGAAATAGGGCCTCGGCGCGACGTACGGGGTGTGCGGGCGGAAGAAGCCGCAGGCCAGGAAGAACGGCCGATCGGCATACTCGCGCAGGAGTCTGGCGACCTCGAGAGCGGTCCTGCCGTCGGTCTGTTCGGCGTCGGCCCCCTCGGCGGCGAGCCAGCTCAGGGTGCCACCGAAGCGGGCGGACCCCCTGGCGTCGGGAGTCAGCGTGAAGATCCTGTCCTCCTCGTCCTTGTCCCGGCCGCGAGGGTTCACCACGCGTTCCCAGCTCGGCGGGTCGTCGAGGCCGTCGGTGCCGATCTGCCCCGGGACGCCGTAGTGGTAGAGCTTGCCCACCCGGGCGACGGTGTAACCCGCCTTGCGGAAGGTCTGCGGCAAGCTCTGGGCGTCGGGCACGTTCTTCCGGAACTGGGTCGCGTTCTCATAGACCCGGGTCGTGTCCGGACGGAGGCCCGTCATGAAGCTCGCGCGGCTGGGGTTGCAGAGCGGAAACTGGCAATAGGCCCGGTCGAACCGTACGCCCCGCCGCGCCAGGGCATCGATGTTCGGCGTGGCCCGCGGGCCGCCATAGGTTCCGATGGCGTTGTTGGTCAGGTCGTCGGACACGAGGAACAGGACGTTCATCCTGGCGGTCTCATCGGCTCGCGCCGATGCGGCCACGGTCCCGAGCGCCGCCAGAATGAGCACCAGGCGTCTCTCTCTCATGTGTTCGTCCTTTCCGACGTGGTGAACCTCAACCCAACCATGCGTTCGGACCCGCCATCGCCTCCATTCGCAAAAGCGTAAGAAGACGGCGGCAGCCTGTCACCCCGCCTTGAAGGACGAGCAACGCTTTTGATCGTGCAGGATCCAGAGTCTCGATCCACATCGAGTAGCATCGGCAACCCGAGCTACGCGGTGCGATCCGGGGACAGTGCGCGTCACTCCGTCGGGCCCGGGCCGTCCTTCGACGAGATGAACACGTCGCGGCGGGGGAACTTCTCGAACAGGGCGGCGGGCTTGCCGAAGTTCGTGGCCAGGACGTCCGTCGGGTTGCCGGCGATCCACTGCGACAGGTCGATCGTCTGGTAGACTCCCGTGTTGAAACCGACCAGGACGCGGCTGGGCCTCTCGCCGACGTTCTCGATCGAGTGGCCGTACCCCTGCGGGATGTAGCCGACGTCCCCCTTCGCGAGCCGCTCTGTCCGGAACCGCCCGCCCGAGCCGAACAGCGTGACGCTGACGTCGCCGTCGATGACGTAGTGCCACTCGTCGGCCGTCGGATGCCAGTGGAGCTCGCGCAGGCCGCCCGGGTCGAGATCGAGGACCAGGCCCGTGACGGTCTTCGAGATCGGGAAGGAGGTCGAGTCCACCCGCCATTCCCGCCCCCCCTTGAAGACGCGGTGGGGCGGACGCCTGAGCAGCTGGTACTTGTGGGTCAGGGCCGGGGCCTTCCAGCCCTGGAGCGGCTTCGCGGCCGTCTCGGGCGGCTGCGGCCCGCGCGCGAAGTAGACCTCCCCCTTCGGGAAACCCTCGAAGGACGATTCCGGGACGCCGAAGTTCCTGGCGAGCAGCGCCCTGGGCACATGCCCGATCCAGTCGGAGATGCTGAAGGTCCCGAACTCGGAGAAATACCCGTTGTCGAAGATCAGGATGAAGTGGCAGGGCCTGTCCCCCAGGCATTCGAGCATGTGTCCGTGCCCGCGGGGGAAGTACCAGACGTCGCCGGGGTCGAAGTCGTTCGTCTCGGCCCCGCCGTCCGGGTCGATCGCGGTCGTCCGCACTCGACCCTCGATGACGAACGCCCACTCGGCGGCGGTGGCGTGCCAGTGCAGCTCGCGCATGACGCCCGGCTCCAGCCGCATCGAGACGCCGGCGATCCCCTTCGAGATCGGCAGTTGCGAGACGGTGGCCTCCTTGCCGTAGCTGCCGCCCAGGAACTTGCCGTCCGACTTCTCCAGCGCGAACCGGAAGGTGGGCAGTTCCTCGCCGGCGAGCAGCGGGTCGGGGACGTTGTTCATGAAGCTGGGGTCGCCGGCCTCGGCCCGGCTCGCGGCCATGACCCCCGCGGAGAGGAGGCCCGCGGAGGCGAAGAAATCCCGTCTCGGCATGCTCGGCATCGGTCGTGCTCCCAGTTGGAGGTCGAGCCGTCCGGCGGCGAGTTCACCGGCGGCGGGTGAGCGGAAGCGGCAGCGGCGGACGATCAGGCCAGAGGAGAGTCTACACGGGATTCTCTCTTGTGGCATGCCGCGGGACGGCACCGGCCGGGAGAGGCTTGCAGCGAGGCGGTGTGATGGAGGGACCGATCACCCGGGCTCCGGGTCGAGGCGCCGGACGGCGCGGAGAGGACGAATCGCGGATCCCGGGCGATCCTCGTCATGGACGGGCGGTGTTCTGCCGGGCCACGGGACCGAGGAGCCCGTCCACCGTGGCGAGGAGATTCCCCACGGACAGCGGCTTCTTGAGGAACGCCTGCCAGGTGACGGGCCGTCCGGCGGGAGGCGGCACGGAGTTCATCAGGATCACCGGCAGGTCGGCGAACTCCGGCAGGAGCCGCAGCCTGTCGAGCACGTCGTAGCCGCTGCCCAGGGGGATCATGACGTCGAGCAGCACCAGGTCGGGCCGCTTCGCGCGGATGCAATCGAGCGCCTCCTGGCCCGTCGAGCACGAGTCGACCCGATACCCGTGGTTGCGGAGGATGGCCTTGATGGTGCTGGTCAGGTCGAACTCGTCGTCGACGATCAGGATCTCGTTCATCCCCGGCCCTCCCCCCCGACGGGGGCTCGGGCGAGGCCGCTCAGGATCGCCTCGGCGCTTTCGAACGAGGCGGCGACCTCGATGCCGTCGTCGGCGATCTTCAGCTCTCGGATGGATGTATCGTAGCGGCTCTCCCGCATCTTCATGATCGAGACGAGGCGGTAGAGCTGGCTCTTGAGCTCGACGTAGCGGAGCAGGATGACCGTCTCGACGACGTTGGCCAGCTCCGGGTTGGGCATGTCGATCTGCGGGCGGAAGAGCGCCAGTTCCTCGCTCACCAGGGCCGTCACGTCCGAGGTGCGGAGCTGGTTGCAGAAGGCCGAGAGGAACCGGGGCATCCGGTCCGGGTAGACGCTCGCCGCCCGGAACCCCTCGATGCCGTCGACGAACAGCCGGCGACGGGGCTCGGGGCTCTCGCGGACCTTCTCCAGGAGCAGCTCGGCCAGCGACTCGAGCATGTGCTCCAGGGGCGGCTGCCAGATCAGCTCGATCAGGCCGCGCTCGACGTACGTCTCCAGCGGGATGCCGACCTGGCTCGCCTTCTCGATGAGCCGGGGCGGCGGCTCGTAGAACCCGAAGTAGATGCCCTTCTGGCCCTGCCTGGCCCCCTCGACCAGGAACGAGAGCCCGAGCATCGTCTTGCCGGCGCCGGGGGCCCCCAGCAGGGCCGTGGTCGAGCCGCTGGGCAGCCCGCCGAAGAGCATCCTGTCGAGCTCCTCGACCCCGAAGGCCATCCGCGTCCGCTGCTCCTCGGCGGAGCCGGGCGGCCTGTCGAACTGGATCTCGGTCCGCGGGTGGACGACCAGGCCCTGGCCCGTGATCTCGACCTCGTGCTTGCCGCGGAGGTAGTCGCCGCCGCGGAACTTGTGGACCGTCAACTCGCGGACCGCGCGCGGGCCGGCCAGGGTGTCGGAGAGCTCCAGGACTCCATCCACCACCGCATTCTCGGTGTAAGCACTGGAAGGATCCTTGAACGACATGAGCAGCGTCGTGCAGCCGAGCATCGCGGTGAAGGCCTGGAGCTCGTGGACGAACTCCTTGACCTCCTGATCGCCCCCGCTGGCGAACTGTCGGAGGCTCTCCATGCCGTCGACGACCATCATGGTGGCCTGCCTTTCCTGGACGACGGCCTGGATGAGGCGGAGGAGGCCCTCGGGCCCCTCCTTCCGGAGGGTCGGGTAGCCGCTCACGTAGTAGATCCGGTCCGAGACGACCTCGGCCCTGTAGAAGGAGAGTGACTCCATGTGGCGGAGCATCTTGTCGTACGACTCCACCAGGAGCGTCAGGTAGACGCACCTCCCGCCGGCCCCGGAGGCATGGTTGAAGCAGAGCTGGTTGCCGAAGATCGTCTTGCCCCCGCCCGGAGGGCCCATCAGCGTGTAGGTCCCGCCGGGGAAGAACCCCCCCTTCAGGATGTAATCCAGCCGCCGGATGCCGCTCTGCACCCGTCCCGAATTCTCCTCACCCGGTTGCTGGCTCGCCGAGGAGCCGAACAGACTGAATCCCATACTCCTCACCTCTGGCTCGACTCTCGAGCGCCGGCACGGAACACCGCCGCGGTGTTCCGACCCGACCGGCCCTGGAGTTGCTAGCAGTTTCCTCGGATCCTGCCGTCCGCAAGGCGAATGCCAACCCCGGCGGAGTCGCCGCCGCCCCGAGATCGCCGCAACTCGGCCAAGGCCGACGGCTCGTGAAACCGCCTCATGAACGACGCGGGCGCGAGATGATGCCGGGACAGGGACGCAAGGAATGCAAGCATGCATGAAGACCGCGACCTCTTCCGCCTGATCGTCGAGACCGTCGACGAGTACGCCATCTTCGTCCTGGACGGCTCACGCAAGATTCAGACCTGGAATCGCGGCGCCGAGCGGCTGCTCGGCTATACGCCCGAAGAGATCGTGGGTCGCTCGGCGGATCTCATCTTCACCCCCGAGGACATCGCGGCCGGGGCCCCGGAGCAGGAGGCCGCCACCGCGCTCGAGAAAGGCAAGGCCGAGGACAACCGCTGGCACGTCCGCAAGGATGGCTCCCGTTTCTGGGGCAGCGGGATGATGTTCCGGCTCGACGACGGGCCGAGGGGCGTCCGGGGTCTGGCCAAGATCCTCCGCGACCAGACCTCGCTCAAGCTCGCGGAGGACGAGCGGGACGAGGCGGAGGCGGCGCTGCGGGCCAGCGAGCTGAGGTTCCGGCGGCTGATCGAGGCGAACATCGTCGGCGTCGGCATCGCGAGCAGCTCGGGGGAGTGGATCGACGCCAACGAGGCCCTGCTGAAAACCCTCGGCCATACCGAGGAAGACCTCCGCGCGGGGCTGGTCCGCTGGGACCGGATGACGCCCGAGGAGTACCGCGCCGTCGACGAGGGGGGGATCGCCCAGGCGGACCGGGACGGGGCCTGCGTCCCCTACGAGAAGGAGTATGTCCGGCCGGACGGCCGGCGGGTGCCGGTCCTCATCGGCTACGCCACGGTCTCCGGGATCCGGGGCTACTACGTCTGCTTCGTGCTGGACCTCGGTCCCCAGAAGCGCGTCGAGCGGGCGCTGCGGGACGCGGACCGCCGCAAGGACGAGTTCCTGGCGATGCTGGCGCACGAGCTGCGCAACCCGCTGTCGGCGATCGGCAACGCCGTGCACGTGATCCGCCGGAGCACCGCCGAGCAGCACCTCGACTGGGCGAAGGAGGTGATCGACAAGCAGGTCCGGTCCCTGGCGCGGATGATCGACGACCTGCTGGACGTCTCGCGGATCACGCGGGGCAAGATCCAGCTCAGGAGGCAGGTGGTCGAGCTCTTCCCGATCGTCGCCCAGGCCGCGGAGACCATCCGCCCGGTCATGGAGCAACGGAAGCACGAATTCGTCATCGACCATCATCCGGCCCCCACGTGGGTCGACGCCGACCCGCAGCGGCTGGAGCAGGTCCTCGTGAATCTCCTGAGCAACGCCGCGAGGTACACCGACCCCGGGGGCAAGATCGTGCTCTCCACCGCGCCCGAGGGGGATGCGGTGGTCATCACCGTGACGGACAACGGCGCCGGCATCCCGCCCGAGCGGATCCCCGAGATGTTCGAGCTCTTCGCCCAGGGCGACCGCTCGGTCGCCCGATCGGAGGGGGGCCTGGGCATCGGGCTGACGCTCGCGAAGAACCTCGTCGAGATGCACGGGGGCAGCCTCGCCGCCCGGAGCGAGGGCAGCGGCCGTGGGAGCGAGTTCACGGTCCGATCCCGGCCGTCCCCGCCCCCTTCCGGGGCCGGCCACGTTGTCGAGCGAGGTGGAGTGGGGCCGAGGCACGGACTCCGCGTCCTCGTCGTCGATGACAACCGGGACACGGCCCGCGGGCTGGTGCGGCTGCTCACGATCGTCGGCCTTGACGTCGAAACGGCGTTTGACGGCCCGTCGGCCCTCGAGGCGGCCCGTCGCCAAGACCCCGAGGTCATCCTGCTGGACATCGGGCTGCCCGGCATGGACGGCTACGACGTCGCGAGGCGGCTCCGAGCGGGAGGCTTCACCGAGACGCTGATCATCGCCATCTCCGGCTACGGCGAGGACTCCGCGAGGCAGCGATCCCGGGAGGCCGGCTTCGACCACCACCTCGTCAAACCCCTCGACTATGAGGAACTCGTCTCCCTCATGCGCCGGGAGACCTGAGCACGGCTGCTGCCCGGCGGAGGCCCGGCGGGTGCGGGCGAGAAATGCGCCCGACCCCCCGAAAAACCCGGGACCGGAGACGCGATTCTGTCGCTCCAATTATGACGTACACGTAACAAATGCCGGCGGGGGATGCCATGGATGCTCGTGGCGACGATTTCTCGATGCACCTGCGTCGCGCCTACCTGTCGATGCACCGGAAGGCGAACTCCAACTTCGCCCGCCACGGGCTGACGGCCGACCAGTACGTCGCCCTGACGGCGCTGGCGAACGCCGGGCCGATGACCCAGCAGGAGCTGGCCCGGCGCTGCCACTGCGACCCGAACACGCTGCGTGCGATCCTCGGGCGGCTCGAGGGCCACGGGCTCGTGGCCCGCCAGCCGCACTCGACCGACGGCCGCGCCCGGGCCGTCTCGCTGACGAAACGCGGGGCGTCCACCCAGCGCTCGCTCTGGGAGTCCAACGTGACGTTCCAGAGGGAGCTCGAGGGGCTGTTCGGGCCGGAGGAGCTGGAGACGTTCCTCGGCTATCTCGGCCGGATCACCCGCGCGATGGGGCCGGCGCCCGGGCGGGCCCCCGGGGCGGCTCGACCCTCGTGAGGGAGGGCCCGGCCGCCTCCGGCAACGCACCTCAGGTGCCTCGTCCTCATGCCCTCGCGGCGAGGCCGCGCACCGGTCATGATCGAACGACGAGCTTCCCCGATGTTCATCAGGAGTGCCCGACCATGAGAACACTCTCCTTCCTCGGATCCCTCGGCATCCTCCTCGTCTGGCTGTCGGCCGCGGGCGCCCAGCCACCCGGCCGCGAACGCGGCGGGCGGGGGGACGGCAGGCCCCCCGGTGAGAGCATCAGCGGCCTGGAGAAGCCGCCGCTGCCCAGGGACGAGGGCGAGAAGCGGATCCTCGACGCGCTCAACGCCGCGCGGAAGGGCGAGCGCTACGCCAACGTCTCGACGGCCGACGGCCGCCTCCTGCGGCAGCTCACCGAGGCCATCGGCGCCAGGCGGGTCGTCGAGCTCGGCACCTCGACCGGCGAGTCGGGGCTCTGGTTCTCGCTGGCCCTCCGCAAGACCGGCGGCAAGCTCTACACCTACGACATCGACCCCGGCCGCATCGCCGTCGCCCGCGAGAACTTCAAGAAGGCGGGCGTCGAGGACCTGATCGTGATCACGGAGGGCGACGCCCACCAGACGGCCCCGAAGAACAAGGAACCGATCGACGTCCTCTTCATCGACGCCGAGAAGGAAGGCTATGCGGCCTACCTGAAGGAGCTGCTGCCCCTGGTCCGCCCCGGCGGCCTGATCCTGGCCCACAACATGCGGCGCCCGGCTCCCAATCCGAAGTACATCGAGGCCATCACGACGAACCCCGACCTCGACACCTCCTTCGTGCTCATGGAGGGCGCGGGGATCGGCATCACCCTCAAGAAGCGGTGACACCCCGGACCGAGGAGCAAACGTGATTGCCGCCGGGCGGCGCACCGCCACGACCTGGGATGCTCTCGACACTTTCCGGAGATCGATCGATGAAACGCCGAACACTCTGGAGCGTGATCGCGTTCGCGTTCTCGCTCCTTCTGCCCGCGACCGGGGCCCTCGCCCAGCCTCCCGGCGGACGAGGCGGCCGCCTGACCGTGCCGGAGACCGTCCGCGTGGAGCGCGACATCCCTTACGCCGGCACAACCAACCCGCGGCAGACCCTCGACCTCTACCTGCCGAAAAGCCCGAAGGCCGCCGGCCCGCTGCCGGTGATCGTGAACATCCACGGCGGGGCCTTCCGCATGGGCAACAAGAACATGGGCGTCTCCGAGATCCTCCCCCTCGTGGCTGGCGGAGAGTACGCGGCCGTCTCGATCCACTATCGCCTCAGCGGCGAGGCTCTCTGGCCCGCCCAGATTCACGACTGCAAGGCCGCGATCCGCTGGGTCCGCGCCAACGCCGCGAAGTACGGCATCGATCCGGACCGCATCGGCGTGATCGGCGCCTCGGCGGGCGGGCATCTCGTCGCCATGCTCGGGACATCGGGCGGCAACGAGGCCCTTGAGGGCGAGGTCGGCCCGCACCGATCCACCAGCAGCAAGGTCCGGTGCGTGGTCGACGAGTTCGGCCCGATCGACTTCCTGGCGATGGGCGGGACGCACGACGACCCCGATTCGCCCGAGTCGCTCCTGATCGGGGGCGCCCTTCCGGAGCACAAGGACCGGGCCCGGGCCGCCTCGCCGATCACGTACGTCTCGAAGGAGGATCCGCCCTTCCTGATCCTCCACGGCACCAACGACCCGGCCGTCCCGTTCAGCCAGTCCGAGCGGCTGGCGAAGGCGCTCAAGGCGGCCGGCGTCGAGTGCCACTTCGTGCCCATCCAGGGCGCGGGCCACGGCGGCTTCCGCAGCCCCGAGGTGCCGAAGCGCATCCGCCAGTTCTTCGACAGGCACCTCCGCGATCAACCCGTCGGCAGCATTTCCGATGAGCCGATAACCAACCAGGGTTCCCGGGGTTGAGGCTGGGCTCCGTCCTGATCTGGTTTCGATCCTTGATCGAATTGAAGACGGCCTCCGCCACCGTCGTTGCGGGGGCGGAGGCCGCGGAGGAGAGCGTTGATGCAGCGGACCCTGGTTCAGTCCTCCTCGCCCTCGTCGACCTTCCACTCGTGGATCCCGGCGGCCCAGCGGTCCTTGAGCTGGAGCGAGAGGCGCAAGGCGGTGGTCTTCACGGGGGCGAAGGGCACGTTGCACCAGGCGTCCTTCCTGACGGCGTACTCGGCCGCGGCGGCGACGGGCTTCCAGTCCTGGCCGTCGAGGTATTCAAGCTTCCACGAGGACGGCAGGCGGCAGGCGCCCCGGCCGGTGTCGTCGAACCAGTAGACCTTCGACCCCTTGACCGTGATGGGCTTCTTCCAGGTGTACTGGACCCATTCCTTCGTTCCCGAGTGGGGCCAGAAGTGGCAGAGGGCCGAGGGCTGCTCGCCGCTGCTCTGCGGCTCAAGCCCGTCGTTGACGCCCCAGGGCTGGCAATTGCCGCTGACGAACGACAGCGTCACCTTCGCCCGGGTCTCGGGCCCGCCCGCCGGCGGGGTCCGGGGCTCGCTGGGCAGCCAGACCTTCATCGGGCCGGGCTTGCGGTTGTCCCAGGCGTAGTAGGGGATCGCCGTGACCGGCACCTTCTTCGCCGGGGGGACGGCCTGGTAGAGCGCGTCGGACCAGTCCAGCTCGGCCGACTCGCTCGCCATGCCCTTCACCACCACGACCCCGCCGAGGACGTCCGATCGCTTCTCCGCGGTCAGCTCCGCCTCGCGCGGCAGGACCAGCGCGTCGAGCGGCTCCGGCTGATCGCACGACTCCAGGCAGTAGACCAGCGGCCCGCGCTGGATGGCGAGCTGGCCGAGGTCCGCCTTCACGTGCGGGTTGGCGGCGATCCTCCGGACCGGCATCGGCAGGTTCAGCTCCACCGCGTCGCCCCGCTTCCACTCGCGGTCGAGCACGAAGTAGCCTCGCTCGACCCGGGGACTCGCCACCGCCTCGCCGCAGACCGAGACCGTCGCCCCCTCGCACCAGCCGGGGACCCGCAGCCGCAGCGCGAACTTCGCCGGCTGCTCCAGCTCGGGCCTGAGCACCACCTTGCCGTCCCAGGGATAATCCGTCTCGACGTTCAGCGTCACGTCACGGTTGCCGATCTTCGCCTTCGCCGAGCCCTGGATGTAGAGGTTCACCCAGAGGGCGTCGTCGCCGGCGGCGTAGGCGTAGCCGCCCAGCGAGGCGAGCGTCCGCGCCACGTTCGGCGGGCAGCAGGCGCAGCCGAACCAGGGAGAGCGGTGATGCCTCCCCTGGCTCTCCAGCGGGTTGACGTAGAAGAACCGCTTGCCGTCGAGCGAGACCCCGGCCAGCACGCCGTTGTAGAGGGAGCGTTCGAAGACGTCGGCGAACCTGGCGTCGCCGTACAGGAGGGCGAGTCGGTGGTTCCACTGGGCCAGTGCGACCGAGGCGCACGTCTCCTGGTAGGCCGTCAGGTTGGGCAGGTCGTAGTCGTGCGTGAACCCCTCGTTCGAGGCGCTCGGGCCGATGCCTCCCGTAATGTACATGTTCCTCTGCGTCGTGTTCCGCCAGACGCGGCTGATCATCTTAAGCAGCGCGCCGTCCTTCGTCTCGGCGGCGACGTCGGTGGCGCCGCTGAGCAGGTAGGCCGCCCGGACCGCATGGCCCTTGATGTTCTTGTGGTCGCAGATCGGCACGTCGTCCTGCCAGTAGGTGCCGTCGTACTGGTCCAGCGGCGTGTGGTGCTCCTCCGCGAAGAACTTGCGGCCGCGGTTCTCGATGAAGAACCGGGCCAGGTCGAAGTACCGCTTCTCGCCGGTCGCCTGCCAGAGCTTGATCAACGCCAGCTCGATCTCGGGGTGGCCGCAGTAGCCCATCCGCCTGCCGACGCCGAACGTGGCGTCGATGTGGTCGGCCAGCTTCCTGGCGACGTCCAGGAAGTTGGTCTTGCCGGTGGCCTTGTAGTGGGCAACCGCCGCCTCGATCATGTGGCCTGCGCAGTAGAGCTCATGATTGTCCCTCAGGTTGGTCCAGCGCCGGCCGGGCTCCTTGACCGTGTAGTAGCTGTTCAGGTAACCGTCGGCCTGCTGGGCCCTGGCGAGCTTGTCGATGATCGCGTCCATCCGCCTCGCCAGTTCTGGGTCGGGGTGGGTGGCCAGCGAGTACGAGGCCGCCTCGAGGGCCTTGTGGACGTCGGAGTCCATGAAGACCGGCCCGCTGAACCCGTCGTTGGCCCGGGCCGCGGCCAGTTCGAGGTTCTTGATGTTGCCCGACTTCTCGAGCATCTCGAAGTTCAGGGGGATCGAGACCGTGCGGTTGATCTCCTGCCTCGGGCTCCAGAACTCGTCGCGGATCTGCACGTCCGTGAAGGGGACCTGGCGGAGCGTGGGCAGGGGCTCCTCACCGACGGCCATCAAGGCGAGCCCGCTCCAGAGGAGGCAGGCGAGGGTCGCAGATCGTCTCATGAGCGGGATCCTGATCGAGAATCGGTCCATCCACTCGCCGGCTGCACCTCGCTGTGCGGGCGAGCCCGGGAGTCGTCACGGTTTCATCGTAGCGGCCGGCGGAGTGCGGTGGTAGCGGCCGCAGTCGACCGCGGAGCGGGCGTGCGTCACGAGGATCGAATCGCCCCCGACCGCGGCGCGGCCCGCATCCCCCCGACATCATCCACGCCGATGGCGTTCCCCGGCGCGCTGGGGAGCACACCACATCCTCGATTGGGGTCGCTGCGCAGCTCACGACCGAACCGGCCTGGCCGCTCCGCTCGTTGTCTCACTCAGACCTCTGCCGCGGCAGGCTCCGGAGAGGGCGGCTCTCTTCCGCTCGCACGAACGCCGTCGATGATGCGCACCAGGGCCGTGTGCTCCACGGGCTTGGTCAGGTGGAAGTCGAACCCGGCCTCCCTCGACTTCCGCTTGTCCTCCTCGCTCCCCCAGCCTGTAAGGGCGACGAGAACGACCCCGCCGAGCGACCCATCCGCCCGTAGCCTCCTCGCCACCTCGTAACCGTCCATCCTGGGGAGCCCGATATCGAGGAAGACCACCTCGGGCCTGAACGAGTGGGCCACCTCAAGGGCATCCGGGCCGTCGTGGGCGGTCCTGGTCTCGTGTCCGCTGAGCTGGAGCAGCGTCGTCAAGGTCTGCGCCGAGTCCACGTTATCATCGACGACCAGCACGCGGCGGCAGGCGGTCGAGTGCCCGGCCGACACCGGCCCGGGCATTGACGGCGGCTCCCGAAGGCTCGGGGGGACCTCGACCAGCGGGATTCGGACCGTGAACGTGGTCCCCATCCCGACGCCGGGGCTCTCCGCGGCGATCGTTCCCCCGTGCAATTCGACGACACGCTTCACCAGGGCGAGTCCGACGCCGAGCCCCCCCTGGGCGCGGTCGAGGGTCCGGTTCACCTGGGTGAACATCTCGAAGACCCGGTCCAGCATCGCGGGCGGGATGCCGAGCCCGGTGTCCGAGACGCGGATCACGACGTCCCCGCCCTCCGTGGAGGACGCCAGCCCGATGCGGCCCGCCTCGGGGGTGTATTTCGCAGCGTTCGTGAGGAGGTTGCTGATCAACTGGGCGAGCCGGGTCGGGTCGGCGACCAGCCAGACGGGCTCCTCCGGCGACGCGATCGTCAGGTGATGCCCCGACGCCTCGATGAGGGGGCGGCTGGCCTCGACGGCGGTCTCGGTGACTTCCTGCAGCGAGACGCACTGCTTCTGGAGCGTGAACTTGTCGCTGGTGATCCGGGAGACGTCCAGCAGGTCGTCGATCAGTCGGACCATGTGGGAGAGTTGACGCTCCATCATGTCTCGGATGCGGGCCGAGACGGCGGGCTCCGGCGAGTTGCCGAGCACGTGGAGCCCGGTCCGCAGGGGAGCGAGCGGGCCTCGGAGTTCGTGGGCCAGCGTGGCCAGGAACTGGTCCTTCCGCCGGTCGGCCTGCCGCAGGGCTTCCTCGGCGCGCTTCCGATCGGTCACGTCCGTGATCGTGCCGATCATCGCCGCGGGCTGACGGGCCTCGTCGTACTGGACGACCCCGAGGTTCGTCACCCAGCGAACCTCTCCGTCGGGGCGCACCATGCGGAACTCGCATTGATAGGGCGCGCCGCGGCTGATCGCGTCCTGGAGGGCCTCGAAGACCCGTCCCCGGTCGTCCTCGTGCACGAGTTGCCTGAATCGCTCGAGCTTGCCGGCGGAAGCCCCGAGCCGGAAGGTCCGGAGCGTCTCGCTCTCGTCCGACCACGTGAACCGATCCGTCGCGAGTTCCCAGGTCCAGACTTCCGTCCGGCTCGCCTTCAGGGCCAGGCGCAGCCGCCGCTCGCTCTCGCTCAGGGCGGTGTTCACCTGGACCAGTTCGTCGGTGCGTTCCGCCACCCGGCGCTCCAGGTCATCATTCAGCTGGCGGAGCTGCTCCTCGGCGTGCCGTCGGGCGGAGACCTCGCGGAGGAGCAGGCGGTTGGCCCTGGCGCTCTCCCGGCCCTGGCGGTACAGCTCCGCGAACACGGCGACCTTGCAGCGGAGGATCGAGGGATTGATCGGCTTGTGGAGGTAGTCGACCGCCCCGGTGTTGTAGCCCTCGATCACATGCCGGTCCTCGCTGTAGTAGGCGGTGAGGAAGATGATCGGTATCCCCTCGGTCTTCTTGCGCTGCTTGATCATGCCCGCGAGCTCGAAGCCGCTCATCCCCGGCATGTGGATGTCGACCACGAGGAGGGCGAACTCCTCCATCACGAGGGCCAGCAGGGCCTGCTCGGCGGATTCGGCGCGGACAAGGCGGTAGCCCTGGCCGTCCAGGACGCTCTCCAGGACGGTCAGGTTCCTCGGCTCGTCGTCCACGATCAGGATGTTGATCGGATCGTCGCCGGGCGAGTCTGCCGGGGGGGCCGCGCCCGCGGCGCAGGGGTCGCGGCGAGGGGCGTCCAGGCCATGATCGTCGAGCGATGACATTTGATCGATACTCATGTGATTTGATCTCCCGATGGGAGCCGCGTCGCGTTCACCGGAACAGCCAGACGCGCATCAGCGACATCAGCTGGTCGGTGTTGACGGGCTTGGAGATGTAGTCGGACGCCCCGGCGTCGAGGCACTTCTCCCGGTCCCCCTTCATGGCCTTCGCGGTCAGCGCCAGGATCGGCAGCGTGCGGAAGCGGGGGTCCTTGCGGATCTCGGCGATCGTCTGATAGCCGTCCATCTCCGGCATCATGATGTCCATGAGGACCATGCTCAGCTCCGGCGTCCTGTGGATCAGGCCGATGGCGTCCCGGCCGTTGGTGGCGCTGACGACCTCGATCTCGTGCCTCTCGAGGAGGGAGGTGAGGGCGAAGATGTTCCGGGCGTCGTCGTCCACGACCAGGACCTTGCGGCCGTGGAGGATCTCGTTGGAGCCGTGGAGTCGATCGAGCATCGCCTGCTTCTCCTTCGGGAGCTCTGCGACGACGCGGTGGAGGAAGAGCGCCGTCTCGTCCAGGAGCCGCTCGGGCGACCGGACGTCCTTGAGCACGATGCTCTTGGCCATGGACTTGAGGCGTGCCTCCTCCTCGGGGGAGAGGTCCTTCCCGGTGAAGACGACGACCGGAATGTCGTGCAGGGCCGGCTCCACGCGGAACGCCTCCAGCAGCTCGAAGCCGCTCATGTCCGGCAGCCGCAGGTCGAGCACGACGCAGTCGTACGGCCGCCCGAGCAGGACCTCGAGCGCCTCGGCCCCGGTGGAGACGGCCGTGAGCTCGATGTCGTCGTGCCCCAGCAGCTCGGCGACCGACTGGCGCTCGATCTCGTTATCCTCGACGACCAGGAGCCGCTTGGTGCGGGGGGCGATGAAGGCCTTGAGGCGCTCCAGTGCGGACTTGACGCCCTCGGTGGTCGGCGTCTTGACGAGGTAGGAGAACGCCCCGCGGGCGAGCACCGACTGTCGCTCCTCGTCGACCGTGTAGATCTGCACCGGGATGTGCCGCGTGGCCGGGTCGAACTTGAGGTTGTTCAGCACCGTCCAGCCGAGCATGTCGGGCAGGAAGATGTCCAGGGAGATCGCGTCCGGTCGGAATTGCCGGGCGAGCGAAAGGCCCGCCGCTCCCCTGGTGGCCACGATGCCCTTGAAGCCCGTGTCGCGGGCCAGGCCCAGGACGATCCGTGCCTGGTGCGGGTCGTCCTCGATGACCAGCAGCACCGGGTCGCCCTCCACGATGCTCTCGCGGTCGTCGGGGATGTACTCCTCTCGCGCGACCGACAGGACCCGAGACGCGGAGGCCCGGGCCGGATCGCCCTCGCCCCGGGCGACCGCCCAGCCGTTCGGCGCGTTGGGCCCGGCGTAGTGGAGGGGCAGGTAGAGCGTGAAGGTGCTGCCCTCGCCGTGGACGCTGGCGAGGCGGATCTCGCCGCCCAGCAGCGCGGCCAGCTCGCGGCTGATGGCCAGGCCCAGGCCGGTGCCGCCGTACTTGCGGGAGGTCCCGGCGTCGGCCTGCTGGAACGCCTCGAAGATCAGCCGCTGCTTCTCGGGCGCCACGCCGATGCCCGTGTCCTCGACGGCGAACGCGACGACCTTCTGCGACTTGCTCAGCACGGGGTGGTCGACGCTCCAGCCCGACGTGGCGAAGCCGACCCGCACGTTGACGTGCCCCTGCGAGGTGAACTTGACCGCGTTGGAGATCAGGTTCTTGAGGATCTGCTGGAGCCGCTTCGAGTCGCTGATCAGCACCCGCGGGAGCTCCGCGTCGAACTGCACGTTGAAGGGCAGGTTCTTGTTCTCGGCCACGTGCCGGAAGTTGCGATCGATGGTGTCGCGCAGGCCGGCGAACGAGATCTCCTCGGCCTCGACGGTGACGGTCCCGGATTCGATCTTCGAGAGGTCGAGGATGTCGTTGATGAGGTTGAGAAGGTCCGTGCCGGACGAGTGGATGTTCCGGGCGAAATCGACCTGCTTGGCCACGAGATTGCCGCCCGCGTTGTCGGCCAGGTGCTGGCTGAGGATGAGGATGGAGTTCAGGGGCGTGCGCAGCTCGTGCGACATGTTGGCGAGGAACTCGGACTTGTACTTGGAGGTGAGCGCGAGCTCCGCGGCCTTCTCCTCCAGCGCGCGGCGGGCCTGCTCCACCTCCCTGTTCTTCAGCTCGACCTCGGCGTTCTGGGCGGCGAGCAGCCTCGCCTTCGTCCCCAGCTCCTCGTTGGTCTGCTGGAGCTCGCTCTGGCGGGACTGGAGCTCGACCGTCAACTGCTGCGATTGCTTGAGCAGGCCCTCGGTGCGCATCGTCGCCTCGATCGTGTTGAGGACGACGCCGATGCTCGTCGTGAGCTGGTCCAGGAAGGTGAGGTTCGTGGAGGTGAACGGCTTGAGCGAGGCCAGCTCGATGACGGCCTTGACGTGCCCCTCGAAGAGGAGGGGGAGCACGACGATGCTCGACGGCGGGGCGTCCCCCAGGCTCGAGCAGATCCGCGTGTAGTCCGGCGGCACGTCGTTCAGGAGCATCCGCTGCTTCTCCACGGCGCACTGGCCGACGATCCCCTCGCCGAGCAGGATGCAATCCGGCTGGCCCGGCCGCTGCGCGTAGCCGGCCAGCAGCCCCAGCTCCGGCTCCCCCTCATCCTTGACGGACATCTGGTAGATGGCCCCCTGTTGCGCCTGGACCAGCGGGACGAGGTCCGCCAGGAGCATCTGGGCGACGGTGAACAGGTCGCGCTGCCCCTGGAGCATGCTGGTGAAGCGGGCGACGTTGGTCTTCAGCCAGTCCTGCTCCTGGTTGCGCTCGGTCGTCTCGCGCAGGTTGGCGATCATCGTGTTGATGTTGTCCTTCAGCTCGGCCACCTCGCCCTTCGCGTCGACCTGGATCGAGCGCGTCAGGTCCCCCTGCGTCACCGCGGTCGCGACCTCGGCGATGGCGCGGACCTGGGTGGTCAGGTTGCCGGCCAGCAGGTTCACGTTGTCCGTGAGGTCGCGCCACGAGCCGGCCGCGCCGGGGACGCTGGCCTGGCCGCCGAGGCGCCCCTCCACGCCGACCTCGCGCGCCACGCTGATGACCTGCTCGGCGAAGGTCGCGAGCGTGTCGGTCATGTTGTTGATCGTCTCGGCGAGCGCGGCGACCTCCCCCTTGGCCTGAACGGTGAGCTTCTGACGCAGGTTCCCGTCGGCGACGGCCGTCACCACCTTCACGATCCCGCGGACCTGATCGGTGAGGTTGGAGGCCATGAAATTCACGTTGTCGGTGAGGTCCTTCCACGTCCCGCCGACGCCGCGCACCTGGGCCTGGCCGCCGAGCTTGCCCTCCGTCCCCACCTCGCGCGCCACCCGCGTCACCTCGCCGGCGAACGAGTTGAGCTGGTCGACCATGGTGTTGATGGTGTTCTTGAGCTCGAGGATCTCGCCCTTCACGTCCACCGTGATCTTGCGCGACAGGTCGCCCCTGGCGACGGCCGTGGTCACCTCGGCGATGTTCCGCACCTGCGCCGTGAGGTTCGAGCCCATCGTGTTGACCGAGTCGGTGAGGTCCTTCCACGTCCCGGCCACCCCAGGGACGACCGCCTGCACGCCGAGCCGCCCCTCGGTGCCGACCTCGCGGGCCACCCGAGTCACCTCCGAGGCGAACGAGCGGAGCTGCTCGACCATCGTGTTGATGGTCTCCTTGAGCTGGAGGATCTCGCCGCGGACGTCGACGGTGATCTTCTTGGAGAGGTCGCCGTTGGCCACGGCGATGGTCACCTCGGCGATGTTGCGGACCTGGCCGGTGAGATTGGAGGCCATGGAGTTGACGTTGTCGGTGAGGTCCTTCCACGTCCCGGCCACGCCCGGGACCTGGGCCTGGCCGCCGAGCTTGCCCTCCGTGCCCACCTCCCGCGCCACCCGCGTCACCTCCGAGGCGAAGGCGCCCAGCTGCTCGACCATCGTGTTCATGGTTTCCTTGAGCTGGAGGATCTCGCCCTTCACATCCACTGTGATCTTGCGCGACAGGTCACCCTTGGCGATGGCCGTCGCCACGTCGGCGATGTTGCGGACCTGGCCGGTGAGGTTGGAGGCCATGGAGTTGACGTTGTCGGTGAGGTCCTTCCACGTCCCGGCCACGCCCGGGACCTGGGCCTGGCCGCCGAGCTTGCCGTCGGTGCCCACCTCCCGCGCCACCCGCGTCACCTCCGAGGCGAACGAGCGGAGCTGCTCGACCATCGTGTTGATGGTCTCCTTCAATTCCAGGATCTCGCCCTGTACGGGGACGGTGATCTTCTTGGAGAGGTCGCCGTTGGCCACGGCGATGGTCACCTCGGCGATGTTGCGGACCTGCGAGGTGAGGTTGGAGGCCATGGAGTTGACGTTGTCGGTGAGGTCCTTCCACGTCCCGGCCACCCCCTCGACCTCCGCCTGGCCGCCGAGCTTGCCCTCGGTGCCGACCTCGCGCGCCACGCGGGAGACCTCGGAGGCGAAGCCG
Source organism: Isosphaeraceae bacterium (assembly GCA_046349995.1). GTDB lineage: Bacteria > Planctomycetota > Planctomycetia > Isosphaerales > Isosphaeraceae > Aquisphaera. The sequence continues at coordinate 47,230 of JAXMBE010000009.1, read as the reverse complement.
TTGAGCTGGTCGACCATCGTGTTGATGGTGTTCTTGAGCTCGAGGATCTCGCCGCGCACGTCCACCGTGATCTTGCGCGACAGGTTCCCGCGCGCCACGGCCGTGGTCACCTCGGCGATGTTGCGGACCTGGCCGGTGAGGTTGGACGCCATGAAATTCACGTTGTCGGTGAGGTCCTTCCACGTCCCGGCCACCCCCTCGACCTCCGCCTGGCCGCCGAGTCGCCCCTCGGTGCCGACCTCGCGCGCCACGCGGGAGACCTCGGAGGCGAAGCCGTTGAGCTGGTCGACCATCGTGTTGATCGTGTTCTTGAGGGCCAGGATCTCGCCGCGGACGGTGACGGTGATCTTCTTGGAGAGGTCGCCGTTGGCCACGGCCGTGGTCACCTCGGCGATGTTCCGCACCTGGGCCGTCAGGTTGGTGGCCATGGCGTTGACCGAGTCGGTGAGGTCCTTCCACGTCCCGGCCACCCCGCGCACCTCCGCCTGGCCGCCGAGCTTGCCCTCGGTGCCCACCTCCCGCGCCACCCGCGTCACCTCGCCGGCGAACGAGTTGAGCTGGTCGACCATGGTGTTGATGGTGTTCTTGAGCTCGAGGATCTCCCCCTTCACATCCACGGTGATCTTCTTGGAGAGGTCGCCGCTGGCGACCGCGGTGGCCACGTTCGCGATGTTGCGGACCTGCGAGGTGAGGTTGGAGGCCATGGAGTTGACGTTGTCGGTGAGGTCCTTCCACGTCCCGGCCACGCCCGGGACCTGGGCCTGGCCGCCGAGCTTGCCCTCGGTGCCGACCTCGCGCGCCACGCGGCTGACCTCTCCGGCGAAGCCGTTGAGCTGATCGACCATCGTGTTGATCGTGTTCTTGAGCTCGAGGATCTCGCCGCGGACGTCCACGGTGATCTTCTTGGAGAGGTCGCCGTTGGCCACGGCCGTGGTCACCTCGGCGATGTTGCGGACCTGCGCCGTCAGGTTGGTGGCCATGGCGTTGACCGAGTCGGTGAGGTCCTTCCAGGTCCCGGCCACGCCGCGCACCTCCGCCTGGCCGCCGAGCTTGCCCTCCGTCCCCACCTCCCGCGCCACCCGCGTCACCTCGCCGGCGAACGAGTTGAGCTGGTCGACCATCGTGTTGATGGTGTTCTTGAGCTCGAGGATCTCGCCGCGGACGTCGACGGTGATCTTCTTGGAGAGGTCGCCGTTGGCCACGGCCGTGGTGACCTCGGCGATGTTGCGGACCTGGCCGGTGAGGTTGGAGGCCATGGAGTTGACGTTGTCGGTGAGGTCCTTCCATGTGCCCGCGACGCCGCGCACCTCCGCCTGGCCGCCGAGCTTGCCCTCCGTCCCCACCTCCCGCGCCACCCGCGTCACCTCCGAGGCGAAGCCGTTGAGCTGATCGACCATCGTGTTGATCGTGTTCTTGAGCTCGAGGATCTCGCCCTTCACATCCACGGTGATCTTGCGCGACAGGTCGCCCCGGGCCACGGCCGTGGTCACCTCGGCGATGTTCCGCACCTGCGCCGTCAGGTTCGACGCCATCGAGTTCACCGAATCCGTCAGGTCCTTCCACGTGCCCGCGACGCCGGGCACCACGGCTTGCCCGCCCAGGGACCCTTCGGTGCCGACCTCGCGCGCCACGCGCGTGACCTCCGATGAGAATCCGTTGAGCTGGTCGACCATGGTGTTGATGGTCTCCTTCAGCTCGAGGATCTCCCCCTTGACGTCCACCGTGATCTTGCGCGACAGGTCCCCGCGCGCCACGGCGGTCGTCACCGCCGCGATGTTGCGGACCTGCGCGGTGAGGTTCGACGCCATGGCGTTCACCGAATCCGTCAGGTCCTTCCACGTGCCCCCCGCTCCGGGCACTACTGCCTGGCCGCCGAGCCGCCCCTCGGTGCCCACCTCGCGCGCCACCCGCGTCACCTCCGACGCGAATGACCGGAGCTGGTCCACCATCGTGTTGATCGCCTCCTTGAGCTGGAGGATCTCGCCGCGGACGTCGACGGTGATCTTCTTGGAGAGGTCGCCGTTGGCCACGGCGATGGTCACCTCGGCGATGTTCCGCATCTGCGCCGTGAGGTTGCCGGCCATCCGGTTCACGGATTCGGTGAGGTCCTTCCACACGCCAGATACGCCCGACACGTGCGCCTGGCCGCCGAGCTTGCCCTCGGTGCCCACCTCCCGCGCCACCCGCGTCACCTCCGAGGTGAAGACCGAGAGCTGATCGATCATCGAGTTCACCAGCTTCGCCGATCGCAGGAACTCGCCCTTGAGCGCGCGTCCGTCCACCTCCAGGTCCATCGACTGGCTCAGGTCACCCTTGGCCACCGCACCGATGGTCCGCGCGACGTCGACGGTGGGCCGCACCAGGTCGTCGAGGAGGGTGTTGATGGAATCCACCTTCACGGCCCAGTCGCCGACCGCGCCGGGCAGCGACATTCGCTGCTTCAGGCGGCCCTCTTTCCCCACCGTCTCGCTGAGCCGCCGGACCTCCCGAGAAATGCTCTCCTCCCGGGCGATGGCCTGATTGAACGTCTCGGCGATACGACCGTCGATGCCCGGCCAGTCCGCGGGCAGGCGAACCGAGAAATCCCCGTCGCGGAAGGCCACGAACGCCTTCAAAACCTGGCGGGAGCGCGCCTCCTGCGACTCGTCCCACTGAGCAGCCACAGCCGTCGCCCCGGCAGGATCTCCATTGTCATGGGGCGGGAATCCGGTCATGTCGCGAGGGGGGATTTCTGATTTTTCTTTCATGATTGGACTTCGGGGTGGACAGCCGTGGCGTGATCGGGACAGGGACGCTCATCCGACGGCGCATCGCGGATCGCTCTAAAGCCTCATCATTGCCGTGCTGAGTTGGCCCCCGGGCTGCGAGCGGCACCCGGTGGCGGATCCCCTCGACTCATCAACAACCTGCGGAAGTCGTCGCAAACGGAGCGTCGTCCGCGGGCCCTCCGGAAAAAAGTGTGTTCCCAAGGACAGACAGGAACCGGAGAATCGACAACCGCCCAACGATACGGATCTGTTAGCCGTCGATGGTAATGACGTCAGGCGACCGGACGCCGACTTCGCGGTCCCCGAGCGAACCCCACGGCGAGGTTGGAAATGCCGGGTGATACCTGGACCCCTCAAGGCCGCCCTCGGAGAATGCGGCCCCCAACGAACGTTCATTAAGAACAATTCATGAATCACGTCCATGGATTCTTCACCGTCCGATCTTAGCCGTTCACGTCGTCCCGCAGAAGAGTAGAACTTCGTATACCAGGCGCGTTCCAAGCTGCCCGCGACCGGGCCGAGGAGTCTCCCGTCGCCGTCACCCCGACGATGATCCTTCGCCCCTCGCGACGCACGGCCCGCCACGTCGGCGCCGCCGGGTCCGAGGGCTGAATCGGGGTCCGGCCCCGAGCCCCGAGACAGAGCGCGGCCTCGGCCATTGTCGGGTCGGCGGCGTGGATCATCTCGGGCCCGCTGGGCCATGCCCGCACGAAAGCGGTTCGGTCCGGACGCACGACTCGCCAACCGGGAGTCGCAGCCGGGAGACCGCCGGCGGACAGGCGGGCACGTTTCGCGGCCTACCCCGGCGCGACGATGAACCTGGATGAGCTGATGCCGAGGGGGATTCGGCCGGGCAGGAAGGGGACGTTGCCAGTTCCTGGCGGTTTGATATGCGTCCTGACGGAAGAGGCGCCGGTGGGAGTCGAACCCACGTATATCGGTTTCGTGGACCGCATTCGGCCCACGGTGGAGCCATCGCTTAAACTCGACGTGTGCACCTTTTCGGGGATCGATCGACCGGAAATGCCTGAAGATCCGGGTGATCTCGACTTTCGGAACACCCCTGATCACCCGCTGGTGTGCAGAAATCCGGCCCCCCGTCGCGGGAACCCTGGAAAACAAGGCGTTCACAGGCTCCGAAAAGGTGCACAAGTCGAGTTAAGAGGCGATCCGGAAATGTTTGGCTGTAATTCTCGGTGTTTGAACGGCATGGGCTTCGTCGACCGATCGGGTCGCGATGGCTTGGGCATCCAATGGGTCGAGTAGACCTTCAGCATCGCCTCGCTCGACTCGTCCGACCACTCGTAGTCCCGGCTTCTCCGCCGGTAGCGGCCCAGCCAGTCGAGCGTCCGCTCCACCACCCAGCGGCGATGGTGCACCACGAACCCCTTCTCCCCCACCGGGCGGCTCACTACCTCGATCTTGTAGGCGGCCCTCGACCGCTTGTGCCAGGCGCCCAGGGGCTGAATGTGGTACTTGCCGTCGGCCCAGGCCTTCCCCAACGGACTGCGCTGCTCGCCCGTCAGTCGGCCCAGCACCCTCGGGGCCGCCGTTCCGTCGTCGGCAGAGGCCGCCGTGGCCAAGGTGACCAGCAGCAAGTCGAGCCAAGAGGGACAGTTGGCAGAGTCGCCGATCGGATGCGAGAATGCTAAATCCGGTTGCGTCCGGGGCGGATACCTCGTGGTAGCAGCATGGCGGCGAGCCACTGAATCCGGCCGGACGGGGATAACGATCGTCGTCGAATGCAAAGCCCTATCTGTCCCGCGGGAATGACTTCTCCAAGGAGTCCGGTCATGCGCCCCTTACCAGCCGGGTATCTGCTCCTCGCTCTATCGGCCTGCGCCACGGCCGCCGAACCATCGACGCCGCCACGGGATGTGAAAACTGCCATCAGGGATGGCCTCGACTTCCTCGCCCAGGAGAGTACGAATTGGAAGCAAAGCAGAGCCTGCGCGACTTGCCACCATACCCCGATGGCGATCTGGGCCCTCAACGAGGCAAAGAAGCTGGGCTACACGGTCGACGACGAGGCGCTGACTGAGCTTTCTACGTGGGTGGTTGCCAAGGATGATCCGGCGAAGCTCTATCCCAAGCGATCCCCGAGCAAGGAGCCCGATGTGAACCAGGCCCCGCTCCTGCTCGCACTGGGATTCGAGGCAGGCGGCACGAAGGCGATGGAAGTCGGGCTGAAGAGGATGCTCTCCGCCGTCATCGAGGATCAGCGTGAAGATGGGTCCTGGAGGCTGTCCAGCCCATGGCGGCCCATCGGTTCCTCGCCCGAGGTGATGACCACCCTGGCGCTCCTGGCCCTCACCGCACCGAACGCTCCCGATCTGGGAGAAGTCGGCAAGGCGGCTTCCCAGAAGGGCCTGAAGTGGCTGGAGGGCTCGCAGCCGGGCGATGACCCCCAGGCCGTCGCACTGCTTCTGCTGCTCTGGAAGCGGCTCGGCCGCGAGCCAGCCGATTGGTCACCGCTCGTTGACCAGATCCGGAAAGGCCAGAACAGCGACGGTGGTTGGGGACAGGCCCAGGGGGCCAGGAGCGACGCCTTCGCCACCGGCCAGGCCCTCTATGCCCTGATGGAAGCCGGGATCAAGCCGGGAGACGATGCAATCGGGAAGGCGCAGGCGTATCTGACGAAGACCCAGGGCCTGGAAGGGTCCTGGCCGATGGACTCGCGGCCGAACCCCCGGGACGGCAAGCCGGCCAAGAACGTGGCGCCCATCACGAGCGCCGGAAGCGCCTGGGCTGTTATGGGACTGGCCCGCAGCGCGGGACCCAGGGATCGCTGAGTAGTGTGGCGCTACACCACCTTCGCGGAGGCCAGCTAATCGCGGGAATTCCGGTAATTCCCAGCGCTTTCTATGAATTGTGCGGCTATCGGACCAACGCCCCGCCCAAGGCAAGGAGGCCCTGACCATCGCCGCGATCCCGGCGCGAACCGCCTCGAAAAGCTCGGGACATGAGCCCACAACAGCGGCCAGATCATCGTGTCCGTGCGGCAAACCACGTCTTGCCAACCGGCGGTTCGCGAGGCTGCTCCGGTCCGCGCTCATTCGACTGCGGTCGAGCCAATCTCCGCCATCATCCAACATCGGGCCCCGTCGGATCGACGCATCCTTGACTCGGGTCAACAGCCTTCCGCATTCGGATCGTCAGAGATCCGATATCCAAAGGGCATCGAGTCAAGCACTCGCAGCCATCCCGAGTGACCAGGACAGTGTCGGAGTGGCGGAACCCGCCCTCGCCCTTCAGGTAGATGCCCGGCTCGACGCTGATGACCATGTTCTCGGCCAGGACGTCCGTGCTCCCCTCGGCGACCCATGGGGCCTCGTGGTTGCCCAATCCAATCCCGTGCCCCGTGCGGTGGAGGCGGCATTCCTCACCCGCGTATCCCTCCGCGCGGAGGAATTCGTTGACCGAAGAGTCCAATTCCTCACAGGCAACACCGGGACGTATCATACGGAAGGCGATCTCCCGCGCCTCTTCCATCGCCCGGAAGGCCCGCTTCGCTTCCCGGGAAGGAGGCGCCGTGAAGAAGGTCCGCTCGCTCTCGGCGGCATACCCGTTCACGCGCAAGAACGACAGGGCGACGTGCGGGCCCTCACGGAGCCGGTCGTTCAGGAGATCCGGGATCGAGTGTGGCTGCACACTCCTCGGGGCAGCCCAGGTCGCCATCAAGACCTTCGTCGTGAGGAACTCCCAGTCCTCGACCTCGCTCATGATTGCCCTGCTCAAGGCCCCGCTCCGGGCGAATCCCTCGGCGACCGTCGCGCCGTGGTACGAAGCCGCTAACAGTTCGTCGACGCCTCGGTCGGCATAGCTCGCGGCCCTCCGTATCATCGCGACCTCATCGGGGGACTTGACCAGGCGGAGCCCCTCGACGAGCGGGGCCACACCGACCGTCAGGTCTCGCAACTCGTCCGCAATGTCCCGTCGGATCGAGGGCTCGATCCCGATCCTGCTAGCCCGCCCGATCAATCCCCGTAGCCCGTCGATCCACCGTCGCCCCTCGGGCGAGGGATACTCCCAGTAGGTCCTGATCTCCACGTCGATGCGTTCTCGCGCCTTTTCCATGTGCTCGGCGTCGAGCCTGGGGACCAGCAAGGTCGGTCTCTGGACCCCGCGGGGGAAGACGGCCAAGAAGAACGGCCGCTCCAGCGGTTCGAAGCCCGCCCCGGTCAGGTAATAGATGCTGTCGAACGAGGAGACGAGGAAGACTCCAAGTTCGGCATCGGACACCGCGGACTCGAGCCGTTCGAGCCGGCTTCTGTACTCTGCCTGAGAGATTCGGACCATGATCTCCATTCCTCTCAATGAACCACCGGCCCCGAGTAGAAAACTTCGACCTCATTTCAGCCGGATCGGATGGCGAACAATACATACCGCGTTCCAATCCGAGAAATTTTCCATAAGTGGATCATGGATAACGACATCTGCCGACGCTTCGCGAACAAAGAGAGGGGCTGGTTATCGCAAGGAGATGACAATTCTTGTAGGATCTCCTGCATTCCTTGCAGGTGCGAAAGCCGAGTAGGGAGAATGAATGCGCCATGGCCCTCCTCTCAACACGCGAGCGGCGGATCGCGGAGGCGGTCGCCGGGATCGCCTTCGGCAACCCGTTCCTTCCCGAGCGGATCGGTCTGGAGCGCCAGGCACTGGGCCGAGACTTCCGCGAGGCCGGCCCTGTTATCCGCGTCCGTTCCGATGCCAGTTACGACGTGATGTTCCCCAACGTCGCGAAGCTGCATCGGCTCGCCGAGGCGCTGACCGACGCCCTTCGGCGGCGCCTCCGCTCCGGTCATGAGGCGACCGAGATCGACCTCGCCCTGTACGAGGACTTGGCCTGCTACGTGCTCTACAATCGCCACCTGAGCTTGGTCCATGAGCCCGTCAGGACGTCGATGGGCTCCCCCGACTGGGGCGGCCCTGTCGCGAGGTGGCCCGCGTTCCGCGCGGACTTCGATGCATATCTCGAACTCCCCGGCCGGACCGTCCCGTTCCGGCCTCTCCCGGAGCATCTGTTCGCCGTCTTCTTCCAGATCTCACGGGCGTTCCACTCAATCTTCGAGAACATCGTCGGCGGCTCGTCGCCGACCGCTCGGTTGCGCGCGGCGGTCTGGCAATCGATCTTCACGCACGACCTGCGTCGGTACATACGGACGCTGTATCGCCACATGGTCGACATCCCCACGCTGATCACCGGCCCCTCTGGGAGCGGCAAGGAACTCGTGGCCCGGGCCATCGGGCGGTCGCTCTACACCCAGTTCGATCCCAGGAGCAAACAGTTTGCCGAGAACCGCTACTACGCCCTGAACCTATCCGCCTTCGCGCCGACCCTGATCGAATCGGAGCTGTTCGGGAGCGTGCGAGGGGCCTTCAGTGGCGCCACGGATCGGGCCGGCTGGCTGGAGGAGTGCGGTGGCCCCGGCGCGGTCAACGCCGCCTTCCTGGACGAGATCGGAGAGCTGGACGAGGCGATTCAGGTCAAACTCCTGCGCGTCCTCCAGGACCGGAAGTACACGAGAGTGGGTGAGACCAGGAAGGTGCCTCGCGAGTTCCAGGGGAAGGTCATTGCCGCGACCAACCGTGACCTCGCCGCCGAGATGCGTGCGGGCCGGTTTCGCCCGGACTTCTATTACCGGCTCTGTGCAGATGTGATCAAGACCCCGGCATTGAGAGACCAACTCGCCGACCGGCCCGAGGACCTTCCGGATATCGTGCGATACGTCGTCCGGCGTCGCGTGCTTCGGTCCGAGGGCCCCGGGGTTGAGCCTGTGGCCGATGCCGAGGTCGACTCCATCGTCGGTGGCGTCGTCGAGTGGGTCGGACGTAACCTCGAGGCCGGCTACCCCGGGCCCGGCAACTTTCGCGAGCTCGAACAATGCGTCCGCAACCTGATGATTCGCAACCATTATCAACCGCCGGGCGTGGGTGAGACGGAGGGGGCGGGCGAGCCGGCCGAGGCATTCCTCCGCAGCGTCGGCGAGGGTTCTCTGACCTCGGATGCGCTCCTGGCCAAATACTACGCCTTGGTCCTACGGCGCACTGGAAGTTATACCGCCGCGAGCGAGCGGCTGGGTGTCGATTGGCGTACGCTGAAGAAGCGGATCGATCCCGAGTTTCTCCCGATCCGAATCGTCCCTGAGCGGGGCTCACCGGGGCCTTCAAGTAACCCAACGACTTCCCAGCGGGGCCGGCACGCGCCCCCCTGACGCGAGGGCTTGGGCGGGCGCTGCCAGCTCCCGGCGACCCGGGAGCTGCTCGGCCAGACGACCATAGGGCGACCCGGGCAGACGATTCGGCACGTCGCAGGTACACGAACGGGTCATGCCCCGCGTCGCGAACGCGGCAGCCGGCTTAGGGACCACGTGCATCGGGACGAAGACTGGCTGCTTGGGCTCATCTCCCAGGCGAGGGAGCCGGCCTATCTCTGACGCGAGGCGGCCTTGACCATTGCCACGATCTCAGCGCGGACGGCCTCGGGAAGCCCACTCCATGCATTCGCAACGGCGGCCAGGTCCGGGTCACTCGTGACAACGGGCTGACACAAACAGGTAGCATTTTCGGTAGCAGTCGGAGTCCGGTTTGGGTCGGGATCAGCCGGATTGAGACGGGATGACGCGATTGGATGAGCAGGCGACGATGAAGCGTTTCGCGGCTGAAAAGACGGGGTCTTGTCACATTGAGACGGGCTCATTCGGGGCGGGACGAAAGAGGCGCCGGTGGGAGTCGAACCCACGTATAACGGTTTTGCAGACCGTCGCCTTACCACTTGGCTACGGCGCCGCGGGCGGGGATGGCGGAGGGTGCCGGACCCGGACCGGTGCGGATTGAAAGAACGATCTTAACGGCCCGGGCGGGTCGGGGCAAGCAGTCTGACGACGGGAAGTCCGAGTTGTCTCGATCCGGGATCCCGGCCCTAGCGGCCCGAGGGGGCTGCCTGCTCCCCGAGACGTTCGAGCTCCTTCGCGACGAGTTCGCGCAGGGCGGATGCCTCGGGTCGGCCGCGAAGCCCGGACGCGGCGGCCTTCAGACGCTCGAGATACTGCCCGCGAGTGCCGGCCGGGGCGGCTCCGAGGAGGTTCGCCAGGCGCTCGGTGAAGTCGGACGGGAAGGGGGAGCCGGGCGGCCAGCGATGGTTGATCATCCGGTCCCAGAGGTCCAGGGCCGATCCGAACGATCCGGAGGCCGCCGCGGCCATCAGCCGGCCCATCAGGAGGGTCTCGATCACCATCTGGACCCGGGGACTCGCCTCGGCGTCCGAGAGCTCCAGCAGGTGTTCCAGGAGCCGTTGCTCGTCTCCGGCATGGAGCATGGCGTCGATCGTCAGCTCGTCCAGGACGGCTCGCTGGGGGAGGCTCAGCTTCCGGCGGTCGATCGCGAGCAGGTCCGCCTGCCGGGCTCGCCGATCGGGGCGTCGGCTCCCTCCGCGGCAGAGGGACCGGATCGTCTCGGCGTCGCAGGTCTCGAGACGGCCCGGTGCGTCACCGCGGGGATCCTCCGGGGGCGTGGAGGGGGAAGGGGAGATCGGAGTACCCGGCAGGCGTCGTCCGCCGGAACGCAGCGGCTGCCAGGGTCCGGGAGGCAGACGCTCCGCCGGGCGACCAGTCTCCTCCTCGGGCCTTCTCAGCGTGTAAAGGGGGTCTCCCAGATAGACCAGCCGCCAGGGACGGCCGAAGGGCTCGGCCTCCCCCTCCCGGAGCGCCGCGGAGAGGGGCCATCCGGCCGCGGCGAACTCGGCCACGAGCGACGGGGTGCGGAAGGCGCTCAGGAACGGCTCGTTCATCGAGCCGTAGTAGATGTAGGCGCCGTTCTCGAGCCATCGGCCCGCGAGCGTCTGAGCGTCGAGCGGGTCCGCGGCCGAGAAGCTGTGGACGAATGCGACCACGGCCGGGGCGCCGCGGGGCAGGTCCGACGGACGCCCCGGCCCGCCCGCGATCGCGAAGTGGCGCGGGGAGCCCGAGGAGTTGACCAGGAACAGGCCGAACCGCGAGGTCGGGTCCAGGGCCTCATGCCAGGCCGCCAGGCTCGCCTCCACCCCCGCGCGGTGGACCGGGGGCTCGGGGCCGGCGAGGCAGCCTTCCAGCCGGATGGCGGCGTCCGTCATCTGGTAGGAGGCCCAGATCCCGACTCCGCCGTAGGTATTCCAGAGGAACGCCCGCTCGGGTTGGAGGAACAGCGCGCACATTGCCCGGTACACGCCGGCGGAGGGGCCGCCCGGGATTCGCCCGCAGAAGGCCCAGCGGCTCCGCGAGGTTGCCACGCCCCCGTCCTCCGCCTGAAGGACCCGGCCGATCAGGTCGTCCAGGGCATGCTCGCCGCGAGCGGGGCCGCCCTCGACCTCGTTGCGATAGCGGTACGGCCAGTCCCCGGCCAGGGTCAGGAAGTCGCAGGCGTCCGCCAGCCGGCGGCTCGGCCCCGCGACGGCCTCGGCCAGCAGCTCGACGCGCCGCGCCAGGACGAGGGCCTCGGCCTGCGAGAGGACGTCGGCGAATCCCAGGGTCGACGCCTTCTCCCCGGGACGACCGCCCGAAGGCGGACGATCCACCGGCTCGAGCTCGACCAGGGGCTGGAACCGGCCCGCGGCCAGCGCCACGGCCGCCGCCAGCGTCGGGCTGCCGGGGTGGCTGAGGACGATCCCCGGGGGAGCCTTGCCGAGCTGCCTGGGGACCCGCGTGGCCGGCGGCAGCTCTCTGTCCGGGATCCCGTCCCCGGTCCAGGCGAGGGAAACGGCCCGGAGCGCGTCGATCCATTCAGCGCGAGATGCGTCGCGGGGTGTTCCCCTCCCCCCGGAGGCCCCGGGCCGCGAGGCCGGCGCCGCGCCCGGGGTCTCCGCCGGATCGGGGCGGAATCGCACCACCCGAGCCGGGCGGAACGCGCGGAGGAAGGGGAGCGACCAGGCCGGGTCGTCGATCAGGATCGGGAAGAAGCTCCGCTCGTCCCAGGCGGCGATGGCCCGGAGGAAGCTCGGCACGTCGGGCACCAGGTAGACCTGGTCCACGACCCTGCGACCAGGCTCGAGGGCTTGCCGCCAGCCCTCGGCGGCCCTGAGCAGGGGATCGACCCGGGAGTCGAGGCTCGACGGGATGATGCCGCCGAGATCCTCGGGGCGCGAGCGACCGGACTCGGGCTCGCGGTCGATCGGGGCCGGTCGGGTCCGGTCGGGGTTAGCCACGACGGGGTGGGGCTCCGGACGTGCACCCGACGCCCGTGCAGGCGAGCACGAGGCCGGTGATCAGCCGCCGGAAGGATCGCCGCACCGCCCCTGCTCCGGACCCGAGCATCGTCCTGTCTCCGCCCCGATCCCCTCGCCCCGGCCGCCCGCCCCGACGCACCATCCAGGGTGGAGGGAAGCCCCCCCAACCGTTATACTTTAGTTGAGTCAACGGGCCGAAGCGCCATCCGAAGGCGGTGTAGGCACCTGGGGATCCGGAGGGCCCACGCGACAGGCCGGATCGCGCCTCCTGGACGCGTTTCGCGATGTCGGCTCACGCGGGCCCCCGCCGGCCGTTTCAGTCTTGCATGGGAAGGACGCGGTGCGATGAAAAAGGGCGGCATTCTCAATCCGGCGATCTGCTCCCTGCTGGCCGAACTGGGACACACCGATGAGCTGCTCATCGTCGATGCCGCCTATCCGCTGCCGACCGACGGCCACGTCATCGACCTCACCCTGACCCAGGGCATCCCCCGCCTGCTCGACGTCGTCCGGGCCGTCGCCGAGGAACTCGTCATCGAGTCGATCGCCGTGCCCGTGGAGATCAAGGACTACAGCCCCCGCCTCTTCCAGGAGATGCTCAAGATGCTCGGCGACGTGGATGTCGACGAGGTGCCGTTCCACGAATTCAAGGAACAGTCGCTCGACGTCAAGGGCATCATCCGAACCGCCGAGTTCAGCCCCTACGCCAACGTCCGGATCGTGGCCGGCAGTGCGTTCTGAGGCCGCGGGATTCACCTCGACGTGGAGAGTTTGTAGGGTGGGCACCGCCCACCCGAAAGCCACGGCGGAGTCCCGGTGGGCGATGCCCACCCTACGAGATTGAAGTCGGACGAGGGACCTTCCTCGATCCCGCATCACGCCAGGCCTCGGCCGACATCGCTCCTCCCCATGAAGGAAGACCCTCGACATCCGCCGCGATTGCGACGGATACCGAGGGTCAAGGAGGTTCGCGGCGGGAAGCCTAAGCCGGATTCTGTCGAGGCCTCGTCGGGCAGCCAGGCCGCCCGGCTCGGCCAGGGATGATCATTTCTCTGGGACGCCGGTCTCCCGACGCCTCAAGCGACCTACCCGGGAGTCGATGACGGACCGGACCGATCCGTGGGCGGTGGCGTGGTGACGAAGGCAACTTCGGTTTCCCTGGTTGGTCTTCTCACCCCGACCGTGCCGCCCTGCTCCCCTATTTGGTCTTGCTCCCAGTGGGGTTTGCCGAGCCAGACCGGTCACCCGGCCTGCTGGTGAGCTCTTACCTCACCGTTTCACCCTTACCTCAGTCTCGACGCGGCCGGGGCCGCGCGATCCCGAGGCGGTCTGTTCTCTGTGGCACTGTCCCTATCGGGGCCACTCTCGTGAGCCCCGACGGTGGGCGTTACCCACCACTGCGTCCTGTGGAGTCCGGACTTTCCTCCGCGGCACGTCCCGGGTCCGACGAGCTTCACCGCTCGATCGCTCTCACGGCTCAACCCATGGGACCAGGCGCCACGGCGATCATCGCTTTCGCCGCGAACACAACTGTATCATACGGGAGACCGACGGAGCCGACAATCGCGGAAGCGATCGCCGTCCCCACGGCCTTCCCCTGATTGAAAGACGCTGCCGACCGACCGAAGGTTCGAATTCGTTCCTCCGGGTGAGGGATGGACCGTGCCGGCCTGCATCGCCGCGACGCGCTCAGCGATCGGGCCGGGACGACGGCGGGAACGCCCTGGCCCCGGCCTCGGCGGCCGCAGTCCCGCCGGTCTCCCCCGTCCTCAGCTTGCCGGTCCAGGTCCCCGCCGGGCCGTCCTCGATCCGCATCTCGGCGGCCAGGGTCTGCTCGGGGTCCTTGAGCATGTCCTCTGCCATCAGGGAACCGGCGGTGCGCCCGCCGGGAGCCTTCGCCTTCCCGGAGAAGAAGCGCAGCACGGCCGCCTCGCGAGGCTGGAGCACCACCTCGGTACGCGTCGGATGCGGGTCCACGATGATCCCCTGGGTCTTGCCGCCGGCCTTGATGATGAGCTCGCGAAGCCTCGGTGAGGTGACGGTGTCCTTGAAGCGGACCGGAGCATCCGAGATGTTCTGAACCGCCAGGTAGAGCTCCGGGATTTCGCCCGCCTCCTCCGGCTCGCCGGCCGGCCGGAGGATGACCAGCGCCGCACGCAGGCCGTTCGAGGGCTTGCCCCACCGCAGCAGGTGCTCGGTACCGTGCGGGAGCCTCGCGGCGGCCGCGGGCCGCGATCCCAGGGGGGGAGCGGCGGCCTCGAGGGCGCCGACCGCGGCCGGAACCCCGACGCCGGACCCGGCGATCGCGGTCAAGTTCAACAGCGTGCCGACAGCCACGTGCCGCATGAGCCTGAGATCGGGTCGCATGGTCGGTCGCTCCTTCCTCCGGAGACGCGGGCGGTGAGTCGGGCGCGGGGCCCCTGCCACAACTACGTTCGGAGGCGAGATTCCTTAGAAGCCCTAACAGAACCTCGGCCGCAGGTGTGAACTCAGGCGTAACGGGAGGTTTTGTCAGAGCCTGTTAACCATTCGCTCGGACCGCGGCGAGGACCAGCCGGGATCGTCGCCCTGTGGCCTTCGAGAAGACCGCTCGCGAAACGCGGCGAGGCATGCCCCGCGCCTGGCCCCCACGATCCGGATCCGATATGTTCGTACCGCGTTCCAGCCCGAACCGGAGGAGGTGCCACACGGGCGCGCGCCACTCCGTTCCCCCGCCCGGGCAGCGTCCGCAGGCGGGGCGGGTGGGAACCGGGACCGTACCATGAGCGTAGGACGATGAGCGAGACGCTCCGTCGCGCCGACCAGGTCGGACCGACCCGGGGACGAGCGCCGGCGGCTCCTCCCGAGCGATCGCTGGTTGATCCTCCGGATGCTCGGCACTCGATCCGTCCCACCCTCGCGCTTCATCAACCTCTGCATCGGAGTTTCCTGACGTGAACCCCTTCAAGGTCATTGCCCTGAGCCTGATACTCGCCACCACGCTCCTCGCGGCGGCCCCGAGGCCCGGCCACGCCCGGGACGACGCCCAGGGCCAGGACTGGGCCCGGGTCACCGAGGACGACCGCCGGATCAAGATCGAGACCGAGCAGCTCGAGGCCGTCATCCCCAAGAAGGATCCCAGGCAGTGGATGACCGGCATCGAGAAGCACTCGTTCATCGACAAGAAGACCGGCTTCCATGAGGTGGGCGACGGGTTGATGGTCGTGGACTGGATCATGGAGGCCGGCAGCGACGAGGCCTGGAGCAAGGACGTGATCGCCCCGGACGGCAACGGCGTGGGCCGCTACACCTGGTACACCAACGAGACCGATCCCGAGCAGCGTCACTATGCCCTCATGGCCCACGGCAGCAGCCACCGCAAGCGGATGGTCGAGGGGCCGCAGCTCTGCCACCGGATGAAGCCGGTCCGGCCGGAGGTCATCAGGGGCAAGGACTTCCTCGGCATCAAGACGACCTACACGTTCGAGTACGCGGCCCCGGGCCGGAAGCCCGGCTCGAAGTGGACACAGCTGATCGTCTTCCCCAGGGGAGAGCGGTTCTTCGTCCTGATGGACCGGATCGAGAGCGTGAACGACTCGCCCGAGATGTTCCTGCGGAACGACACGCCGGGCTGCATCCGCCACGAGAAGGGCGACACCTTCAGCGAGATCTACCTCAGCTACCTCGGCGGCCCCGAGGGGATGCGGATCCCCTCCAGCGAGTTCTTCACGCCCTTCCCGCCCGACCTGAAGTTCGGCTACCGCCGCGACATGCAGTACCCGCCGAAGCAGTTCATCCGGGCCTATCACCTGAAGGACAGGGAGACCGGCAAGGACGGCCCCTGGCTGGCCGGGCTGACGCTCGAGCCGTCCGTTGTCTATGAAGCCTGGGCCAGCCAGCGACCCGGCGGGATCATCGTCATGATCGAGGAGATCCACGGCAAGCCCGTGAAGGCCGGCGAGTCCTTCGGCGCCGCCCACATCGTGGGCTACTTCGACTCGATCGACGAGATGCACAGGGTCTACGACCGCTACAAGGGCCACACCGCGCTGGAAGCCGACCCGAGCGGATGGCACCTGGTGAGGTGAACGAACGCTCGATCCCGAATGTTCTGTAAGGTGGGCATCTCCTGCCTCCCGACCGGCTGCCGCGTGGCGGCGGGCGGTGCCCACCCCGCACGGGGCGCAGCGGAGGATGTTGCGGCCCGGAAGGCGGAGCCGTGACCATGAACCTGAGTCACATTTTCATTCACTAAGTCTTTTCGTTCGTACAGATGTTCTTGTTTCACCAGGCTCGCACTCCTCGGGAATCCACGCAGGATTCAGGGCGTAGGCTCCCGGAGGATCGGCGCGTTTCCAGGGATTTGCCCGCGCTCTCGCGGCGAGCCATCCGGAACTCACTTCATGCGGCTCACGTCCGCTCCCGGAGGACCGAATCATGCCCACATTGATCCAGCGGCGGATGGCGGCCGCCCTTGAAGGGGAATTCGTCGTCTTCCTGATCGGCATGAGGGTCAACCGTCCCTGGAAGGTCCACAAGTGGCTGCCCATCGCGCTGGCCATGCGCCGGATGCTCCGCGACCTGACGACGCGGCCCGAATCGGGACTGCTGGGATTCCAGGTCTACCGGGGAGGGCGGAATCGGCTGGTGGTCCAGTACTGGCGGTCCTTCGAACACCTCGAGCGATTCGCCCACGACCCGGCACGGGACCATGTCCCGGCCTGGCTGGATTTCAACCGGTCCGTCGGGAGCAGCGGCGACGTGGGCATCTGGCACGAGACCTACCGGGTCGCGGCCGGGCAGTACGAGGCGATCTACCATAACATGCCGCCACACGGGCTCGGCGCGGTCGGCCCGCTCGTCCCCGCGTCCGGACGCCACGCCACGGCCGCCGGCCGGCTCGGGCTGCGTGAGCGGGATGACGCCCCGATCGACCCCGCCGGGGCGATTCATCGATCATGAGCCAGCCGAGGGGATCTGATCCCTTCATGCTCCGGCACGCGATGATCCTGGTCGCGGCCACGGCCTGCGGCCTGGCGCTGACCCGTTCCCTCGCGCCCGTGCTGCTCATAAACTCCGTGGAAACCGTTGGTTTCCGCACCGGGGCCCGGCTCGGGCCAGAGGCCGGGCTCTGGTCGGAAGACATGGCCTCGAACGCGGTCTATTACGGCGAGGTCGACGGCCGGAGCCTCCTCGCACAGCCGTGGCAGATGGTCGTCGCGTACGTCACGCAGCGCCTCGCGTTCTGGCCGTGCCCGATGTTGCTCTCCTGGAGCCTGGCCCTGTGCGTCCTCGCTCTGCCCCGATTGCGGAGCGGACGCCGCCGTTTCCGGCCCGGCCCCGGCGCCATTGCCGCGCTGGCCTCCGTCTTGGCCTTCCTCGCCCTCGGGACGACCTTCCCGCGATTCCTGTTCTGGTACGCGATGGCTCCCGGCGGATGGGTGATGGAGCACCACTGGCTCAGCTGGTGGGCCATGGCCTGCTTCGCCCTGCCCCGGGCGGCGGGCCTGGCCGTGGCCGTCTCCTGGCTGACCCTCGCCCTCTGCGGCCGCTGGCGGCCGGACCGCGGCTGGCTCGACCGCCTGGGCAGGCTGCTCGGCGTGTGCTGGATCGTCCTCGGCGTGACTCAGGTCGTGTCGAGCTGGATGGCCGTCTTCGTGGGGTAGATTCATTAAAATTGGTTCATTCATACGATTGATCGAGCGAGCGGCAGAGTCCTTCACAGCCCCGGCCTCCTCCAGCAGTCGCACAACTCCCCGTTTCAATTCGTCCCGGCCTCGATCCGCTTGTTGCACCGTGGGTCGACCGCGCCTATGATCTGCCGTCCGAAACAACTCGTACTTTCGTTCCTTTCTGAAGGGATTCACATCATGCGCCTCCGTCTCCTGATCGCGTCGACCGCCTTGATCCTGGGATCTGCCGTGCTCGGCGGCGAGATCACGACGTTCACCAGCAGGGTGGTCGCGGACTTCGAGCTCTCGCTCCTGGGGAACACGGTGATCAATCCCGGCGACCAGACCCCGTTCCTGGCCTACCGGGCGGTCGGAGAGCTGACGTTCCAGATCGACCCGTCCCTGAACGACCCGTCGAATCCCACGACGGTCCCGTTCCTGAGTGTCACGGGGGTCTTCGAAGGTGTCCCCCCTTCACCGGTCTTGCCCTTCACCCTCACCCCGAATCTGGAGTTCATCGGAGGAGAGCTGACCAACATCGTGCGCGACGCCAACGGAGAGGTGATCTCGGCGGACGTGTCGAACCTGTCGATGAGATGGGCGCTCACCTCGCCTGCGCTCCCCGGTCCCCTCTACACGATCGTGGGGCTGCCGTTCAGCGCGACCATCGACTCGATCCCGTTCTCGGTCGGGACCGTGCTGGCGGGGGCGGCCGAGTTCGAGGGCTATCTCGACCTCGGCCTCGGGGACTCGAACCCCCTGGTCGCGCTCGGGCGCAACCGGACCCTCACGGTGGTCCCGGAACCCCCCGCGATCGTGTCGCTGGCCGCTTCCGGTCTCGCGCTCGGCGCCCTGCTCGGAGGATCGCGGCGTCGCCGAACAGTCCAGGCGTGAGCGGCCCGAGGCCCCGTCCGGACCCGGGCGGTGCACGATCCTCACCGTACCGATCCGGGTCGACCGCATCGCGACATTCCATCGTCGCCGGCCAGCTCGACGCCAGTCTCGTAGGGTGGGCATCGCCCACCGGGATTGCGACGATCTCATCCCAGTGGGCGGTGCCCACCCTGCTTCTGAAGGCGGTCAACGGCCTGGCAGCACCGTCGCCACGACGGCCGTGGTCCACTCGCCGCGGTTGGAGCGATAGCCGCCCCGCATCCAGACGAGGACCGTCCGCGAGTCGTCCCAGGCGGGGACGATCGGACGGATGTTGTCCACCGTGGAGTTCGTCGTGATCGGCTCCCAGTGCCAGGTGTCGCCCGGGTCCTTCGTCTTCCCCCGGAAGAGCTCGCGGTGGCGTCGGCCGTCGACCTTGCTGACGAGCGCCTGGCCGGTGGCCGGATCGGCGTCGGTCGAGATGTACACGACATCGAGATCGTTTCGGTCGAACGCGGCCAGGCCCGTGTAGTCGTTCTCGCCCGCGTAGAGGCGCGAGCCCGCGTGGGCGATCTCGCGGGTCCGCCAGGCACGGCCGTCCCAGCGTCCGTGGTGGAAGCGGATGTCCATCCCGCCCTTGCCGTGCGTCCCGCGGCCGTCCCGCTTCACCGAGAAGAGGACGCGGGGGTTCCCGTCGCGGCCGAGCTTCAGGTCGTCGACCCAGGCGACGTGGTCGGGATCTCCGGCGAAGACCCTCGTCAGGTCCCAGGTTGCCACGGTCGCCACGGTGGTCGTGCTGGCCGGGCCGAGCGCCTTGCCGTCGGAGAAGTGGACCACGCCGTCGCGCAGGAACCCGTGGTACACGCTGTTGTCGTAATTCCGCGGGTGGTCCTCGGTCGCCACGAAGTGGACCGTGTCCTTGCCGTCGAAGGCGTAGCGCATGTAGGGGCTGTATCCCCCCTTGCCCAGGAAGAGGTGCCCGCCGTACCGCCAGGTCTTGCCGTCGTCGTCCGAGAACATCCAGTTCGGGTCGAGGTGGACGCCGCGATAGAAGTTGAGGATCCGTCCCGAGGTGAGGCGGAAGGGGTTGTTGTAGGTGACGTTATCCGCCTTGAACGGGGCGGGCGACTTCCCGGGCGACTCGAACACCTTCGCCTCGCCCCAGCGGAGCGGATCTCCCGGCTCGCTGAGGCGGTAGAGGATCTTCCGATCCTGCCCGTGCTTGCTGTACAGCGCCAGGATCCGCCGATCCGGGAGGACCAGAAGCGCCGGGGCGTCGTGGTCGTCCTGCTCGAAGTGGCGGTGGAGGATCGTCCTGCCGGTCATGCCGTTGCCCAGATGATAGGTGGATATCTCCACATTCCCGCCGTCCGGGTCAGCCTCTCCCGTGGCGAAGGACCCGACCGCCCGCACCGAGCCGACGACGAGCGTGTCGCCCAGCACGACGGCCCGGTCGTCCATGAACCACGACCACGCTCCGTTGTCATTCAGCTCGACGAGCTTGCCCGCGACGTGGTTGGGCGGCTGCGCCGGGGCGAGTCCCGAATGCAGGCCCACCCCGAGCAGCACGATCATCAGTGACAGGCGATGAAGGCGTGTCATATCAGGATCTCCTCAATCCCGGCGGCGAGGCCTCGGCGGGCCGAACACGTGGACCAGCGGCGTCGGTCGCACGAGCAGCTCGAAGAGGACGAGCGAGACGCCCGTCACCACGACCATGCCGGCCAGCGTGTCCACCCACCACGCGGCGCGCCCGGGCTGGATCCACCAGAGCAGGTACGGGATCAGCGGCAGGTGGGCCAGGTACACCCACAGGATCGTGTCGGCGAAGTAACGCCCCGCGCGGGTCGGACGGTCCAGGTAGCGCTGGAAGAACCCAAGGAACGCACACGAGGTGAACGCGGCGCCGACGCCGTAGAGGGCGAACCCCCCGAGGCGGATCCATTGGAAGTGGCTCACGTCCGAGCGGAACGCATACGAGTTCGCCAGCGACTGAGAGGCCGCGAAGCCCGCGATCCCGAGGACCAAATTCCAGAGCCAGGTGCGGGCCAGGTCGTCCAGCCCGCCCCGCGCCCGGTAGAGCCACCAGCCTGCCAGGAAGTAGAGGAAGTAGTACGGCGTGTCGGCGAAGTACTGGAACAGGAAGTCCGGGAACGGCGCCAGGAACCCGAGCGGATTGGCGAGTGACCAGCCCATGAAGCCGCGGGCGTGAATCAGCGCGGGGAGCGCCGCCAGGCCGAGGACGGGCGCGACGACGTTGAACCGCAGGAGCCCGCGGCCGAGCCGGTCGGGCCACGAGCCCGCCGCGATCCGCGACAGGAACGCCGCGACGAACGGCGCGATCGTCGCGAAGACCAGCAGGTACCACAGGAACCAGAGGTGCTCGAGGTTGAAGTACCGCGAGGCCCTGCCGAACAGGCGGTCGGCCAGCGTGCGCGAAGGGAGCGGGGGCATCTCGAACGGCGTGAATGCGCCCGGTCCCGGCGCCGCCGCGGCGTTCGCCGCACCCGGAGCGGTGGGGGGCCGAACGGTGGCGGCCCGAACATCCCGCCCGCGCGCCGTTCGGAGGGGCCGGTGCGGCGGCACCACCCGGGCCGGCCGGGGGCGGGCCGAAAGGCGTTCGAAACCGCCGGTGGCCCGAACGGGGCGGCCCCGGGGCTCGAAGCCGCCCGGCGGCCGTCAGGGCCGGGGCCGGGGCGTTCGGCCCGGCTGGAGGCGCGAAGCCCGGTGCCATCGGGAAACCGAATCCCGGCGGCCCGGATTGGCGGAAGGGATCCGTCGCGTACCGCAGGCCAGCGAAGGCGAAGATCGCCAGGAACAGCGGCGCACCGATGCGCCACCAGCGACGGGCCAGGTAGCGCGTCGTGCCGTACCTGTCCAGCATCATCTTCGCGAAGAACCCGGAGATCAGGAAGAACAGCGGCATCCGGAAGCTGTGCAGCCAGTTGTCGATCGAGGTCTTGGGGCTGCCCCCGAAACCGGGACCGAACCCGACCCCCCCGCCCATGAACGCGATCGGCAGGTGGTAGAACACGCCCAGGAACATGGCCGTCACGCGGGCCCAGTCCAGCGCGTGGTACCGGGCCGGTATCGCCGGCGGCTCGGCCACCGTTTCCGCATCTTCGGCACGCAGGTCAAGAACCGCCTCGGTGCTCATCGCGTCACCCCATCGCCAGCCTTGCCACCTCGCTCGCCGGCCGCCGGAACATCACGCACCCTGAGATAACGATCCGCGAATTCCAGGAACGCCGGCCAGTTCGGGCCCGTGGTGTGCCCGCCGCGGTGCTGGCGCCAGGCGATGTCGCCCCCGAGCAGGGCCCTCTCGACCTCGGGGAACTCGGCTGTTCCCAGGTCCTTCCTGCCCAGCAGCCGGTACACCGGACCGGCGGCGACGGCCGCCATGAAGCTGCCTCGCTGATCGACCCACTGCCCCTCGGCCCCCGGGCCCGTGGCCGCGCCGTAGCTGATGAACACGGGCCTCGGGGCGCACAGCGCGATCAGCTCGTGGGCGTCCACCGGCAGGTCGCCCGGCGTCAGCGGGCCGCCGTACCTGAGGAAGTTGCCGGCCATCCAGTGGTACTCGCCCGAGCCGGTCAGGTTCTCCACCAGCTCGCCGAACTTCCGGCGGTGCAGCTTCGCCCCCCCCTCGCCCGAGGAACCGATGAAGCCGATCGCGAACCGCGGGTCATACGCCATCGCCACGAGCGCCGCCTTGCCGTACCGCGAGAGCCCCTCGATCCCGATCTGCTTCGCGTCCACGGCCGGATCGGTCTCGAAGTAATCGATCGCGCGGCTGGCTCCCCAGGCCCAGGCGCGGAGCGCGCCCCAGTCGTCCGGCTTGCGGGGCTGCCCGCGATTGCAGAGCCCGATGATCCCCCTCGTCAGCCCGGCTCCGTTGTCGGCCTGGATGCTGTTGGGGACGACGATCGCGTAGCCCCACCCCTTCGCCAGCACCAGCGGCTGCCAGGGAGGCCCGAAGCCCGCGAAACCGCCCGGTCCGGGCCGGGGCGCGACCTTCGCCCCGGGCGCGGCCCCCTTCCCCGGAGGCC
Source organism: Isosphaeraceae bacterium (assembly GCA_046349995.1). Taxonomy (GTDB): domain Bacteria; phylum Planctomycetota; class Planctomycetia; order Isosphaerales; family Isosphaeraceae; genus Aquisphaera. The sequence goes on along the minus strand of JAXMBE010000009.1, from coordinate 24,690 downwards.
CGCCCGGCCGAGGCCCGAACGGGAAACCGCCGAAGCCGAACTCCAGCATCACGGGCACCGGCCCCTTCGCCTCGGCCGGCGTGGTGAGGGTGAGCTGGATATCCACCTTGATCTGCGGGCACCGCGAGTTGTCCACGTGCCCGGCCAGCTTCCTGGTAACGACCGCCACGTCGCCGACCCGCTCCCTCGTCGTCTCGAGCACCTCCCACGTCACCCTCGGCACGTCCTTCGGCACCCGGCCGTAGACCTCGCGATCGAAGTCCTCGACGATCTCCGGACGGCGCTTGCTCCACCACTGATCGGGCGTCGTCACCCGCTCGCCGTTCCTGAGCACCAGGGGGTCGGGCAGCTTCGGATAGGGGTTGGCCTTCGCCTCGTCGTAGTTGGCCGCGTTGGGCGCCTTCGGGTTCATGCCGTTCGCCCCGGGGCGGAGCGTCCTGATCCCGAGCGCCTCCATCATCAGCGCGTGGTCCTGCTGAGTCGTCAACGTCAACGGCCCGGTGACGGTGTCCGAAGACTCGCGATCCCGGGCGAAGGCAGCCGCGACGAGCGCGGACGCGAGGACGACGGCGACGAGCCTTGCCATGGCGGTGCTCCGCGGGAGAGGACGACGAGGCGGACCCTCAATCCGTACCCATCATAGCGTCGCGGCCGGCGCCGATGTCCCGGCCGGTCGGCCCGAGCGATCCCGTTGGCGCGCTGGTACAATCGCCCCGGGAGGTTGCCATGCCGATCCACGACTGGACGCGGGTCTCGCCGGGGGGGTTCCACAATTTCCACCAGGACTGGACGATCGAGATCTACCGGGCCCTGAACCGTGGCCTGCTGCCCCCCGGATTCACGGCCTACACCGACTTGCGGGCGGGTGGCTGGGAACCGGACGTCGTCACGATCCAGTCGCAGAGCCCGGCTGCCGACAACGGCGGTCGAACGATCGTAAGCACTCCCCCGAGAGCCCGGCAGGTCGCCCGCGTGGAGTCGGCGGCGGCGGCGTATGCGCGCAAGGCCAACCGCATCTCCGTGCGTCACGAGTTCGGCCACGTCGTCGCCATCCTCGAGGTCGTCTCCCCGGGAAACAAGGACAGCAAGCAAGCGATCGGGACGTTCCTCTCGAAGGCAGTCGAGTTCCTTCGCAACGGCGTCAATTTGCTTGTCGTGGACCTCTTCCCGCCCACGCCGCGCGACCCGGACGGGGTTCACTCCCTGATCTGGGATCAGATGGCTAGCACGCCCTTCGACCCGCGGCCAGTCGACAAGCCGCTGACGGTCGCCTCCTACGACGCGGGAGATGGTCTCGCCGCCTACGTCGATCCGCTCGCGATCGGCGATCCCCTGCCCGATGCGCCCTTGTTCCTCGCGCCCGGACTGCACGTCAATGTCCCGCTCGAGCAGACCTACATGGCCGCCTGGACGGTCACCCCGAAGCCGATCCGCGACCTCGTCGAGATGCCTCGAGCCTGAAGTCCGAGATCGAGGCCGAGGCCCCAGGGCCGCACCCCGTCGGCCCACCGCCGGGACACTGCCCGACCGACCTCGCTCTCTCAATCGCCAGCCCCCGCACGGACCGGCGCAGGTGCCGTACCTCCTTCATCCGGGCCGGGCAGGGAGGGGAGGAATGCGATGGGCGGAGATCGCTTGCGGGAGTGACGGCTCAGCGGCTCCAATGTCCACGGGTCTGTGTCCGCCGTCGCCGGGACGTCTCACGAGGATCGGTCATGAGCGAGTATCAGTACTATGAGTTCCGGGCGATCGACCGCCCACTCAACCGCGAGCAAATGGACGTGCTCCGCGACCTCTCGACCCGTGCCGAGATCACGCCGACGAGCTTCACGAACACGTACCACTGGGGCGCCTTCAAGGGCGACCCCGCCGCGCTGATGGACCGCTACTTCGACGCGTTCGTGTACGTCGCGAACTGGGGGACTCGCCGCCTGATGCTGCGGATCCCCCGGGGTTCCCTCGAGGTCGAGACGGCCCGGGACTATTGCGACGGAGAGGTCCTCTCGCTCAAGGCCCGGGATGAGCACGTGGTGCTCGAGTTCTCCTCGCAGGATGAGGAGGGCGGTGAGTGGACCGAGGGGAGGGCTGGATGCCCTCGCTGGTCTCGATCCGCGACGAGCTGATGCGGGGACCTGCGGGCGCTCTACCTGGGCTGGCTCGCCTCGTTCCCCGAGCGCGGCTGGGTCGACGAGGACGGGGACGATGAAGAGGTCGAGCCTCCTGTCCCCCCGGCCTGGCGAAGCTGTCCGCTCCGCTCCAGGCGGCTCGCCGACTTCCTCCGCGTCGATGGCGACCTGCTTGAGGTGGCCGCGGCGGGCAGCACCGGTGAGCCCGCCGCCCCTCCGTCCCGGGAAGAGATGGCGCGGTGGGTCGCGTCGCTCCCGGGCGATGAGAAGGACGCCTACCTCGTGAGGTTCCTCGCCGAGGAGGGGGACCTCGTGCTTCGGGCGGAGCTCTCGAAGAGGCTCCACGAGGCCGTGGCGCTCAGGGGAAGGGCCGGGCCCGCGCCGCCGCGGCGGACGGTCGCGCGACTGCTCGCCGCGCGCAGGCCCTGACCGAGGAAAAGTCCCGCGAGAAGGCCGAGCGGTCGGCAGGGAGAGGGCAAGTCGCGAGCGGGAGCAGGCGGAGGCGCGGGCCCGGTACCTGGATGAACTGGCCCGGCGCGAGCCCGCCACGTGGCGCGAGGTTGAACAGTCGATCGCCACCAAGCGCCCCAAGGACTACGATCGGGCCGTCGGCCTGCTCGTCGACCTCCGCGACCTCGCCGAACGGTCGGGCCGGACCGAGGAGGCGGCGCAGCGGATCCGCGAACTGCGGAGGCGACACACCAACAAGCCGAGCCTGCTCAGGCGGTTCGATGAGAAGGGGCTGGAGAGTTGACAAAGTGCCGGGCGAGAACTTCGGGTGACGACCCGGCACATCTCGTGGTGCCTCACGCAAGCCGTCCACGGCGCGGCAAGACGGCTCTGAAGCTGTCGGTCGGTCAGCCCCCACGAGGGGTGAGGGCGAGGGTGAGGGCAGGCGATCTGGGGCGAGACCGCGGCCACGTGCCTGGGCCCGGGAGTCCGGGCGCCGCTCATGGCTCGCCATCCCCCCGGCGCACGCCCGATCGCGGCGGATCCGGCGCGAACAGCGGCGGCCCGCCCTGGCGCTGGGTGCGATCGCGGCGCTGGAGCCATTGCTCGTGATCGAGGACGCGGACCATCCTCGACTCGTCGAGGTGCAGGCCCGTGGTCGCCTCGATCCAGGTCGCAACGCGGTCCACGTCGTCCTCGACCGCGGGCGGGATGTCGAGCAGCCGCAGCGTCCGCTTGACGCCCACCAGGACGGTCTTGCCGTCGGGGCTGAAGACGACGCCGGAGATGGGCCGCTCGATCGCGTCGGGATCGTCCGCGGGCGGCTCGACCAGCGGAGGCCCGAGCGGCTCGCCGGTGGCGGTATCCCAGAGCCGGACGCGGCCGTCGGCCGAGCCCGTCAGCAAGGCCCTGCCATCGGGGCTGAAGGCGACGTTGAGGACCGGCGCCTGGTGGAGCAGCCGGCGGTCCAGAGCGCGGCCGGAGGCGACGTCCCAGAAGCGCACGTTCTTGTCCCAGCTGGCGGTCACGACGACCCGACCGTCGGGGCTGAAGGCCGAGTCCGTGACCAGGTCCTCATGCCTCAGAGGTCCGTGGACGGGGCGACCCGTCGCGGCCCCCCAGAGCCGCGCCGACATGTCCAGGCCGCCCGTGAGGATCGTCTTCCCGTCCGGGCTGAACCCGACCGCGTAGACCTGGCTACCGTGCACCAGGGGGTGGATGACCAGCAGGCCCGAGGTCCGGTCCCAGAGCCGCGCCTTGCCGTCGAAGCTCCCGGTCAGGAGCGTCTTGCCGTCGGGACTGAATTCCAGCGCGGTGACCCAGCCCTCGTGCGGGAGCGGCGGGCCGATCCGCCGGCCCGTCGCGACGTTCCAGAGCCGGGCCGTCCCGTCCACGCTCCCCGTCGCGATCGACGCCCCGTCGGGGCTGAACGCGACCCGGTTGACCGGCGCGCCTTCGTGCCGGAGGACCATGTCGCGGGGCTCGCCCGTCGTCGCGTCCCAGAGTCGGGCGCCGTCGTCGAACCCCGCGACGACGGTCCTCCCGTCCGGGCTGAACGCCGCGTCCAGGCTGTGCGAGCGCATCGATGTCGGGAGGAGCCGGCCCTCGTCGCCGGCCGATGCGGCGACATCCCAGACCCGCGCCGTCTGGTCCTTGCTGTCGGTCAGGAGGTTCTTTCCGTCGGGGCTGATATCGACGTTCCAGATCGTGCCCTGGTGGAGATACGTCGGGCCGACGACCCGGCCCGTGGCCGCGTCCCAGAGCCGCGCCTTGCCGTCGAAGCTGCCCGTCGCGAGCCACGCCCCGTCGGGGCTGAACGCGGCGCGGGTGACCCAGGCCGGGTGCGCGAGCGGCGGGCGGGCGGGCCGGCCGGTGGCGGCGTCCCAGACGCGCGCCTTCTTGTCGAAGCCGCAGGTGACCAGCCGCTTCGAGTCGGGGCTGTAGGCCACTCCCCAGATCGGGGCGCCATGGACCAGGATGGGCTCGCGGAGCCTTCGTGTCGCCGCTTCCCAGAGCCGCCCCGAGCCGTCCTCGCAGCCGGTCAGGATCGTCTCGCCGTCGGGACTGAACCTCACGCTCGTCACGGGGCCGGGATGCTTCAGCGGCACGCCGACGGGTCCGCCCGTCGCGGCATCCCAGAGCCGGGCCGTGCCGTCCTGGCTGCCGGTGGCGACGGTCCGGCCGTCGGGGCTGAATGCGACATCCCAGAGCGGTTCGTTGCCGTGCTTCAGGGCCGCCCCGACGAGCGTCCCCGAGCCGGCCTCCAGGAAGCGCGCGGCCCCGTCCTCGCAGGCGACGGCCACGACCTTCCCGTCCGGGCGATACGCCGGCCGCTGGATTGAACTCTCCAGCGTCACGATCCCCCCGAGCGGCCGGCTGGTGGCGACATCCCAGAACCGCGCGGTGCGGTCGCTGCCGCCGGTGAAGACCGTCCCCCCGTCGGGGCTGAAGCAGGCCAGGGCCTCGCCGTCGAGCGAGAAGAGGGCCTTCAGCTCGGGATAGCGCGCCCGCCAGGCCGACAGGCTGGCGCGCGCCGCGCGCTGCCGGGCGATCCCCCGGTCGCCCGCGGCGCGGGCCAGCCGCCAGCTCTCCACGAACCGCAGGAGCCCCTGGCCGATCCGGCCCTCCTCGCAGGCGTCCTGGGCCCGGTCGTATTCCAGGGCGGCGAGCCGGAGGTTCGACTCCCGGACGGCCTCGACCCGGTTCGCGGCGAAGGCCGTGGAGATCGCCGCGACCGCGACCAGGGCCGCGGCCGTCGCCCCGAGCGAGACGGCCAGGAGCGGGTTCCGCAGGCACCACCGCCAGCCGCGTTCGAGCGGGCCCACGGGCCGCGCCAGGATGGGCCGGCCCGTCCGGAGTCGCTCCAGGTCGTCGGCGAGCTCCGCGGCCGACGCGTACCGCCGGGCGGGCTCCTTCTGGAGGCACTTCAGGCAGATCGTCTCCAGGTCCCTCGGCAGGCCGGACACCAGCCGCGAGGGGGGCACCGGATCGACCCAGCGGACGTGGTGGAGCGTGGACAGCGGGGTGGTCCCGCGGAAGGGCGGGCAGCCCGTGAGCATCTCGTAGAGGATGGCACCCAGCGCATGGATATCGGCGGGGGGCCCGACCCCCGCCGCCCTCCCCTCGGCCTGCTCGGGGGCCATGTAGCTGGGCGTACCCAGGATCACGTCGGTGCGGGTCAGGCCCGAGTCGACGTTCAGTTGCTTGGCCAGGCCGAAATCGGCGACCTTGGGGACGCCGTCCGTCGTCAGCAGGATGTTCCCGGGCTTCAGGTCGCGATGCACGATGCCCCGTCGGTGCGCCTCGGCCATCGCGGCGGCGACGGCCTGCATGATCCCCGCCGCCTCGAGGGGCGGCAGCGGCGAGCCGTTGAGCCGCGCGGCCAGATTCCCGCCCCCGACGAACTCCATGGCGAAGAACGCGTTCCCGTCGTGCTGGGCGAAATGGTAGACCTGCACGATGTTCGGGTGCTGGAGCCGGGCGGCCGCCTCCGCCTCGGCGAGGAAGCGGACGGCGTCCTCATGCCGGTCGGGATCGTCCGCCAGGATCATCTTCAGCGCGACGGTGCGGTTGAGCCGGACCTGGCGGGCCTTGTAGACGATCCCCATGCCGCCGCGGCCGAGCTCGCCCTCGATCTCGTAGCCGGGGATCTCCGGGTAGGCGGGCAGTCGGAACGGCCTGCCCGGCACGACGAGCGTGGAGTCGGAGGAGCGCGCCGTCCGATCGAGATCGTCGGTGGAGGCCGTCCAGGTCTCGGCGTCGGGGTGTCCGGCCGCGAGAGGGGCCGGCGTGGCCGGGTCTCCCGGGTCGGGGGCCGCGCGCGGGGGCGGATCGTCGGGTGTCTGGTCGAAGGTCTTCCCGGTCTCGCCCTGCATCGGGCCCTCCTGATCGTCCCGGGCCGGCCATCCGGCGCGGCCGTCACCGCTCGCGCGGTCCATTGAAGTCCCCGGGCCGCCCCGTCCCTCCCGACCGGCGCGAGTCCGATCGGGCTGAGCATCCCCGCCGCAACATTGTTGCAACACCGGCGGCATCCGGACAAATGGGAGATCCGGCCGACCGAGGAACCGGGGCCTGGACACCGCGGCCGATCGGGTGTGCAATAAAGACATCCAGAGGCTCGGGCGTGCTTATGGCAGGCGTGCCCGGGCCGGTCGCGACGGCCCCGTGTTGCGCAAGCCCCCGCTTGCTGCGCCGCGGGGTCTTCTCGTTCCGGGCCGTCCCGCCCCGGCCACGGGGTGACGCAGGCCGACGGCCCACCCTCCCGCGAAGGAGCCTGTTCCATGGCATGCGACCTGACGCGTCGGCAATTCGTCCGCGAAGGGGCGGTCGGGGCGACGGCCCTCGCCGCCGGGCTGGCCACGGCCCCCATCGTCGAGGCCGGCAATCCCCGCGGCGCGGACACCAGCAAGATCCTCAACTACAGCCCGGACATGGAATACCGGAGGCTCGGCAGGACCGGGCTGATGGTCTCGGCCGTGGCGCTGGGGGGACACTGGAAGCGGGTGGACACCATGGTCGGCGGCGGCGCCGGCCAGGGCTGGCTGGCGCAGGACATCCGGGGCTCGGCGTTCCTCCGCAACCGCGACGAGGTCGTCAGCCGCTGCATCGAGCGGGGCATCAACTACGTCGATGCCTGCGCGCCCGAGGAGATCCTGGCCTACTCGAAGGTCCTCAAGGGCCGGCGCGACAGGATCTACTTCGGCTTCTCATGGTACGCGCAGGAGAGCCGCTTCCCCGAATGGCGGCCCCGCAAGAAGCTGATGCAGACCCTGGACCACGGGATGAAGGAGGCCGGGCTCGACCACGTCGACCTCTGGCGGATCACCCTGCTGGAGCAGAGCATCCAGCACAGCGACGCCGACATCGAGGAGGCCATGGCCGCGCTCGACTGGGCGAAGAAGACCGGCCGCGCCCGGTTCACGGGCGTGTCGTCCCACCACCGCCCGCACATCAAGAGCATGATCGAGAGATACCCCGATCAGCTCGACGTGATCCTCACGCCCTACACGGCCGACACCAAGGTCGTGACCGACGATTCCGGGCTCTGGGCGGCGATCCGCAAGCACGACGTCGGCTGGTTCGGCATCAAGCCGTTCGCGAGCAACTCGCTGTTCAAGGGGGACAGCTCGCCGAGCAGCCCCTACCTGAAGGAAGACAACCGCCTGGCCCGCCTGGCGATCCGCTACATCCTCTGCAACCCCGCCATCACGGCGCCGATCCCCGGGCTCATCAGCGCCCGCCAGGTGGACAACGTCGCCCTGGCCGTCAAGGAGCGACGCGTGCTCGAACTCCGCGAGCAGGCCGAGCTCAAGGCCGCCATGGAGAACGCCTGGGATGGGCTCCCGCCCTCGTATCACTGGCTCCGCGACTGGGAATACATCTGAGCCGCCTCTCTCGGGCTCAGGGACGATCGACTCCGGCCGAGCAGGAATGATCTCATGCTGCGCTCTTCCCCCCACGCTTCCCCCCGCCGGCCGGTCGTCGGCGGGGCAGTCCCGCTGCTCCTCATCGCGGGGCTTTGCCTCGCCCCGGGGCGGTTCACTTCGCAGAAGTCAACCGCCCCCGGGAGTGACGGCGGCCGCCCAGCCGGCCCCTCCCGGGATGCCCCCGCCACGAAGCCGCCCCCCCTGGAGCTCGATGCAGACGAGCCCCTGCTCCTCGAGGCTCCGGCCAGTCCCGCCGCGGCGAAGGGGAAGCCGGCCGTCGACAATTCGGCCTGCCTGGTTTGCCACGTGAACTTCAAGAAGGAAGCCCTGGCCAGCTCCCACGCCGCGCACGGGGTCGCGTGCAGCAAGTGCCACGGGCCGTCGGTGGCCCACCGCAACGACGAGGCCAACATCATCCCGCCCGACGTCATGTTCGCGACGGAGGTCATCGATGGATCCTGCGCCCGGTGCCACGACGGACACGACGTCGAGCCCCGGGCCGTGATCGGCAAGTTCCTGGAGAAGAACCCCGGGACGACGGATCTCTCGTCGCTGGTCTGCACCCGGTGCCACGGCGAGCACCGGCTTTCTGTCCGAACGGTCCGCTGGGACCGGCAGACGGGGAAGCTGCTGGCCGGCGGGAAGACATTGAACCACAGAGGGCACGGAGGGCACGGAGAGGAGAAGAGAGGAAATCAGTAAGGAGAGAGAGAAAGCTCATGGAGGAAGGTCAGATCAACTCGATCAAGGAGAGGATCATCGGTGGGGCGATCGAGGTGCATCGGGCACTCGGGCCCGGGCTGCTGGAGTCGGCCCATGAGGCGTGCCTGGCCCATGAGCTCCGATCGCGTGGGCTGACGTGGAAAAGGAGAAGGCTCTCCCCGTCGAGTACAAGGGCGTCCTACTTGACTGCGGCGACCGAGTTGATTTACTGGTGCAACAGACGGTGATCGTCGAGCTGAGGTCCGTGGACGCATTGATCCCGATCCACGAGGCCCAGCTGCTCTCCTACCTCTAAGCTCTCCGGCTGCCCCGTTGGCCTCCTGATCAAGTTCAACGTGCCCAGGTTGACTCAGGGCCCCAAGAGATTCCGGATCTGATCAATCGGTCTCTCTCTTCCCTCCGCGATTCTCTCACCGTGCTCTCCGTGCCCCCTGTGGTTCAATGTCTTCCTTCCCGACCGAGGTCCCATGAACGTCGAGAACATCCGCCGGATCGCCGTGGTCGGCGCGGGCCTCATGGGCCACGGCATCGCCCAGGAGTTCGCCCTCGCCGGTTATGACGTCCGCCTCCACGACCGGAATGACGAGCTGCTCCAGATCGCGCTCGGCGACATCCGCGGCAACCTCGCCCGGCTGGCCTCGCCCCTGGGCCTGACACCGGAGCGGATCGACGACGCCCTCGCCCGCATCACCGCCAGCCCGGAGCTCGACGAGGTCGTGAAGGACGCCGACCTGGTCGTCGAGGCGATCTACGAGGACCTCCCGGCGAAGCATCAGCTCCTGCGCTCCCTCGAGCGGCTCTGCCGGCCGGAGGCCATCCTCGCCAGCAACACGTCGAGCTTCATGCCCAGCCGCCTGGCCGAGGCCCTCTCTTGCCCCGAGCGATTGCTCGTCACGCACTACTTCAACCCGCCGTACCTGATCCCCCTGGTCGAGATCGTCCCCTCGCCGCGGACGGCGAAGGAGAACGTCGAGGCGGTGATCCAGCTCCTCGAGCGGATCGGCAAGAAGCCGGTCCTGCTCCACAGGGAGGCCACGGGCTTCGTCGCGAACCGCCTCCAGCTCGCTCTCTACCGAGAGGCGCTGGCGATCGTGGAGCAGGGCATCGCGGAGCCGGAGGCCGTCGACCAGGTCGTCCGCTACGGCTTCGGGCGGAGGCTCGCCGTCGCCGGGCCGATCGAGGTCTTCGACCTGGCCGGACTGGACACGATCCTCGCGGTCGCCGGCCAGATCCTCCCCTCCGTCGCCGAGGTCGCCGCGTCCGGCCCGATCGTCCCGGAATCCCTGCGGCAGAACGTCGCGCACGGCCGACTCGGCGTGAAGTCGGGCCAGGGCTTCCACACCTGGACCCCCGAGAACGCCGAGGAGCTCCGCCGACGGCTCACGCTGGCCCTGGTCCGGGCGGCGAGCCATCCGTGACCCGAAGGCGGTCTTTCGCTTGGGGTCATGTGGCGGGTTGCGGCAATCGCGGTCCTGCTCCGCTAGGATGGGTCCGTCGCAGAGACCCGATCATCGACCGACCGGATCCGCCATGAGCAACGTCGTGACCCTGGAGACCGCGGTCGCCCTGATCCCCGACGGGGCGACGGTCATGATCGGGGGGTTCTTCGGCGTCGGCACGCCGACGCGCCTGATCCAGGGGCTGGTCGCGGCGGGGCGACGCGACCTGACCGTCGTCACGAACGACACGGCATTCCCCGGCACCGGCGTCGGGGAACTGATCGCGGCCCGGCTGGTCCGCAGGCTGGTCGCCTCGCACATCGGGGCCAATCCCGAGACCCAGCGGCAGATGATCGACGGCCGGATCGACGTCGAGCTCGTGCCGCAGGGCACGCTCGCCGAGCGGATCCGCGCCGGCGGCTACGGCCTGGGCGGCGTGCTGACGAGGACCGGCCTGGGCACGCTGGTCGAGCGGGGCAAGCGCACGGTCGAGATCGACGGCGAGACCTGGCTGCTGGAGTTGCCGCTGCGTGCCGACTTCGCCCTGCTCCGCGCCCGGCAGGCCGACCATCTCGGGAACCTCACCTACGAGCTGACCGCCCAGAACTTCAACCCCGTGATGGCGATGGCCGCCTCGACCGTGATCGCCGAGGCCGACCAGATCGTGCCCGTGGGTACCATCCCGCCCGACGCGGTCCGCACGCCGGGCGTGCTCGTCGACTACCTGCTGGAGCGGCCCTCATGAGCACGCTCACGAACGAGCGAGCGGAAGGCAAGGAGCTGATCGCGCGGCGGGTCGCCCGGGAGGTCGTGCCCGGCACGCTCGTGAACCTGGGCATCGGCCTGCCGACCCTCGTCGCCGCGTTCGTGCCGCCGGGCTCGGGTGTCTTCTTCCAGACCGAGAACGGCCTGGCCGGGGTGGGCCCGAGGCCGCCCAAGGGGCTGGAGAACCCGAATCTCGTGGATGCCGGCGGCGGCTTCATCACCGCCATCCCCGGCGCGGCGAGCTTCGACAGCGCCTTCTCGTTCGGCCTGATCCGCGGCGGCCACCTCGACCTCACCGTCCTCGGCGGCCTCCAGGTCGATTCCCGCGGTCGGCTGGCCAACTGGATGATCTCCGGCAAGATCGTGCCCGGCATGGGAGGTGCCATGGACCTGGTCACCGGCGCACGCCGCGTGATCGTCGCCATGATCCACACCGCCAAGGGCTCGCCGCGGATCGTCGAGGAATGCGAATATCCGCTCACGTCGATCCGCCCGGTGGACCTCGTCGTCACCGACCTGGCCGTGATCGAGCCGACGCCCGAGGGGCTGTTGCTCCGCGAGCGGGCGCCCGGGGTCGCGGTCGAGGAGATCCAGGCATCGACGGCTGCCCGCCTGATCATCCCGGAAGCCGTTCCCGAGATGGCGCTGGACTGAGAGGGCCCGAGCGAATTACCCCCCGAGGAGGCCGCGACGATGGACTGGCTGGCCGGGAAATCCGCGATCGTCACCGGCTCCACGAGCGGCATCGGCCTGGGCGTCGCCGAGACGCTCGCGGCCGCCGGCGCCCGCGTCATGCTGAGCGGCTTCGGGGACCCGGATGCGATCGAGGGCATCCGCCGACGGCTCTCGGGGCCGAACCCCCATCACGTGCAGTATCACGACGCCGACCTGACCATCCCCGATCAGGTCGTCGGCCTCGTCGAGGCGGCGAACAGGGCGTTCGGCGGCGTGGACATCCTGGTGAACAACGCCGGCGTCCAGCACGTCGCGCCGATCGCCGAGTTCCCGGCCGACCGCTGGGACTACGTGATCGCGCTGAACCTCTCGGCCGCGTTCCACGCGATGAAGGCCGTCCTGCCCGGCATGCTCGAACGGGGCTGGGGCCGGATCATCAACATCGCCTCGGCCCACGGGCTCGTGGCTTCGGTGAACAAGTCGGCGTACGTGGCCTCCAAGCACGGGCTCGTCGGTCTGACGAAGGTCGCCGCGCTCGAGACGGCCGAGACCGGCGTCACGGTCAACGCGATCGCCCCCGGCTGGGTGCTCACCCCGCTGGTCGAGGCCCAGATCCACGCCCGCGCGCGGATCGAGGGCAAGAGCTTCGACGAGGCCCGCCGCGACCTGCTGGCCGAGAAGCAGCCCTCGCGACAGTTCGTGACGCCTTCCCAGATCGGCGAGCTGGTCGCCTTCCTCTGCTCCCCCGCCGCCGACCAGATCCGCGGCCAGGCCATCGGAATTGACGGCGGCTGGACAGCCCAGTGACCGGGCCCGACGCGGACGTATCACATCGAGGAGGAGCGCAATGAGAGGATCGGTGATCGCGGCATGGGCGCTGATGGGCCTGATCCCCGTGAGCCAGGCACGGGCCGGCGAGGCGCCGCTGATCCTGGATGTCTGGCCGGGGAAGGCCGTGGGCGATCACGGCACCATCGGCCCCGAGCGGGTGCGCGCCGCGAACGAGGCTCCGACGCCGGATGCGAAGTGGATCACCAACGTCACCCGCCCCACGATCTCGGTGTTTCGTCCCGACCCCGCCCGGAACGCCGGGGCGGCGATGATCGTCTGTCCCGGCGGCGGCTACTGGAACCTGGCCTGGGACAAGGAGGGAGAGGAGGTCGCGGCCTGGCTCAACACGCTGGGGATCACGGGCGTCGTCCTGAAGTATCGTGTCCCCCGCCGCCCCGGCGAGCCCGAGCCCCTGCCCGCCCCGGGCCCCCTGCTGGACGCCCAGCGCGCGATCAGCCTGGTCCGCAGCCGGGCCGCCACCTGGGGCATCGACCCGGAGCGGATCGGGGTCGTCGGCTTCTCGGCCGGCGGCCACCTGGCGCTCCGGGCGGCGACCTCCTTCGAGAGAAGGGCCTACGATCCGATCGATGAGATCGATCGCGCGAGCTGCAAACCGGACTTCGCCGTGATCGCGTATCCCGGCTACATCCTGGCCCGGTGCGGCCACCCGGAGCTCTCCGACACGGTCCGGGTCCCCAGGGGCACGGGGCCGGTGTTCATCGTCCATGCCAGCGATGACGAGGAGCCCGGCGCCCAGCCCGAGCAGAGCCTGGCCCTGTACGCCGCGCTCCGCGGCACGGGCGTGCCGACGGAGCTGCACATCTACGACCAGGGGCGGCATGGGTTCGGCGTCCGCGCGAGCGGCCTGCCGGTCTCTCACTGGACCGCGCGGTGCGCCGAGTGGCTTCGACACCGGGGCTTCCTGAGATCGGAGAAGACCAAGACCGCGGTCCGCGGAACGGAGCCCCTGCCCGAGGGCCACAACGGCCTGGCGGCCCGATATCCGGGCGATCGGGGGATCGCCGACGATCCGGCCGTGCTCTTCCACGACGATTTCGAGCGCGGCGACCCCGCCGAGCGCTGGGACATGGCTTATCATCGTGCCAACATCCGGATCACCGAGGAGCCCGGCAGCGTGCAGGGAGGTCGGCGGGCCCTGGAACTGACCGTGCCTCGGCAGCCCGGTGAGGTCAGCAATGAGCTGGTCAAGCGCCTGGGCGACGGCCACGACCGGATCTTCCTGCGCTACTACTCGAAGTTCGGGGCCGGGTTTGACCCGATCGGTTCCAGCCACAACGGAGCCCTTCTGCTGGCCCTCGGCTCGGGGGTCCCGTTCGCGACGCCCGGCGTCCGGGCGAACGGTCGCAACAAGTTCAGCGCCAGCTACGAGAACTGGAGGGCCGACGGGGCCACGCCCTCACCCGGACCCTTCAATGTCTACTGCTATCACCCGGGCCAGCGCAGCGATTACGGCGATCACTTCTTCGCCTCGGGCCGGGTGCTCCCGAACACGTCCCTGCCGGGGGATTTCGGCAAGACATTCGTGCCTCGCCGGGACGTGACCCCGGAACTCGATCGGTGGTACTGCTTCGAGTTCATGGTTCGCGCGAACACGGCGGGGAAGGACGACGGCCGAATCGCCTGCTGGCTCGACGGCCGGTTGATCGCCGATTTCCACGCCCTCCGGCTTCGGGACTTCGACGCGCTGAAGATCAATCACGCCGGCATCGGTCTCCATATCAAGAGCAATCCCGCACGCACGAACCGGAAGTGGTACGACGACGTCGTGATCGCGACCTCCTACATCGGCCCGCGGATGGAGAGCCGTTGAGGCCGTTCTCGGCAGGATCCCGCAATCGCTCGCCGGCACTCCCGCTCAACCGGCCCGATCCGCGGTCAGGCCATCGGCATCGACGGCGGCTGGACGACCCGGTGACGCCACGACGCCATGGCGATCGCCCCGCCCGCGACGAGGGACACGAACCCCGCGACCAGCGGCAGCCGATACCAACCCGCGATCCCCGGCGTCTCGGACGCGGGGGCCTCCTCGTCGGGTACGGTCCGGAGGGGCTCGCCGTCCAGGAGGGCCTCGGCCGTGAACTCGGACTCGGGCACTTCCTCGAACCGGCACTCCGTCACGGTCAGCTCACTCCTCGCCGGGGTGCCGTCCTCCCAGGTGCCCCGTGAGCGTGTCGTGCGAGGCACCGCGGCCCCGTCCCGCGAGTCATAGGTCACATCTTCTTCCCAGTGATATCCCTTCGACGACTCCCACTCGCGGTGCAGCACGCGGAAGTCCGAGCCGTCGAGCCGCAGGCTCATGCGGCGGAATTGGAGGGCCTGGGGCCGCGTCTCCTCCAGTTCCAGCCGGACGAACGGCCCGTCGCCGTCGCGTGACCGCTCCAGCCGGGCCACCCGCACGCCCAGCGGATCGACCAGCAACGTGGCGATGTCGGCGAGCCCGAAGAGCGGGAGCATCACCTGGGGGACGGGCTGGTCCTCCCGGATCCGCTGGGCGACGCTCCGTTCGCGTTGCTCCGGCGACATGCCGCCTCGCGCCTGAGCGACCCAGGACTCGTCAACAGGACGATCCGCCCCGAACGACTGCCCCGGCCGGGCCAGCAGGGCGGTCTCGCCCCGGCCCGGGATCGTCCTGCGGTACGCGATGAGCGGCCCGTTCCTCTTGACCGCGTACTGCCAGGTCACCGGATTCTTGCCGGCCGGCCCGTGGTGGACCTGCTCGGCGGTCAGCCGGACGTGCTCGTACGGGGCCTCCAGCTTCTCGGCCGCGGCGACGTACTCGGCGACGAACCGCCTCCACGCCGCCGGGTCCACGCCGGGCCCCAGCGGCATGGCCGCCAGCCAGAGCGGCCGGTGATCCGCGGGCCGCCCGTCCGGGCGTTCCGTGCCGAGGTAGGTCCGGTCCAGCTCGTCCAGCGAGACTCCCAGGATCCGCCGGCAATCCTCGGCGAAGCTCGCCCGACGGCAGGTCGTGTACAGCTCCAGGAACCGCCCCGGCCCGAAGCGGTCGAGCAAATGGTTGACCAGCACGGCCCCGTGGAAATAGACCGGCCACTCGTGGCGGCCGTACCACGCGGGACCGACGAGATCGGACAGCGATTCGCCCCGGCCGAGGGACCGCTGATACTCGGCCCGGAAGACCAGGGCCTCCGGGTTGCTACCCGAATTCGCCTCGGCCCAGCCCTCGACCAGCAGCGCGGGGGGCTCCGAGTCGGCCGTGCCGAACTGGCCGATCACGACGTGGGCCACCTCGTGACGATCGACCGGCACCAGTTCGTCCGGATTGGCCGGCGTCTCACCGGCGGGGCTGCCGAGGCAGAACGCGCGGATGGCCTTCCCCTGGAGGCCCAGCAGCGGGCCGCGCACCCAGTAAGCCCGCCGCCCGCCGATGACCCCCAGCCGCCCCTCGGCGGCGCTGATGTGCCGGTCCATCGCCGCGACCTGCCGCCGCGCCGCGTCCTCCGGCATCGGGGCGGAGATCATCACCACCCGCTCGCCCCGGGTGCGTTGCGGGTACGGGACGCGGGCCAGCACGTCCAGCACCGCCTCGCCGAACGGCACCAGCATCTTCAGGGGCAGGTTCAGCTCGACCCGCCGGCCGTAGCCGACCTCGAGGCCGTACAGGAAGTGGGCCGCCAGGAACCACGCCGGCGCCAGGCCCAGAAGCAGGGCCGCCAGCGCCGGGGCCCGCCGCGGGCCGCTCACCAGGCGCCGGCCTGTCATGACGAGGGTCCCCAGGCTGGCGGCCACGAGCACCACCAGAGGCGCCATCATGATCCAGGGAGACGGATGCCAGACCTCGAGCCGCAGCATCCCGTACATGAGCGCAAGCAGGAGGAGCCACCCCAGCCACGCCGCAGAGGCAAGTCGTGCCAACCAGGATTTCACGAGCGGCTTCCCCCCTCGAATGCCCACGGCGATCGGACCGAACCGCGATCCACGCCCATCAATCGTACAATTGTCATACTTAGTGAGGAAGATCCATCGGGCGAGCTGGCCCGAGGCAAATCTGATTACTGGGTCGGCGGCATGGGAGGATCGGGCTCGACGGGCAGCCAGGGCCGCTCCATCGCCTTCGCGTACTTGTCCGCGAGGCCGCGGTGGTACTCGGTGAGGCCCCGCATGATCACCGCGTTGTGCTCGTCGAGCCTCCCGAGCCGCTCCTCACCGTCGGCGATCAGGCCGTAGCGGTACGTCCGGTACTCGGGCGTCGCATCGTGGTCGAGCGACCGGAGGAAATCCTTCTGGCCCTGGGTGATGCCTTCCGGGATGATCCCTTGCCGGAGGAGCGCCGCGTTTCGCAGCCGCATCGGCCCCTCCGTCTCGGCCTTCTTCGCGATCCCACCGAAAAGGTCGGCCATCGACCGCGAGGACGTGTACTTGCCGAACGAGACGGAGGCATTGCGTCCGATCGGGGCCGTCAGGACCGCGACCGCGCAGAGCAGGGCGCTGTACGCGACCAGGAGCATCAGGGTGCGGGTGCCGAACCGGAGGCGTCGCCAGGAGACCTTTCTGTCCCCGGCCGCCGGGGCTCGGTGGTAGCCCAGGAAACCCGCGAACAGGGGCCAGTAGATCAGGGCGAAGAGCAGCTGGACCGGGAAGCTCCGCCAGCCATTGAGTGCGAAGCAGATCGCCGCCTGGATCAGCCCGATGAGGATGCCGATCCCGAATCCGGCGTAACCCCACCGGGCCCGGATGCGGCCTGCTCGCGGGTCGCCCGCGTCTGTCGTCGTCTCCTCCGCGGGGTTCATGTGCGACGCCATCGCGCTCGAACTCGTCAGACCTTGATCGTCCCCTCGGGCGCCAGAGGCATCGAGCGGAGACGCACGCCGACGGCCTGGAAGATCGCGTTGGCGATCGCCGGCGCGATGGCGACGATCGGGATCTCGCCTCCCCCCGCGGCGGGCAGGTCGCGGCGGTCGACGAGCACGACCTCGATCTTCGGGATGTCGGCGAAGCGTGGCACTCGGTAGCGCGAGAACTTCGGGTTGCGGAGCTTGTGGTTCTGGAACCGCATCGCCTCGAAGAGAGCGCCGCCGAGGCCCTGGATCAGGCAGCCCTCGACCTGGTTCCTGAGCTGGTCGGGGTTGACGACTGCCCCGCACTCGAAGGCGGAGACGGCGCGGACGACCTTTACGGCACCCGTCCCGCGTTCCACCGCGACCTCCGCGCAGGTGGCGATGTAGCCCCCCTTCTCCGCCCCGCCGGCGATGCCGAAACCGTGCCCCGGCGCGGGCTTCGCCTGGCCCCAGCCGAAGGCCTTCGCGGCGGCCTCGAAGACGGCTCGGAGCCGGGGATTCTCCAGGTTCCTCAGGCGGAACTCGAGCGGCTCGATCCCGGCCGCGTGCGCGAGCTCGTCCATCATTGACTCACGCGCGAAGTGGTTCGCCGTGGCCGCGAGCGCCCGGTACGAGCCCTGGCGGAGCGGCGAGGCCGTCGCGTGGTAGACGACCTTCGCGCCGGGGACCGCGTAGGGCGTCGTCAGCCCCGAGCCGCCCGAGTTGTAGTTGTGGAAGTCCCAGGCCGTGAGCTTGCCGTCCCGGTCCACGCCCGCGGCCACTTCGATGACGCCGGCGGGGCGGAAGTAGGACCAGGTGAATTCCTCCTCCCGGGTCCAGACGAGCTTCACGGGCTTGCCCGCCGCCCGGGCGAGCCGGGCGGCCTCGACGGCCGCCTCGTTCGAGTGCTTGCCGCCGTAGCCGCTGCCGGTGTCCGGCACGAGCACCCGGACCTTGTCCTCCGGCATCCGGAACGCCTGGGCCAGCTCACCCCGTGCGCCGAAGGGTCGCTGGGTCCCCGTCCACACGGTCAGGCGATCGCCGTCCCACTCGGCCAACGCGGCCCGGGGCTCGAGCGGGGCGTGGGCGATGTAGGCCACGGTGTAGACCGCCGAGGCCTTCGCGTGGGCCGACTCGAGCTCCTTCCGGATCGCTTCCTCTCCGCCCGCCGACCGCCCGTTGCCGTCACGCGTGCCTTCCTCCGGGTGGCCTCGGAGGTAGGCCGCGAGCTCGCGGTCGGAGACGGCCGGGCCGGGCGCCCACTCGGCTCAGAAAACGCCGCCCCGAGGGCAGTTGCCGCGGCGAACTCGCGGGGGCGACGACCCCCACGAGTCGCCGTCGCGGACGACCTTCACGCCGGGCATCGCCTCGGCCCGAGCCGTCCAGCGACGCCAGCCTCGCCCCGAACGAGGGGGGCCGCAGCACCTTGCCCCGGAGCATGCCCGGCCGGGTCAGGTCGCTCGGGAAGCGGTGCTTCCCGGTCACCAGCGCGCGGGCGTCGATCTTCGGGACCGACTTCCCGGCGGCCTTCCACTCGGCCGGCGGCATGGTCGGGGTGTCGTCGCCGATCGTCTCCACCAGCCGGCGGCCCCTGGTCAGCTCACCGAAGCCCGCCGAGCGGCCCGATGGCGGATGCGTCACCTGGCCGTCGGCCGTCGCCAGCGTCCCGCGGTCGACGCCCCACTCCTCGGCCGCCAGCTTCAACAGCACGGCCCGCGCAGCGGCCGCGGCGCGCCGCATCTGGGGGACCATCCGCGGCGTGGTCAGGCTGCCGAAGGTCCCGATGTCGAACGGGACGTGATCCGTGTCGCCCATGACCATGCGGACGGAGGACAGCGGCAGGTTCAGCTCGTCGGCGACGGCCATGGTCAGCGAGGTCCGCGCGTTCTGCCCCACCTCGACCTTGCCGGTCGAGCCTGTCACGGCGCCGTCCTCGCCGATGTGCAGCCAGGCGCCGATCTCGCGCGGGAGCTGCCCTCCGGAATTGCGCCGGCGGCCACCGCCGGACTCCTGCGCCTCGGCCGGCTGGTCCGGGGCGAGGTAGAGGATCAGCAGCCCGCCGCCGAGGACCCTGAGGAAGTCACGGCGGGCGAGCTCCGGGCCCCAGGCCGACTCGAAGAACTCGTAGCGCTCGGGCTCGATCGCGATGTCCTGGTCGAGCTCGACCGGTTCGTGCGGATTCATCGCTTCCCTCCCCGGCTCAGCTCGGCGGCGCGGCGGACGGCCGCGACGATCCGCGGATAGGTGCCGCAGCGGCAGAGGTTGCCCTGCATGGCCTCGACGATCTCGGGCTCGGTGGGGTCGGGCTTCTGGCCCAGCAGCGCCGCCCCGGCCATGATCATGCCCGAGGTGCAATAGGCACACTGGAAGGCCTCGAGGTCGAGGAACGCCTGCTGGAGCGGGTGGAGCCGGCCCTCGGGTCCTTCCAGCCCCTCGATGGTCGTGATCGACCGCCCCTCGGCGCGGCTGACGCGCATCGTGCAGGAGTGCGTCAACTGGCCGTCGACCAGCACGGTGCAGGCGCCGCACTTGCCCTCGCCGCAGCCGTACTTGGAGCCGGTCAGGTCGAGGTCGTCTCGGAGGACGCTCAGCAGGGAACGGTCCGGGTCGGCGTCCACCGGATGCGCCTTGCCGTTGACCTTCAGCTCGGTCACACGCTTCGCCATGGGTCGCTCACAGTGCCCATCCCGGGCGGTTCTCGCGATGGAGGAAGAGGTCGTCAAGCGAGCCGTTCTTGATCTGAGCCGAGGCGGCGTCCCACTCGATCTTCCGGCCGGCCCGGAGCGCCACGTTGCCCAGGAGCACCAGCTCGGTGAGGGGGCCTGCGTAGTCGAAGTTCGTCCCGGTCGGACTTCCCACCCTGCACGCCTCGATCCACTCCTGGTGATGGCCGGGCGACCGCGGCAATGTCGGCTTCGGCGGCTCGAAGTCCTTGAAATCCTTCTCGGGAAGCACAAGGAATCCCCGGCCCCGTTCGCGCGAGACGAGCAGCCGGCCCCTGGCCCCGACGAACAGGCTGCCGCTGGAGCCCTTCGCCGGGAGATGGCCGTCGAACAGGTCGGCCGGCGGGAACTTGCCGCCGTCGTACCAGGTCAGCTTGACCGGCGGCCGACCGCCCTTCGCCGGGAACTCGTAGCGGACGATCGACCAGGCGGGGGCCGTCTCGGGATGCTCGGAGGGCGGCGGGCCCTCGGCCTCGACGCAGGCGGGGGCCCCCAGATCGAGCGCCCAGAAGGCGGCGTCGATGATGTGGCAGCCCATGTCGCCGAGCGCCCCGGTGCCGAAGTCCCAGAAGCCGCGCCACTTGAACGGGTGATAGGCGGGGTGGTACGGGCGCTCGGGCGCCGGGCCCAGCCAGAGGTCCCAGTCCAGCGACGCGGGCACCGGAGGCCGCTCGGCCGGCCGGTCGATCCCCTGCGGCCAGATCGGCCGGTTCGTCCAGGCGTGGACCTCCTTGACCGGCCCGATGGCGCCGGAGCGGACGAGCTCGACCACGCGTCGGGTCCCCTCGCTGGAGTGCCCGGCGTTGCCCATCTGGGTCGCGACCTTCTGGCGGCGGGCCGTCTCGGCCAGCACCCTCGCCTCCCGGATCGAGTGGGTCAGCGGCTTCTCGCAGTAGACGTGCTTGCCCAGCTCCATCGCGGCCCTGGCGATCACGGCGTGGGTGTGGTCGGGCGTGCTGACGACCACGGCGTCGATCGACCTGTGCAGTTCGTCGAGGAGCTTGCGGAAGTCGCGGAAGGTCTTCGCCTGGGGGCTGAGCCGGGCCGCCTCGGCGAGGCGGTCGCCGTCGACGTCGCAGAGCGCCACGATGTTCTGGCCGGCCCCCTTGATCGTCTTGTGATTGTCCGCCCCGCGGCCCCCGGCGCCCACGATGGCCACGTTGAGCGTCTCACTCGCGCCCCGGCCGAGCACGACCGCCGGCGCGGCGATCACCCCGAGGGCCGAGGCGGCGAGCGTCCGCCCGAAGTCGCGCCGCGTGGCTTGAAGCGTGTGACCATTCACGGAGGGAGTGGCAGGCAGCATGGGTGGAACTCCTGACTGACGGGAGAGGTCGTCCGGCTCGGCCCCTGCGGCGAGGAACTCCTCCAGCATGGGCCAGATCGAGAATCGCCGCAAGGGTCAATCCGCACGGCGGAGCCACGAGCGTTCGCGCTCTGTATGAGAGCGTCATCGAGGCGAGAATCGCTCCGAGGGCCGCCGGGGTTCCGACGCACCAGGCCGCGGCGGCGAGGACGTCCCAGCCCCGGATGATCCTCCTTGCATGCCTATCTGATGGGCCCGTCCACGTCGTACTACCCCCATTCTTGTCCTTTGGGCCGCGTCGCGATCGATTCCCGTCCCCCCCTCGTGGGAGAGGGTGGCCGAAGGCAATCCTGTTTGGCACGAGTTGCAGATGAGATCGAGGGCGGGCACGGCGAGCAGCCCTTCGCCCCGCGCCGGCGGGGAGAGGGTGGCCCGAAGGGCCGGATGAGGGGTGATCTGCAGGGGCCCGCGACGCCGAGGACCCTCATCCGCCGCTGTGCGGCACCTTCTCCCCCTCGCCGGGGTAGAAGGGTTTGCGCGGCCACAGACCACCAGGTCAGGCCGGAAGCAGTACGACGATTGCGTGCGAGCTTCTCAGTAGCTCAACCCGTAACCGAGCGGGAAGAGCGGGTCGCGCGCGGTGCCGTCGTCGGCGTTGCAGGGGACCTGATCGATCGAGCGGGGCCAGGTGTGAGGGAGCTTGCCGGTCGGCCGGGCGTCGCCGAAGAGGACGTCGGCCACGCCCGCCCCCTCGGTGCCGGGGAGCCACGCGGCGATCACGGCGTCGCTGGCCTCGAGCACGGGACCGAGCATGACCGGGCGGCCGGAGAGGACGACCGTCACGACCGGCTTTCCCGATTCGCGGGCCCGCCTCAGCACGGCGAGGTCCTCGGCGGGGAGGGCCAGGTCCTGGCTGTCGCCCTTCATCTCGGCATAGGGACGCTCGCCCACGACGACCAGGACCGCGTCCGCGTCGCCGGGGATCACTCCGCCTGGGCCCGGAACGATGGTCGCCGGCCCGACCACCTGGCGGACGGCCGCGAGGATCGTCGTGCCGCCCCTGGTGACGGCACCCGCCTTGCCCTGCCAGGCGATCGTCCAGCCGCCGCACTGGATGCCCAGGTCATCGGCCCCGGCGCCGGTGACCACCAGGCGCCTGATCTGCTTCGAGAGCGGCAGGGCCTGCTTCTCGTTCTTCAGCAGCACGAGCGACTTCCGCACGCACTCGCGCGCCACCTGGCGATGCTCGGCGCAGCCGACTTTCGCGGTGAGCGCGGGATCCGAGAAGGGATGGTCGAACAGGTTCATCCGGCACTTGATGCGGAGGATCCGCCGCGCCGCGTCGTCGATCCGCGACTCGGGAACCTTGCCCTCGCGAACCAGCTCCTTAAGCAGGGTGATGAACTCGACGTAGTTGTTCTTCTGCCCCGGCCCGAAGGGGATCATGCCCATGTCCACGCCCGCGTTGACGGACTGCTCGATGGCCGTCTTGTAGTCCGGGGAGAGCTGATCGATGGCGGCCCAGTCCGAGCAGACGAGTCCGCTGAAGCCGAGCTCGTCCTTGAGCAGCCTCGTCAGCAGGTCGCCGTGCGCATGCAGCTTCCTGCCGTTCCAGCTGCTGTACGAGGCCATGACGGTCCCCGCCCCCTCCTTGAGTGTCGAGACGTAGCCGGGCAGGTGGATCTTGCGGAGCGTGGCCTCGTCGCAGACCGCGTCGCCCTGGTCCTTGCCGCCTCGGGTCCCGCCGTCGGCCAGGTAATGCTTGGGGCAGGCCAGCACGGACGTTTTGTCGGCCAGGCTGGCGCCCTGGAGGCCCCGCACCGCTGCGGCGCCCAGCACGCGGACGAGTTCGGGGTCCTCGCCGAAGCTCTCGTAGGTCCGCCCCCAGCGCTCGTCTCGGGCGACGGCCACGCACGGGGCGAACGCCCAGCGGATGCCGGTGCCGATCATCTCCAGCGCGGTGATCCGCGAGGCCTTCTCGACCAATGCCGGATCGCGGGTCGCCCCCAGGCCGATGTTGTGCGGGAAGATCACGGCGCCGTCCACGTTGTTGTGCCCGTGGACCGCGTCGATCCCGTAGATCAGCGGGATCTTGAGCCGGCTCTTGAGGGCCCAGGACTGGAGCTCGTCGTGGGTCCTCGCCCAGCCGGCGGCCGTGATGTCCTGCGGGTCCGAGTCGCCCCCGCTGAGCATCGAGCCGAGCGCGTACCGGGCGATGTCGGCCCTGTCCTTGACGGCGTTCAGGTCGGCCTGGGTCATCTGGCCGATCTTCTCGTCGAGGGTCATTGAGCGGAGGAGTTCCTCGGCCCTCGCTGTCGCGGCGTCCTCACCTTCCGCGGCCGAGGCGGGCCGGCCGGCGCCGAGGGTCGGCGCGAGGGCCGTGGTGGAGAGCACAATCCAGCGGAGCGTCCGTTGCAGCGTGGTCATGATGGCCTCGAGAGCGAGCGGAGAAGAGCGGATCGACCCGGCGGTGCCTCGCGCACCCCGGTCCAGGATCGCGACAGGACGGGGCGAGA
The DNA here is from genome assembly GCA_046349995.1 of Isosphaeraceae bacterium. Taxonomy (GTDB): domain Bacteria; phylum Planctomycetota; class Planctomycetia; order Isosphaerales; family Isosphaeraceae; genus Aquisphaera. Next base: position 917 of record JAXMBE010000009.1, on the reverse strand, counting down.
TCAACCGCCCACCCCGGCGACGACCTCCGACGATTGTCCTTGCTGCGCCGCCTCGTCGGGGATTAGCATGACCGACGGGGTTTCCGGCCGCATCCACGCGGCACCCCATCCCGTTCTTGCATGGGAGGCACATCGATGAAGCTGCGAGGAGTTGCGGCACTCATGCCGCTCTGCGTCGCCGCCTGGTGCGGGGCCGCGGAATTCGAGCGCCCGGCGAGGCTCACCGCGGGCGGCGCGGCCGTCCGTGTGGAGAGCCCCGGCTACGCCGCGCCCTGCTGGGCAGACGTGGACGGCGACGGTCGGAAAGACCTCGTCGTCGGGCAATTTCACCAGGGGAAGATGCGCGTCTTCCGGAACCTGGGCGACGGGAAGCTCGCCGAGGGCGCGTGGCTCCAGGCCGAAGGCAAGGTGGCCGAGGTGCCCGGCGTGTGGTGATGCACCAGCTCGACTCCACAGTTTGTGGACATCGACGAGGACGGGCATCGCGACATCCTCTCCGGGTCGTACTCTCGCATGGACAACGACATGGCGGGGCTGTTCCAGGTCCTGCGCGGCAAGGCGGACGGGACCTTCCGCCCGGCGGAGGTGCTGAAGGGGACCGACGGCGAACCGCTCATCATCCCCACGAAGGAACGCGAGCAGATCACCGAGAAGATCTGCACGCGACCGTTCGCGGTCGACTGGGACGGCGACGGGAACCTGGACCTGGTCGTGGGCAACTTCGCCGGCACGCTCTACTGGTTCAAGGGCCAGGGTCACGGCAAGTTCCTGCCCAAGCCAGAGGCGATCAGGGCCGGCAATGCACCGCTGAAGATCGAGGGCGCGCACGGCGACCCGTTCGTCATCGACTGGGACGGCGACGGGGATCTGGACGTGCTGAGCGGTTCGAGCAACGGCGGCGTCCAGTGGGCCGAGAA
>JAXMBE010000008.1:0-1752 GCA_046349995.1 Isosphaeraceae bacterium | reverse complement strand
CCGAGACGGCGAGGCCCACCGTGGCGTAGAACCGCACCGTCCCGCTGAATCCCAGGCCGCCCGTCGGCCGTTCGGCGTGGAAGAAGGCGAGGATCTCCTTCCTCTCCCGGTCGATGTGGACGCTGTTGATGGCGGCGTCCTTCTGGTCGTAGGCCCCCGCCGTGCCGCTGCGCCGGAGGACGGATCGGACGGGCCGGGCGTCCTCGAAGCTGTCGCCCCGCATGAGAATCGTGTCGGGCGGGACGACCATGAGGAACGTCAACGGCTTCGTGCCGAGGACGCTGACGGGCTGGTCCGGGAAGAAGCGGAACCCGAACCGGCCCTCCGGGATCACCGTGCTCTGGCGGCCCACCTCGGCCTCGACCTTCGATCCGGCGATGGTGCCCGCCGAGCCGACTTCATCAGGCGTTTGACGGTCGAGCCCTTCCTCGACCAAGCGAGGCTCGAACCAGGCGGCCAGGCCCCAGTTCTCCGGCCCTCGGCAGATCACGACCAATGACAACTCCTCGACGCCTTCGACGGAGACCGAACAACTCTGCCGCTCCCCCTTCGTGCCGAGCGGCTTCGACTTCCAGAGCGTTCGACCGTCGCCCCGGACTTCGAACACCAACGGCGTCCGGGGAGGGCCTTGCTCGGGCAGCATATCCGGGACGAGAACGTCGCTGCGAAGAGTGCCGAAACGCTTGCCAAGCCTGTAGATGACGGAGGACTCGCCGTGGGGGCGGGCGTGCAGATAGACCCCATGCTCCGACCGCCGGCCGTCGAGCGCCAACGGCTTGCGGATGGGCCGTGCGCCCGGCAACCCTCCCAAGACCAACTCGCCATGATCCGACCACCAGCCGTTCTGCTCGACCACGCCGATCCGGGGCAACGTCGTGAGATACGTCATGCCCGAGGAGTCGCCTCGGACCTCGGTCGTCGTCGCCGCCGCCACGACAACCAGAGCCAGGAACAGCGACGGAACAGCATCCCGTTTCATGCCTCAGCTCCCATTGGTCAACCTACGCCGATCGCCCAAGCTCGGCATTCGTCGCAATGACGAGCGTGAGCGAGGCCGATTTCGGCTCACGGCGAGTCCACCTCGGCCTCGACTCGGGATGCGCCCCCGTCGGTGTCGGTCCTCGTTTCGTCCTCGATCGAGGGCGGATCGGCCCGCACGACCCGACGACCCGGTGGATTCGACAGGCGACGATGATACGATGCAGGCGGGGCGAATGCTAGTTATTGACTGTCTAATGATCGGCTGTCGAGCCGAAGGAGGCACCCATCCTACACTCGCCCCGATGCAGCAGGACGACATCCGCACACGATTCGGGGCGAGGATCAGGCGGCTCCGCAGCGAGCGGGGCCTGTCGCAGGAGGCGTTCGCCGACGAGGCGGGCCTGCACCGCACCTACATCGGGGCGATCGAGCGGGGCGAGCAGAACCTCTCGCTCGCCAACATCGAGCGACTCGCCGCCACGCTCGGCGTGTCGCTGGCTGAGTTATTCGCCCCATTCACGGACAAGCCCGCCCCGCCGACCTGATCTCCCGCAGCGTCTCCGCAATGACGCCGCTTCTCGCCATCCCACACTCGCCGACACCGGCGGGCACGCCGCAGCCCGGCGACCAGGACCGCCGGGCGTCCGGCGTACCTTGCGGTCGTAGGGGGAGACATGGGCGAGAGGCGAGGCGACGAACCATCCCGGTTCGACGAGTACGAGCAGACGAGGGAGTCCCGGCTGATCCTGGGGATCGCCGGGGCGCTGCGGC
>JAXMBE010000007.1:0-2116 GCA_046349995.1 Isosphaeraceae bacterium | reverse complement strand
CCAGACCAACCCGCTGGCCCAGCTCACGCACGAGCGGCGGCTCTCGGCCCTGGGCCCGGGCGGCCTGAACCGGAAGCGGGCCGGCTTCGAGGTCCGCGACGTCCACATCTCGCACTACGGTCGGATCTGCCCGATCGAGACGCCCGAAGGCACGAACATCGGCCTGATCAGCTCGCTGGGCATCTACGGCGGCGTCGACGAGTACGGGTTCCTCGTCACCCCGTACCGCAAGGTGGAGAAGGGCAAGCCGATCGAGGGCCTCAAGGGGGTCGCGCTGCTCCGCGCCGACGAGGAGGCCGACTACCACGTCGCGCCGGCCGACGCCCCCCGCGACGACCAGGGCGTTATCAAGGGCCCGGTGATCGCCCGGTACCAGTCCGACTTCGTGACGATCCCGGTCGACCAGGTCGAGTACGTCGACATCTCGCCCAAGCAGATGGTGGGCGTCTCCGCCGGCCTGATCCCGTTCCTGGAGCACGACGACGCCAACCGGGCCTTGATGGGCTCGAACATGCAGCGCCAGGCCGTGCCCCTCCTGATCACCGAGCCTCCGATCGTGGCGACCGGCCTGGAGCGCGACGTGGCCCGGAACAGCGGCATGCTGGTCCGCGCCATGGTCGACGGCGTCATCACGGCCGTGGATTCGACCAAGGTCGTGATCGACGAGACGCACGTCCACAAGCTGCGGAAATACGTCGGCCTGAACGAGCGGACCTGCCTGAACCAGAAGCCGATCGTGACGGTCGGCCAGCAGGTTGCCCGCGGCGAGGTGATCGCCGACGGCGCCGCCACGTTCAAGGGCGAGCTGTCGCTGGGCCGGAATGTCCTGGTCGGCTTCATGTCGTGGGACGGCTACAACTTCGAGGACGCCATCATCATCAGCGAGAAGCTGGTGAAGCAGGACGTCTACACGTCGATCCACATCGAAGAGTTCGAGATCGAGATCCGCGAGACCAAGCTGGGCCGCGAGGAGTTCACGCGGGATATCCCCAACGTCTCCGAGAAGGCCCTGCGGAACCTCGACGACAACGGCATCGTGCGGATCGGCACCTACGTCAAGCCGGGCGATATCCTCGTCGGCAAGGTGGCCCCCAAGAGCAAGAGCGAGCTGACCCCCGAAGAGAAGCTGCTGCACGCGATCTTCGGCCGGGCCGGCGAGGACGTGAAGAACGACTCGCTGGAAGTCCCCTCCGGCGTCGAGGGGATTGTCATCAACACCCAGCGGTTCAGCCGCCGGATGAGCCTCAGCGAGGAAGAGCGCAAGGTCTTCGAGAAGGAGCTCAAGGACACCGAGCACGCCGAGAGCGTCCGCGTGGGCGAAGAATACCGCGCGATGATCAAGGCGCTCGAGGAGGTCTTCGGCGGCCCGGTCGTCAGCCCCGAGACCAACCGCCCGTTCGGCCGCGAGAAGGACCCGATCAAGCTGGCCGAGGAGAGCGAGAAGTTCAAGCTGGAACTGCTCGACCTCCGCAGCCCCACGCGGACCGAGGAGGCCCGCAAGGTCGTCCGCCAGTACCTGCCGCGGATCGAGGCCCAGCGCGACGAGCGCGACCGGAAGCTGAACAGCCTGAAGCGCGGCGATGAGCTGCCCTCGGGCGTCCTCCAGATGGTCAAGGTCTACATCGCCACCAAGCGGGTGATCTCCGTCGGCGACAAGATGGCCGGCCGGCACGGCAACAAGGGGGTCATCGCCAAGATCCTGCCCGAGGAGGACATGCCGTTCCTGGCCGACGGCACCAGCCTCGAGATCATGCTCAACCCGCTGGGCGTGCCCAGCCGCATGAACGTGGGCCAGATCCTCGAGACCCACCTGGGCTGGGCCGCCAGCAAGCTGGGCTTCCAGGCGATCTGCCCGGTGTTCGACGGGGCCGACGAGTCGGTCATCCGCCAATGCCTCAAGGACGCCGGCCTGCCCGAGAACGGCAAGGCCCAGCTCTATGACGGCCGCACCGGCGACCGGTTCGACCAGAAGGTGACCGTCGGCTACATCTACATGCTCAAACTCCACCACCTGGTCGACGACAAGATCCACGCCCGAGCCACCGGCCCCTACAGCCTCATCACCCAGCAGCCGCTGGGCGGCAAGGCCCGATTCGGCGGCCAGCGATTCGGCGAG
>JAXMBE010000006.1:0-2474 GCA_046349995.1 Isosphaeraceae bacterium | reverse complement strand
GGCACGTCGAGGAGTCGCACCGCCCCCGGCAAGCCCTCGTAGATGCGTGCGAGTTCCCGCCAGTGCCCCTCGCCGAACCGGTTCCAGTCGAGGCCGTAGACCCGCTCCACCTCGACGAGGCAGGTGAGCCCGTCGATCGGGGTGGCCTCCAGGTTGTCGTAGAACGGCACGGCCAAGCTTTGCGCCCTCCGGGTCGGCCCCTCCGGCAGCCCGGCGGCGGATGCGGCACGCTCCACACGCCCCGGCACCAACCGAGGCGACAAGGAGGGGCTCAGGACACCGGTCGCATCACGTTGGGGACTCGCCACACAGGGTCAATCGTAGCGGAACCCGAGAACCTCCTCGACCCCCTCGGGATCGCCCGGCAGCCTCCGCTCGTGCTCGTCGAATAGGAATCGATGGGCACGGCCACCGAGCCGGCAAGCCTCGACCAGCTTCTCCCGCCAGTCGGGCACCGGGGCGTCGTCCCCGTGCAGGACCAGCACCGTCCGCCCCGGCCGGGTGACCCGACCCCTCGGCAGGCCCGTGTAGCGGTCGCCCAGCTGGCGGCGCAACGTCCTCGCATCCCGTCCCCACGCTGCGGCGAGTCGATCGACGACGGCGGGCCAGAGATCGACGTGGCCGACCTCGGCATCGAAGCCCAGGTCGTGACAGGTCAGCACGGCCCAGGCCGTCCGGCCGTCGAGCGGCGAAGGGAACCAGTAATAGCCGCCCACCAGCGGCCTCGGATGTGCATCGGACATCGGACCTCAACCTCGAAGGGGGCCGGGACAGCCCCATAATAACTCCACCGCCGGTGTCAGTTCCCCTGGCCCTGGCTATCAATCCCGATAACCCTCGTCCCCGACACCCTCCATCGCCATCACCCCGACGGCCTGTCCCACTCGGGGCCGGACCTCCACTCTACACGCTAATAGCCGCCCGCCATCTTCCCCTGGGCTCTCATTGGTCCACCGACACCGCCGGTTCCGGTCGTTGATAACCAACCTTGACCGGAGGCGAGTCATGGCCAGCCAGCAGCAGCTCCGTCAGTCCATCACCGAGCAGATCACCGCCGCCCTGGAGGCCGGCGGCGTCCCGCCCTGGCGACGACCGTGGCGTGTCGGCCCCAACGCCGGCTCCCCCGCCAACGTCGTCGGCCGCAAGGCGTACCGGGGGATCAACCCGATCCTCCTGGACATGGCGGCGGCCCGTCACGGGCTGACCTCGAAGTGGTGGGCGACCTTCAACCAGTGGAAGCAACTCGGCGGCAGGGTCATGCTCTGCCCGGCCCACGTCCCGGCCCCGGCCGGCGTGGGGACGGCATCGTCTTCGAGCCCGGGTCACCAAGGCCGTGACCAACGACTGGGGCGAGGACGACGAGGACCGCTTCTTCGTCATGCGTTCCTACACCGTCTTCAACGTCGATCAGGTCGTGGGCGACCACCTCGACCACCTCCGGGCCGGTCGGGCGGAGGATGACACCACCGGGCCGGTCATCGACTACGAGCCCGCCGAGGAGGCCATCGCAGCCACCGGCATCGCCATCCGCCACGGCGGCGGGCGGGCGTTCTATTCGCCGAGCGGAGATTTCGTGCAGGTGCCGCCGAAGGCGTCGTTCACGGAGCCGGACGAGTACTACGAGACGGTCTTCCACGAACTCGTCCACGCCACCGAACACCCGACCCGGCTGGACTGGTCCCGCAAGGAGGCGGAGAACTCGTATGCGATGGGCGAACTCGTCGCCGAGATCGGGGCCTGCTACCTCGCACGTGAGCTGGGCGTGCCGGCCTCCGAGAACCTGACCAACCACGTCGCCTACCTGGCGAACTGGCTCAAGGCGATGCGGGACGACCCCCGCTTCATCTTCACGGCGAGCGCCCAAGCGTCGAAGGCCGCCGACTACCTCCTCGCCTTCAGCCGTCCCCAGGCCACCGAAGCGGACGAACCCGAGGCGGCCCTGGCCAGATGACCTCGCCGAAGGGCAGTGGGACAAACGCCGCCCACCGACACCGCCGGAGGGTGTGTGACGAACACACCCTCTCGACGGAGATGATCATGATGACGATCGGCGTGATGACCCTGGAGGACGCCGCCCGTGAGGCGGCGGGCAACTGGAACCGGTTCGACTGCTTCGTGTGGGACCGACTCGACGACCTCGATAATGCCGAGGAGTGGGCGATCGTCTACACCCACAACCGGGACAGCCGCCTGCTCGACCTGAGCAACGCCGACGCCATCGCCGAAGCGATGGAGCCCTTCACGGACGGCGACGACCCCGACGTGGTGATGGAGAGCCATTCGCACTGGGCGGTCGGCCACGTGGACGGCTTCTCGATCCGGGTCTACCGGGACGGCGAGATCACAGCCGCCTTCCGCACCTACCACGGCCTCGCCGAGCGGCTCGCCGACTATCCGATCCTCGACGAGGAGGACTACGGTCGCCGAGAGTATGAAGCCACCCTGGAGAACATCGCCGACGCCGCCTGGCGGCT
>JAXMBE010000005.1:0-18095 GCA_046349995.1 Isosphaeraceae bacterium | reverse complement strand
CGCCGCGAGGGCCTCAACCCGGTCCAGTTCTACGCCTGGAGGAAACAACTCCTCGGCTCGGCCGAGTGGGTCTTCGAGGAGAAACGTGGCCGACTCACGGCTCAACAGGAACGCCTGGAGACTGAGAACGCCCGCTTCAGGGCGTGATCGCCGAGATCACCGCCGAGAACCTCGAGCTACTGAGCGTTGCAGAAATAGCTTAAGTTTCAGAGGGCCAGTTCAGCCCCCGCGAAGAACGATCGCATCAAGCGGGGCTTCTGACGGATACGGCCCAACGCCAGGTGGAACTCCAGATGGAGTTGATCCAGGTCCAGGCAGGTGAGGTTCCTTATCTCGACCACCTTAAGGTGGCACCACGGCCACTCGACGGGATTCAGGTCCGGTGCATAGGCCGGCAATCGCTCCACGCGAACGGCCCCCTTCGTCTCGGCTACGAACTCGCTGACCTCGGCCCTCCGATGGATCGGCGAGCCGTCCCAGATCACCAGCAGCCGGCCCCCGGCCAACCGCCCCAGATGCAGGAGAAACTTGATCGACTGCAGGCCATTCAACGCCGCCGGTCGCACCAGGGTGTAGACCTTGCCAGCCGGGGTAAGGTCGCCCATGACCGAGAGATGATGCCGCGTCTGCCACTCGCTGAGAATGGGGGTCCGGGCCCGGGGCGCGTAGGTCTTGACCACGCCGGGGAGCAGGTAGAACCCCGATTCGTCCACGAAAACCAGCTCCCGACGCTCACGCCGGGCCTGCTGCTTCAAGGCGGGCCACGACTCGACCCGCCACCGCGCGATCGCCTCCTCGTCCCTCTGGACCGCGCGAGTGATGGGCACCTGGGGGGGTCATCCGAGATACTTCAGGAGTCGGGATACCTGGCTCTTGCTGTATGAGACCTCGAATTCCTCGAGGATCACCCCGGCGACCCGTCCGCAGGTCCAGACGTCGCCACGGTATCCATAGGCCTCGGCGCCATGCCAGGGGAAATCCGGGATCAGGCTGACCTGCTCGGGGGTCAATTTGGGGGTGACGCCACGCTGGTCGAGATGGGAGGCAAGGGCTTCACGCCCACCCCGCCGAGCCGCGTCCAACCATCGGCTGACGCCGCTTACGGTCGCCCCGAGTGCCGCGGCGATGTCGCACTGAGCCCAACCTTGCTGGTGGAGTTCCCACGCCCGCAGTCGCCGCCATTCTCGCCAGTCCGGTGAACGCAAGGCGTCGTCCATGCCGGAATTGTACGGGCGGACGGACTTGAGCTATTTCTGCAACGCTCAGTAGTTGAGCAAGTTTGACAGTTCTTCGACGATTGCCTTGGCCAACCACCGGGCATCTTCGCGATTCAGTCCGATTTCAACCTCATGCCCGACCCGCTCACGGAGGCGGATCAAGATCCCCCTTCGGCTTTCGACGACTTCGGGGCCGGACGAAGCCTGGACCAGGATCGATTCCAGGCCGCTGCCGAGTATGTCGTATGTGCTAACCACAAATGCCCGCTCCTCATCCTCCGCCATCAGCAAGTTGAGTACATGGCCCCCTAGTCCCGATCCATCCAGGTCGATCATGGTCTTCGTCCCTTCACTGACTCGACTCTCTAAATCCCGGGGATCGGCCAACGGCACCCCCAAAGCGAAGGAATTACCACTCCAACTGGCAGTCGCAGCCCTTCCTTGACCCGGACCGGTAGATTTGATTCAATAGGAACTGTCTGAAACCTGGCATCCATCAGCGCGGGCGTAATTCAGTGGTAGAATGCCAGCTTCCCAAGCTGGACGTCAGGGGTTCGAATCCCCTCGCCCGCTCTCGACTTACGGCGATCCTCGACCTCCGAATCGCCGAGTTGTGTCAGAAGTTGTGTCAGCCCCGTCCGTGAACCTCCCTCCGCCGTCGGTTGTTCGACCGCCGACTGCGGGGATGCGACCGGCGGGCTTTGTGGCTTCTCTTCGGACCCAGGTCCGGTCTCCTCGGCCATCGCCGCCCGCATGACCGCCTCGGTCTCGGGCGGCTTCGCCTCCGAGGTCAGGCCGGCCGCCCGGTCGTATTCCGACTCCGAGACCTTCAGGTAATACTTGAGGGTGGTGCGGATGTCGGCGTGGCCCGCCCATTCCTTGACAACATGCGCCGGGAACTTGCCCGCCCAGTCGGTGATGCACGTCTTGCGAAGCGAGTGGAACGGCTTCTCGTAGGGCGTCACCCCGGCACGCTTGAAGAGCATCTGGAAGTCCCTCCAGACGTTGCGGGGCGAGACCTGCGATCGGGGGACGACCGTGATGTCGTCCTTGCTGCGGGCGGCCTCTTCGAGCAGGTGGTAGAGGATGGGGACGATCGGGATCGTCCGCTTCTCGGCGTCCTTGGGCGTCCAGTCGCCCCAGGCGATCACGTTCAGCCGCCGCCGCTCCATGTCGGTCTTGTCCCAGCGCAGGTGGAGCGTCTCCTCCAGCCTCAGCCCGGCCCAGCGTGCCAGTGCCAGCATCAACTTCCAGGCGGGCTTCGCCGCCGCCATGAGCCGGGCGAACTCGTCCTCACCGACGTAGTGCCAGTCCTTCTCGACGTCGGCGTTGCGTGCGAGCCGGTCGAACGGGTTCACGAGGATGCGGTTGTCCTCCACGGCGACCTGGAAGATCACCCGAGCCTGGCGGACGTGCTGCTCCACGGTCCCCACGGCCAGCGGTTTGGCCTTCGGCGGGCTCGGCGCAGGCTTCCTCCGGCCGGCCCTCTTCTTCTCCGACTTCCTCCGACGATCCACCGTCGCCCTGAGCCGTTCCTGGAACTCGGGGCTTCCGAGGCAGGTCTTGAAGGCCCTGGCCTCGGCCCGGTTGATGGTGTCGAGGCGACGTCGCTCGCCGAAGTAGGCGATCAGGTATCGTCCGGTCCGCTCGTGGAGTTCGAGCGTCCCGGCGGCGAGTTCGGACTTGCGATGGGCCTGGTACTCCCGGAGGAACTCGCCCAGCTCGGGGCTGATGGACACGTCTCGGCGGCCGGGATTGGATTCCAGTTCCAACTCCTTCTGGCGGCGCAGCTTCTCGGCCTGCCGCCTCGACATCTCGTCGGTCCGCCCCAGCGTCTTCCCCAGCCGCCGACCGTCGGAGGCTTGCCAGCGGATGACCCAGTACGTATAGCTCTTGCCGTTCCGCTTCGTCGTCTGCTCGGCCAGGGTGACCGGAATGTTCATCATGGGCTCTCCCGATTGTGTCGTGGTCCTTCGGGTTGTCCGTCGGTGTCAGCGGGGGTTGTCCTGGGTCGCCCTCTTCAGGAAGGCGTCGAGTTCGTCCCGGAGGTAGAAGATCCGCTTGCTGACCTGGGTGCCCCGGAGTTGGCCAGCTTCTCGGTATCGGCGGAGCGTGGCCCTGCGGTCGGCGATGTCGATCGTGTCGAGCCTCAGATAGGCGATGGCCTCGTCCTCGGTCAGCAGCCCGGCCTCGCCGGTCACGCCCGGACCGCCCCCGACGGGAGGCCCCGCCCGTCGGCCGATCTCCAGGAGGATCTCGCCGATCCTCGTGGCCAGGAGTGAGATTCCGTCCTCTCCCATCGAGCCTTGCGCCGTCGGTGGCTTCCTGTCGGTGCGTCGGACCGCCCTGGGTGACCCGATCCGGTTGGTCATCTCGGCGAGGAGCCGGTCGAAGGCGTCGGCGACCGCACCGAACGAGTGGTCTTCCACGAGGTCTCGGAGGTCATCGCATTCGTAACGGCCCAGGGCGGCCCGGACGGCCCGGTACTCGTGGCCCCGGCGAACGAGTTCGCCCTCCAGGATGCCCCGAGCCAGGATCGCCCGCTCGTCGTCGCTCTCGGCGAGGCGGTACACGGCCTCGGTCAGGCCGCCTTCGGGCTGGTACGACCGCTCGGAGTCGCCCCTCTCGGCGCAGACATGGAACGCACTGGCATGGGCAATGATCGCCCCGGATGCGACATACGCCGCAAACCGGTCCAGCTCGGTCTCGGCGGGGACGGGCCTCCCGAGCTTGGCCAGTCCGGTGAGCCCTCCTGCGACTTCGGTCATGGTGTCCTCCGATCCTCGTTCGGCCGTCCGAGCGGGCGGCATATCCCTTTACGCCTGGGCTGCGGTTTGTAAAGTCGCCGACGGGGACGGCGTTCGCCGTGATGGGGCGGGCATCGCCGGCCGTGCCCCGTCGGGATGAGCGGTGTCATCGGCATGTGCTGTTACAGCGATTCCCAGAACCGCCGCCTGTCCTCGGCCTCCCGGCGTCGTGCCCGCATGTAGGCGTCGTGCTCGGGCGACCCGAGGGAGAAGGCGAAGACCTTCCCCGAGGCGTCAATCTCGGCGGGCGTCGGCGGGGGGACGTGCCTCCGGGCCGCCCAGTAGCGGCGGCACTTCTCCAGCTGCGCCTCCGTCAGCGAGCGGGAGTGCCCGTTGGCGTCCACCTTGACGAAGAAGTACGGCCCGTAGAGCCCGCACCCGTTCGGCCGGTCATCGAGGCCGTGGTAGTCGTCGGCGCACACGATGAAGACGCCGGGGCCGACGCCGACCATATCGAACGACCGGCCGCCGAGCGCCTCTTGCCATCCGTCGCAGCCGTCCTTGATCTCCGCCGGGTAGGGCTCTCCGCCCACCGGGACCATCAGGATCACGATCCGCTTCATGCCGTTCTTCCCCATACTCATGCCTCCTCGGCACGTACCTTCATCGCCCGGCGGGGCGGCCGAATACCCCGCCGGGTCGGACCGGACTCAAGAAGAGCTGAGGAGGGACGTACCTCCCCCGCCCGCCCGGATGTACGGCTCCGGGACGCATCGGTCGTCGTTGACTGCTTCGCCGTCCTGGCGGCTGCGTGGCCGCCGGTGCGGGTCAGCCCTTGGGTCGAGCCTGGGCGGAGCGACGGCCCTTGCCGCCGGCCTTGGCGGGCCGCATGTCCTTCAGCATCGCCTCGGGGATCAGGTCGGCGACCATCTCATCGAGCTGCCCTCCCTCCAGCTCGAATCCGCAGTCCATGGCGTGCCGCTGCGCCCAAGCCTTGAAGCCGGCCACCACCATCGTCGGGTCATCACCCGCCGCCTCCTCTGCCGGACGTGGTGGACGGCCTCCACCCTCCCGGCCGACCATGTAGAATACCTCGAGCCGTAGTACATCCTGGGCCGAGCGGGCCGCACGCCCGGAAGCACGCCATGTCCGCGTGGCGGACGATGGCGTCGGCGACGGCCTCGATGTAGGAATCTTGGTCGATCACCTGCCGGATCAGGGCGCCACCGGCGGCAACGGCGGGATGTACCGCCGCAGGATGGACTGGATCTCCTTGACGCTGACGTAGCGGCGGATCTTGTCGTTCGGCGAGAGGACCGGGTTCATCGTGGTGGTCTCCGAATGGGGATTGCCGAGGATCTCGGACGCGACTCTCCACGTGGCGGTGAGCCGCTCGCTCGGCGTCGGGCGGCATGGCGGCATTGAGTTGTGCGGGACGACCCGTGCTCGCCGGGGGCGTCTCATCGACTCGCCTCATCGCCGCTTCCATTGACCGCTAATACTCGTTGCGGCAATACGCTCGCCGCGGAACCTGATCAGTCGCAGGTACTCGTCCATGCAGGCGGCGGCCTCCTCGTCGTTCCGCCGACTTGAGCGAATTCGCCCGAAGCAAGGGAGGTCGTTGGCCTCGATCAGCCAGTTCGCCCGCCGGACAAGCCCGTGATCGGTTGGCGACATGTACCGATTGGGCATGCACGCCCGCCTGCTCGGGCGAGGATCGGGGATGGGCAGGAATAGGACTCGTGTCTCACCGTGGATCTGCGGGGTCACGTCGTACAGGTGACCGTCCCGCTCCACGACCGCATGATGCTCGGCGGTGAGATAGATCCCCGGCAGCTCCCAGATCAGCCTTGAATGCGGCGTGCCGCCGGTCAGGCTGCAAGCGTCCAGGACGTTGGAGTAGCACCTGGCGACCTGGGCGAAGGGCTCTGGGGTCACGGGCATGTAGGTCGGGTCGTCCTCGGCGAGAGTGGCGAGAAGACCAGGATCTCCGGGGTGATGCCCTCGGCGTCTTCGCCGATGTCGGGCACCCTTTGCGTGGTCGATCATCCGTCGGCGGTCGTCCATCGATCAACTCCTCGTTACGTACCTTCCCCGGCGGGCCGGAGAACGTCCCCGGCCTCGTCGTGAATGACTCGCTGGCCTTCAACACCCGGCTCGATCGCCCACCCGTTGAGTCCAGGGGGCGGGCGGCAGGCTCGGTGAAAATGTCCACGCCCATCCTCGGCCGTCGCGGCCGGCCGGCTCGCCCGATCGTCGGCGGGACCGGCCGACAGGGCAGGACGCCTTGGGGGCCGGCACGGGGCGTCGATCCCGCCTCGTTCAGGATGGCTCAGGCGGTAGAACCCGTGGAACAGCACATCGCCTCGGCGAGGGCCTCGCCGAACTCGCCGTCCTCACGGTCCCCGATGCCGCCCTCCTGGATGGCCTCCACGAGATCGCCGATCAGCTTCACCCGGCATCGGTACTTCCAGTCCAGCCTGGGGCCTCGATGGAGGTGGGCCAGGTGGGCGGGAGCCTCCGGCAGGTCAGGACCTCCAGGGCGAAGCGATGGCGTTCGGGTTGTCCCCCTCGTACTCGAATCGTCCCCCGGTCCTCGATGTCCTCGTCGCTGTACTCGACCTCCTCCAGGAGGCCGGGGACCATCCCCCAGGAGGAGTTCGATCTGTCCCCCGATCGTCGGGGCGTCCGCCCCCGGCGGCCACCTCGGGCTCGGGCGGCCCGGGAGAATCGACGAGCCTCGGGCATCTTGCGTGGCGGTCCTTTCGTATGGGGCACCGGGGACGAAGAAGGGTGTCACTCCTGGACGAGCTTCCTGGTGGGCGTCGGCCAGCCGACGCTGGGCGAGACCCGTAGGCGAAGTCCCAGGGCTCGAATCCCAGGTAGCGACGGCCGGTCAGCAGGGCCATCTTGCGGGACGCCCCGCCCCGGCGCGAATGTCGAGCACGAGGTCGCCTGGCTCGCTAAAAAGGAGGTCTCTGGCCAGGGCCTCGGGCATGAGGGCTGGGTGTCCATCGGCCGTAACCCCTCCTCGGCCGTCCGGTTGCCGCCGACCTTGTACGCCCAAACGTCGCCCCGATAGCCGGACTCGGCGATCACCGTCTGCTTCCGCCTGGCGACGTAGCCGTTCGGGAACCGCATGTCGGCCTGACGCTCCTTCCCGGCGTGCTTGTTGGGCCGGTCCTGAGCAAGTTCACGGCCTGGGACGCCCCTTGGAGAGCACGAAGACCTGGGAGGACCATCCGGTAGTACCGCCTGGGAAGACCCGACCGTTCCCAGGTCAGCACCGTCAAAGTCTGACCAGGTCAGATCCCGCTCCCTGACGTGGCGCCTCTGCTCGGCCGGGGTGCAGGACTCCGAGCCCGTCTCTGATGATCTGGTCCTGGTAGGTGGCGAGCCCGCCGCCGGGCGTCGTCACCCGCCAGGGCCGTCGGCCGCCGCCCTGGTGAAGTCGTGGCCTCCGTACTCCCTGGCGTCGTCCACTTGGGCGAGGTGACGGTCAAGGGGACCGGGCCGGGGCAACGCCCCAGCCAAGCGAACGCCTCCGCAGGTCTGGTGAGGATGCGGTTGACGATCACACCGCCACCCCTTCGACCCAGGCTTCCCACCAGGCCGTGCCGAGCGGTCCCGGCGATGTCGTCGATGAGGCTGGCGGAAGTCGTCGAGGGCCCACCTCCTCGACCCAGTTGCCGATCACCGTCGAGGATCTCCGCCTTAGTGATGGCGCCGGCCGATCGATGGGGGCGGTCAATTCATCAGCGTCTCGTTGTCATCGCCGTCGGTCTGGGGCCGGTACCCCCGATGGTCCGGCTCCGCTGTGCCGGTATCCTCGGGCTTGGCTGGGGGCAGAGGATACAGCTTGGCCGAATGGCCCTCGGCCTTGGACTCCCACCATCCAAGGCGTTCAACTTCTTCTGGTGAAACTGCGGTAGATGCCGAGGTGGTGATGCCGCCTCCATCTTGCCGGGGAACTTGTCGAGGGCCTCGATTCCCCGGCCCGGACGAACAGGAGGCGGCGTCGGCGGAACGTCTCCTTCGGTGGCCTGGTCCTTGGCCCACTGGGTCCGCGGCTGCTCGTACTTCAACTGGGCCGCCTTTGACTTGATACTCGTGCTGGAGGTGCTCAGGCCGGCGATGGCCTTGTCGTGCGCATGTAGTCCGAGGAGGCGGCCCTCGTCCCCAGGACCGATTGCTGCTAGACTGGCCGGGCTGGTCGTGCCGCCGGGCCGCATGCAACTCATTTCTCCGGTTGAGGAGTTTCGGCTGTCTTGCCGTCGGTTTAGGCACCTCGTCCGGTGGTCGATTTGTTTCTCTCCTACAAGTCGCCACAAGAAATCCCTGCCACGGCCCTTGCAAATCGCCTTCCTGAAGAGTTACGATCAACTCGTGATTGACAACGCAAGACGCCACACCTGCAATCCGGGCGAGAGCCGATCCGCGGGGCTAACCTCGTGACGGGTTGCGGCGGAAGCGTTGATCTGGACCGGCTCCTGACCAGCCAGGGAGCTGACCGCAAGGCGGCGTCCGATGCGGCGAAGGTGGGCCGACTGGCTGCGGCGGGCGGTCTCGGGGGATCGCCTGGCCGGACAAGCGGAGCATGGAATGGCTCAAGAAGCTCGGCGACACGCTCGGCCTGGACGACGTGCAGCGGCTCTGGGGGCGGCACTTCGTCGTGCCGCCGGAGCCGTCCTCGATTAAGGACGAGGCGGAGAAGTTCGGCGAGGAGATGCGGCAGTACGTGCTGCTCGTCGGGGCTGAGGACGCCACCCTGAAGGGGATCGTCGAGCAACGCCGGGCGGTCTGGGCTGCCAGGATCGCCAAGGAAAAGGGGACGGCCACCTCGTCATCGCCGCCCAAGCTCGAGGTCGCCAGCAGTCTTGGACTCCCCCTCGGAGCCGACGGGAAGTCCATCCTCGCCGGTCACGTGATTTCGGGTCCGGTGAACACGCCATCGACCCCGCCGCAACCCCTCGCCGAGAGGCTTGAGCAAGCCAAGCGGGCCATTGCCGAGGCTAGGGTGTTGAGGGAGGCCGCCAGGGGGGAGCCCTTATCGGGCGGTCATTCCACCTCCGACCGAGTGTCGAACCTGCCGCCCCAGGAGCCCCCTCCCGGCGTGGGCGGCCTACCGGGCGACCCGACGCAGGACGATTCCAACAACGAGGTCGATCGGCGACCCGCCGGGTCTCCGATCGGGCCACCTCGGTCCAAATGGGCAGACGGCCTCATCGCCGAACTGGCACGGCGAGTCTTCGGGGACTTCGACCAGCAGTGCCTCGGGGAGTTCCGGGAGATCGGCCTGCCGAGGGTCGAGGAGGTGACCCTGACGGCGGCGGAATTCCTGTCCCACGCCCAGTCGGAAGGACTGGACCTCTCGGGGGACCAGGCGTTCCGCCTCGCCTACCTCCCCTGGCTGGAGAAGTACGGCAGCCTGCTGGGCACGACCTGGCAGACGGCGGACGCCTACGTGCAGGCGTGGCGTTACTTCTGGGAGAGGCGGCGGCCCTCGGTCGGAGGTGCGAGCCCAGGGGACCGACCCTCCGATGGGATGGCCGAGCTGAAGGGGCTGCCGCCGAACGCCCTGATCGCCCGGCACGGCGAGGAGTGGGGCAAGGAGTGCGACGAGGAGGTTCGTCGCATCCGTGCGGAGACGAGGCCGCTGGTTGCAAGAGTCCTGGATGCCCTGTCGCCGGGGCAGCACGACCACTTCTTTGGAGGATTTGCCTCTCGGGAGCGGGGCGAGCTGTACTTGCTGGACGAACTGGTCCGGCGCATCCGGGACGCAGGGATCGACGTGGGCCGGCCGCTGCCGCCGCATGCCCCGGACGAGGGGGTCCGTGGACTCGTCGCCGAGATCGTCGAAGACTTCGAGAAGTCACGGCACGAGGAGGACGAGGAAGACCTGGATTCCCTGCTCGCTGATCCCGAAGTCTTGGTCGCTCCTCGCAGGTCGCTCGATCACCGCCGGGGCGACCACTCGCCGACGGACGATGACCAAGGCGATCGGCGTCCGGTCGGGACCGCCCTGGAGGCGGAGATCGCCCGGTCCGTCGCCGAGGATCGGGAGGCGCTGGAGCGGAGGGTCAACGACTTCTGGGAGCTGCTGGGCGACACCCCGCTGCCCGGCGGCGTGGGCTCCTACCGGGATCGCAGCGAGGCGCTCGGCGACCGGATGACGGTCGGCTCGGCCGCCCTCCGGGCCTGCGGCGATGACATCGGCAAGGCGTTGAAATGGCTGACCGAGCGGGTGGACAGGGCGCTCAAGGATGAGGAGTTGGCGGCGAGGCGGCCCTCTCCGCCCAGAGCCGAAGAGAAGGCCCCGCCCCCTGCGAAGCGTCCCGTGCGGAAGAAGAGGCCGGTCGTGGCGGACCCGGAGGACATCCGGGAGGCCGTCTTGGAGGCCCATCGGATCGGCATGCCGGCCGACGAGATCATCCCCGACCTGCGGGGCCGTCCCGACCTGCCCGATTGGGTCCGGCGGGCCAAGGGTTCGGTCCTCCGGTGCGAGATCGGGAAGATCGTCGCCCGTTATGAATCCGACAGGGAGGACGAGGCCGGCCCGGACGAGTTCGACGCCCAGGCCGACGACGACAGGCGGAATTGGGAGAGGGACGAAGTTTGAATCGCCCGCAGCCGGGAGAACGTGGCGTGATGGCATGGCACGCCCGACGGCCAGTCCCGTCGCCGGCTTATTAGTCAACGGGACACCCGAGTACAAAAATTGGTACGGGAGAGGGCCTCTACCTTGGTGGGCCTCTGATGATCGGGAAATCGTTATCAGCGGCCGGGGCAACGGGATGAGGGCCTTGGCGAAACCCAGGGGAAAGCCTGTAAGGGGAGTGATCCTGGACCGAGGACGGGTGGTCCCTCATGAAGCCGTCGGTCTCCGCTCGGGAGGCGGATCTCCGCCTCGGCGCAGCTCATTCCCGTGCTGAAGGATCGAGAACCTTCGCCCCTGCGTCTTCGTCTTTCCTTGCCGCAGGCAAGGCTTCCGTTCACGGCCCCCGCAGGGGGCGTCGGGGTCTTGAAGGGAAGTCCTGAGCAAAGTCATAAGAATAGTCTTAATTGTGGCAAACAAGACGCATCGGGCGTCAAACAAGCCGCATATCGTGCCAAGGAAGCCGCATCGGGAACGTCAAACAAGCCGCATGGGCTGATGCGGCTTCCTTGGCACTTCCCGTGGCGGCAATCAGCATCGGACCTGCCTGGCGACCTCCCTGACCTTGTAGATGAGCAGGTCCACGGAGGGGCGTCCGGGCCGCTTCGCCTTGGCCCTGTGCTCGGCCTCGGCCCTGGTGAAGGCGTCGAGGAACGCACCGGTCTGGAAGTAGAACCAGATCTCGCTGAGGCCGGGGAACAGCGGCAGGGTGCCGATCAGCAACTTGGTGATATCCTCGTCCGTGTACCTCGCATTCGCCAAGGTCTGCCGGTGGGCCAGGATGGCGGGGATGGCGGCCTCGATGTCATCCTTGCGGCCACGCCCTTCGAGGCTCTGCCGGACGATCTCCGCCAGGTCGTACACGGGTTCGCTGGCGGCGGGCCGAGCCTCGCTCCTCGGCCCCTTCCGGGCCGTGGCCTCCTTGCGGTCCCGCCAGAGTTCGAGCGTCTCGACGGACGGGTAGCCGAGGGCGAAGCCGTGGCCCTTCGGGTTCACGAGGTCGAGCTTCAAGAGCAGGTCGAGCCCGGCCGCAACGTCGGGCGGCTCACGCCGAGCAAGACGGCCAGGCCCGCCCGAGTCTGGCCGTGGAGCTTTCCCTCCCAGCGGGCGAACGACGCCATCAGGAAGTACAGGTCGCTGGCCGATTGGGTCAGCCGGACCGCCTCGCCCGCCGCCTTGCGCCTGACCCCCGGTGCGATCGTGAATACTCTGTAAGTGGCGAGCCGCCGGTGCCAGTCCCCGTCCTCGCCCTGCTTCCAGGCGAACCACTCCCGCCGATCGCCGGTCGGTTCCGATCGCCTCGTAGCCTCCCTCCGCCTGCCGGGCGAGCCCCTCGGCGATTAGCGCCTCCAGGTGCCTGGGGACGCCCCGTGCCTTGCCGGTCCGCTCCCCGGATCTGCCCCGCTCCAGCCCGGTCCTCCTGGCGATCAGGGCCGGGCGGACCGGCCTCCCGTCTCGGGCCTTGTAGGCCAGGAAGGAGTAGGTCTTGACGACATCGTTGGAGAGCGGGCACTTCTTCCCGGTCACGACCCTCGGGAGGAAACGCTTCCCCTTGAAGAGGGGCCTGATTCTCCTTCGCCCCCCGGCTAATAAGCATGGATATCCTCGATTCGGATTGTTAAGACGCATGGCGGGCCGGGTCACGGCCTCACGAGAGAGCCGTGACCCGGCCCGAAAGTTCGAGTCGGCCCGCTTCCGGACCGGGCGCAAATCCTCCAGGGCCTCGCCCGATGAGTGGGCGAGATCCTGGGGGGGCCGCAAGGAGTACAAGAGTTGGAGAGAGGTTCGTCCGCTCAGCCCCGAGCGGCCGATTCCAGCAGCCCGGCGATTATCAACGCCTTTGCCCTGTCCGAGGCCCAGGCAAAGACCTCGCCTTGCCCGTCCCGGACCTCATGGCCCGACACCCCGGCCCGCACCACATCGAACGGCGGCGTCAGGGCCAGCCCCACGGGCAGCTCGGGCTCGCCGACATCGACATCCCACCCGACGGCGGCCCAGTCCGGCTCCGCCTTGAGCCGCCTCGCCAGTCTCGATACGTCCGACTCGCTAAAGAGCCGCTTATTAGCGATCCGGTGCTCGGGCTCTGGGCCTGTCCGCTCGTGATCAGGTAGGTGATCCGGTGCGGCCGGCATCCGAGGATCTTGGCGACCTCACCGAGGAGAAACTGCTTCGTCATGGGGGCCTCCTTGCCCATATCTATCCGAGCGACCTCGGTTTTGAGACGCAAAATTGTTCTCACGATCATACTATAGTACATGTTAGAATTCCATTATTCAGTCGGACGGCTCGTCGTCATGACCATGCGGGTGCGGCACGCCGGCAAGCTCGCCTACGTCTTCGTCGATGGAAAGAAGGTCGCCGAGTTCGGGACGGTCGGCGAGGCGGCGAAATATGCCCGGTCGATAGCCCAGGGAGGATGGGTCGAGCGATCAATCAGGGACTCGGATTGAGCCGAGACGGTCGGGCCTCGGCGGACGGTTTGGAGTCAATCGTCGAGATCGACGCCTTGCTCCCTCGAACCACCGGGCCAGGCCCGCTTCCAGCACGGCCATGGCCTCGGCCAGCGTGTCGGGCCGGTCGTCTTCGAAATCGACCCCGCCATAGCCAATCGCCCGGACCACGAAGCCGAAGCTCTCCTGGTCGCCGATCTCGATGTAGCCGCCGCCCCGTGACGTAACGGGCGCGATGGTCGGGAACGTCGACTCGACCTTCGCCTGATCGGTGGTCGGCTTGGTCATCCCGGCCCGCTGCTCGTCCCGCAACTGCCGGAGGTAGGCCCGATACGCCTTCTCGATCGCCGGCAGCTTCCGCTCGACGGAGACCTCCACGCCCAGTTCGGCCAGGTCGGGGAACAGCTTCCTCCACTGATGATGCCCCCGCACCCGGACATTACTGGGCCTGCGGGCGTGGCCGTCCAGGGGCCGACGCATGGCGTGGGCCAGGAGCGTGGCGAGGTCGTTGACCGACGGCCTGCCGTGGACCGGCAGGTCGGCCAAGAGCGATCCTCCCGCCTTCTTGACGACCATCCCGAGGTAGGGGGTCTCGGACTGCATGGGCGGCTTGGGCAGCGCCACGAAGTCGGCCTCCCAGGTCTCGTCGCACCGGTCGAGCCGCTTCAACCGACTCTTGACGAAGGCCGCCCCCTTGCCGACCTTGAGCTTCTCCTCCTCGGCCATGACTACTCCTCGACGTGTTCAGCGCCGGCAGCGTTCGCCAACGCCCTCTTCAACGGGCACTCCTCCCCGACCAACCCGGCACGACGATACCGCTGCAACAACTCCTGCGACCGCCGGGCCAGCATCCGACGGACCTCCCGGCGCTTCCCCTTGACCCTGGGGATCGTCATGCCGTCGTAGCCGGTGGTCCGGTGCCGCATCCAGGCGATCACGGCGGCCTCGGCCCGCTGCTCGATCGGGATGCGTTCGGTCCGGGCCACCGTGCCGCTCCCGACCGGCGTGGCATGCTCCGTCACAGCCCGTGCCAGGCGGTCGGCGAGTTCGGCATGGTGGGCATGGAATCCGAGGAACGCCACGACCGCTCCGTGGAAATCCTCGACATACTCGGCCTGGACTTGTTCTCGCCGCCGGGAGGCTGCCGCCTGCTTCCTGGCGTAACCCTCGGTGGATCGCTCGGCTTCGAGTTCGGCCCGAATGCGGTCGATGGTCTCCGCCGCCGCCCACACGCCCCTGGAGAACGTCCTGCGTCCCACCTTCTCCTGGACGACGAAGTGGTCCCCGGCGGCCTTCACCCGGCGGGTCAGCCCGGCATCCCCCGGCGATAGGAGTGCCCAGCCGTCCGGTACGGTGAGGACCGAGCCGTCGGCGGCCCGGATGGTGTTCGGGGTCGGGCCGGGGACGAAGGTCTTCTCGTCCATGACTGCTCCGCTACGGTGGCCTCAGTAACTTCGTCGATTTGCAGGACGATCTTCATGGTCGGTCTTCACCGTCGCAGGCGATGAGGCCCCGATGCCTTCTCGGCCTGGCGATCCCCAGCTTCCCGGCGATCAACTCGAATCCAGCCCCTGCCTTGTAGGGCTCGATCTCGGCTTCCAGGTTCTTCAGCCGGACCTTCTGCCACGAGGACGTGGCGTCGTGGTGCTCCCGGATGAACTCACGAGGGAGTGTGTAGAACTCGGGCTCCCGCTCGCCGGTCGTGCCGTCGTTGCCGCCGAAGAACTTGCCGATGTTGAGGAACGCCACGACGAGGAAGTCGAAGGCGTCGAGGCTGACCTCCTTGACGGGGAAGCCCCGGTCGCAGTCGGTGGCGTAGCGGCTCTTGACCTGGACCCGCACCTGGGCCAGTTCGTCCGGTCCGGGGACGTGCCTGGGGTCGGGGTGGATGCAGATCAGGTCGTAGCCCTCGTTGTGGGGCGGGGCCTTGTAGGCGAGGACGTTCCGCCGCATCAGGTGCCCCATCACGAGATACTCGGCCCCGGCGGAGACGACCGGGAGTCGGAGCCAATCTCGTTTAGCCATCAGCGGTCTCACTCGATCTCGGTCCCACCAGGCGGCCTACCCGATTCGACGATCCGTCGATGATCGCTCGACGGCGTTCGCACGAGCCGAGCGGCTCCAATGGAGACGATCGACACTGGAGTAATCATGCCGCCGATAAGCGGCCTACGACATCAGAGCCGCCATAGTTCCTTGAGCTTTCCCACCAACTCATCTTGCCGTCGTTTCACGACCTCTTCGGTCCACTCGGGCTGGCTGATGGCCTGCGAGGTCAGCGCAAACGGCGAGACCCCGCCCTTCGCAAAGTACGACTGCTTTTTCGCCGTGAATTCTCTGTTGCTGGCCGATGAGTTCTTCCGCTGGTTAAGCAGCAGGAGGTTCCCGATCCGGTGGACGTACTTGTCCCTGAGTTCCTGCGTCGGAAACCACTCGCACCAGAGACTCTGGGTCGCGTCTGCGGGAGCACGTGCTCGATGGAGATCACCCGTAGTCGTAGGACGCACTCCCGTCCGAGCCTTTGAGTCGAGCCTGAGCAGGATGTACAGCCTCCGGCTAGGCACCTGCCGGTACACGTCGCCGTTCAGCTCGGCGAGGAACCGGCTGCGGCTCTTGGTCCGGTCAGTTGCATCGAGACTCCTCGGCCAGGATCTCCTCGCCCCGGTCGAAAGCGTCGAGCACCTTCCGTACCGCTCGATCCGCTCGTTGATCCCGTATCGCGGACCATCATGCAGGTGGAGAGCCGTTCGAGGTCGGCGAGGAAGCGGTGCAACAGCTTTGGCTGGTTCTTGTACCGGGCGAGGAAGGCGAGCGACGGCGGTATCCAGTCGAAGTTGTCGATTCGGTTGAGCCAGGTCAGCAGGCCGTTGACACGCTCTGCCCCCTCGGTGCTCTCGTAGCTCGCCGTGCGGATCACGGCGAAGGCGTCGGCAGGCGGATGAACGTCGAGAGGGCCTGCGAGTCGCCGACCTTCTTGACCACGAACTCCCGAACTCCTTCAGGATCGATTCCTTCGGCTTGGCCTTGCGGAAGATCATCCGGGTGTGGGCGAAAAGGTCGCTGAAGGCTTCCCTGCCCAGTTCCTCCTCGGCGTCCGTCCTCCCAACGCTCGTTATACGCCTCCTGGAGCCCGCTCGGTATCTTCCCGATGACCTCGGACTTGAGGATGTCCGAGTGGGACAGGTCCATCCCCCGGTCATTCAGGATGGAAAAGATCGGTAGGCCGAGTCGAGATCGGGCGTGGTCACGACCACCAAGAGGCACTGCTTGGCGATGAACTGGGCCAGACGGACCAGCTGTTCGTCGCTCAACGCCTTCAGTCGGTCGAGGAAAAGCACGGCGTTGGCCCTGATGTTCCTGCGGCTGTCGGTGAGTTGTCGGGGGTCGAGGGCCTTCAACTTTTCGACCTGCTCGTCCTCCTGGATGTGATTGCGAAAGAAGTCGGCGTCCCGGTCCCTCAGCGTGAGACGGTAACGGTTGGGGTTGCCCTCGATCTTGTCGCCCTTCTCGTAGAGGTACTTGGTCAGCCCGGCCGCATACTCGCCCGTGAGCAGGCTCCGTAGGGCCGAAAGTAGGATGGTGAGGGTGGTGAGCCGCTGCTGACCATCGACGATTTCGGCGTCGGGCAGGTGCTCCTGCTTGATGAGTACGACGCTGCCGAGGAAGTACGGGCTCAGGTCGTCCACTGCGGTCGTTCCCTGACCGGTGAAGTCCAGCAGGTCGTCGAGCAGCTCCCCGGCCTGCTCTGTGGTCCACGAGTAAGGCCGCTGGTAGAGGGGGATGCGGAACACGAAGTCGTTGCTGAAGATCTTGCGGATCGGGTACTCGGCCCCGTGGATCTTGGCGATGCCCATACGGCAGTTTCTCCTCCGGTTACGAGCGGCGTCCGCTCACCGGCTCATCGTGTCGATGCACCGGATAGTTCATACCTTCGCAAGCGAACCGCTTCGAGTCATCCTTCGATGTCGGCTACCACTCGAATCGTCCTTCGATGTCGGCTACCACTCGAACGGGATTACTCCCCCGGCCGCCAGGAGGCCAATCGGACAATCTTCAGCCTTCGGAAACCATCCGCAAGGGATCAGCGAGCACATCCCGGATCGCCGTTTCGTCATTGAATCGAGCCAGGTAGACCCGTTCCGAAAGGACCGGAGGCAGGGCCTCCGAGAACTTGAGGATCTCGATGGCCCTCGGGTCGGGCACCGCCGCCATCTCATGGGCGGAGAGCGAGCCGAGATGCTCTCGAATCTCCTCCATCGGAGGGTCGCCTTCGATCGTGATGGCCGTGTTGTCCGCCTTCGCCTCGCCGAACCGCCCGAGCTGCTGGGCCAGGATCGTGTTCGCCACCCCTCCGGCAAACGTCCACCAGCGGACCTGGCCGTCCGGGTGGCGGACAAGGGCCGTTGAGTCCGGGCGGAGCCAGGGGAACTCCTCCCTCACCTCGCCGATCCGGGCGACCGCTCGTCGTGACCAGTGCGGATCGACCTCGTCGCCGGCCAGTGTCTCTCGCACCGCCTGGCAGACTCGATGGCCCAGGAATTGGCCCTCGCCCAGCCAGCGGGACTTCCCGACCTGCTCGGTCGGCTCGACGTGGGCGACCCGTCGCCGCCAATCCAGGTGCGTAGCCTGCCAGCACCTGCCGGCGAGCAGGAGCACCGTGGGGCCGCCGTCCCGCTTGAAGAACGTCGATTCGTGGACGAACCCCAGCTCCTTGCGACCCCAGGACACCCGGAAGAGGGGCGGTGAAGTGAAGACCGAGAGCAGGTCCATGAAGTTCCGCCGCCCGAACTTCGCCTCCCCCTCGGGTGCGAAGGCCAGGATGCCGCCGTCGCTCCAGATGATCTGGGAGGCGATCATGAAGTCCACGATCGCCGTGACGGCGGCCCGGTTCATCTGCGAAAAGGCGGGGACCGCATCGATCCAGCCCAACCACTCCGAGCGGCCGATCCCCCGCTCTTGGAGGCAGAGGGCCATGAGCTGCTGGGCCAGGATGTGGTACGGCTCGGGCGGTGCCTGCACGGGTTCC
>JAXMBE010000004.1:0-18814 GCA_046349995.1 Isosphaeraceae bacterium | reverse complement strand
CGGCCCCAAGGTCATCCAGCAAACGGTCCGAGTTCAGCTCCCCGAAGGCTTCCAGACCAGCGAGTTCCTGCTCGACCACGGCTTCCTGGACCGGATCGTGCCCCGCAGGGATTTGCGGAGCATGCTGGCGCAACTCGTCAGCTACTTGACACCTTGAGGTGATTCCGGGCCCCTACTCCCGGCCCACGCGGTAGGGTCCGGGTAACTCAAGGATCGACCCCAGGACCTTCGGGGCCTGATGGGTGTCGTCCCCTCGCGGTTCGTCATGCAAGGGGTTCACTTCATGGGCGGGATTCATCGTCCGGCTCAGGCTATGGATTTCGGCCTGGGCAGCGAGTTCGTCGAGGTCCTGGGACCTGACGGCTACTCCGAATCCGTGGGAACGCCGAGGGCCCCGCGGCATTCCGAGATCCTCTCGGCGATTTTCCGAAGGCGATCCTGATTCTGGGTCCACTCGGGTGCCTGGAGGATGAGATTCTGGACGATCGGGGCGGCTTCCTGATACAGGGGGATGGCCTCGGCCGACCGGGCGTGCGTCCTGTAGAAATCGGCCAGATTCATCAGGGCCAGCACCTGGGCATCGCGCGTGGCCCAGTCCTCGCTTGCGTGCAGGTGGCCGAGGCGTCGGGCAACTTCCACCGCCTCGCCGTAGTAGCGTTCCTTGTCGGCTTCGAGTGCGAGCGTATCGGCCATCGTGACCAGGGACGTGAGCAGGGTGTTGAGCTTCACCGGATCGTCCTTGGCGAGCCGGGCTGCTTTCTCCGCGACATGGAGGGCTTCCCGTTTCGTGTCCAGGGACCGATCGTGGAGCCCGAGTTGGCGGAGGACTTCGCCCCGGAGCAGGAGGTGACGCGCCAGGGCCTCGCTCCAAGCCGGATCGGACGGGTAGCGGTCGATGAGGCCCCGGATGATCCCGACGGCTTCTTCGGAGGCCGCGAGTGCGGAGGCCAGCTCCCCGAGTTCGGAGAAGGCGTAGGACTGACGGGAGAGGCTGCGGAAAAGGTCGAATTCGGTCCAGGCCCGATCCCGGGGGTCCTGGATCCGGCCTGGCAGGGGTCGGAGCAGGCGAATCGATCGATCGAGATGGGAGAGGGCCTCCTCCTCCTTGCCCACGGGTTCCAACACGCCCGCGAGGTGCCGATGCATCACGGCAACCTGGCGGATGAGCGCCGGGTCGTCGTCGAGATGCCCCCGGGCGAGCACCGCGTCGAATGCTCCCGTGACTTCCTCGTAAAAAGGCCGGACGGCGGGCTCTGTGGGCGGCATGGATTCGACGAGCCTTGACGACGAGAGCCAGAGGGCGCGCATGGTTTGCCTGAGCGCATCCTGCTGCCGATGCAAGTCCCGGTTCCAGGCCGTGAGGAGGCCGATCGCCGCGAGCAACACGATGGCCGAACTCGCCCCCCAGGCCGCCAGGGCGCGACGGTGCCGCGACGACCATCGGCCAGCCGCCGGAAGCGCGGTGGGCCGATCAGCGGCCGGCCGTCAAGATAACGTCCCAGCTCGTCGGCCAGGGCCCGGACGGATCGAAAGCGGTCGCCCGGATCGCGGGCCATGGCCCCGGCCACGATGGTCGCCAGGTCACGGTCCACCCCCGGGTTGACCCGGCGGATCGGCGTCGGGTCGCGATCGGCGGCGGCCCGGTCCGAAGCCAGGTTCATCCCCTGGAACGGGTGGCGGTCGGCCAGCAGGCAATAGGAGCACCGCGCCCAGGCCGTAGCAATCGATCGCGCAGGTTGCGCTCGTCGCCGCCCAGGATCTGCTCAAGCGCCATGTAGCCGGGCGTGCCCACGAACCCGCCGGGGGCCGTCAAGCTACCCCGCGGGTCGGGCCGCAGCGAACGGGCCAGGCCGAAGTCGGTGACCTGGCACGCCTTGGTGGTTCACGAGGATGTTGGCCGGCTTGAGGTCGCGATGGAGGAAGCTCCTGGTCATAAGTGGGCGATCGCCGTGCCGCGACCTGGCGGAGCAGTGCGACGCGGCTACGGATCGGCCGCCGCCGACCTGCAGTGGAGGTGGATCGGGCCGCCTTCCACGTATTCCATCACGAGGTAGGGCACACCGCGGGTGGTGCCGCCGTCGAGCAGTCGGACGATATTCGCGGTCGAGCCGGGCCAGGATCTGCCGCTCGGCGGGAATCGGCGGAGGATCGCGGGCTCATCGCCGCGTGGATCAGCTTGACCGCGACCCGCTGCTCGTAGTCCCGCATCGCGGCATGGGCGAGGTAGACCGCCCCCATGCCGCCCGTGGCGATCGGGCGGATGACCTCGAAGGGTCCGATCGGGGTGCCTGGCAGCAGCGAATCGTCGCGGCCCTCGGAGTCGCCGGGTGCCCCCAATGGGGTGGCGAGGAACCCCTCCTCGTCGGCAGCCTGGAGGTAGGCGGCGAGGCGGCCATCTCGTCGATGCCCCTGGTTAGCCCGCCCTGCGATTCGGCTCCGCCGCTGTATCCAACTCCTCGGGGGGTCAGGCGGGTCAAAGACTCATCCACGTCGATGGGCTCCGGTGGGGTGGCCGGTATCAACCCGGCGGAGGGCCGATCGTTGGCCCGAGGTCGCGGCGGAGCCAGGCCCGGGCGTAGGCGAGGTCGGCCTGCACGGTGCCGGGCGAGACGGCCAGATGCAGGGCGATCTCGCGGGCCGTCATCTGAAACAGGTAGGCGGAGCGAGACGATTTCCGCCGCCCGGCCCGAGCGCAGGGCGAGCCGCTCAATCGCCTCGGTGAAGACGTCGAGTTCCAGCCCCCGGCGCCCGAGGCGGTCGAGCACATCGTCGAGCGGCATTGCGCGCAGGCCGCCGCCCCGAGCGAGTTCGGCGTCGGGGCGCGGGCCCGGTCGATCAGGATGTCCCCATCGCCTGCAGGGCCGCGGCGAAGACGTAGCGGCGATCGACGAGCCGCACCTTGATCATCCTGAGCAGGCGGACGGCCGCCTCGTGGACCAATTCGGTCGGGCCCAACGATGGCTCGTCGCGGGCCAGACGTTCGAGAAGGCCCCGGGCTGCCAGGCGGAGCTCGTCGTACTGGTCGGCGAGCGGGTCCGTCGGCCTGGACGGTGTACGGTCGAAGCAATCCACCATGGAAAGCCCCTCGGCGGCCCGAACCCTTATCCCTCCCCGAAGGGGAACCGATCGCCCGACACAGAAATCCATTAGTCAATCTGTAAGCGATTTTCGCAGAGAGATGTGCGGGCCACAAGGGAAGAACCGACGAAGCCGCGGAGGCGTGGGCCCTGGGCAACTCGGGCGGGTCGGGGTGTGAGCGCAGGCAGCCCGGCATCGCAACCATGTTTCCGGTCCAACGCGCCCAAGGGGCGGATCGGTTCCCGGGACCGGGCCGTCGGGAGCCCAGGGGAACCGGGCATGGTGGCCTCGATCATGCCGTGGTCATGCAAGTTGTGCACCCTTCCGGCAATTTTCTTGCAAAGGGACCGTGACAGATGCGAATTCGATGTTTGATCGCGTTATTGCTTATCCAGGTGGCTGCCCCGGCGCGGGCGGACTTCCAGTATCAGCAGAACTTCGACAACCTGACGACGGGCCGAACCCAACCGTCTCCCGGCGCCGCCGGCCAGGGCGGCTGGTACAGCGTTCTCGCACAAAACGGCGGCTTCGGCGAAATCCAAAACTCCATCGCCAACTCGGGGCGGGCCCTCCATCAGTTCACCGCGGCGACGACCCCGGCGAACCTCCAAACGATCGACACCGTCAACCTCGGCACCGTCGATGTGAACCTTCTGCCGCAGGTGGCGTTGAGCTTCGACTTCTACGGCCAGACCGACAACCTCTCGGCGGTGAACAGCTTCATCGCCAGCATGGCAGCTAACGGAGGGCCTTTCCCGGGATTTGAGATCGTCGGGGTGGGGATTGGCGCCGGCAACGGGGCGCCGAAGCAGACGACGGGCCTCAACGTTGCCCTGGGTACCTTCAACGGTACCAACAACAATGTGTTGATCCCGCTGAGTGTGGGCCAACGCCTGGCCTTCGGGACGTGGCATAGCGTCTCGGTCGCCATCGATCAGGGCCGGGACCGCTACGTGTCGATCACGGTCGATGGGCAGACCCAGGACCTATCGTCCTACGCGCTGGTCCGCAGCTTCGACCAGGGACAGCCCTTACGCGGCCACCTGATCGAGAAGCTGACGGCATCGCTCATCCCGAGCGACGTGGGCGGCAACCGTACTAACGACAGTATCTACTGGGACAACATCCGCCTGACGGCCGTGCCCGAGCCCGCCAGCCTGCTCATGCTCGCCCTGGGCCTGGCCGGGACCGCGACGTTCGCCGCCCGCCGTCTCGCCGGGCGCCCCGGGCAAGGGGAGGCGGGTCGCTGAGGTCGGCACAGAGGATAGCCAGGACGACGCGGGCGGCGGGGTTCGGCTCAGGGCCGGGTCGCGCCCGTGCCCGGGAGTCCGACACGGAACGCTTCGATGACGTGCTCGCCGCCGTGCTCGGGGTTGCCGATCAGCCGGCGGCCCTGGGGATCGACCACGAAATCCAGCAGTTCCAGCGGCACCTGCCCGATCAGGACCGGGAACTCGTCGGGGATCTCGCCGACGTCGAGCACGCAATCCCGTCCCTGGATCGTCAATCGGACGGTGCCATACATCCCCATCGAAATCGTGCCACCAACTCCCCGGGCCGACCGCGTCCGGAACAGGATCAGGCCGAGTTCTTGGATCATCCGGGACGGGAGGAGCAGGGTCGTGGCGCCGGTGTCGACGAGGGCATCCGTGACCTCGACGGTCCGCACCCGGTCGGCGGGCAGAAGTCCGTGCTCCCGAGCATGGAGGTCGAACAGATTCTCGACCTTGGCCGTCAAGATTACCCTGCCCATCGTCGTGGTGACCATGCTCGCAGCCCTCTCGAAAGCCGCGGGGTCCGGTCAACCGGCCGTATCGACCAGGTCATCCGTCAGCCGTTCGATCACGTCCCGGGTCATCTGGAAGGCCTCGTCCCGACGCGTCCTCGTGGCGTTGTCGAAGACCACCCGCGCCAGGTTGAGCGTGCCGTTCCGGCGGAGGCGGACCTCGTAGTAGGCGCGGGTATTGGCCCTTTGGCTGGGGGCGGCGCTTCGCAATTCGACCTCCACGCCCACCGGGTCGATCTCGACGACGCGGAGCGGTTCCATCAGGTAGGTGACCCGGCCGGCGACGCGGTCGGCCCAGTCCTTGAGCTGGTCGATGGTCCTTTCGGGGCCGTCGGCGAGGAACTCCAGGGCCAGCGCCGAGAAGCCGACCGGGCCGTTGACGGCCAGGTCGAGCGTGATCTGGTGGTCCCCTTCCCTGGCCGAGAGGGCCTGGGCGGGGTTGAACGTGCCCGCCAGGTTATCCAGGGCGGCGACGATCTTTGTGCTCAGGCTCATGGGAACTCCCTCCGAGGGGCCGAAGCGTGTGGTCGGAGCCGTCGAACGACAGGAGCGTCGTCCGGCCATCGAGGATCGTCTCGATGTGGACCGGGCGGGTCCAGAGCTTGTGAAGGTGCCGCAGGGTATCCTGCGCGTGGTCGAGCTTCAGGTCGATGCCGAAGTGATCCTGGCGGAGGTACAGCTCGCCCCGGTTCCGGTAGTTGCCGTCGGTCACGCGGATGATCGGCTGGCCGAAGTTGGTCAGGCCGAACAGGAGCCGTTCCTTGATCTTCCGAAACTCGCGGCTCTCGATCTCGTAGGTATCCTGCTGGTCCTGATATTTGTAGCTGAACATGTTGTGACGCTTGCAGAAGTCGGGCGTCAGGAACGTGTCGATGAAGGTGACGTCGGTGTGGATCCGGCGGACCTCGAAGATCTTGGCCCGGCCCAGGCCGAGCCGCCTGTCCCACGTCCGGCGTTCCTCGTAGTTGTCGCACTCCTCCCATTCGGGCCCGAACTGGCCCTTGTCCCAGCGCTCCTCGATGTCGCGGAGCAGCTCGATGCCCAGCTTGTAGGGGTTCAGCCGGCCCGGGTAGGTGGCCATCGTGCCGGAGTGGTGGTCGGCGTAATCGACCAGCTCGGAGCAGTCGAGCATCTTGGTCGTCATGATGGTCGAGTGCCAGTAGGACGCCCAGCCCTCGTTCATGATCTTGGTCTGCGCCTGGGGGGCGAAGTAATAGGCCTCGTCGCGGACGATCGCCAGGACGTCCCGCTGCCAGGGCGCCAGCGGCGCGTGCTCGAGGAGGAACAGCAGGACGTCGCGCTCGGGCTGCTCGGGGAACTGGCGGGCCTTCTGCTTCTCGGCCTCGGCCCTGCGGGCCTCCTCGCGGAGGACGTCGCGGGGGTTCACGAACGAATCCATGTAGTCCTTGCTGCGAAACTTGCCGGGCGCCTGGTCGTCCTCGCCGTCCTCGACCTTGCGGAAGTCGTACCGGCTGGCGTCGTCCCGCCGCTTGATGAACGGCGAATGGATATCGATCAGGTTCTCCAGCGACAGGCAGCTGTCGATGAACGCCTCCACGGTGTCCTCGCCGTGCCGCTCCATCAGGCTGCGGATCCGGCTGCCGTGGTTGGCCATCTCGTCCATCATCTTGCGATTGGTCAGGCTGAACGCGATGTTGTTCTTGAAGAAATCGTTGTGGCCGTAGACGTGCGCCATCACCAATTTCTGGTCGACGAGCTGGTTGCACCGCAGCAGGTACGCGTAGCAGGGGTCGGTGTTGATCACCATCTCGTAGATCTTCTGGAGCCCGTAACGATAGCCCTTGGAGAGCTGCTCGTACTCCATGCCGAACCGCCAGTGCGGGTACCGGGTGGGGAACCCGCCCAGGGCGGCGATCTCGGAGAGCTCGTCGTAGTCGAGCACCTCGAAGATGGTGTCGAAGAAGTCGAGGCCGTAGGCGCGGGCGTGCTCCTCGATCTCGAGCTGGAGGGCCCGCAACTCGGCCGGGAGGTTGTGCCGGGTGCTGATCGTGGTCATGGCTGTCGTTCGCTGCCGATCGTCGGCGGTTGGGGTGCTTCGCGGAGGATCTTGGCGATCTCGTCCCGGATCTTATGGAGCGGGACGAGGAACGGCCGATGCTTCAGCGTGAATTCGATCGTCTCGACGCCGGCCGGGCTGGCATAACTGCCGACGATGGCGCCGACGATGGGCAGTTTGACCGTGATCGTGCCCGACTCCGCCGTCCCCTCGAGCGAGCCGTGGCCGTCGAGCTTCGACCGGGCGTGGTCGAGGATCGATCGGCGGTGTTCCGGGTCCTTCGGGAATGGGAGGCGGAAACTGTTCATGGGCTCGACCTATCCATGGGCGAAACGAGGAAGGCGGCCGCGTCGACTGCGGGGACGGGCGCATGGGACGGGCAACGGCGTCAGGGGAGGAACGAGCGGACCGCCAGGC
This sequence comes from Isosphaeraceae bacterium, assembly GCA_046349995.1. Taxonomy (GTDB): domain Bacteria; phylum Planctomycetota; class Planctomycetia; order Isosphaerales; family Isosphaeraceae; genus Aquisphaera. The sequence goes on along the minus strand of JAXMBE010000004.1, from coordinate 11,516 downwards.
GACCCCGCTCGACCCCGTCGATCACGACCGGGACCTCGGCCGCGTCGTCGAAGGTCGCGCACTCCGCGTAGGATGCCGAACGCCCCGAGCCGGTCGGCCCCGAGTACACCTCGACCTTGCGCTCGGGCAGCCGCACGATCCAGTAGACCGGGATGATCGCCGACGCGTACAGGGCGAGCATCCGGCCGTGGTCCTTGGCATAGGTCGAGTCGGCCACCTCGATGACCAGGGCCGTCTCCGTGCCGGGCGGGATCTGCTGACGATAATCGCCGCGTTCGCCGCGGACGACCGAGACGTCCGGCTCGGGACGACTATCGGGCCCGATCTCCAGGGGCTTCTCCTCGCGGACGAAGCCGCCGGGGACAACCAACGCCCGCACCAAGTCGCAGAGGCTCCCGACGACGAAGCTGTGCGGTTCGTGCTTGGTCATCCGTTCGATCAGCCTCCCATGGATCAGCTCGACCCTCGGCCCGTCCTCGAACAGTCCGGCGCCGATCATGGCCTCGAACTGACGAACGTTCAGGCGGTAGGGCCTGAGGCCGGAGGGGGGCGCGGCGGGCCGGTTGGGGGCCACGGTGCTCATCGTCGGATCCTCCGGGCTCAGCGGCCGCGTCCCAGGAATTCCTTGATCGAGTCGATGATGCCGTCCTTGTTGCGGATCTCGGACAGGGCGAGGTTGGGCAGGTCGTCGAATGCTTCTTCCAGCTCCCGGTAGAACTCGCCGCTGCCGTAGGGGCTCTCGACCTGCCCGTAGCCGAACAGGTTGCACCGGGGCAGCAGGTGGTCGCGGAGCAGCGAGACGCACTGGCGGTTGTCCTCGCCCCAGTTGTCGCCGTCGGAGAAGTGGAGGACGTACACGTTCCAGTCGGAGGTGGGGTGGTCGGCCTCCAGGATCTTGTTGGCGAGCTTGTACGCCGAGCTGATCCGCGTCCCGCCCGATTCGCGGGTATGGTAGAAAGTGTGCTGATCGACCTCCTTGGCGGCGGCGTCGTGGATGATATAGCGGGTGGTGACTCCGTCGTACTGGCTTTGGAGCCAGGTGTCGATCCAGAAAGCCTCGATGCGGACGATTTCCTTCTGGTCGTCGGTCATGCTGCCCGAGACATCCATGATGTAGACGACCACGGCGTTGGTCTGCGGCAGGTAGACCGGGTTCCACGACCGATAGAGCTTGTCCTCGCGGACCGGGATGACGATCGGCTCGTCGGGGTTGTACTGATTGGACGCGATCTGCCGCTTGAGCGCCTTCTTGTAGGTGCGCTTGAAGTGGCGGAGGCTCTCCGGGCCGGCCTGTCGGATGCCGGTGTAGCGGTCCTTCTCCTCGATGATATTGGCTCGGCCCTTGGGCTGGATCCGGGGCAGTTCCAGCCCCTCGCCCAGGATCGCGGCCAGCTCGTCCATCGTCAGCTCGACTTCGAGGATGTGCTGGCCGGGGCTCTCGCCGGCTCCGCCGGGCTGGTCGCCCTCGCCGCCGCGGCCGATCGGCGTGCCGACGTCCCCGGGCCCCTGGCCGACGCCGCCGGAACCGCGGGGGCCGTACCGGAACTCGGGCAGCTCGATCTGCGGCAGCGGGATCGAGACCAGCTCGCCCCCGCTCTTGCCGATCATCTCGCCGTGCGAGATGTACTTGCGCAGGTCGGCCTTGATCTTGCCCCGCACGATCTGCTTGAACCGGTTCTGATCCCGCTCGATTTTGCGCACCACGAGGCTGGGCCCTCTTTCCCGCCCGTCGGGCCTCGGACGCGAACGCCGCCCGGGTCCGGGCGGCCGTGCATTCCGGGCGGAACGGCCGGGACTGGAAGTCAAAGAGCGAGAGAGATGCGAAGCCGTCGGCCGCCCGCGACCCATACACGCGCAGCCCCGCCCGTCCGCGACGAGGGCGGATGAGCAAATTGTATTCCCCCGGGCCGGATCCGGCCAAGCCCAACGCCCCGGCCGGATGCCTCAACCGGCGTCGTCCAACCGTTCATTCGCGCCCGGAAGCCGGTGTGCCGTCAAGATACTTCGCCCGCTCGGCCTTCCATCTCGCGGCCTCCTCGGGCCCTCACCTCTCTCCTGGGCCGGCTTATCGGACAGTCGAGAATCTCCGGGATGCGGGTGACCTCGGTCCATGGTCATGGGGCGAGCGTGGCACGGGCGGTGATTCCGCTCGGGCCGTCCTGTACAATATTGAGGGGAGAGGAACCGATGCCGCTACGCGACCACTTCCGCCCGCCCGTGACCGATGTCGCCTCGTGGGAAGAACTCCACGGAGCCTGGCCGAGTACGATCGCTTATCGACTCAACCAACTACTTCCCAAGGAATATCGAAGCGGGGTCAAGATCCACCTGGGCAATGCGGTGGAGATCGACGTCGCGGCGTTCGAGATACGAATGTGGGCTTCCAGGACCCCGCAGCCCCCCTGGCATCGGAGCCCGAATGGCAGGCGGCGCGCCGACGTTGCGCTCGGCACCGAGGAGTTGACGCCCCCAGTACACCGTCCGCGTCTACGACCTACGACACACCCCGGCGATTGGTAGCGGCGGTGGAGATCGTCAGCCCGCGCAACAAGGATCGGGTCGAGGCCCGCGACGCGTTCGTCTCGAAGTGCCACGCGTTCCTCCAGCAGGAGGTCTGCGTGGTGATCGTCGACCCGGTCACCGAGCGGTCGGCCAGCCTCTACGCCGAGTTAGCGGGGCGGATCAGGCCGGGCCCCAGGGCCGTTCGATCTACGCGGTCTCATGCCGGACCGCACGTCAGGTCGGCGGCGTCGTGTGGAAGCATGGGAACATGCCGAAGTCGGCGATCCCCTGCCCACGCTGCCCCTCTGGATCAGCGAATCCCAATACGTGCCGCTCGAGCTTGAACAGGGCTTATGAGGAAACCTGCAAGGGATTGCGGATCGCGTGACGAGCAGCACGATCACCAGTCACCTCTTCTCCTCCCGGCCCTGGCACGCACCCGGGTACTTCGCCCTCTCGGCCCGCCACTTCGCAACGTCTTCGGGCCTGTTCGAGGCCCGGTGAAAACCGATGAGACGGTCGATGGCCTCGGGGATGCGGATCAGGCCCGGCGGCGGGATGGCCGCCTCTTGGGCCTTCATCCCTTCGTATCCGCTCAGGAGGAGCGGCTCGGCCTCAGCGTACTTCACTTCTGACCCGGCATGACCCCGCCAGCATCGAGCGGTTGTTGAAGGTGGTCCAGGCCTCGGCTCGGCCTTCTCGCGGATCGCCAGGGCCTCGCGGAGGAGAGTCGTCTCGGCGTCGGCGCGGGCCCCGAGCTGCTGGAGCGAGAGGCCGATCGGGGCGAGCCTCCTGGCCGGCGGGAGGCCCGCCGGCGGGGACGTCCCGGCGGGCGACGTCGACGACTTCTCCGACGAGGCTCGCCGCGTCCGCTCGCCGGCCCGTCGCGGCATAGGCGTCGAAAAACGGCACGGCCACCACCTCAGGACCGGGTGTGTGCAGCTCGCAGGCGGGCCTCTTCCAGCAGAAGGGCCTCGGCCAGCGCCGAGGCCTGCGTCCTTATGGATTCACCCCCAGATTGGCCACGGTCTCAGGCGTCTCGGGCGCGATCGGCCCCCTTCTCCTCCTGGAGTGGAAGCAGTGGCTCCTCGAACATCGGGACCAATGGAAGCCGGTCGAGCCTCGCCCTCCGGTAGCCCACGGCCAGGCTGCCCCATCACCATAGAGTGTGTTGGGGTGGTCGGGGCGCTTGCATCGCCTTGCTCGGGGGCAGTGCCTCCTCGAGGAGCAGGAGGGCCCTCGTCCTGCCCGGCCGCCTTGAGCATCGGCCAGGTTGTTTAGCCCGAGCGTGTCGGGGTGGTCGGGGGGCCGAGCCTCGCCTTCCCTCCGGTTCTACCCTGGGGCCTCCTCGAAATGCGGGAGGGCCTTGTGTCGAGCCGCCCGGCGGTAGCCGATGAGCAACACCCAGGCTGTTCATGGCGTTGAGTGTCTCGGCATGATCACCCAATACACGCTTTCTCCGGTTCAACGCGCTCCAGGAACGGCACCCCATGGCCGCCGCCGGCACCGCGGTAGTTCACGCCCACGATCCAGCACAGTTCGGCCTCGATCCGGGAATCGAGGTCCTTGCGGGCCTTCAGCTTCTCGGCGGCCCGTTCGAGGAGGCTCCCGGGCGGTGTCGCCTCAAGCCCCCCGTGTCGACGCCGCCGAACCGGGCCTGGCCCTCGACGCTGGTCGGGGCGGGAAGTCATCCTTGACCGAGCCGCAGCGATGGCCTCGGCGAACTTCCTCTCCCGCTCTTCGGCTTGCCGGAGCCGACCCCCGCTCGCCATTCTCGGCGGCCGCCAGGGCCAAGCGCTCGCTGTTTGTCCTCCGCCGCCCGGCGGCGGGTCGCCTCCGAGGCGCTGGGGCCTTCTCCGCCTCCGCCGTAGCTGCTCACGGCGCTGAAGAAGCCGGCCGTCGTCCCCACGATCCCGGCCAGCAGCGTGAATACGACCAGGCCCGCCGCGATGACCGAGACCCTGGTGCCGTCGGACGAACTTGCGCCAGGCGGTAGCCGACGTCAGGGAGCCCTGCGGTCACCGGCTCGTGGGCCAGGAACCGCTCAACGTCGCGGGCGAAGTCGCTGGCGGTGGCGTACCGACGCTCGCGTTCCTTGGCCAGGGCCACATCACGACCCAATCCGGTCCCCCTTCACGAACCGGCCGAGTCGCTGCGGGTCGGTCTGCCGGCAGGCGGCGACGCTCGGGGCCCCTTCGGATGTACTCAGCCGCGAGCTGGGCGTCGGGGCCTCCTGTTCCCGGATCCGGCCAGACATCTCGTCGAGCACCGCCTTCTTGAAGGCCGTCTCGCGGAGATCGGCGTCCGTGCCCGTCAGCAGCTCGCGCAGCAGGACGCCCAGCGCGTAGACGTCCGGCCGCGTGTCCACGTCCACGGCGTCGAACCGCGCTGCTCGAGGGCAATAGCGGCGGCGATGCCCATCACAGTGCCGAAGCCGGTGAACAGGGTGTTGTCGGTCGGTTGCAGGCCGGTCGTCGCCAGCCAGGCCGGTCGATCACCTTCGGCACCGAGCGCACCTCGTGGCTCTCGACCGGACAGCGAGGGCTTCAAATCCCGGTGAATGACCCTTCTGGTGAGCGTGCTGCACGGCCCCGCAGACGTCGGCGAAAAGCCTCAGCCGCTCGGGGATGCCCAGCCGCTGGGCGTCGCAGTACTCGGTGATCGGCACGCCCTTGACCAGCTCCATCACGAAGAACGGCTGGCCGGCCGCGGTCGTGCCGGCGTCGAGCAACCGGGCGATGTGGGAGTGGTCCATCAGGGCGATCGCCTGCCGCTCGGCCTCGAACCGGGCGAGGATCGTCCGAGAGGTGCCTCGCTCGGCCCGGATCAGCTTGACGGCCACCCGTCGCCTCACCGGCTCGGTCTGGTCGGCCATCCAGACGGTGCCCATGCCCCCCGCGCCGATCGGCTGGAGCAGCTTGTACCGGCCGGCGTTGAGGGCCCCCGGGGTCTCGGCCGTCGCGATGTGCGTGGCGGTGTCGTCGGCCTCGTGCTCGGGCATGGGCTCGGGTTGGGGCGTGGAGGGTAGTGCCGGTGGGATCGTGGCAGGGCGTCGCGTGCTCCAGGTACCCGCCGGCGCGGGGATGAGCGGTCAGCAGCCGCTCGACCCGTTGCCTGGCTCCGGTCGGCCCGCGCAGGCCTCGTCGAGGTACGCGGCGCGGGCCTCGGGGTGGCCTTCTCCAGCGCGGCGAAGAAGATGGCTTCGGCCCAGGGGACATCTCGGTCATGGGGAGCCTCCGGTGTGGGCCTTCACCCCATCAGGCGGAATCGGCGCGCGGATCCCCTCACGAAGCCGGCGGATTTTCCCCGGCGACTTCTGAATACAGCCAGGCGCGGGCGAACGTCCACCAGCGTTCGGCGGTCGAGATCGAGATGCCCAGGGCCTAGGCGGCCTCGGCCGAGGCCATGCCGCCGAAGAACCGGAGCACGACCAGCTCGGCCTTGCGCGGCTCCTCGGCGGCGAACCGGGCCAGGGCCTCGTCGAGCTCGATCAGCGATTCAGGAGGGGTTGTTCCAGAGGGCACCGTCTTCCAGCGGGACCCGGTGCCGAAGGCCCGCCCCGCTTGTCGGTGAGGCCGGCAGGGCGTGGTCCACCAGGATCCGCCGCATCGCCTCGGCCCCGCCCGGAGAGTGGCTGAGGGACGCAGACCCCTCCCGCCCGACCAGGCGGAGATACGCCTCGTGCACCGAGGCGGTGGCGTCGAGGGTGTGGTCGGCCGCTCGCCGGCCAACTGGAGCCGCCGCCAGCCGGCACCATTCGTCATAGACCAAGGGCAGCAGGTCGGCGGCGGCCTTGCGGTCGCCCGCCGCGGCGACACTCAGGCAGGCGTGAGGTCGGACATATTCCCAGTGTAACGCGCGTGCGACACACCCGGGGAGCGGGGCTCGGCCCCTCCTTCCTCGCTTTGTTATTCCTCGGGGGGTCCCGCGGGGCCCAGCTGCAAGTTCGCGATACTTGTCGCGGACGTAGAGGTCAGCGAATCCCCGAATTCGGCGGGAGTCGAAGCGCATCGATCAAGGAGACGACGTCGGCCAGGTCCTTCAGGCGATGGACGCCGCCGGTCATCCCGGACGCCAGCTTGAGTTGGACCAGTGCCGGCAGCGAGAGGTAACGGACCCCATCCAGCTCCACCGCGACCTCGGCCGGGTCGGGGAAGGCGACCGGCTTGGGCTTGCCGTCGCCGGGGAACTCGCCGGCGACCAGGAACTCGATGCGGACGCCGTGCTCGGCGTCGCGGAGTTCTTGCTGCCGGCGAACGGGGGAACCCAGCCCAGGCCGTCGAGCCGATCGTGGATCAGACGGAGGTCGTCGCGTTTCACCAGGATATCGACAACCTCCGTGAAGCGGCGGAAGCCGTGGCGGAGGGCCATCCCCCCGGCCACGGCGTACGGGATCCCGAGTTCGCCCAGCCGCCGGGCTATACGAGCGAGGGCATTTTGAACAGCGCCGGCGCCCTCGAAGAAGCGACTGCCCTCGGACATCGCCATGCCCCAATCCCGGTCGAGGCGTCTCGTAGAGGAGGGGCCCTGCCCGGTCGCGGCCCCGTGCTCATGGGTCGGCCCCTCCGACGCCTAACCTGGACCAACGTCGGTCGTCAATGCCCTTGTCCACGTCGCCGCGGGCGAGATGCTCGCGACGTAATTGAACACGTCGGTGGCCAGGTCCTCGTCGTAACCGTAGCTCCGGATCAGCCGGGCCTTGACGATGTCGATCTTCTCCTGGGTGTCCTTGTCCACGACGCTCGAGACCAGGCTGGTGAGCTTGATCGTGTCCTTCTGGTCCTGGAAGAGCTTCAGCTCCAGGGCCTTCTGGAGCCGCTCGTTCATCTTGTAGTCGAACTTCTTGCCGTCGAGCGCCAGGGCGCCGATGTAGTTCATGATCTCGCGGCGGAAGTCGTCCTTGCGGCTCTCGGGGATGTCGATCTTCTCCTCGATCGACCGCATCAGGCGCTCGTCCGGCTCCTCGGTCGGGCCGGTGTACTTGTTCTTGACCTTCTCGCGCTGGGTGTACGCCTTGACGTTGTCGATGTAGTTGCCGCAGAGCCGCGACAGGGCGTCCTCGTCGGCCGCGATCGCCCGCTGGACCTCGTTCTTCACCGTGTCCTCGTACTCTTCCTTGACGACGACGAGCAGGTGCTTGTACTGCTTGCGGAGGTCGTCGTTGGTGATCAGGGAGTGGTGCTTGAGGCCCGATTCCAGCTCGTTGAGGACCATGAACGGGTTGATCGACCGGCTGTCGGTGTAGCCGACCAGGGCGTTGGAGATCTTGTCCTGGACGTACCGGGGGCTGATGCCGTGCATCCCCTCGCGCTCGGCCTCCTCGCGGAGTTCCTTGATGTTGTCCTCGGTGAAGCCGGGCAGCGTCTTGCCGTTGTACAGCTTGAGCTTCTGCATCAGGGTCAGGCCGGCATTCTTGGGCTCCTCCAGGCGGGTGAGGAGCGCCCACATCGCGGCCACTTCCAGGGTATGCGGGGCGATCCGCTTGCCCCGGACCTTCCGCGAGTTGTAGTCCTTCTCGTAGATCCGGATCTCGTCGGTCAGGCGGGTGACGTACGGCACGTCGATCTTGACGGTCCGGTCCCGCAGGGCCTCCATGAATTCGTTGCTCTGGAGCTTCTTGTACTCGGGCTCGTTGGTGTGCCCGAGTATGACCTCGTCGATGTCGGTCTGGGCGAACTTCTTGGGCTTGATCTTGTGCTCCTGGCTGGCGCCCAGGAGGTCGTACAGGAAGGCGACGTCGAGCTTGAGGACCTCGATGAACTCGATGATGCCGCGGTTGGCGATGTTGAACTCGCCGTCGAAGTTGAACGCGCGGGGGTCGCTCTCGGTGCCGTATTCGGCGATCTTGCGGTAGTTGATGTCGCCGGTCAGCTCGGTGGCGTCCTGATTCTTCTCGTCCTTGGGCTGGAACGTGCCGATGCCGACGCGGTCCTGCTCGGAGAGGATCAGGCGGCGGACGCGGATGTCCTGGAGCAGCCGCGACCAGTCGCCGCCGTATTGCTCCATCCGCTCCAGGTACATCTGGCGGCAGAACGGGCACAGGCCCCCTTCCACCGAGATCCCGTACTCATAATCGGGGTGGCCCGAGAGGAGCTCGGCCACCAGGTCCTCGCGGTATTCGGCGGGGATCAGGCGGAGCGGTTCCTCGTGCATCGGGCAGTCGGTGTAGGTCGGGTCGCCGCCGTCCTCGCCGGCCGCGTCGAGCCAGCTGAAGGTGTACAGGGGCCCTCGTCGGCCCGGCTGTACCGCTCAGGCCCTTCTTGAGCAGGCGGGCGATCGTGCTCTTGAGCTGCCCACCCGGCCCGTGCAGCAGCAGCACCCGGCGTTCGGTGCCGTACCGGAACGCGGCCGACTTGAGCACGTTCACCAGGTTCATCAGCGTCTTCTCGATGCCGAAGACGGCGTCCTGGCCGTCGTTGTCGGTATCGTCGAAGAACTTGTAGCGGGTCATCTTCTCCTTGTTGACGGTGATCTCCTCGGTGCCGTACGCCAGGATCATGTCGTAGACCCGCTGGTACGAGGTCCGCGTCACCTGCGGTTCCCGGCGGATGATGTCGAGGTATTCGGCGAAGCTGCCGGTCCAGTGCTTCTTCTGGTACTCGACCAGGTTCTGGCTATTGGCGATCCGCGCGATCAGGTCGGTTCCGTGCGACATGGCGACTTCCTCCTGGGCGGTCATCGATTTGTCGTCGGGGCAACGTCACGCCGCTCGGCGCCCAGGGCGGGGCGCAGGCACGCACGAGATGGCCATCCCCGGCGGGTTGCTCAAGGATGGGCCCGAGCCGGATTGTCAACGAGATGGATGAGGAAAAGGGGGTCCGAGTTCGTCGGGAAATACCGGACGACCGTCGATCACGGACAAGGGGCCCGTCTCGGGCCCGCGATGAGAGGGGCCAGGCCGCTCGGCCTGACAGCCGGTGGCGCATCGCCGCGCCCGGGCATCGTGGCCGAGCCCCCAACCTCCCGAGTAATTACACCCCTGGCCCCCGGGGCTGTCAAGCGCGCCGACGGGCCGGGGCGTCCGCAGCGCGACCTCGGGCACCAGGCCAGGGTGTAGTCGATCGCGGTAAATCCCGGCGCGTCCGGGCGGTCGCGTAGGCCTGGCGGAACAGGCCCAGCGGGCCGAGGACCTGGTCCGGGTCCCGGGCGGCGTCGGGGCCGCCCCAGCCCGGCATGGCCAGGGCCCATTCCCGGCGGCCCTCCAGTTGGGCCCGGAGGCGGGTCAGGTCGACGTAGGCGAAACTATCGGCCCCGCGAAGCGGCGCCGTCGCGGAGCCGGCGGAACGCCGGCCCGCGCCCTCGCCGCGGGCGTAACGGACCACCGCCTCGGGCGACGAGCCCAGCACGGCCACGATGCCCACCATCGCATAGGCCAGGGGCCGCCTTCCACCCGGCTGGTTATCTCCAGGCCGTCCCGCTCCTCGCCGACGATCCGGATGGGCTCACCCCACGGGCCTCGACCCGGAGCGAATCGAGCGCCGGAGCCGATCGCGGCATCACCGAGATCACTTTCGATTCGCCGTCGATCGCCGGGCCGAGTTCACCGACCCCACCCACGAAACCGCGGGTTCCCCCATTCTCGGCCTCGACCCCCAGGGCGAAGGCGGGGCCGATCGCGCCCATCAGGGCCCACAGCCGATCGGGCTCCACGCCCGTCGTCGCCTGGGCGAGCAGCTCCAGCCGAGACCAGTCGCGCGGGTCCATCAGCATCTTCAGGCCGCCCAGGATCGGCGGGACGTGCAGGTTCCCCGCGATCAGCACGACCGGGTTCGACGGCATCCCCCGGAGCAGCCCCTCGGTCGATCCTCCCCGGTCGGCCCAGGCCCGCATCGACGGCGCGATCCGGGCGGGGTCGATCTCCTGGTGCAGGTGGACCCGCGGGCCGTCCGACCATTCCAGGGCGATGCCCGCGTAATCGACCGATCGGGCATACTGGCGGATCGCCGAGGCCATCCGCCGATCCCCTTCCCGCGCGGGCTCGGGGGCCGCCGCGAGCTGGTCCTCCAGGAACCGGGCGTTGGCGTAGAGGCCCAGGACCGACCGATCGGGCAGCGCCCGGCGGACCTTCTCGAACGCGGCGAGCCGGCGGAGACTCGGCAACGACGCCTCCTCGTGGCGATCGATGACCGCGCGGATGAGGGCCTCGGAATTGGACCAGGCCAGCACCGGGCCGTCGAGCATCGCGTACCATTCGTCGGGCTTGGTCCCGCCCCGGAATTCCCGCATCGTGAACGGGACACCGCGGTGCGACCGCGTGCCCAGCCGGCGGAGGATCCGGGCATCGGCCCGGTTCACGGCGTCGACCAGGCGGGCCAGGCGATCCGGGTCGCGAGGTCGGAGCAGCAGGACGCCGCGGGCGTCGTCCGGCGGCGCCCCCCGGGACTGGTACATCGCCAGCACGGCCGCATCGCCCAGCAATTCGTCGCGGATCTCGAGCAGGCCCATCCCCGTGCCCGCCTCGATTTCGCGGCGGGCCGCGGCCAGCTTGCGGAACTGGTCGGAGGCCAGCCAGGCCCTCGCCGCCGGCAAGTCCATCAGACGATCGGCCGCGGGCGACGCCAGGAAGTCGGCGGCGCCATCGCGGAGGCCCTCGATCGTCAGGGTCAGGCCGGCGTCGGGCGGCAAGAGGTCGAGCAACCGGTCGGCCGGCCGATCGTCGGCGATCGACGCGGCGGGCAGGAGGATCCCGAGGGCCAGGATGGCTTTGCCGATCGGGCCGGGGGCCATCAATGAGGCGCTCCTCGTCGGAGGATCGGAGCGGGCCGGTCAGCCCGCATCGATCCGGTTCGGTTCGGGGGCGAGCAAGAAGCTGAACGCACGCCGGGTCGAGCCCCTCAACGGGGAAATTTCCTCACCCAGCCTCGTTCCCAGTTGTTGCAGGGAGACCCCTTCTTCGGGCGTATCGGTCGGCTCCGGGCGAGCCAGGGCGTCCAGGCCCAGCCGTGCGGCCGGGGCGGAGGTCTGCTTCGCCAGGGACAGCGAGGCCGACGTGAATTCGGCCACCGCCTCGGAGA
>JAXMBE010000003.1:0-32257 GCA_046349995.1 Isosphaeraceae bacterium | reverse complement strand
GGGGCCGGCCGAAAGTTCGCCAGGGATCGCACGACTTCCAGTCGGGCTGGGCGAGCACGGCGACCCGGAATCCACCGGCCTCCAGGATCCGGGGCAGGATCCCGTTGGCGAACGACGGATGATCGACGTAGGCATCCCCCGTCACGAAAACGACGTCCACCGAATCCCAGCCCCTGCGATCCATCTCCGCCCGGGTCGCGGGCAGGTGCGGGCGTGCGAGGTCCACCAACGGCAACTCGGGCAGTTGCGTCGCGGCCTCATTGCGGGCGGAGCATGGGGGCAGTTTCAGCACGGTTTTCTCGGAGGGACGGGCACGACACGGATTTCCGCTTTCATTATCGGGGCCAGGGCAATCCCCCGCAAGCGGACGTGACGGGGCCGCCGGGAGGGAAAGGACTCCGAACATCGATGGGGGCGGGCTCATGATGTCGCCCCCGCCTGGTCGAGTAGGGCGATGATGTCGTTGTGCCCCATCCGCCGGGCCCAGACCATCGGCGTCAGGCCGTCGTCATCCTCTCCGTTCAGGTCCGCACCGAGTTCGATCAGGAGTCGGACGATTTCGGGTTCACCCCAGCGAGCGGCATCAATCAACGGCGTGAAATCTCCCGGCCTTGCGAACTGTCCTGGTTTTTTGCTTGCAATGGCCTCCATGAGACTTCGGATGACCGACGGATTACGACGGCTCACCGCGTATCGGATCAACCCGCCATGCGTGTATTCCAAGCGATCGGCGATATCGTCGGCCCCTGCGGGTTGGGGCAAGCCCCAGTACAGGTGATAGGATCGGGGATCCTCGCCAGACGAAAGCTCCTCGTGAACGACCGACATGTCGCCCAGGGCAACCGCGTCGAAGAGGCTTCGCTTTGCCCGCCGAGCCAGCAAGATGGCTACGACCTTGTCGTGACCCACGATGGCTGCCATCGCGAGGGCACTGCGATTCGACCATTCCTTGGCGTCGATGTTTGCCCCACGATCGAGCAACAGCGAGACTATGGCGGCACGGCCCCGAGACGCCGCGATAATCAGCGGGGTTTGGCCGAGGTCGTCTATTGCCTCGATATCGGCGCCACGATCAAGGAGCAAGCGGGCCATGTCCACGAATCCCGAGCCACCGGCAATCGAGACAAGCGGCCCGTAATAGTTTTCCCTGCCGGTGTTTGGGTCGCCTCCCTCGTCGAGTCGAGTTCTGGCCAGTCTCAGATCATCGATCATCACTGCCTCGGTGAGCCCAAACCGTCCTCCCGCAGCAAGCAGGATCGAAAGCGATGCGGACTCCGTCCAAGGTTGGCCCTTCCAAATGGCGAAACCAAGGGCCCAGGTGACTGGAGTACGGCCAGTGGAGTCTTCAAGATCGAGCCTGGCCCCATGTTCGAGCAGGAGGCGGATCAAATCCAGTCTGCCGGCTCCTGCGGCGATCATGAGCGCCGTGCGATTCGAGTACGACTTGCGGGCATCCACATCAACCCCGGCCGAAAGCAACCCTGAAACCCGCGCGATGTCACCCGACTCAACCGCCTGGAACCATTCCGCATGGGGTTCCGCCGATATCAAGTGAGGTATTTGATCAGGATACTTCATGTCCATGGTGCATCCTCTGACATTCGGCAAGGACTGAAGAACAGCAGCAAGGCAACTCGCGAGGCCGATGGGAGCTTGCGTGGCAGGCTGCGATTGAGAGATCTGAGAATCCGTGGACGCGAGTGGCGACTCATCTTTGCTCGTGCTTTCCTGGATCTTCTACGGCAACAGCAACGACTGGTGCAGGACAACGGCATGATCCGCTGGACCTGGTCAGCAGCAGGACGACGTCGCCATGGCGGCGTTCGAGATCGACCCTACGACGGCGACCTGGTCGGTGATCTCACCTCGCCGGCAGCAGTTCGAGCGGGCCGAGGCCGCACCGCCGGCCTCGAACGTGAAGAACGCGAGCTGGTGACCGTGACCCTGGAAGTCGCCGGCGAGAACATCAACTTCGTGGAAAATCCCGCTGACCAGGAAGGTCAGCAGCACAGAGCGGCGGGATTCGACCGGCCCCTTGCCGAGAAGACGTTGCGATACAGCCAGTCGTGCATCCGAGGCCAGGAGCGCCGCCAGAACTCGGCGACCGTCCTGACCGATGCTGCTGACGTTGCGTGATGATCGGTGTTGTGTCGTATCCCGCCAGGCCGTTCCAGGCCGCACAGCGACCTCGATAGCGATCTCGATCGGGGTGATCAGGAAGGCCACTCATGGGCTGGCATGGTTCCACGCGTGAAATTTGATCGGAGCAGCGGGACAGCTCGCTACGGCCCTGTTCTTAAGATGAGACACGGAAGCCGAGGCCTGTTATACCCCAAGAGGTTCAGCCCTGGAGTCCTGGTGACCAAGCACGCTGTATTTGAGAAAAGGTGAAAATTGCAATGGGATCCAGAATCAGCATACTTCACAATAGCAGAGCCATTCGACTTGATCCACTGGAGTCATATTCAATCATCTGAACCTGTTTGCCTCCACAAGGAAAGTCACATAGGTTTAAATGACGGGTCGGATGGAACTGACAGAAATAAGAGAAATAGCAGGTACAAACTACCATCTCCAAAGGAGTCTGACCTACCCCAAAGAGCTGTTCAACTCGGTGACACAAACATCATGAAGGCAATGCGGAGCACAGAGTGCGTGACTAATAGCTGCCTGAATCCCGCACGTTTCATGGGCATTAGATTGATCTGCAGTTCACATCATCAACGGCCTGAGACTGATCCAAACTGCTCTGTCTAAAGGATTGAAACTCTGGGTAACTGAAGAACGTGGTTCCTGGATTCTCACATTATCCTTCAATGAATGCATCGTGTCAGATGATTGAATACCATCCTGATTGTGTCTGTGTTTCAGGCCAGGATTCACACAGCCCGTCCCAGGTGAGTGGATGACTGAAGAAGGTCTCCATGATCCACAAACATAAGCATGGGTAGAATGCATGGGCTACTGGAGAACAGAACACTCAACAGGAGTTCAGGGAACTGCTGATGGATTGAGAAGCTGAATGAACACCAGTGACTGGAGATGCCTGCAGTCCTCCCGAGTCCACTGAACTGATCCTTGAGCCAGGCGGACCACCTTTTTCCTGGACAACGGTGGAGGTTCTGGCTTGAAAGGAAAGGCCTCTTCTGGGTCCAATGATACTCTCACTGGTTGCCAGGAATCATGAGCAGAAATGGCAGGGCTGGCTCTTCCTGCTTTCTGCTCAGTTGCTGCCTCTTTGCCACCTGTGGCCAAAATTAAGCCAACATGATTTACTGGTTCCGGTAGATGGAACCCCGAGGCAATCCTGCGTCTCGCCAGAGGAATCACGCTCGAAGTCCGACCCAGCGTGCCTGACCCTGCTCGGCTTTGCCACCTTAGCCCTCAAAGGCCTCGAGGTCCCGGCCGCCGCCTTCGGCCCAAGTTCTTCACGCTTCCCGGACTGCCTGAGTCCGCGGCCTGGAGCTTTCTCCTTTCTCCATCGACCGCAGACAGCCAGGCCCGCCCGGGGCGGTCACGCAGATGTTGAAGACGAACTCGTTGAGGCTGGCACACCGCGGAAGAGGTCCACCAGGCAAGGCCTGAACCAGTGACGCCCGCCAATGGCGGCAAGTCCTCTGCAGTGAACGTTGCCGGGGACCCCGAGCTGGCCGCCCTGGCCAGGTTCAGAAATCGATGGTTTCAGGCTTTGGCCAAGTCGTCCATGGTTGGCGCGTTGTTCGACCAGCTCCAGCCCCACCGGCTTCCCGCAACAGCAGTCGCCTGTTCAGGCCTTCAGGACCCGACCGCCGCAGTGCCGGGCGGTCCAGGCTGTTTTCCGGAATTGAGCAGCATCAGGCCCGCGGGGCGTTCACCGACACGTTCCGCTCGGGGCAGGTCAGGTTCAGGTCGGGGCTGTCGAACGCGTCGAACAGCGGGATACTTCGAGGTTCCGCCGACGAACACAATGCCCCGGCGACGATCCTCACCTCGGCGACGACCTGCGCCAACGGCCTGGAGTCCGGCAGGTCGCAGCGACGCTGGGTCCTCCACGTGGTATCTTAGCAGTTGCACCGGCATCGAGCGACCGCCTGGCCTCGGCGCCGCCATGGCTGGGGCAACGGCCAGAACAGGTGCTGCCGGGGTCGCCATGGCCCTGCCGACGACGCCCGGACGCCGAGTCTACGAGGACGACGAACGAGCGCGACGCCGGCCACCAGCCTGGCTGGACCATTCACTACAGCCAGCCATAGTCTGATGAAGTGGGGTGACCCCACAAGAAGCTGGATGCAGACGATCCTATGTTGAAGTGCCACTCACACAGGGCATTTTGATCATGACCTTGGCCTGCCTATGGTGGCCTTCCAAGGCCATAGAACTGAATGGCCAGAAGGGCTCTTGACTGCACAAGGTCAATGGATTGCCTGACTGACCTGGCTCAGCAAAGATCATCCAGGGCCCACACCACGTCCTGCCTGGCCTTGAAATGGTTCTCTGCATCAGGGTGGAGCAGGCCTGGGGCCGCGGGTATCTCACTGTTTGGCGGGTCGAGGGCAGGGCGGCGTGGCTCTCTGACTGCCCTCCATCCGGGTTTGGTCATCCTCCTGCCTCAGCCTCCCGAGTAGCTGGGACTACCGGCCTGACCAGCCATATATTCCCATCTTTAAAGTCATAGAACTGCATCAGAGCCATGTCCAGTGGCCAAGGCCTCATTTCCGAAGGGAGCCCATATTTCCAGCTGTCCCCACTGAGTTTCCTGGCCTGCCTGCCTGGCCAGGGAACGGATCCTGTGGGCCCCAGCAGCTTCAGAGCCAGGCCTTGGATCTCGGCCACCCTGTTCAAGGCAGCACGGCCTGATAGTCCCCGGCTGGCCTGGCCGGCTCGTCAAGGATAGTAGTTGCCTGAGGCTCACACCGGAAGCAAGATCACCTGGAGGCAGTGAACCTTCCTAACATCAATGCATCAGCACGTAACGGGCGGCAGCACGTCGGCTGAGGAAGACTGACGGGTCGGGACACGGTCATGTCGTCGAGCACGAGCGCGACCCTCGTCCCTGGGATCATGTTGTTGGGCCTCGGACCGGGAAGTGCTGAGCAGGGCTGCTGCAGGCCGGGTCCCGGGAGCAGATCTCACGTCGGGGCCAGTTGCATGTGAACAGAACTGGCCGCAGGTGTCCTCTGATCTATGGCTGACACCCAGCCGCGGTGGTCGCCGAGGTGCTGGGCGGGCCTCATCCGATTTCCCAGCCGGCCGCTCCTGAAGGAACGGGAAGAATGAGCTGGAATGCAGGAATCAGCTCAGCCGTGGTCGGCGATGACCAGGCGATCGACGAGCTTCCGGGAAGGCCCGCGGTGTCGGTCCCCGAAGACGGCCACCCTCGCAGCGTCGGGGCAGGCTTGCGAGGGCCTGAACGACCTGGAAAAAGATCAGGCCCGACGCCTGCTGCCTACGGCCTGATCCCCATCGCCGTTCATCGCCGACAGAAACCGTCGATCGGGCCAGGTCCGCGCCACCGATATCCACCGCGGCACCAGACGGACTGGCCGAGGAGGCCCAGTGGAGCCCGCCTGCTGGAACGAGGCCCGCGCGCGCCTGCTGGACTGTTCGGCCTGGGCCAGCGGCCGGATCGCGATGAAGAGGATGCTGTGGTGAAGGGCAGGCTGATCAGCAAGGCGAGGCCAACCTACGTGGCCGCCTGGGGGAAGGAGGCGGGTGAACGCCGATCCATCGCTGATGGATCGACGAACGAGGTTTCCCGAACTGCTGGCTTCTGCTGCTTCCGCTCAAGGGCGGTGTCCCATTCGAGCGATGAAGCCTGCTGAGTACCCGGTCTGCTGGACTTGATTCGCCTGCCCTCGAGCGAAATACCGGTGCCGACTGCGCATGGTCTCAACTCGCCCTCAGCGGGCGAATCGGGCCTGTCCAAGACCTTCGTAGCGCCTGGGCCGGTACCGGCCATCCTGCTGATGATCCGCTTGCCGCCCTCGCCGTCCGACCACTTCGTCCTACACACGTCGCTAATCAGTTCCGGCCTTCAGGGCTCGAGCGCGCCGCGCCTCGCGCGATCTGGGTTTCTGGGCGTTCCGGTCGTACTGCTGCTCGCGGAGCAGGATGACCATCGCGTCGATCTGGTCGTACGGCAGAGCCGGCTCAGCTGGTCCGGCAGGTGGATCCCCAGCGGCCCCACCATGAACATCACCGGGTGCTTCTCCTGGATGTGCCCCATCTGCCGGTCGTACGACGTCATCATCCGCCCCCGGATCCCTCCAAAGCCTTGCGATGCCGATGGATCGACAGCTCGGCTTCCTTTCCGGTACTCTGCTCCAGCTTGCGATACCCCTCCGACAGCATCTCCTGCAGGTCGAGTGCACCGGCTGGGCTTCCAGGGTGGGGCTGCGGCCCGCGCCGCAGCTTCTCGTGCTCGCAGCGGAGCCATGGACCCGGCCGGCGACCCACCCGGAGAGCTTGCAGTACTCGTCGCGGAGCTTCCTCCTCGGCCCGCTGGTAGGCGCGGAACTTGCCGGTGGCTTTGCCCTGGCCGGCGCCGCGGCGGTACTTCCTCAGCAGCTCGCCCTGGCTCCTCGTCCGCCAGGCAAGCTGCTCGTGGTGGTAGGCGAACACGCGGGCGTCGGGCGACCTCACCCTTGACGCCGCTGGACGGGTCGATGTCCTTCAGCAGGATCTCGAAGCACCGCCTGGCTGCGGAAGCCGAAGCCGGTGTTGAACGACCGGGTGCTGGCGTCCTCCCACAGTACGAGCGACGCCTCCAACACCTTCAGGCGATCCCCCAAAGGCCGCGACGCTCGGCCTCGTAGCGGTCGACGGCGTACGATGGCGCTGGCCTGGATGGCCTGGCGGTACCTGTTGCACGAACTGGGCTCCAGCAGCTGGCCGACGGTGAAACACTCCTCGGGCGACTCGGCGTATACTCATCCACGAGGCCGCGATAAAGCCCTCGAATTCGGCCTGCTCTCGACGGCAGCTCTTCGTCCGGGCGCGGCACCTGTGCGACCGGGCATCTGGGCGGAGATCGCCTTCCCCTGGGCGTCCTGGGCCCGGGCTTGCCGGGCGACGAGCCCCTCCAGGCCGCGCTCTCCTCGAAGATCGCCTCGACCCCGGCGACGACCGGGTCGGGTGTCCGGGGTGGCGATATCATTCCGGGTCGGCTTCTGGCCGCGCCGCCGACGAACTGGCCGGGACCGGGCCGCTCGGGAGGTTGGCCGTCCGCTCGGTGGCGGCCTGGAGATGGGCGATGGTATCCGGGAGCGGGCCATGCCGTGGAATTTGCGTACGGACATGGCAAAGGAACCTCGATCGCGCGGAAAGATCCGGGCGAACTGGTTCCTCCGCGGATCACAGGCTCCTCCGGGCCGGCCCCGATTGCGGGGATCGATCCCGCACGGGGGGCGCATCGCCCGTCGGGCGAGTCTAGCATGCGGGATGGGACGACGCGGCAAAATCCGCCAATCGGCGAGGATATCCGGGGCCGGCCGCATCGGGGATGCGGATTGTTCGGATGAAAACGGGGATACGGGTTGCAAGGTCGGGCGATCCAGGATCAGGGGTGCGTGGGTGGCATGCCAGCAATGGTTCCTGGCTATCGGATTTGTGCATGGATCGGCAGAGGCGCCACCAGAGCCACCTGCCGCGAGGGGTGCTCTCGCCACGGGACGGATGCCGCCCCGGTTCGGGCCGACGCGCGATTCTTTCGCGCGGATCGAATGACGTGGTGCCCTGACCGATCCGGGAGTCGGCGGGGGCGGGCCCGGGAATCTCCATTCCTCGACGGGGCGGCGGATTGACCCGGCCCTTTCACTTCGATAACCTTCGCGCATGTCGGGTTCGCCGGTGCGTCCCAAGGCCCATCCCGCATGTCGGGACGCCCCGAATCGCCGGCAGGCGCCGGCCAGGCCAGAGAGATGCCCGAGGCCTGATCACATCGACCCCGGCCGTCGCACCGGACGCCCTCCTCGGAGAGTTCGATGGACCACATCGTCGATTCGCTGCTGCCGGAGGACATGCCACCGCCGATGGTCACGACGGCGCCCCGCGGGCTGATGAGGATAACCCTGCCCGGCACGGCGGCGGGTGGCACGTGATGCCCGGCAGGTCACGTTGACATTCTGTTATGGCAAATAGGCGAGCGCCCGCAGTTTTCCCGGCCTTTTCGCCCCGGGGGGCGGCAGCCGTTCGGCCGAGGATGGGAATCGGTGCCCCGGGGGGACGAGAGTTCGCCGTCGCAAGCCCCCTCACCCCCTCGGGCCTGGCAAGCACCACGGAGATCCACTGTCGCCCCTACGGAGCTCGATATCCCAATAGGAAAGATCTTCGAACCTCGCGGCGGGTGCCCCGGGCTATCGACGGCGGGCCCTCCGGGGCCCCGGATCTGCGATCGAAGGGAGGCACCATGTCCGCCCGCTCCGGGCCGAATGTCCCCATTCCCCCCGAACCGCAACGAGTCCAAGCTTATTTCAGAGACGTGATTTTTTATTCCATGAACCGGATCGCGGCGGCATTCTCGGCGACCTGTCCGTGATCGGGCACGCCGCGGATGGCTCCCCGAAGGGACGAGACCATGAATCGGCGCGACTCGCGAAGATGGGCGGTGCTGGCCTGCCTGCTTGCCCTGGGGATTCCGATGGCTGAAGTCCGCGCGGACGACCCGCCGGACCTCCCCGCGGCCGAGATCGCCCGTCGAGGCAAGGAGGCGACTTCCTTGCTGGAGGCGGGGCCGGGCCGTTCCGCCACGGCGTTCTGCGTCCATCCGTCGGGCCTGTTCGTCACGAACGATCACGTCTTCCAGCAGGGCCTGTCCGGCCCCATCAAGCTGGTCGTGAACGCCGGCACGTTGGAACAGAAAGTCTACGGCGCCAGGATCGTGCGTCGGGATAAGGCGGCAGACCTCGCCCTGCTGGCCGCCGACCAGGCCGAGAATCTCCCGGCGCTCCCCCTCGGTTCGGCTGCCACGCTCGCCGAGTTGATGGAGGTCGTCGTTCTGGGTTTCCCGTTCGGTCGCGGGGGTGCGCCCGGACCCGACCAGTACCCTTCAATCAGCATCAATCGGGGATCGATCAGTTCGCTCCGGCGAAAGGACGGTCAAGTCGAGCGGATCCAACTCAATGCCGCCGTCAACCCGGGGAATTCCGGCGGGCCGCTCCTGGATCCGAAGGGTAAGGTCGTCGGCGTCATCGTCGGCCGAGTCGAGGCCCAGTTCGGCGCGGGGATCGACCTGGCGATCCCGGTCAATACCATCGACCGCTTCCTTGCCCGGCCGACGATCGACCTCAAACCCCCCGGCACGGACACGGTGAAGGTGGGCGACTCCGTCGAGTTCGAGGCACGCGTCACGACCCTGGTCGCCACCGAAACCCCTCTGGAACTCCAGCTCGTGTTCGCCGAGCGGACGCCGGATGAACGGCGGGTCGCGATGACCCGCTCCGGGGACGTCTACCGGACCCGGGCCGTCCCGTTTCCCCCCGCGAAGGGTCCGGCCTCGGTCGCCCTCCAGGTGAAGTACGCCGACGGTGCGGTCAGCGGGCGGGCCGAGGACCTGCCGTTGACCATCGACGGTCGCGAGATGCGGCTCGGCCAGCTCGAGAGCCTGGGGATCGCCAGGAACGAGGCGCGTACCCTGGAAGGTAAGGTCCTCACGGGCCGCATCGATTTGCCGAAGGCGGTCGACCTGTCGGTCGGCGGGCAGAAGCTGCGACTCGACCTGGGCCGGGCCGTGGCGATCGACCTGACCGATTCGGGCATCGCCGGCGCGGTCGATTGCACCCTGATCGCCCTCCGGGGCAAGGACGAGGTCGGTCGCGAGAGCGTGCCCCTCTCTCAGGAAGGTGCACCCAGGCCGAGCTTCGACGCGATGCGCGACGGCCGGTTCCTGCGGCCGGCCCGCAGCACGACCCCGGTCTATTACACGCGGATCGAGAGTACTGCGGGCGACTATATCGGACAGGGCAAGAATTACAGCTACGGCCGGGAGGACATCACCTTTCAGCCGTGGGCCGGCGGCGGGCTGCGTTGCCAGATCGGCGGCAACTCCTCCTGGTCGCTCGCCCTCTCGGCGGGCCAGGGACGCAACCTCGCGGTGGCCGAGTACCGTGACGCCAAGCGCCAGCCGTTCGCCGGCGACTCGCCCGGCCTCGAGTTCTCCGGGAACGGCCGGGGCTCGAACACGCTCTCCGGGGAATTCCGCATCTGGGAGTACGAGACGAAGGGGAACGAGGTCATCCGCCTCGCGGTCGACTTCGTCCAGCGGTCCGAAGGAAAGATGCCGCCGCTGGTGGGAATGCTTCGATACAATTCCTCTTATTATTGAGTCGCCGTGACGGGAACGGCGACGTGGTCCGTTTCTCGCAAGCTTCACGACAGGTCCCCTTACCGAGCCGCGGCCAGGGCGATTTCGCGACCGCCGGCCCCTTCCCCGAAGGAATTCGGTGAGGGTATGCTGGGGGCCATGTCGAAATTCCCCGGGCCGGTGTTCGCGTTCGAGGTGAGGAAGCTGCCCAGGCGGTGGCAGGCTTACGGCGTGCGCGCGGCGTACGGGCTGGTCCTGTTGCTGATCCTGGCGCAGAACTACTACGGTTGGTTGGCGGCCAACGACGGGGCGAAGCTGTCGGCCCGGCAGGCGTCGCTGTATGCGTTGACGACGTTCGCCTCGTTCGCGGTGTACCAGCTCGGCGCCGTGCTGGCCTTGACGCCGGCGCTGGTGGCCGGAGTGGTGGCCGACGAGCGGCAGCGGAAGACGTTGCACTACCTGCTCGCCAGCCGGCTGGGCGGCGGCTCGATCGTGCTGGGGAAGCTCGGCGCGCGGCTGTTGCACCTGGTCGTGTGCCTGGCAGTGGGGTTCCCGGTGATGAGCCTGCTGACGTTGTTGGGGGGCATCGACCCTCGGCTGCTGGGGATCGTCTTCGGCGCCACCGCCTCCACCGCCTACCTCGTGGCGTCGGCGTCGGTGCTGCTGTCGGTGCACGCCCGGCGGGTTCGCGACGCGGTCTTCGCCGCCTACGCGATCGAGGCGGTCTGGCTGCTTTCGCCGTTCCTTTCCGACTGGCTGCTGAGGCAGCTAACGCTACCGGGCTGGGCGATGACGGGTCTGACGACGGGGTTCGAGTGGTTCGAGGCGACCTCGCCCTCGGGCGTGGTCCGCGACGCGCTCTGGTCGATGCTGTTCCGGGTGGTGGGCCCCCGGGGGCCGCGGGTGGCGGCCGGGTGGATGGTCGGCCTATCGCTGGCCGAACGGCTGTACTGGCTGATCGGCCTCCAACTCGCGTTGGGCACGGCGATGGCGGTGCTGGCGGCCTGGCGACTGCGGCCGGCGTTCCGGTCGATCGAGGCGGCCAGCGAGCGTCCCAGGGGGTCGCGGTATCGGTTCTTCCCCCGATTTCGGCTGCCGAGGCCGGACTGCGGCGACGCGCCGGTGCGGTGGAAGGAGGTCTGGACCGGGCGACGCGGCGGCCTGGTGCGGCGGCTGGGCTCGGCGGCGTCGTTGCTGCTCGGGGCGGGCGTGGTCGGCGCGGCGGCCTGGTTCGCGTACGACGTGTTCACGGTCGAGCCGACGCTCGTCGGGGCAGGCGTGGGACGGTCGTGGATCCTCCAACGCCTGAACGGCTACCTGACGGCGATGGTGCCCCTGCTGGGCGTGGTGCTGGCGATGACGCAGGTGGCGCACGGGGCATCGGCGATCACGGGCGAGCGCGAGGCGGATACCTGGACGAGCCTGACGGCGACCGTGCTGACGCCGACCGAGGTGGTCGGCGGCAAGGTGGCCGGCGCCATCTGGCGCGGGCGGTGGCCGATGGCGGCGATCGCCGCGCTGCTGGCGATCGGCGTGCTGACCCGCGCCGTCGAGCCCTGGGGCGCCGCGGCCGCGTTGGCGGCGCTGGCGGTGTTCTCGGCCTTCGCGGCGACGTTCGGCGTGATGCTCTCGGCCTGCTTGCCGACGACCCACCGGGCGCAGGTCTTCGGCATCGGCCTGCTGTTGCTGCTGAACGTGGTGGGCCAGGCGACGGTCGGGATCCTCTCGGCCATTTTCCAACCGAGATCGATGGTCCCCGTGCTGTTCCCGGGCTGCCAGCCGGCGGTGGTCGGCCGGATGATCAACTACCGGGGCCCGCTCTGGTCGGTGCTGAATGAGGATCGGCTGCCGTCGTTGCTGGAGTGGAACTTCTCGGGCACCTGGCTCGATAGCACGGCGGGGCAACTTGCGTCAGCTCTGTTGACTGCACTCTTCTACGCCGCCGCGACCTACGCCTGCTGGCGGGCGGCGGTCGCTCGGTACGACGTCGTCGCCGGCAGGCCCAGGGCCGGGGGCGATCGCCCTTCTTGGTGGGATCGCGCGCTGATGGGCCGCGCCGGGGGCTGAGGCGGGTCGACCCGGGTGGAGCCTCCGCTCCCTCCTCGGGTGGTTCCCTGCGGGGCGGGTCGGGGCCTACGGGGGTCGATTCCCTCGCTCGCGCGACTCGCCCAGGGTCAGGTCCGGGGAAGACCTGTTCGACCGGCACGGCGAGCGTGACGGAACTCCGTACACCCATCGGGGGACGTGAGGGCGGGCGACGCCCTGGAACTGGCCCCAGGACATTCCGGAGAATGGGGATCGTCCGCGTGGTTCTTTCGGGTTTTCGCGGGGTCGGTGGATACCTCAAGGGCCCCTTAAGGGCCCCGGCGGCTTCCCGAAAGCGCCTCGAAGGCGGTGTCGGACGGCTTATCGGAGTGGATCGATGCCACCCTGGCTCACGGCCCAGCAGAAGGAAGCGGCGGAAGCCCGGCGTTGGGCCCTTATCGTCGACAAGATCGCGGCCGAGCTGAAGGCGTTGGAGCGGTCGAGGCCGTCGAGCTTCCGGGTCGCGTTGTTGCGGCAGATGCTTGAGGCCGTCGCCGACGCGGACTGGGATTCCCTGGCGGCCTCGGCCACGGAGTATGTCCGGCGGACGCGGGTCTTGCCACCCGGCGTGTATGCGACCTGTTCTCCGCCGGGGAGGACGTTCTACCTGGACGGGGAACGGCTCGAACCGGGGCGGAGGGTCGCGTCGCTGACGCTCGCCCCGATTCATGATCAGGTTTATCGATAGCCCGAAAAGGCGTGGCACGAGGATCCCTCATGCTTGCGGTGGTCCAGGCCGAGAATCGTGGACATCCTCCCGGAGCCTCCCGGTCGTTCCGGGGAGAAGGAACGTCGAGGCGAGGTTGAAGGGCCGGGCAACCTGGGGGAATCTCATGGCGACGGGGCCCTCATGAGATTCGCAAGCGTGATCCTCCTGGTTACGGTCGTTGGCCCGATCTCCGTGCTTCTACTCGGGCTCGTTCACGGTTTTTTGGGCCGCATCTCCGTGGAACACGCGCGTCGGCATTGCAGGCGGCGCGGCCTGGATGTGAGGAGGGTCCGATGGCGGCCCGCGTTCGACGAGTCGGGCGTGAAGACGGAGTTCACCCTGGTTCAGCTCGATTGCACCGATTCCCGGGGGGAACGCAGGCTCGTCCACCTGCTGGTGTGGCTGTTCGGGATTCGCCGGCTGGTCCGTGACGAAGCGTATCCCGACACTTCCGAGGACGAATGGCCCGAGCCCTGCATGGTCGGAGAGCCCGAGGATGGCCGGCCCTCGCCGGAGACTCCGCCCCCGCCCTGATCGACCGGCGATCAATCTCAGCGAAACTGGATCGCCCCACGATAGCCCCGCAGGCCGTCATACCCGAGTCGCTCGGCTTGCTCGACCGGGTCCAGCGGGGGCCGATCGCGGTCGGATGGCTTCACATACTCGATGACCAGGCGGGGGCCGTTGCGGCGGACCGAGGAACGGTTGACGCCCGGTTGCGAGGCCAAGCAGGCTCGGAGGTCGTCATCGGATTCCCGCAGGGGGCGAAATCGATCGTCCAGGTGTGGTGTTCCGCCGGGTTCACGAATCGGTAGGCGAACCCAGCAATCAGGGCGAGGCCCGTGAGGGAGAGGGCCAGCTTGAGCCACCAGGACGCCTTTTTCAAAGTCAGGCCCCCGGGAAATTTTGAAACGTCTGCTAAGTACCCGGCCGCGGTTTTCCCGGACTTTCCGCCCCGGAGGGGCGGTGGTAGGTAGCCCGGGGCGTCAGCCCTCGTTGTTCTACACAAGTCATAAACCGTTTGGGTGGAATGAATTGGACGAGGCGCCGGCGCGGATCAGCCGGATTCTCGATGCAATAGTATGCTTATTTTAAATTTATGAGAAATTATTAATTTGGAGGATTGCCGCGAAAACCGAGGCTCGCGTAATTCGTCCGCGCGACACATCCCGACAAGGCCGCGGCGGTGTCGCCCGGATTCGGTCCGCAAGCCCTTTCCAGCAAGATGTTTGCGACTTGTGTAGAACGGCAAGGGCTGGCGCCCCGGTCTATCCACCGTCACCCCTTCCGGGGCTCCAAAACGAAGACGCAAGCAAGGACGATGTCCGGTTGCTTAGTTATAGACTTCCGACAGCGAGGCCCGCAACTTCTGGAACGCCCGGGTCTTCTCGTTGGAGACCGTCTTGGGGGTTAGCCCCCATTGCTGGGCGATTTCCATCGGGCTTTCGCCCCGCATCGTGGCGCGGATCAGGTCGGCCTCGCGGGGGTTGAGGTCGCGTTCGATCGCCTGCTCGATGGCGTCGCGCCAGAGGTGGCGGTCGTTGTCGTCGGGCGCGGCGACCTCGGCGGCCGAGTCCATCGGCACGGCGACCTTCATCCGCTGGGCCCGCTTCTTCACAGTGTCGACGGCTCGGAAGAAATCGGGGCCCTCGGGGGTCTCGCGGCTGAAGACCTCGCGAATGCCGTACTTGCCGACGTCGCCCATCAGGCGGTCGAAGCCGGCCGGGCCGTACTGCTGGAGCAGGGTCAGGAAGACCGCCTGGGTGCTGTCGTCATAAGCCTGGGTCGAGATCCCGGCGCGGGCCCAGGCCCTCGTCAGGTACTTCTGGACCTGCAAGACGCCCCGCCGGCTCGACTCATCGGCGACGGCCGAGCCGTGGCCGAGGAACTCCGAGACCCGGGAGGAGTCGAGCGCGGCATCCCAGGTCGCCGGGTGGGCGTCGTCCAGGCCGTCGGCCAACGGGGCGACCGGGTGGACCTCCAGGGGCGCTACGGCCGCCGGCATCACCGCCGCGGCGCCGCTGAAGAGGCGCAGGGCCTCCAGCGATTCGACCGCCGGCCGGTATGTCCGTCGTCCAGCAGGACGCTCCCGTTCGCTCATCGCCCTGGAACCCCCCTCTTGCAAGACCCTCGCGACCAAATCCCCGAAACCGACCTGTTCATCCCGAGTGCCGATCGACGTTTCCGTTATCGGAAAGCATCCGGCAGGCCCCACCGAGTTCCTCTACTGCATCGCCGGGTTTCTGACAACGCCAGTCCCCGTTCGTCGCGATTGCATGCATTTGCATGATAGCATGCACGTCCCGAAGGGCAAGGGGGGCGGTGCGTCCGGGAGAAGCGTAGGATGCGATTGACCGGATCGGTGTCAGGCGATCGCGGGCAGTTCGAAGCCTTGGCGATACTCCCGGCCCAGCAGCTTGTTGGCCTCGTCGTCCCCGGGGAAGGTCTCCGTGGCGCCGTCGAAGGTGAGTTTGCGGCCGAGCCGGTGGGCGATGTTCCCCAGGTGGCAGAGCCGGGTGCTGAGGTGGCCGATCTCGACGTCGGCGTTGGGCTGCTTCCTTGTCTTGACGCACTCCAGGAAGTTGGCGAAGTGGGCCGACTGGGATTCGGAGGGCTTGCCGCCGGCGTCGCCGCCGGGGCCGTCGACGACCCTCCAACCCTTGTCGTCGATCAGGACGGTGCCGTTGTCGCCGTAGAAGGCGATGCCGAAGCTGCCGCCTTCCAGGCCGTGCCGGGACCACATCCGGTGCTCCCAGACGATCGAGGTGTCGGCGAACTCCCAGGTGACGACCTGGGTATCGGGGACCTCGATGCCGGGGAATACGTAGGCGCCCCCCCCGGATGTGACGCGCAGGGGGGTATCGACGCCGAGGCCCCAGCGGGCGACGTCGACGCCATGGATGCCGTTGTTGCCCAGCTCGCCGGTGCCCCAGTTCCAGAACCAGTGCCAGTTGTAGTTGAACCGGCTGGGGATGTAGGGGCGTTCCTGGGCCGGGCCCTGCCAGAGGTCGTAATCGATCGACGAAGGGACGGGCTGGGGAGAACCGCTCACGTCGATCTTGCGCTGCTGGTTGATCCAGGCGCGGGCCTGGCCGACCTTGCCGATCTCGCCCGACCGGACATGCTGGGTGGCGTCCTGGATGAAGGTGGCGCTGCGGCGCTGGGTTCCGATCTGGACGACCCGGTTGTGCTTGCGGGCCGCCTGGACCATCCGACGGCCTTCGATCAGGTTGTGGCTGGCCGGTTTTTCCGAGTAGACGTCCTTGCCGGCTAGGCAGCCCAGGATGGCCATCGGCGCGTGCCAGTGGTCGGGCGTGGCGATCGCGAGGGCGTCGATCGATCGGTCGTCGAGCAGCTTTCGGAAGTCCTTCTCGGCCCGGGGGGTCTCGCCGCCCTTGCCCTCGACCGCCTTCATCCCCTTGGCGATGCCGGCATCGTCGACGTCGCAGATGGCGACGACCTGGGAGGATGGGTTCTGGGCGAAGCCGGCGGCGAGGTCGGAGCCGCGCCCCCGGCAGCCGATCACGGCGATGCGGACCCGCTCGCTGGGCGGGTTGGACCAGACCGGGGCGGCCGCGGCCAGCGTGCCGATGGTTCCGAGGAAGGTGCGTCGGTTGGGGCGCATGGCGGGGCTCGCGGCGTCTCTGGGGGAGAGGTCCAAACCCGAATTTAACAAGGGTTGGGCGCGGGCCGAAGCGAAATCCGGCGATTTTCCGGGCGGCTTGGGGCGCGTTAGAATCGATCGACGCGGGACCCCCTTCTCCCCGCGACCTGGAGCCGCGATGAAAACCCTGCGCGTGAAGCTGGATTACGGCCGGACCGGCCTGGACGTGGAACTGGCCGCCGAACGCCTGATCGGCCCGCTGGAGATCCGGCCGGTGTCGCCGCTGGCCGACCCCGACTCGGCGATCCGCGAGGTGCTCGACAGCCCGACCGGCACGCCGCCGCTGGCGGAACTCGCCCGGGGCAAGAAGTCGGCCTGCATTTTGGTGTGCGACATCACCCGGCCGGTGCCCAACGAGACGATCCTCCGGCCGATGCTGCGGACCCTGCATGAGGCCGGATTGGCCCGCGAGGAGATCCTGATCCTGGTCGCGACCGGCCTGCACCGCCCCAGCACCGAGGCCGAGCGGGTCGAGATGCTGGGCTCCGAGATCGCCTCGGTGTACCGGGTCGAGGACCATTACGGCACCCGACTGGAGGAGCACACGTTCCTGGGCACGACGCCCCGGGGCGTGCCCGCCTGGATCGATTCGCGGTACGTGAACGCCGAGCTCAAGATCGCCACCGGCCTGATCGAGCCCCACCTGATGGCCGGCTACTCGGGCGGCCGGAAGCTGATCTGCCCGGGGATCGCGGCGCTCGAGACGGTGAAGGTCTGGCACGGGCCGGCGTTCCTGGAACATCCCAACGCCGACTGCGGGATCCTGGAAGGGAACCCGGTGCACGAGGAGAACACGCGGATCGCCCGGATGGCGGGCTGCGACTTCATCGTGAATGTCACGATCGACCAGGACCGGCGGATCACCTCGGTCGTCGCGGGCGACATGGAGAAGGCCTGGTTGGAGGGGGTCCGATTCATGGAGAAGGTCGTCAAGGCCGACGTCGACGGACCGGTCGATATCGTCGTGACCAGCTCGGCCGGGTACCCTCTGGATACGACCTTCTACCAGGCCGGGAAGGGGATGACCGGCTGCCTGCCGATCGTCAAACAGGGGGGCACGATCATCCTGGCCGCCAGCCTGACCGAGGGGATCGGCAGCCCCGAGTTCCAGTCGCTCTTCCGCGAGAATTCCACGCTGGAAGGGTTCATGGAGCGGATCCTGGGGAAGGACTACTTCGTGATGGACCAGTGGCAGGTCGAGGAACTCGCCAAGGTCCGGCGGAAGGCCCGGGTGAAGATCGTCTCCGACGGCCTTTCGCCCGAGACGCTCCGGTCGTGCTTCGTCGAGCCGGCCGCCTCGGTGGAGGCGGCGCTCGCCGAATCGCTGGCCGAATACGGCCCCGACGCCCGCGTTGCGGTGATCCCCAAGGGGCCTTACGTGCTGCCGGTCGCCTCGTCCTGAGCCGGATCGGGGCCGAGTGACGGGCCCGAATCCTCGCGGACGGGGGTCCGGTCGCCCATGCGAATCCAGGCCGCCTTGAGGTAGGCCCCCTCGAGCGCCTCCAGGCCGACCGGGTGGTCGGCCGAGGCGCCGGTGAGGGCCAGGATCTGCGCCTCACGCCCGGCCTTGCGGGCGGCGGCTCGGAGCAGGATGGTGAACTCCTCGGGGCTGAGCAGGCCCGAGCAGGAGCAGGTCAGGAGCAGGCCGCCCGGCTCGACGACGCCCATCGCCAGGACGTTCAGGTCGAAGTACTTCCGCTTGCCGGCGGCGATGTCGAGCCGGCCCGGGATTAGCTTGGGCGGGTCGAGCACGACCGCGCCGAAGTTCTTGCCATTGACCCCCATCTGGCGCAGATAACCGAACGCGTCGGCGTGGACGAGCGACGGCCGGACCTGGTTGAGGTTGGCGTTCTCCCTCGCCAGGGCGATCGCCTTCTCGTCGAGGTCGACGCCGGTGACTTCCTTCGCGCCGCCGTGGATCAGGGCGTTGAGCGTGAAGCCGCCGGTGTAGCAGCAGACGTCGAGCACGGAGCGGTCGCGGCAGAACTCGGCCAGCTTCTTGCGGTTATCCCGCTGGTCGCAGAAGAAGCCGGTCTTGTGGCCGCCGGGGAAGCGGACCCGGTAGCGGAGGCCATGCTCGCGGATCTCGACCTGCTCGGGTGCGTTGTCGGAGGAAACCGGACGGCCGGCGAAGTCCTCGGCCAGGGCGATCCGCTCGTCCACATGGACCCGGAACGTCTTGGTTCCGAGGCGTTTGCCCAGGTCCCGCAGGATCGGCCCGATCCTTTGGTAGATCCCGAGGCTGAAGACCTCGGCCGAGAGGACCGTGTCGAAGCGGTCGACGATCAGGCCGGAGAGGCCGTCGCCCTCGCCGTGGAGGACGCGGTAGGCGTTGGAAACGTCGTCGAGCTTGAGGAATTCCCTGCGGAGCCGGACCGCCTGGTCGAGCCGGTGGGACCAGAACTCGGGGCCGGGCGGTTCGGGCAGGTGGCTGAGGAACCGGACGGCGATCTGCGAACGGCTATTCCAGAGGCCGTGGCCCAGGTAGAGGCCGTCCCGATCGACGACGCGCACGAGGTCGCCGTCGGCGGGCCGGAGGCTGCCGACCGGGCCGATCGCCATCTTCTTGTAGACGAACGGGTGCCGTCCGGGCGACCGAACGGCGACGGTGGGCGGGTTCTCGGGCGGGGTCAGCGAACGGTCGGGGATCGCGTCGCCGACAGGGTTCGCCTGGGCTTTCGTTCGGGCCATCGGTCCGCCGATCACTCCTCGGTGTCGAAGTCGTCGTCGCCGTCGAGGGCGCCCGGCTCGTTGCGGACGAGCCGCCGGAGCCTCACGAGCA
The DNA here is from genome assembly GCA_046349995.1 of Isosphaeraceae bacterium. Taxonomy (GTDB): domain Bacteria; phylum Planctomycetota; class Planctomycetia; order Isosphaerales; family Isosphaeraceae; genus Aquisphaera. The sequence continues at coordinate 12,738 of JAXMBE010000003.1, read as the reverse complement.
GGGCGGTGGCGTACCGCTGGACGGCGAGCTGCTTGGTGAGGACCGGCTCGGTGGCGGCCTCCAGGGGGATCTCGGCGAGCAGGCGGTGGCACTGGGCCAGGCTGGCCCAGCCGACCCGCAGGGCTGCCTGGATCGCCTGGGGGTCGTCGGCGGGCCGGGCCTGCACGAGCGATTGCCGGGCACGCTTCAGGCCGGCCTGGGCCCTTTGGAGCTGCCGCAGCGCGGAACCGGGGGACATCTCCGTCATGGCCGAATCCTCGACCTCCGGTCGGGTTGAACTGTCGGGCCCCGGGCGCGTACGATCGGGGGGTCGCAAAGCGATAGTCTACTCGGGACGCGGTCGGGTTCCAACCAGGGGGGTGCACACATGGGCGAGCACGGAGACGACGACATCGCGGTCCTCGACCCCGTCGTGACCACCAAGTCGCAGCCCAAGACGAGCGGGAGCGTGGAGACCCGGACCCGCCAGGAACCCCCCTACAACGTGATCATCCTCAACGACGAGGACCACACCTTCGAGTACGTCATCGAGCTGCTCTGCAAGATCTTCCGGCACTCGGTCGACACCGCCCAGAAGCTGACCTGGGACGTCCACACCAAGGGCCGGGCAATCGCGATGACCACCCACAAGGAACACGCCGAGCTGAAACGCGACCAGGTCCTCTCCTACGGCCGGGACCCGAGGCTGGAACGCTCCAAGGGTCCGATCGGCTGCGTTATCGAGCCGGCCCACGAGCCGGGCTGAGCGGCGGCTTTTGCCCCCTGGACCGAAAAAACCTGTCGCCGACGGCCGCCGCCGCGCAAGTCCGGGATTATGGGCCCGGCCATGACGACACCCGAACCGCCGACCGACGAGCAGGAACAACTCGCCCGCGCCCGGGCGGGGGATGCCGCCGCCCTGGCCTCGCTGTTCGGCCGATACCGGCCCCGGCTGCGGAAGTTGGTCCGGCTGCGGCTGGATCCCCGCCTGCAAGGGCGGGTCGATCCGTCCGACGTGCTCCAGGAGGCCTACCTCGATGTGGTGCATCAATGGCCCACGTTCCTGGCCAAGCCGCCGGGGAGCATGTCGCCGTATCTCTGGCTGCGGCTGACCACTGGCCAGCGCCTGATGCGGCTGCACCGCGAGCACCTCGGCTCCGCGATGCGAGACGCCGGCCGGGAGGTCTCGCTGCATCGGGGGGCCCTGCCGCAGGCCTCGTCGGCGTCGCTGGCGGCCCAACTTCTCGGCAACCTGACCTCCGCCAGCCAGGCCGTCGAGCGGGCCGAGATTCAGATCAAGCTCCAGGCCGCCCTCAACGGCATGGACGAGGACGACCGCGAGATCATCGCCCTGCGCAATTTCGAGGAGCTCTCCAACGCCGAGGCGGCGCAGGTGCTCGGCATCGAGCCGCCGGCCGCGAGCAAGCGGTACGTCCGGGCCTTGAAGCGGTTGCAAGATATTTTGAAGATTATCCCCGGGCTGTTGTGAAGATCGTCAACCCGCCGGATCGACGCCGATGAACGCGCCGGAAGATCCCAGCCCCTCGGTCGGGGAACCTACGATCGACGCCCGGAGCGACCCGACCTCGGTCGAGGCCCTGGCCGAGGAATTCCTGGAGCGTCGGCGGCGGGGCGAGCGGCCGACGGTCGCCGAATACGTCGAGCGGCACCCCAGGCTCGCCGACGAGATCCTCGAATTCTTCCCGGCCCTGGGGCTGGTCGAGGAGTTCAAGCCGGGTTCCGACGACGTCACCGGCAGCTTCGCGGGCGCCGCGATCCCCGGCCTGGGCCGGCCGCTGGATCGGCTGGGCGATTATCGGATTCTGCGCGAGATCGGCCGGGGCGGCATGGGCATCGTGTACGAGGCCGAGCAGGAGAGCCTGGGCCGTCGCGTGGCCCTGAAGGTGGTGACCGAAAGCCGCCTGGCCGATCCCCGGCTGCTCGCCCGGTTCGGCCGGGAGGCCCGCGCCGCCGCCCGATTGCACCACACCAACATCGTGCCGGTGTTCGGCTTCGGGGAGGTCGACGGTGTCCACTACTACGTGATGCAGTTCATCCAGGGGCAGGGCCTCGACGCGGTGCTGGACGAGGTCCGGAGGTTGGAACGGGCCGGGAAGGCGGAAGGCGGATCGACCCGGACCCGGCCCGACGACGTGTCGGCGGCCGATATGGCCCGGTCGATGATCACGGGCCGATTCGAGCCGGCGGGCGCCGAGGCTTCCGACCCCGGTCCGACCGACCCGGCCGCCTCCAGCGGCTCAACGGCCAGCCTGCCGAGTGCGTCGGGCTACACCGCGTCGGTCGCCCGGATTGGCCTGCAGGCGGCGGAGGCGATGGCGTATGCCCACGACCAGGGGATCTTGCACCGCGACATCAAGCCGTCGAACCTGCTGCTGGACGCGCACGGGATCGTCTGGATCACCGACTTCGGCCTGGCCAAGACGACCACCGACGAGGACCTCACCCACACTGGCGACATCCTCGGCACGCTCCGCTACATGGCCCCCGAACGATTCCGCGGCCAGTGCGACGCCCGCTCGGACGTCTACGCGCTGGGCCTGACGCTCTACGAATTGCTGGCCCGTCGCCCGGCATTCGACGAGCGCGACCGCGCCCGGCTGATCCGCCAGGTAACCGACGCCACGCCCCCGCCGCTCCGAAGCCTGGACCGCTCGATCCCGCGCGACCTGGCGACGGTCGTGCACAAGGCGATCGAACGCGACCCATCGCACCGATATCGGACGGCCCAGGCGTTCGCCGACGACCTGCGTCGTTGCCTGGACGACCAGCCGATCGCGGCCCGGCGGATTACCTCGGCCGAGCGGGCCTGGCGCTGGTGCCGACGCAACCCGCTGCCGGCCGTGCTGGGGGGCTTGTTCATTGCTAGCCTGATCGGCGGCCTGGCCTTCTCAACCGCACTCTCGTTGCGGCTCAGGTCAATCGCAGCCGAGAACGGTCGGCTGTACTCCACCGAGGTCGATCGGTCGAAGCAACTAGCCGAGGCCACGGAACGGGCCCGCGAAGGGGCCGAATTCGCCAACCGCCGGTTGTACGGCGTGCGGATGAATTTGCTGCAGCGCTCCTGGGAAGACTGGAATTCCCAGGTGTTCTACCAGACGCTCCTCGACCAGGAGCCCGAAGAGCAGGACGGGGTCGATCGTCGAGGATGGGAGTGGCATTACTGGCAGAGGAAGGTCCAGTCGGGCGTCCGCGTTCTGGGGCGACACGACGGCGTGGCCGAATGCGTGGCCTTCAGCCCGGACGGCTCGCTCATCGCCTCAGGGGGTTCGGACGAAAAGGTTAGGCTCTGGTGTGCATCGAGTGGTCGGGAGATCCTCTCGCTGCCGTGTTCCGCCACGTCGTTGGCGTACAGTCCGGACGGATCGCTCATCGCGACGGCCTTCGACCATGACGAAATCGCCAGGCTTTGGGACGCGAAGACCGGCGAGTTGAGGCTCACCCTGAGGGGACACGTCGATGCCGTGCGTTGCATCGCATTTCACGGCGACGGCACGCGTATCGCGACCGCAAGTTGCGACCGGAGCGCGAAGGTCTGGGATGCAACCACCGGGCTCGAACTCATGACTCTCAGAGGGCATGAGGACGACGTGACGGGCGTGGCTTTCAGTCCCGACGGGGCTACGCTTGCCACGTCCAGCTTCGACGGGACCGTACGGATATGGGACACGGCGAAGGGTCAGTCGACCGCGACCTTCCGGGGGCATCAGGCACGCGTGACGGCGGTGGCCTTCAGTCCGGACGGCTCTCGCGTTGCCTCCGGGGGCTTGGATGCTATGGTGCGCCTCTGGGACCTGACGACGGCCCAACCCATCTTCTCTCTTAGCAAGGGCAAGGGGTACGACCTTGGCGGAAACCTGGCGTTCAGCCCGGATGGGACCCGCCTCGCCTCCGTGGGCGGGAGGGGGACCGTGCGGATTTGGGACGCGGCTGAAGGTCGCCCGATCCTGGACCTTCGGGGGCACGCCGAGGACATCTCCGGCGTGGCGTTCAGCCCGGACGGATCCAGGGTCGTCTCCTCCGGTTTTGACGGGGGCGTAAAGCTCTGGGAAGCTACGACAGGGCTTGATGGCCTTGAGATTCAGGCTCATCCCAACAGGACCGCGAGCCTAGTGGCGTTCAGCCCGGACGGCGGCCTCATCGCCTCCGCCGGCGGTGACCGAACGGTTCGTATCTCGGAGGTCTCGACAGGTCTTGTAAAGTGGACGCTCCGGGGGCATGCCGAAGACGTCACGGGCCTTGCATTCAGCCGCGATGGTTCCCGACTTGCTTCTGTCGGAGGTGATGGCAACTTGAAGCTCTGGGACGCGGCGACCGGCGCGGAGATGTATACGCTCCTCGGACCCGTTGTCCGGCCTACCCATGCGGCCTTCAGCCACGACGGCTCCCGAATCGCCTACGCCGACGCCGACAAAGTCGTGCGGATCTATGAGATCGCGACAGGTCAAAAGGTTCGCGAGCTTCGGGGGCATGATCAAGATCTGGTCTCCGTTGCATTCGGCAATGAAGGCGGCCTGCTCGCCGCAGGGGGCTACGACGGGACTTTATGGGTCTGGGACCTATCCACGACCCGAATTGTCACCACATTTCCTCCAGCTCACGGCTCATTCGGTGCGATCGTGTTTGATCCGACCCGATCGCGGCTTGCGTGGTCCACCTCCTCCATCTTGAAGATTTGGGGTATTGAAACGGGACACTATCCCCAATTAATGATGGGACATGCGGGTTCCATCAAGAGTGTGGCGTTCGGCCCCGACGGGGAGCGGCTCGGCTCCGCGGGTGAGGACGGGGCCGTGCGAGTTTGGGATCCGGCGACGGGGCAGGAGGTTCTCACGCTTGGAGCGCATGTCAGTTCCGCCTTGGGCTTGGCTTTCAGCCCGGATGGGAATCGCATCGCCGCCTCCTGCTGGGACGGCGTGGTTCGGGTTTGGGATGCCAGCGAACCGACCCCCGAATCCCTGGCACACGACGAGGCCAGGCGATGGATCACCTTCCTATTGGATCACGCGAAAAACGAGGCCGATTTACAGGACCGAGTCTCTCGGGATCGGACCCGATCGCCGGAGGTCCGCTCGGCGGCACTCTCCATGGCGCCACTATTCTGGGCCAGTCGGATTCGATCCCACGCCGAGGATATCGTCGCTAAGTTATTCGGGCGACTGCTGCTTCGGGACGATGTTTTGGCCGCCCTCTCCACTGAGCCGGCGGCCGAAACGGAAATTCAGGACGCCTGCCTCGAACTAGCCCGATCCTGGACCGAATCCGCGCCGGACTTGATCGATGAGAGCCGGCGACTGATCCTAATCCCTGGCCGGGATCGGGACTGCTACGAATACGGCCTACGATTGGCAGGAGCGGCGAGCGGGCTCGTTCCTGATGATCGTCGGTGTCTCAACGCTTTGGGGATGGCACTATACCGTGTCGGTCGGATAGATGAGGCCCTCGTGACCCTCACGCGATCGAACTTACTGAATCAAGAGAGGGAACCGGGCGACCTCGCCTTTCTGGCCATGGCCCACCAGGGCGTCGGGCAAGGCACCGAGGCTCGCACTTGGCTAGAACAGCTTCGGCAGGCGGTGGTCCGTCTCCAGGATTACATGCCGCCCTCTGTGCTCGCGGAGTACCAGGCCCTCCTGTCCGAGGCCGAGGCGGTGGTGCTGTACGACCCGGTGTTCCCCGAAAACCCGTTCGAACCCTAACCGCGGTGGGGACGAGGTTCAACGGATCGGATAGCTCGGCCTACCGGTCTGCACAAATTCCCAGATCGCCGTGTCGGGCAGGCCCAGTTCGTGGCCCTTGGCCCCGGGGCCGTAGGGGACGATCCAGTTGATCGTCTTCGCCAGCGATTTGTCGTCCTTGTAGACGATCCGCTGGAAGATGCCCGAGGGGCCGGGGATGGCCGTTCCGGGGGAGCCCTTGAGGTTGAACTGGAAGCCGGCCGAGGTCACCGGGCGGAAGGGGTAGTATTCCTTGCTCAGGATGTAGAAGACCATCACCTGGCCCGGCTTCCAGGTCTGGTCGCCGGTCAGGATCGGGAACCCCTTGGGCTTGTTCTGGCCGCTCACCCGGACCGCCAGGCCGTCGTCGGCCGTGAAGGTGCGGAACGTGCTGTTGCGGACGCTCACGAATCCCAGGTTGTATGTCTGGCCCTTGATGGGTTGCCTCGACTGCACCCGGACCTGCTGGAACGGCGGGTCGAGGCGGGCATTGAAGGGCGTCGGGTTGGTGATTCGGACGAGCGTGTAAGGCTGGATCGACGGCGGCCGGGGCGGTTTCTTCGAGACGATCGAAAGGGGATCGGACACGCTGCCGGGCGCGAGCCTGGGCTCGAAGCCCTCCACGACCGGGCGCACCCGTCGAACCGGCCTGGGTCGCATGCCGACGTCCCCCGCAACCAGAGATCCCTCGATCGAACGGATCGGCCGGGCGGACTCGATCCCGCGAGGGGGAACGGCGGAGAGGGCCCCCCGCGGGTCGAGATCCGACGGCCTTGCCGGTTCCATCGATCAGGGGAGGGGCGTGGCGGGCACGGGGGCGGGTTGCTGGAAGCGGGAGGGGATCCCGCCGGCGTTGGCGTACGGGGCGAAATAGCTCTCATACGTCTCAGCGGCGTGCCGGGGCCCTTCGTGTCGGCCTGGCCACGTCGCGGGTAGGGAGCAAGGGGGCCGGTCGGGCGGAAGACGGTCAGGGGGTCGGGGCAGGGATAGCCCGGCCCGCCGTACCGGGGGAGCCACCGAATGCCCCGACTCCCCGTCCTTGCCGCCGTAGCCGTACCCCAGGTGGTATTTGAGGCCGAAGCCCTGAAAGCCCGGGTGCAGGCCGGTCCATGAGGGGAGTACCGGGCCGGGTTCTTCGCCCGCCAGGGCGAAGGTGGTCGTCGGAGGATGGCCAGGAAGCGCCGCATGCCGCCATGCTGGCCCCGATTGCCGGTCGAAATGCCATCCGATGGCCCGGGCCGTCCGCTCGGTTACCGCCCCATGGGGAGATATACCACGGGAAATCGGCCCGAGCGCCCGGCATCGGGTCATCGGGAGGCGGGCGGAGGGACCGTTGCCGACCGGCGGCAGGTAGTCGGGCCGGCTCGTGTCGACCCGGCACGGGTTCGCCCGGCTGCTGGGGCAGTTCGCGCGGGATAGCCCAGGGCGTGGAACAACTCGAACTGGGCGCGGTTGTACTCGGCGACCGTGGTGAAATACTCGTCGATGGCGATCTTCATCAGCTGGAGGGCGAAGACCGCCTCCTGGGGCCGGTTGACCAGCACGAGCACGTCGCCGAACCGGGTCGTCTGGCCGATCCTTCGAGGTTGCCGTTGAACGAGATCATGGCCGACCGGAGCGCTTCGATCGGCCTGGCCGACGCGAGCGGATGCCGACTGGAGCCGCGCTGGGCCCGGGTCCGTCGGCGGCCACCCGGTCCTGCACCTTGTACAGCTCGATCACCGCCCTCGACTGCTCGCCCCGCTGTTCCTTGATCCGGGCCAGGTTGCCCAGGCCGAAGCCCTTCGAGCTGCCAGAGGGCCTGGTAGCTGAGGTCGGAACGGCCGGTCCACTGGTTCAGGCTGCTGTTCGGTCCCATGCCGAAGACGCCCCTGGATCATTTCATAGGGGGTCTGGAAACCGTTGATGAGGATGCTGGGCGTCAGCGGACGGGCCTTCTCGCGGGGATCCGCTCGATCGAGGCCCGGACGAACGCCTGGTTCGCGGCCAGCTCGGGGCGGTTCGTCAGGGCGATCAGGATCAGGTCGTCGAGCGGCCGGGCCGGGTCGATCAGGGTGACTTGCAGGTGGTCGGGCTCCAGCGGCACGACCACGGCGCGGTCGAGCCGGAGGACCTGATGAATCGGCGCTTGCGAACCCCAATCCTGTCGGGAGGAGGTCGCGCGTTGTTCCAGGTCGGCGACCAGGTTCTTCGCCCGATCGATCTCGATGCGCGGCACGAGGTCGCCGCTGAGCCAGGTGATCCGGCCGATCAGCTCGTTGCGTTCGGGCATAGAGCAGGCCGGCGTACATGCCTCGGGCCTGGTGGACCCAAAGTAGGCGTCGGCCGTCATCATCAGGGCGTCTTGGCCTGGTTTCCCTTGCCGGGCGTTCAGGACCTGTTTCGCCCAGCAGCTCGAACAGGGCGTCGATGAGCGCGACGTTCTGCCACTGCCCGCCGGCGAAGAAGTTCACGCTGGGGGCCATCATGATCCCCTTGTTGAAGTCGGGCCCGCCGCCGTCGTGGCGGATGTAGTCGGCCCGAGGTTCAGGGACGGTACCCAGAACACCCGGGCCCGGTCAGTTGCGCCCTCGGCGACCAGACGCTCGCCTGGGCCGAGGCGACGATCAGCGGTCGGGCGTCGGAGGCCGCAAGGCGGTGGCCAGGTTGATCGGCAGGGGGCGATCGCCGGGGGCCGGGTGGGGCGCGATCTCGATCGGCGAATCGGGCGGGGGCAGGGGGGCAGTTGCGAATCGTCGGTGATGGGATCGGGCAAGCGGCCCGGCTGTTGGCCCAGGCGACAGGGACGCCCGGCGACGGCAGCAAGGCGGCGGCGGCGATCACGAACGCGAACGGGCGACCCATCGCGACGGCTCCCCGGGGCCTGGCCCCTCCGCGGCTCGCGGCGGGGTCCACCCAACCATCGGCGATTCCGGCCGGTCGGATTGAGCCGCCTTTGCCGGCGGATCGGCCTGGATGGCCCGGTCAATCGACGCCGGTGGTCTTCCCCTGGGGCTTTGCGGTGAGAGCCCGGCCGGGCCCGTCCCTGGCCGGGTTCGCCCGCGTTCTTCTCGGCCACCGCCCCCTTGGCGGGCTGCGCTGGCATGGGCCGCAGGTACATCGTCACGAACGTGCCCTGCGGGGGGATGTTGGCGGTGTTGGCCACGTAGACGCGTTCGTTGTCGCTGTCGGAGCTGGAGGGATGGGCACGTCGAGGATGGCGCTTGGTGAAGTTGGCGACCGTGATCAGGTCGCCCTCGCTGGCGGCGTACATCCGTTCCTTGGTCTCGGGGTGGGTGTAGAACTCGCTGCCGGCGAAGACCCAGGCGACGGCCAGGGGTGCCACGGGCCTGGTCCTTCACCCACTGGCGGGCGTCGGCCTTCTTTGTCTTGCCGCCTTCCTGCCATTCCAGCTCGATCTGGATCAGGGTGCCGGTGGGGGCTGGTAATCGGGCCGGAACTTGACCGGGTGGCCGGACTCGGCGCCCCGGTCAGGAGCGGCCGGCGGCGTGGATCTGCACGGCCGGGGCGTCGGTCGCCAGGATCGACTCATGTTCCTTGGAATTAGTCAGGCAGAGCAGGTGTTCGAGGGTGCCCTCGCGGAGGCCCGGGCACATCACCACGGTACGAGTCTTGGGGTCGAAACCAGACCGCCTTGCCCAGGGGCTTCCAGGCGGGGTCGGCGTGGAACGTGTCCACCGGCTTCTTCGGGGGTCTTGGGGGCGATCGTGGTGGCGTAGGCCAAGCAACGCTATCCCCAGGCTCGTGGCGATCGTGGCGATGCTCCCGTTCCCGCCGACTCCGGCCGGATTCGTCGTCGGATGGGGCCGCCGCCCCGCCGCTCCACGGGATGGATTTAAGCCGATCGGGGCATCCCCGGGCAACCACCCGGGATGTCGATTCGGCCGATCCCTCGGGAGGAAGCCGAGGGGATTCGCGAGCGGCCGCCCGGGGCGGGCGCCCCTCGCCCCGGGTATTTACGAGACTTGCGGACCCGCCGGGCGGCGAGGAGCCCGAGGCCCCCGAGGCCCGACCCGGCCAGGACCAGGCTGGTCGGCTCCGGCACCGACGTGATCCCGATCAGGTTCTGGTAGGGGGCGTAGGCCTGATCGACCACCAGGAGCTTCGCGCCCGGGGGCGTACAGGTTGCCCGAATTGTACCCGTGAACTGGATGTACTGGGCATACAACGTGTTCACGGCGGTGGTGCCGCCGGTGTATGAGAAGTTCTTGTCGATGGTACGCCAGACGGCCAGGGCCAGGGCCTGCTTGCCGTCCGAGTTGCCGCCGCCGTAGCTCGACAGCAGGAAGGCGAGGCGGTTGCCGACGTCGGCGTATTGCGAGTTGATAAAGAACGCCTGGCCCACGGAGTTCAACGCCTGGATGGCCGAGACCCGGAGGGTGTCCGGCCCCGAGCCGACCTGGATGTTCAGCGAGACGCAATAGGCATCGAACGCGGGGCCGGCGGGATTGAGCGGGGTGACGGAGAACGGCCCGGCCGACGCCGACCCGCTCGACCCCGTGTAGCTGAAATTCACTCCCGTCCCGCCCTGAAACTGGCTCTGGACCATGACATCGGCCCGCACCCCGCCGCCACGAGTCCGGTCGCCAGGATTGCCGCCGCCCATCGGAAGGTGAATCGCATCGGTTCGCTCCGCCACGTTACCCCGCCGCCCGACGAGGGCTCGTCGCAAGGTGGCGGGTGAGCCCTACGCCCGGCGGGACCGGCCAGGGCCGGGCCCCGGCGTCGATCAACGGCGTGTCTCCGAGGGGCTACGCGTGCGGTTGGCGTGCGACCGGTTCCCGCGAAGTTGAGCGTGGCCGGCGGCTCCCGCAGGGCAACCGGGGGCAGGCGCGGGGAGACGAAACGACGGCGGCCCGGGGGGGTTCCCGCCGGGCCGTCCGTCGACCGGGCCGGATCCGGCCCGGCCCGGTCCGCGGAGTTTGCGTTACTGGTTCGGCGTGAGGGCCGGGATGCCGAGCCGTTCCTCTTCCTCCTCGAGGGATGATGATCCGCGGGGTGACCATCATCATGAGGCTGTCGGTGTTCCGGCCGATGCCGACGTTGCGGAACAGGCGGTTGATCAGCGGGGTCTTGGACAGGATCGGCACGCCGTATTCCTGCCGTTCCTCGCGGAGCCGCTTGACGCCGCCCAGCAGCACCGTGCCGCCGTCGGGGACGGTGACGGTGGTGTTGATGCTGGAGATCGTCTGCCTGGGCAGGCTGATCAGGCCGGTGATCGACGCCGAGCCGCCGCCGATGCCGCCGCCGCCGACCGCCGCCGGGACGGGGAAGTTGTCGAAGCCGTCGATCGTGCTGAAGAACGGCGCCATGGTCAGGCGGACGTAACGGCGGTCGGCCGAGACGACCGGCATGACGGTAAGCTGCACGCCGTCGAAGATCTGGGCGGGGATCGGCGTGAAGGCGACCGCACCGAAGTTGACCACCGGGATCAGCTGCTGGACGTAGTTCACGGTCCGGCCGTCGAAGACGGTGGCCGAGGAGCCGTTGAACGTGGTCACCTTGGGGGCCTGGACGATGTTGCTGCGGCTATCCCCCTGGGCGGCGTTCAGGAAGAAGTACGCGTCCAGGTCGCTGAGGAACGCGATGCCGAAGGTGGCACCGGCCCCGGCGAGGGAGTTGAACGGATTCGTGAGCGTGTACGAATCCTGCAGGAACGGCAGCGACAGGTCCTGGCTGAGCCGGGGGATGCCCGTATCGCCGTTGGATGCCGTGCCGACGACCACCGGGAGCCGGTTGCCGAGCTGGGCGCGGCTCAGGTTCTCGTTGACCAGGTACGGGCCGACGGGGGCGGCGTTGGGGCCGGGCACGATCGGCACCGCGGCCGGGTTCAGCGAGGTCCAGGAGGCGTGCTTGCCGTAGGTCTCCGATTGGATGGCGAAGTCGAAGTCGACGCCGATCCGCTCGAAGAAGTTGTCGTTAATGGTGATGAACCGGACCTCGACGGAGACCTGCAGGTCCTGCAGCTTGCGGAGCTGGCGGAGCAGGTCGACGATGTCCTCGTGGACCTCGGGGGTGTGGCGGATGATCAGGCTGATGTTCAGGATGTAGGGGATGATCGACCCGGGGGGGATGTTGGCCGGGTCGTTGCCGAGCCCGCCCGCACCGCCGCCCGGCCCGCCGCCGAAGCCCTGGCCGAAGCCGGCACCCATGCCGAACGCCTGGCCGTCGTTCGTCCCCGGCAGGTTGACCACGCCGCCCTTGCCGTCGTAGACGCGCCAGGTGTTGGGCGCCACGGTGGCGGTGATGAGCTGCATCAAGGGCAGGTAGTCGACCGTGTTGAAGTCGACGTCCTCCTCGAACTTGCCGTTCGAGGGCAGGGTGCCCTGGATCGGGGCGCCGTTGGCCTTGATGTCGCCGGGGATCCCGGTGCCGGCCACGACCGGCTCGGTCGCCTTCTTGCGCCGGCTCAGCGGCAGCACCAGGTCGCCGACCGGGTACGAGCGCTGGATCACGCGGCTGCTGATCTGCGGCGAGGTGATCACCAGCACCTCGTCATCGGTCTGGTACGTCAGGCCCAGGGGGGCGAGCATCAGCTTGAGGGCCGTCTTGAGCTTGACGTCCTTCAGCCGCATGCTGATAGGCGTGTTCTCGTTGATGCCGGTCTCGAGCATCGCCTTGGGATCGACGACCACGTTGAGGCCGGTGGCGTTCTGGAGGAACGAGACGGCCTCGGAGAGCGGCTGCTTCTCCAGGTCCAGCGTGATCGGCTCGTTGAGCTTGCGCTCGACGGCCATCCGGCCGGGGTCGGCCTTGGGCTCGAGCCGGGCGTTCGCCTCGCGGCGGACCTTGCTCAGCTCGGCGAAGTTCTTGGGCAGGCTGATGCCGTTGCGGTAGGCGGCGATGTCGACCACGCCGGCCTCGCTGACGCCCTGCACCGCCTCGACGAACCCGTCTTCCTTGCGGCGGCGGATGTCCTTATCCCGCTCGTAGCCCCGCTGGGCGCGGGCCTTCCAGGCCAGGGCGGTGGCGGAGACGTCCATCGGGTCGACTTCCTGGGCGCGGATCGCGTACGACTCGGCCT
>JAXMBE010000002.1:0-56558 GCA_046349995.1 Isosphaeraceae bacterium | reverse complement strand
GCCGATGGTGCCGATGTCCTCCCAGTAGCCGTCGAACAGGTGGGCCTGGACGCGGAGGTGTTCGATGGCCCTGGGGAAGACCTCCTTGCCGAAGTCGGTCGCCTCGCTGGAGGCGAGCATGTCGACCAGGGTCCGGTGGTTGAACAGGTAGATGCCCATGCTGGCCAGGTAGGGGCGGCCCCGGGCCTGGATGCCCCGCTTGGCCATCCAGTTGGGGTCGGTGCGGACCCTGGACAGGGCGTCGGCGGTCTTGGGCTTCTCGACGAAGTCGATCACCCGGCCGTCGCCGTCGATCCGCATGATGCCGCAGGCCGACGCCTCCTTCTCGGCGACGGGCAGGGTCGCGATCGAGACGTCGGCGGAGGACGCCTTGTGGCTGGCGATCATCTCGCGGAAGTCCATCCGGTAGAGCTGGTCGCCGGAGAGGATCAGCACGAGTTCGTAGTCGCCGTCCTTGAAGTAGGGGATGTTGCGGCGGACGGCGTCGGCCGTGCCCTGGTACCAGCTCTCGTACTGCATCGTCTGCTGGGCGGCCAGGATCTCGACGAACCCGCCGCCGAAGTCGTCGAACGTGTACGTGTTGGCGATGTGGCGGTGCAGGCTGACCGAGTTGAACTGGGTCAGGACGAAGATCCGGTTCAGGTCGGAGTAGATGCAATTGGCGATCGGGATGTCGATCAGCCGATATTTGCCGCCGATCGGGACGGCCGGCTTGCTCCGGTTCTTGGTGAGGGGATACAGGCGGGTGCCCCGGCCGCCGCCCAGGATCAGGCAAATTACCTTGGACATGGAGAATCGCCTCGGCCTAACCGCGGGCGGCGTCCGCCGGCCGAGCACGCCCCGGCGGGCGGGCGGCGCCCGCTAGGGGGACGTGGTCACCAACCGGCCGCCATGTTCGATTCGATCGCCTTGCGGGCGCCCTCGAGGTCGGTACCGGTCTGCTGCATGTACAGGCGGACGGCGTGCAGCTTGTCGCCGGCGGCGCGGGCCAGGCAGTCGCGGGCGGTGGTGCAGGGGTTCACCGTCCCGGAGATCCCCAGCATGCTCTTGGAGATCACCCAGGCGTCGCGGGGCCGATGGGCCACGCGCAGGACTTCCTCTTGGGGGTAGTTCGCCGCGGCGAACGAACGGGCGGCCGCCTCGTCCTCGACGCTGGCGATCATGATATGCGACGTGGTCTCGACCTCGTACAAAGGCATGGCGATGGCCCCCTCTGAAGTGAAAGCCCGAGTCGACCCTTTCTTGAGGCTCGGATCGGCCCGCCGGCCGCCTCTCGAGCGGCCAATCCGGATCGTACCGGCGCCCAGAAGCGGAATCAAATCCCCAGGCCCGGACCGATCTCGACCGCTGGCCCGCCCGCCGCGTGGCTGGTACGATCGTCGTTCCGGTCGACGCGGCGACTCCCGCCCCGTGACGCGGATTCGCCCGACGATCGGGGGTCGGCGTGGCGCCGGATCGGCCGCATAACGCTCTGCTCATCCCCGACTTGCGCGAACTCCTTCGCGACGGCGAGACGGAGACCGTCCGCGAATTCCTCGACGAGTTCCACCCGGCGAGGATCGCCGAGGTGGTCGAGGACCTCGGCGCCCCCGACGGCGACGAGGTCATCAACCTGCTCAACCCCCGGAACCGCGCCGAGGCCCTCAGCTACCTGCCGGCCGACGAGCAGGTCCGGCTGGTGGAGGGGATGGGCCCCGAACTGGCCGCCGAGCTGCTGCACCACATGCCGCACGACGAGCGGGCCGACCTGGTCACCCGGCTCGAAGAGGATTGCATCGACGCCATCATGCCGAGGCTCGCCCACGCCGAGCGCGAGGACATCCGCCGGCTCGCGGCCTACGAGCCGGGGACCGCCGGCGCGGCCATGACGACCGACTACGCCGTCCTGCCCCCCCACCTCAACGTCCGCGACGCCCTCGAACGGCTCCGCCACGAGGCGCCCGATCGCGAGACGATCTACTACAGCTACATCGTCGACGCCGAACGCCGCCTGATCGGCCTGGTCTCGCTCAAGAACCTGATCCTCGCCCGGCCCCGGAGCCGCATCGAGGAGATCATGGCCAGCGAGATCGTCCGGGCCAACGTCGACGAGGACCAGGAGAGCGTCGCCCGCAAGATCGAGGATTATGACCTGATCGCCATCCCGGTCGTCGACGCCGACGACAAGCTGGTCGGCATCGTCACCCACGACGACGCGATGGACATCCTCCGCCGCGAGCAGACCACCGACATGCTCCAGTTCGGCGGCGTCACGGCCGACGCCGAGGCCGACGACGAGACCTACTGGCGGGGACGGATCGTCGATTCGGTCCGCAGGCGGCTGCTCTGGCTCCTGCTCCTGTTCTTCGGCGGCGGCATCACCGGCCTGGTGATCCGGTCGTTCAACTGGGTCGACAACCGCTTCCCGGACATCGAGTTCGACGCGTTCATCCCGCTGCTGATCGGCACCGGCGGGAACGCCGGCAGCCAGACGGTCGGCACCGTGATCCGCGGCCTGGCCCTGGGGGAGATCACACCCGGCGATGCCCCCCGCGTCCTGCTCCGGGAGGTCCTCACCGGCGGCCTGCTCGGGACGCTCCTGGGGGCGATCGGCTTCCTGTTCACCTGGCTCCTGCTGGGCCAGCCGCCCGCCTTCGCCCTGGTGATCTCGCTGGCGATCCTGGGGATCTGCGTCTGGGCCAACGGCGTCGGCGGCATGGTGCCGATCTTCGCCCGATGGGTCGGCATCGATCCCGCCGTGATCTCGGCCCCGCTGATCTCCACCCTCGTCGATACGACCGGCCTGATCATCTTCTACTCCATCGCCATCATCGTCCTCATGCGTCTCTTCAACCCGAACTGAACCCGCGGGCCTCCGCCCATGCGCTTCGCCGAGATGACCGCCCCCGACCTGCTCGACCTGCCCCGCGACCCGACCCTGGTCGTCGCCCCGATCGCCGCATGCGAGCAGCACGCCACGCATTTGCCCGTCATCACCGACACGATCCTCTGCGGCGCCGTCGCCGACGGGGTCGAGGCCGCCTTGCCCGACCGGGTGCTGCTCCTGCCCGTGCTCTGGCTGGGGGCCAGCGAGCACCACCTGCCGTTCGGCGGCACCCTGACGGCGACCTTGCCCACCTACGAGGCGATGCTGGTCGAACTGCTCACGCCGATGCTCCGGCGGGGTTTCCGGCGGATCCTGCTGCTCAACGGCCATGGCGGCAATATCGACCCGCTTCACGTCGCCCTTCGCAGGCTCGACGCCGAGTTCCCCGGGGCCCTCCTCACCGGCGCCGCCTACTGGGAGTTGGCCGAATCGGGCCTGGCCGAGCAATGCCGGGGGCCCCGCAAGACGGTCGGCCATGCCTGCGAAATCGAGACATCGATGATGCTGGCCCTCCGCCCCGACCTGGTCCGGCTCGATCGGATTGCCGACGACCCGGACACCACGCCGACATCGTTGAAAGGGCTGTTCTGGGCCCGGGATTTCGGCCGGCGGACCGACCACGGGGCGGTCGGCAACCCCTCGTTCGCCGACGCCGAGCGGGGGCGGAAGATGCTGGCCGCCGCCATCGATGGCGTCTCGGCGATTTGCCGGTCCTTGCTCGATATCCCGTTGCCGGCCTGAATGTTCGGGCCCGCCCCGCGAATACCGATCCAAGCAGCCCGCCCCCCCCGGGCCTTCCGACCGATCCGGATCGATTGAGGCCATCCAGTCATGTCCGACGAGACGCTTGCGGAATCCCTGCCGACGATCGACTCGGGAGGGGCCGAACACGGGGCCTTGCTGGTCGAAGCGGCAAGCGAAGGGGCGATCCCCGCCGAGCCGACGCCCGAGCCGCCGCCGTCGGTCGGCCCGGTCGCCGAGGTCGAGCGGGTCAACTCGGTGGACGTCGTCCGCGGCGTTGCCCTGCTGGGCATCCTGGCGATGAACATCGTCAACTTCGGCTGGCCCGGCCCGGCCTACAGCAACCCCACCAAGGGGGCCGTGTTCAACAAGCTCGACTGGGGCCTCTGGGCGTTCAATCACGTGGTGTTCGACACCAAGATGATGAGCCTCTTCTCGATGCTCTTCGGCGCCGGCCTGGTGCTCATGAGCGATCGGGCGACGACGAAGGGCCAGTCGTTCGGCTGGTTCTACTACCGGCGGGTCCTTTGGCTGCTGGCGATCGGCCTCTGCCATGCCTACCTGATCTGGTCCGGCGATATCCTGGTGCTCTACGCCCAGTGCGGGCTGCTGCTGTACCCGCTCCGCAAGCTGCCGGCCCGGTCGCTGCTGATTCTGGGCGTTTGTTTCCAGCTGCTCTTGATCCCGCTGATCGAAACGGCCATCCACGGCATCCGGTTCATGCGGGCCACCGCGGCGCGGGTCGAGGCGATGGAACTGGCCGGCGAGACGCCCAGGCGGTGGGAGGCGAAGCTGGCCGAGCTCGACAAGAAGGCCGAGAAGAACATGAAGCCGGACGAGGCCAAGGCCAAGGAGGAGTACGATAAGGAGATGACCGCCTACCGGGGCGGGTATGCCGGGATCGTCAAGCATCGCGCCAAGAACTTGTTCATGGAGCACACCGTCGGCTTCCTGCTGGGAGGCTGGTGGTTCATCGGCGGCCGGATGCTGATCGGCATGGCCCTGATGAAGTGGGGCGTCTTCGCCGCGTCGCGGTCGAGGGCCTTCTACATCAAGCTCCTGGCGTTCTGCTACGGGGTGGGCATCCCGCTGGTGGCCTACGACACGTTCTTCGAGGTCCAGCACAATTTCTCGGGGAAGGCCGGGTTCTTCGGGCGTGGGATCTACCTCAACTTCTACGGCGGGATGTTCCTGGCGGTCGGCCACGCGGCCCTGGTCATGCTGATCTACAAGGCGGGCCTGTTCCAGGGCCTGACCCGTCGCCTGGGGGCGGTCGGCCGGATGGCCCTCAGCAACTACCTGTTCGACTCGATCGTCTGCACGACGATCTTCTACGGATATGGGCTGGCCTTCTTCGGCACGGCGAGCCGGACCTACCTTTACCTGGTGGTGCTGGCGATCTGGACCTTCCAGCTCCTCGTCAGCCCGATCTGGCTGGAGGTCTACAAGTTCGGCCCGGCCGAATGGCTTTGGCGGTCGCTCACCTACGGCAAACCGCAGCCGATGCGTCGTGGGCCGAAAGTCGAGGCCGTCGCGGCCTGATCGCCCCGCGGCGTCTTATGATGGAATGGAGCGAGGTCGATCCGCCCCGGCGCCCGAGGTGACGCGTGATTCAGGTCGAGGGCCTCAGCAAGTCGTTCCTGGACTACAAGCGGGGGTGGCTGCCGGCGGTCGAGTCGGTCTCGTTCGCGTGCCGGCCGGGCGAGGTCTTCGGCCTGCTCGGGCCGAACGGGGCCGGCAAGACCACCACCCTGCGGATGCTCAGCACCGTTCTCAAGCCGACCTCGGGCCGGGCCCTGGTCGCCGGCCACGACGTGGTTCACGAGCCCGAGGCGGTCCGCGCCCGGATCGGCTATATGTCGGCCAGCACCGGCATCTACGACCGGATGACCGCCTGGGAGCTGGTCGAGTACTTCGGCAAGCTCTACGGACTCGAAGGCGAAGAGCTGGGCCGCCGGATGCACGAGGTCTTCTCCTGGCTCCAGATGGACCATTTCCGGGACGTCCTGGGGTCGAAGATGTCGACCGGCATGAAGCAGAAGGTCTCGATCGCGCGGGCGATCGTGCACGATCCACCCGTGCTGATCTTCGACGAGCCGACCTCGGGCCTGGACGTGCTCGTCGCCCGGGCCCTGCTCCAGAGGATCGGCGAGCTCCGCGACCGGGGCAAGACGATCCTGTTCTCGACCCATATCATGAGCGAGGTGGCCAAGCTCTGCTCCCGGGTGGCGATCATCCACAGGGGCCGGATCCAGGCCGAGGGCACGCCCGCCGAACTGCTCGAACGGCACGGCCAGGCCGACCTGGAGGAGTTGTTCTTCTACCTGGTCGATCGCGTCGACCGGGCCGCCCCGGACGCCGCCCCGTCCGGGTTCGGCACGGCCCGGGTCGCCGGAAATCGCTGAGATCATCCCACGGGGGCCGTTCGAATCATGCGATGGCGCATCGTCTGGACCATCTTCCGCCGCGAGCTGCTCGACCAGCTCCGCGACCGGCGGACCCTCTTCATGGTCCTGGTCCTGCCCGTCCTGCTCTACCCGATGCTGGGGCTGGGCATGTTCAAGGCGGCCGAGATGCTGTCGGACAAGCCCGACATCGTGGTCGTCCTGGGCGCCGAGAACCTGCCCGATTCGCCCCCCTATCCGCCCCTGCTGGACGAGTCCCGGGCCCATTTCGACAAGGACCTGTTCGAGAACCCGGCGAACGCGAGCCGGTTCGAGGTCAAGCTGGCCTCGCCCGGGAGCCCCTGGGAGAACCCGGAGGCCCGCCGCGAATTGCTCCGCCAGCGGCAGGCGAGCGTCGTCCTGGTGGTGCCGCCGGACCTCACCGAACGGCTGGCGAGGTCGTCCTCCGACGTCATCGCCATCGCCTACAACGGGGCCTCCGAGCCCAGCCAGAACGCGTTCCTCCGGGTCGATCGCCTGATCTCGCGGTGGGGCAAGGCGGTCGGCAACCAGCGGCTGGCGAAGGAGGACAAGCCCGAGGACTTCGCCGAACCGATCCGCACCAGGCCCGACGACGTGGCGACCGTCCAGGAGTCGGGGGCGACCGTCTGGGCCCGCCTGTTCCCGTTCCTGCTGGTGATGATGTCGTTGACGGGAGCCTTCTATCCGGCCATCGACCTCTGCGCCGGCGAGAAGGAGCGGGGCACGATGGAAACCCTGCTGCTCAGCCCGGCCTCGCGGGGCGAGATCGTCCTGGGCAAGTACTTCACCGTGCTGCTCGCCAGCGTGATGACGGCCCTGCTCAACCTGGCCAGCATGGGCCTGACGGGCATGCGGCTGGCCCCGGCGATGGCCGTGATCCCGGGCGCCTCGGCCCGCGCCGGCATCCAGCCGCCGTCGCTCGCCTCGGGCTTCTGGATGATCCTGCTGCTGGTCCCCCTGGCCGCGTTCTTCAGCGCCGTGAGCGTGGCGATGGCGGTGCTCGCCCGCAGCATGAAGGAAGGCCAGTACTACCTGACGCCGGTCTACCTCGTAACGATGCCCCTGGTGATGATGACGCTGATCCCGGGGATCGAGCTGAGCCCGTCGTACAGCATGGTGCCGATCACCGGGGTGGCCCTGCTGCTCCGGGCCCTGATGCTGGGCGAATACACCCAGGCGGCCCGCTACTTCGTCCCCGTGGTCGTGCCGACGCTGGCCTACGGGGCGTTGGCCCTGCGGTGGGCCGTCGACCAGTTCCAGAGCGAATCGGTCCTGTTCCGCGAGGCCGAGCGGTTCCACCCCCGGGATTACGCCCGCCACCTGATCCGCGACCGCGGCCCGCTGCCCTCGAGCGGGGCGGCGCTCTTCGGCTTCGCCCTGATGATCTCGGCCGCCTGGTTCCTCTCGCAGTGGCTCGGGGCCAATCCGATCGGCGTCGTCCTGGGGCAGCTCGGGTTCGTCCTGGTGCCGACGCTGCTGCTGACCTTCCTCCTCTCCTCCAGCCCGTCCCGGACGCTCCGGCTCAAGGCTCCCCGCTGGACTGACCTGGCCATCGCGGCCGGCCTGGTCCTCTGCCTCAACCCGTTGCAGATGCAGCTGTCGTTCTGGGTCATGAAGTACTTCCCGATGTCCGGCGCGATGCAGGAGGCCCTGAAGGCGGCGACCGGCACGATGTCCTGGCCGGTCGCGCTGGTGGTGGTGGCCCTGATCCCGGCCGTCTGCGAGGAGCTTGCGTTCCGCGGCTTCATCCTGTCGGGCCTGGAATCGGGCCACAGCCAGCGGTCGGCGATCGTGATCTCGGCGCTGCTGTTCGGCTTCATGCACCTGATGGTCAGCCTCTACCAGCAGCTCTTCAACACCACCTTGCTGGGCCTGATCCTGGGCCTGCTCGCCGTGCGGACCCGGAGCCTCCTGCCGGGGATCCTCATGCACTTCATCAACAACGGCCTGGGGGTTGCCCTCGATTTCCTGAGCAAGACCCCCCGCGTCCTGGATTCGCTGGGGTGGCTCTACCGGGACAAAGAGCACCTGCTTTATCATTGGCACTGGATGGCCCTGGGCGCCGTGGGGACGGCCGCCTTGCTGGGGCTGCTGTTCCGCCGGCCTGCGGTGCCGGCGGCCTGGCCGATCCGGGGCGAGATCCGGGATGCGCTTGCGTGACCTGACCGTGTCGGCCCGCTACGTCTTCCCGGTCGAAGGCCCGCCGATGGCCGGGGGATTGCTCCACATCGAGCACGGCCGGATCAAGGCGGTCGAGCCGGCCGGGACCCGTTCGCCCGACCTCGACCTGGGCAACGTGGCCATCCTGCCCGGGTTCGTCAACGCCCACACCCACCTGGAGCTGGCGCCGATCGGCGAGCCGGCCGACCCCCTGGCCGATCCGGTCGTCGAGGACGAGATCGCCTGGCTGGAACGGGTGATCGCGCAGAGGCGGGGCAGGAATTCGCCCGACCTGGCCCGGCAGGCTTCCGAGAACGTTCGCAAGGCGGTCGAGGCCGGAACCACCCTCCTGGCCGACACCACCACCGCCGGGCTGAGCTGGCCGGCGATCGCCTCGGCGCCCGTCCGGGGGGTCGTCTTCGCCGAGCTGATCGGCCTCCGCGCCGAGCGGGCGGCGCAGACGGTCGCCGATGCCGAGGTCTGGCTGAGCACGATCAAGCCCGAGGATCAGGTGGCGGCCAACGCCCGGCCCGGCCTCAGCCCGCACGCACCCTACAGCACCGCCGGTTGGCTCTATCGGCACGCCGCCGGCAGCGGCCTGCCCCTGTCGACGCACCTGGCCGAGATGCCCGAGGAGCTGGGGTTGCTCTCCGGGCGATCGGGCGGGCTCCGCGGCTTCCTGGAACGCCTGGGCGCCTGGGACCCCGACTGGGAGCCGATCGGGGATCGCCCCGCCGACTACATCCGCAAGGGGGGGCTCCGCCGCGCCGACTGGCTGGTCGCGCACGGCAATTACTTCGAGCCGGAGGATTTCTGGCAGTTCCGCCCCGAGGCCAGCCCGGACGGGCGGAGGGTGGCGATCGCCTATTGCCCGCGGACGCACGCCCGTTTCGGCCACAAGCCGCACCCGGCCCGGGCCCTGATGGAACAGGGGGCGGTCGTCTGCCTGGGGACCGATAGCCTGGCCTCCGCGCCCTCGCTCAGCATCCTCGAAGAGGCCCGATTCCTGAAGCGGCGGCACCCCGAATTCCCCGGGCCGCTCCTGCTGGCGATGGCCACCCTGTTCGGCGCCTGGGCGTTGCGGGCCGAGACGGTCACGGGCAGCCTCCGCCCCGGCAAGTCGGCCGACCTGGCGATCATCGCCCTGCCGGATCGCGATGACGAGGATCCCCATGCGCTGATCCTCGAGAGCGACCGGCCGGTCGTGGGCACGGTCTTCGAGGGACGGCTGCACCATCGGGCGGGCGACCTCGCCCCGATCGATTGAGGTCAGCCCCGAGGCCACGGGCCTGCGCCCGGTCCGCGACCTAGGCTACTGCCGTGGCCCTGATCCTTCGTTCGGCGAAACGATCCGTTCGCGCCAACGGGCGCGGGAAACCGGCGGGAATTCATGTCGACGACGATTGCGCACCCCTACACCCGCGGGGATCGGGGCGTGGCCCAACCCCGCGGCCCCGTGGTCGCCTCGACGGCGAGGCGGCACTTCCTGTTTGCGTTGGCGGTGGACTGGAGCGAGAGGATCCTGCTCTCGGGCCTGTTCACCTGGCAAATCTATCGGATGTTCGGCGACTTCTACGGGCCGGAGGGCAGCATCGTCAGCTTCGCCCTGCTGCCCTCGGTGACCCTGCTGATGTTCTGCACCCTCACGAGACGGACGACGACGCGGTTCACCCGGAAGCCGCTGGAATGGGCGGTGGCGATGGCCGCCAGCCTGGCGCCGTTCTGCTTCACGCCGCATGCCGGCGCCGCCCTGATCCCGGCCAGTTGCGGCATCGCCATCATCTTCTCGGGCCTGCTGATCGACCTCTATTCCCAGTTCTTCCTGGGCCGGAGCTTCGGCTGCATCCCGGCGAACCGGGGCCTCAAGCTCGGCGGCCCGTATCGCTTCGTCCGGCACCCGATGTACGCCGGCTACCTCGTCAGCCACACCGGCTTCGTCCTGCTGAATGCCACCTGGCTCAACCTGATGGTCTTCGCCGCCTGCTACCTTTCGCAGATCCCGCGCCTCCTGCTGGAGGAACGCCTGCTGGGCGAGGAACTGCCCTATCGCGAATACATGGAGCAGGTGCGGTATCGGCTGGTCCCTGGTATCTTCTGAGCGGGTGGAACCGGAGGATTGCCCGACGACGCCGCCCGCCGCGACCGCGCCGGTACCGACGGACCCCGTGACGTGCCCGAATCGTTGCCACCGATCGCCCACCTCGATCGGACCCTGCCCACCGTCGAGGCCAACCTGGCGCTCGACGAGGCGCTTCTGATCGAGTCCGAGGCGAACGGCGGGGCCGTGCTGCGGACCTGGGAGTTGCCCCATCTCGCCGTGGTGATGGGGGCTACCTGCCGATTCCGGGACGAGGTGAACGTCGAGCGTTGCCGGCTCGACGGCGTGCCGATCGCCCGGCGCACCAGCGGCGGGGGCACCGTCCTGATCGGACCGGGGGCCCTGAATTTCGCCGTGATCTTGCCCCGGGGCGCCTCGAAGGAGCTGGAATCGGTGGAAGGGGCGCAGCGGTTCGTCATGGAACGGACCGCACGGGCGATCCGCGGCCGAGGCATCGCCGTCGAGCTGGCCGGATCGGGCGATTGGGTGGTCGGCGACCGCAAGGTCTCGGGCAGCGCCCAGCGCCGCCTGAAGTCGCACCTGATGGTGCACGCGACCATCCTGGACGCGTTCCCCCTGGGACTCATCGGCCAGTACCTGGGCACGCCCCGACGCCAGCCCGCTTACCGGGCCGGCCGGCCGCACGGCGATTTCGTGGCGAACCTGGGCATGGGCCGATCGGCCTTGCGGCAAGCGATCCGATCGGCCTGGCCCGGCCCCGATCGGCCGGTCGAGGTGCCGGAAGGGACGATCCGGGCGCTGATCGACGAGCGGCTCGGCAATCAGGCCTGGATCGAGAGGTTTTAAACCCCCATTCAATTCCGGGGCTTCGAGCCGTCGCCGCCCAGCAGGTTGCGGAGGGCCTTGCCGGTCTTCTCGACGCCCTCGCGGACGTCGTCGGCCTTCTCCTTGAGGTCCTCGGCCTTCTTCTGGAGCCGGTCGGCCCGTCGCTCGGCCTCGCCGATGGCGCCGTCGACCTTCCGGCCGAGGTCATCGGCCGTCGATTCGATCGTCTTCTGGGTCCGATCGATGGTACGGTCGGCCTTTCGCTTGAGGGCGTCGGCGTCGGATTCGGCGCGGGAGCGGAGGTCTCGGGCCGATTCGAGGGCCGAATCGGTGACGTCCTCAACCCGGCTGCTGATGCTCGGCAGGTTGCGGGGAACCGGCTGATCGGACAGCGGCGGGGGGCTTTCGGGCGGCGCCAACTCGGGGCGGGCATCGATGGCCTTGGCCCGGGGCAGCGGGGTGGCGACCGGCTGGTTGGGGATCTGCAGGGTCGGCAAGGGTCGGCTGCCGGCCGAGTCGTTCGCCGCCTGGGAAGGGACGCCGGGCCCGTCGCCGCCGCAGCCGCCGGCCAGGCCCATCAGCAGCAGGGCACCGGCTCCGAACGACCGGTTCCTCGGGTTCGAGACGAGGGGATTGCGCATGCTCCGTCCTCCCTGGCCAAGGCCGTCACGAATCGCCCCGACTCGATCCCTCCGGGGCGGGGCGTTGCGACGGCCTTATACCCCGGCGCGGCCGGGGTGCCAAGTCGAGCTCGCGCGCGGTCGGCCGGCAGGCCGCCCGACTTGAGCCGGCGCCGATACAAGCCCGAAGCGCAGCGAGTGGACCGATTCCAAGCTGATGAAATCGGTCCACTCGCTTGCGCTTCGGGCTTGTAACGGATTCCCGTGTGGAAGGGCCCGATCAGGATCCGCTCAGGTCGGCCTCGCTGACCACGTCGAACCCCAGGGTGCGGAGCGTGTTGCTGGCCTGCTCCAGGTTGTCGACGTGCAGCGCCACCGCCGCCCGGCCGTTGGGGTGGACGATCAGCGGATAGGCGTAATGAATGTTCACTTCGGCTTGCAGCAGGCCCATGCAAACGTCGGCCAGCGATTGCGGCCCCGAGACGAGTTCGACGGCCAGGAGCTGGCTCTCGGCGAATGGCAGTTCGGCCTGCTCGAGGATCTCGCGGCCCTGCTCGGGGTGGCTCAGGATCAGGCGGATGATGCAGCAATCGGCCGAATCGGCGATCGACAAGCCGACGATCCGCACCCGGGACGAGCCCCGGAACAGCCGGACCACTTCCAGGAGCCGGCCCACCCGGTTCTCCAGGAAGACCGAATACTGGGTCAGCGTCGGCCACTCTCGGCCCGGCAGGGTTTCGTAATCCAGCTCCGAACCGCCGCCTTCGCCCAGGCTCATGGGATGCCCCCTCGGCCGACTTCCTTGACCACCAAAACGGCCTCACTGTAACGAGTTCGGACGGTCCGGTCAATTCGTCAGGCGGAGCCGGCCGAGGTCCTCGTCGACGATCCGGCCCAGGCGTGTGGCCAGCAATTCGGGCGGGAGCAGGGCCGAGACGACCCGGCCGGAGAGCTCGGCGGGGCGCTCCGAGACCAGCCAGGCGGCCATTTCGGCGGCCGGTTCGGCGGTGACTTCCTTCCCCTCGGCCATCGCCGCGTTGAACCGGGGCAGCCACTTGCGGCCTTCGGGCGTGTCGATCAGGTGGTGGAGCAGGGGGGTCGGCACCATCCCCGGATTCAGGGCGTAGACCGGGATGTTCTCGGACTTCAACTCGATCGCCAGGCATTCGACCAGCCGGACCAACGCCGCCTGCCCCGCGCCGTAGCCGGCGGAATAGGCCAGGTCGGTATGGGCCCCCGCGCCGACAAGCGCCACGATCGAGCCGCCGCCGGATGCCCGGAGCGAGGGCACCGCCAGAGACGCGGCCTGCTGCAAGCCGCGGACGCCCACTTCCAGGTCGCGCCACCAGGTTTCCGGGTCAACCTGCGCCATCGGCCCGACCGATCGGAGCTGCCCGGCGGCGCAGATGAGGGCGTCGCAGCGCCCCGACCACTGGGCGGCCCTCTCGAAAGCCCGCACCAGGCCGCCCCGGTCGAGGACGTCCGCCGCAAATCCCCGGGCCTCGCCGCCCCAGTAGCCGATCGCCCGTTCGGCCTCTTCCAGGCGCCCGGGATCCCGGGCGAACAGGCCGACCTTCCAGCCGTCTTCGGCGAGGCGCAGGGCGATCGACCGCCCCAGGGCGCCGGAACCGCCCGTGATCCATGCCGCCTTGCGAGCCTCGGGAGCCATGATCCAGTCCTCAAGGGGTCGGGATACCGGGATCCTATCCGATCGAGGCCCGCCGAGGAACGGCCGCGGCCGCATCGATCCGCCCCCTTCGTTACCGCAGGGCGTGGACCCGGGTAACGGGGATCAGCGGCACGCCCCGCCGAGTTCGTCCGATCCGTCGGCGGCCGCCCGGGCCCTTTCCCGGCGATTCTCCAGCAGCCACCGGAGGAAAAACGCGACCTCGACGGGGCTTTCCAGGGCGTACCGGGCGGCGGTGGGTCGCGGCGGGCCGACCCTCGCCGTGATCCCGTCGGGGATGGCCGCGAAGGCGTCCTCGTCGGTCCGGTCGTCGCCCAGGTAGATCGGCAGAAGCGGCTCGGATCGGCCGAGGGCGTCGAGGATCGCGGCGACCGCCTTCCCCTTGTGCCAATCGACCCAGGGGCGGATCTCCCAGACGCACAGGCCGGGCTGGATCACGAAACGCCCGTCGGCCCCTTCCGCGGCCCGGCGGACCGCCCATTCGACCCTCGGCCGATCCGCCGGCGGCACGTTCCGATCGTGGACGCTGGCGGTCAGGCCCTTGGGCTCGACGAGCGCCCCGGGCACCTCGGCCAGCTCCCCCGAGAGCCTCGATGCGAGCGAGCCGAGTTCCCCCGAGAGCGCGGCGGCCGTCGGCTCGATGAAGTGGACCTCGGGCCCCGCGATCTCCAGGCCGTGATTCCCGGCGTAGATGAGCCCCGGCAGGGCGACGCGGGCCGAGACGTCCGCGATCGATCGGCCGCTGACGATCGCCACGGTTACCCCGGACATCCTCGACAGGCCGTCGAGCCATCCACGGACAGCCCGGTCCAGCGCGACCTCGTCGGGGGTCGGCCGGATCGGGGCCAGGGTGCCGTCGAAATCGAGCCCCAGGAAGATGCGGGGCGATCGGTCGATCCGCCCGGCGATCTCGGGCAGGGCGTCGAGGAGCTTGGGGGGGGTCATCCGGAATCCGAATCCCCCGGGAAATCGAACTTGAGCAGGCCGGAGAGGATCTTGCCGGCCCACCGGTAGACGTTGTTGCGCTCGACCTGTTCCCGCATCCGCCGCATCCGCCGCTGGCGTTCTTCGGGGGGCATCGAGAAAGCCTGGTGGATCGCCTCGGCGGTCTCGGCGATCGAGAACGGGTTGATCGGCACGGCGTCCGGCAGTTCCCGGGCCGAGCCGGTGAACCGGCTCAGGATCAGGACCCCGTCGTCATCGAACCGGCAGGCCACGAACTCCTTGGCCACCAGGTTCATGCCGTCGTGGAGCGAGCTGACGATGCAGAAATGGGCGAGCCGGTGCAGGGCCATCATATCGACGGGCCCCTGGTGTTCCTTGACGTAGGTGATCGGTTCCCAATCCCCCTGCCGCCATCGGTCGTTGATCTCCTCGACCAGGTCGTCGACCTCGCGATCGACCTGCTGGTAGGCAACCACGCGCGTCCGGCTGGGGACGGCCACCTGGATGAACCGCATCCGCCCCCGGTATTCGGCGTGGGTTTGCAGCAGGTAGTCGATCCCCCGGAGCCGGTCGGGGATCCCCTTGGTGTAGTCGAGACGCTCCAGGCCCACGCCGATCAGCTCGTCGCCCAGGTTCAGGGACTGCCGCCACCGCTCCATCGCCTTCTGGACCATCAGGCTGCGTGCTTGCGCGTCGTGCGCCCGGAAATCGATGCTGATCGGGAATGGCCGGACCTCGGTGGCGTGCCCGCCCCGGTGGACCATCGAGCCGTTATCCAGGTCGACGCGGGCCTCGATCCCGCGGTCGACCGTGTCCAGGAAATTCTGGCAGTGGTACTGGACGTGGAAGCCGAGCAGGTCGTTGCCCAGCAGGCCGTCGAGCAGTTCCTCGCCCCACGGGAACGTGCGGAAGACCTCGCGGTTGGGCCAGGGGATGTGCCAGAACTGGGCGATCACCAGCCGAGGGTGCGCCTCCTTGAGCATCCTGGGCAGCAGGCCGAAGTGGAAATCCTGGATGAAGATGAAGGCCGGGTCGGCGCCGACCTCCTCCAGGACCGCGTCGGCGAACCGGCGGTTGACCGCGCGGTACGTCTCCCAATCGTCGGGCTCGAATTTCGGGCGGGTGAACGTGATGTGGCAGAGCGGCCAGAGCCCGCCGTTGGCGATCCCGTAGTAGTAGCCCTCTTCTTCTTCGGGGGTCAGCCAGACGCGCCGCAGGGTATAGCCGGGATCCTCGGGCGGGACGCGGATCCGGTCGTGCGCATCGACCACCTCGCGATCGGCGTCGCCGCTGCCGTGGGCCACCCAGGTGCCGTCGCAGGCCAGCATCACCGGGTGCAGCGCCGCGGCCATGCCGCTGGCCGGCCTCTGGACCTCGATCCCGCCGTCGCGATGCTTGTGGATGAAAGGCTCGCGGTTGGCGACCACCACGAACCGGTAGTCGCGCATCTTATCGCCGATGAGGGCGTGCAGGTCCTTGCGGGAGAACGTCATGGACGGGGCCCGGGCGGGTCGTGCGTTCCTGGCGAGGGACCCGCGCGCCCGGCGGCAGACCGGGGCCGCCGGGATTGAGTTCCTCAGATCCGCACATGATCGTCGAGTTTTGCCCAACCCGTCGTGCAAATCGGGTGCCGCCGGGCGCCTATCCCCCGAGGCGATAGACGGAATACTCGATCGCCTTCTTGGATCCGGAGGAACTGTACGGGTTGGGGTCGCGCCCGCCCCCCTGCTTGAAGTCGCTGACCCATCGGTTTCCCGTCCAGATGGCGACATGGCCGTCGTGGGGGGCGCCCGTGGATTTCACGACGCTCTTCACGACGATCACGTCGCCGGGCTGGAGGGGGAAATCGAGGTCGAACTGGATGCCCACCACCCGCTTGATGAAGACGTATCCGACCTTCTCCAGGACGGGACCCATCTCGCCGCCGCTGGCGGGCCCCTGCGTGTCCGCATGATTGCCGTACGGGACCACGGACCGCTCGTTGACGATGCCGGGGATACGCCTCCAGCCGGGGGGGAGGCCGGCGTTGATCGCATTCCCGACCGACCGGGAGCAGGTCCCCTGGGCCGTGTTGCCCGCCTTGGCGAGGGCGAACTGGATGATGGCGGCGTTCGCGGACGCGACCGTGGCGGGATCCCAGGCCATCGACTGGCCTTCCGGGGGGGCCGGCACCTTGCCCGAGCGGGGCTGCGCCTTCGCCGGGGCCTCCGCGGACCCGTTCAGGCTGCCGATCGTCTTCCCGCCCGGGTCGACGCGGCCGTCCGGGCTCTTCATGCCGACGACCTGGCCCTGGTATTTCTTGATCGCCTCGATGAACCCGGGCGAGACGTCGCCGTTGTCGGCGAACGCGGCGAACCCCAGCCGCGACGCATGCTCATTCAGCAAGCGCTTGACGTTCCGGACATCCGCCGGGTCATTGGTCGCGAACGGGGGCGAGCCGACGGCGGCTCGGATCCCCAGGCTCTGGTCGAGCGGCATGGCCTGTCACTCCAGGGGGGGGCGGGAGGACGGACGCGGGGCTCGTGCGGTTCGCCCTTCGTTCAGCTCGTGATGCCCTTGGTCAGGTGCATGAAGGCCGTTTCCAGGTTGATCTCGTCTTCCTTGAAGGTCGTCAATTCGAAGCCATTATCCAGCAATCGCCGGGCGAGGTCGCTGTAGCGGGTGATCCCTTCCCGCAGCTTCACGACCAGGTACGTGTGGTCGTTCAGGTCGGTCTTCTCATCCACCGCCTCGACTTCCGGCTGGCTTTGGAGGAAGTCGGCCGCCTCGTTCATCCGTTCGGCCACGGTCACGTTCAGGACGATGTCGGTGCGGACCTGCTTCATCACGTCCTTCACGGCCCCGTTCACCAGCAGGACGCCCTGCTCGATGATGCCGATCTTGTTGCAGATGTCGGCCAGCTCCGGGAGGATGTGGCTGGAGACCAGGATCGTCTTGCCCATCGTCCGCAGCTCTTTCAACAGCGCGCGGATCTCGATCCGGGCCCGAGGATCCAGGCCCGAGGCCGGCTCGTCGAGCAGCAGCACCTGCGGGTCGTGGAGCAGCACCCGGGCCAGCCCCAGGCGCTGGGTCATGCCGCGCGACAGGCTGGTCACCAGGGCATCCCGCTTGTAGGTCAGGTCGACCAGCTCGAGCACTTCCTCGCAGATCTTCTTGCGCTGGGCCCCCTGGATCCGGTAGGCGGCGGCGAAGAATTCGAGGTACTCGATGACCTTCATGTCGTCGTACACGCCGAAGAAATCCGGCATGTAGCCGATCATCCGGCGGATGTCCTTGGCGCCGGTGTAGATCGAGTGGCCGCAGACGTACGCCTCGCCCCAGGTCGGGTTCAGCAGGGTGGCCAGGATCCGCATCGTGGTCGTCTTGCCCGCGCCATTGGGGCCGATGAACCCGTACACGTCGCCCTGCTCCAGCGTCAGGTTGAGCCGGTTGAGCGCGTACAGGTCGCCGTACATCTTCGTCAGGTCGCGGGTCTCGATCATCGCGTCGTCTCGCTCTCGGACTCGGTACGGATCGGATCGAATGGACGGGGGAGAGATCAGGGCTTCGCCTGCGGCGTCGGCAGGATGACGCGCAGGACCGTCGTCTGGCTGATCTTCGGCGCCGAGGGGAGCTTCCCCAGGTCGGCGTTCGCCGCGGCGAAGCCGGCCTTGTCGGGGCCTTCCAGGTTGGCGACCAGCATCGGCCGCTCCAGCGCGGCTGCGCGAACAGGTCGAGCGACCGGTGCAGGTCGCTGCCGATGCTCCCCGGCTGGCCGGCCGTGCTGGAGGCGAACAGCATCACCCGGACGACGTCGCCCCGGTTCAGGTCGACCGGCTGGCTGGCGAGCTGCCAGGCGTTGACCTTGGGCAGGCCGTTGCCGATCTCGTTCAGGTACTTGCCCAGGACCCGGTCGGTGGCCGACGCCAGCGACTTGGCCTCGCCCGGCGATGTCGCCCAGCAGGTAGACCGTCTTGCCGTAGGCCAGCACGGCGTTCTTCATCGTCACCGGCAGGCGATTGGTGACCATGCCGCCCAGCCGCTCGGCGCCGGTCGGCTCCAGGGCCGATTCCACGGCGGAGAGCTGCGAGTTGGCGTACCAACGGCCGAAGACGCTCTTGGTGCTCCAGATCGGCACGCGGGCCCCCAGCATCGCCTCGGGCGGGCCGTAGAAGCTGATCTGGCCGTCCTTGCGATTGATCGAGGCGTAGTCATAGCCCGAGCCGCCCATGCCCCCATGCGGCCCGATCCCGAGATGCCGCCGACGTTCGCTTCGGGGGTGCCGAACCAGGAGGTCAGCTCCTCGGCCTCGATCGAGCCGGCGGCGGCCTGCTGGCCGGGCGAATCGGTCGCGGTTTTGGCGGCGGGGTCGCGGTCCAGGGCGAGCGGATCCAGGCCGATGCTGTAGTCGCGGTTCTGGGGGCTGAACAGGGTGAACCAGGTCGCGCCCCGCAGGAGGCCGTCGGCCTGGTCGAGGTCCACCAGGTCGACCTTGTTCACCTTCATCTCGGTCCCCTTCACCGCGTAGGCCGCGACGTACGCCAGCAGGCTGACGATGGCGACGATCGCCGGGAAGGTGATCCAGGTGAGCTCCATCCGCTTGACGACCTTCTTGAGGAAGAAGTAGTCGCCGGGGCCGATCAGCAGGATGTACAGGAAGACGAAGAAGGCGACCCAGCCGAACGGGACGAGCTTGACCCCCTCGAACGCCTCCAGGTTGGAGTGGAGCAGGGTGGCCAGGTCGCCGACGGTCTGCTGGTTGAACGCGGCGTTGGCGTTGGCGATCAGCTGGCTGTCCGACGCCTTCAGGTCGAGCACGCGGGCCCAGAACTGGGCCTTCAGGGGCCAGTCGGCGAACGGTTTGGTATCGACGTCGAGGCCGACGACGGTCACGCGGCCGAACCCGTAGTGGCCCCGGGCGAGGATCGGCCCGGTCGAGGTGGCGTCCAGGCCGCGGCCGCCCCGGGCGGGGACCAGTTCCAGCTTGGTCACCTGCACGGCCGGGTCGTCGGGCGAGGTCAGCGGCTTGTTCTCGGCCCCGGCGAACGCCTCGATCGCGCCCAGGTCGCGGAGCGGGATCCGGCCGTTCGGCACGGCGGGGAGGAACTCGCGGAGCGGGCTGTCGTTCACCTCCTGCCAGTTGGAGCCGATCGCCACCACCAGGTGGCCGCCGTTGCGGAGCCACTGGCGGAGCCCCTCGGCCCGCTGCGGCAGGTCACGCATCGCCTCGCGGGCGTTGGTGTCGATCACCAGCACGTCCACCGCGTCGTAACCGTACCAGGCTCCCGGCAGGGCCGAAGCCAGGACGGGCGTGACCACCGCCAACGTGGCGGTCGGCCGGTTCTCGTTGCTGAAGCCGGGCAGCTTGGGGATTTCGTCCACGCCCCGGGGCTGCCCAGGGTCAGGATCAGGCACTGGACCGCTTCCAGCTGGTTGTAAACCTGCTGGCCGACGGCCCGGGACACCACCCGGCCGTTGGCGTCCCCGCGATGGACCTCGGCGCGGAACACTGCGTCTCGGGTGCCGGGCCGGACGTAGATCGGGAACGACAAGGTCTCGCGGGCCGGGATATCGACCACGCGGAAGACCGAGGTCGGGGTGCCGTCGTCGTCGGGCACGGTCAGTTCCAGGGCGCCGACGAACCGCTGCGGCCCGGCCTTCAGGTCGACGCTGACCGGCGTCCACTGGCCCAGCTTGTACAGGTTATTGAACCCGACCCGGATATTCTCGACGGTCACCTCCGGGTCGGCCGCCCGGGCCGGCGATCCGGCCGCCAACACCAGGCCCAGCAAGGCCAGCCGGAGCAACGCGTATCGCGACATACCGCGGGTCCTCTTCGGTCTCGGCCTCAGGGCTTCTCGGCCGGGTCGCAGGTGCAGGGGGAACGGCCGCAACCGGGGCAGCCGCCGAGGTACTTGCGCCGGAAGGCGCCCGACAGGTCGACCCCCCGGATATTGGCGAGCGTGGCCAGCCAGGCCAGCACGTCGGCCATCTCCAGGGCGAGCTCCTCGGGCGACCCGGAACGCAGGGCGGTCGCCAGCTCGCCGACCTCCTCGGCGAACCAGAGGAACGTCGCCGCGTCGCCCCGGGCGGCATCCTTCGCCCCGTAGAGCGCCTGGATCGACCGCTGGACCTCCGCAAGCGTCAAGCCGTCGCCGCCTAACGGGGATTCGATCATGGCCCCGCAATCTTAATGACTTCGGCGGAATACCGCCAGGGGCCGGTCCGCTTGGAGGTCGTCCGAGAAGCCCCGTCCCCGAACCCCGAAAACACCGGGGGCCGGCATCGACGCCCCTGGCGATGCCGGCCCGGCACGGATTCGTTGGATTTCAGGATGGGATGCGGCGAGTCGGTCGGCGATCAGGCCGTCCGGCGACGCCGGGCCAGGCCCAGGCCGACCGAGGCTGCGAGGCCGATCCCGACCAGGGCGATCGACGACGGCTCGGGAACCGCGCGGACGCCCAGCCGGAGGATCGGGGCGACGAAGAACTGGGCCGTCCCGGTGGCCGCCGTCGCATTGCCGGGGCTCGAGACCGTATCGACAACCGACGGGGCGAGGTTGAGGTCCAGGGCATCGACCGCAACCCGGTTCGCCAGGACACTTGTCCATCGCAGGGTGATGGCCAGGGGGCCGCCGGTGTAGGTATAGGGGGTGGTGAAGTTGATCGTATAGAACGGGTTCGGCCCGGACCCGCCGACGAGCGAATTGGCCGCGATGGTCATCGCGCCGGCCCGTGCCGTGATCGTGTCGGCCCCTTGGTTGGCGGCGAAGGTCGAGCTGAACGAGCCAACCGCGTTGGCCGCCCGCCCGATCTGGATCGAGTAGCCGGTGTAATTCAGGGGGGTGGTGATCGTGCCCTCGCCGGCCGCAAGCCGGACGGCGATGCTGGTGATCTGGTCCCCGACGGCGATCCCGCCGAGTTGCGAGGCGGCATAACCGACCTGGAAGGTATTTTCGGTGAGATTGCCGTTGCCGAGGATACCCAGCTGGTAGCTCGGCCCTGCCGTCGCGGCATAAGCGTTGGGCACGACCACATCGGCCCCGGCCGTCGCGGCCAGGGCCAGAAGCACGACCGCCGTTTGAATCAGGAGCTTCATCGAAGGATCTCCGAAGAAGAAAGCGGGGAGAGGGGCACGACCCGCATCGGTCGAAGCCGGAGCGAGGCTAGTGATCTCCCCCCTGCAACGAAAGGGGATGTTGAGAAATTCCTACAAAACCGCGCTGATAGTTGCGAATTTCATGTCGGAATTCCTGATCCCCCCGATCGGTCCCTTCGGCCCGGCAGCCCTGGCCGGGCCTGGCGATGACGACGGTCCGTTCGCTATCCTGGCGGCCCTGCGGAGAACAGGCGGAAATCCGGCGATTCCCGGGGGAATTCGGCATGGCCTTGCGTCCTAACCTCGGCGGCACGTTCACCTTCCCCGGCACCCCGATGACCGTCCAACGGGTCGGCTTCGGCGCCATGCAGATCCCCGGCCCGGGCGTCTGGGGGCCGCCGCGCGACCTCGACACGGCCATCGCCGTCGTCCGCGAGGCGGTCGATTCGGGCGTCGATCACATCGACACCAGCGACTTCTACGGGCCCGAGGTCGCCAACCGGGTCCTCAAGCAAGCCCTGCATCCCTACCCCGACGGCCTGGTGATCGTCACCAAGGTCGGGGCCCGTCGCGGCGACGACGCCTCCTGGATCCACGACCTGACCCGCCAGAACCTGGTCGACTCGGTCCACGGCAACCTCCGCAATCTCGGCCTGGAGGTGCTCGACATCGTCAACCTCCGCCTGGCCGGCAACGGCCTCGGCCCGGCCGAAGGGCCGATCGCCGAGCCGCTCTCGGTCCTGATCGAGCTCAAGGAGCAGGGGCTGATCCGCGCCATCGGTTTGAGCAACGCAACCCCCTTGCAACTGGCCGAGGCGCAATCGATGACCCCCATCGCCTGCGTGCAGAACCTCTACAACGTGGCCAACCGCGGCGACGACCCGTTCCTCGACGACCTTGCCCGCCAGGGGATCCCCTACGTCCCGTTCTTCCCGCTGGGCGGCTTCACCCCCCTCCAATCGTCGGCCCTCGACCAGGCCGCAGGATCGCTCGGATCCACACCGATGCAGGTCGCGCTCGCCTGGCTCCTGCAACGCTCGCCCAACATCCTGCTCATCCCCGGCACCTCCTCACCGAAACACCTCCGCGAAAACCTCCGCGCCGCCGAACTGCATTTGCCCCCCGAAATCGTCGCCAGCCTGGATGCGATTGCCTCTTCCTAAAACAAAGAGGCTTCTTGGATTGCGTAAAATCCCTGGATTTTCTATTCCCCGTAGACTTTCTGGTCGATGTAGACCGTGAAAAGACGCGCATCGATGGGGATGCCGTCGGGATTTCGAGCGAGGGGAGGGATCGATGTCGATTCCCTTGGCGACCGACGTGTTGGCGGGCCTGGTGGATTGCCTGCCGGAGAAGCCCCGGGCCCGCTTGGTGCGGGCGATCGGCGAACTTTGCGAGGAGTTCCCCTATCCCGGGACGCGGTTCCTGATCGAGGAGGCCGCGCTGGGGCGGTTCCGCCGGGATGATGCGGCCGGGGCGATCGAGCAGTTCCGCAAGTTCCGGTCGTTGCGGGCCTCGTTCCAGTGGGAGACGATCCGGGGCCTGGAAATCGAGGAGCAGGCGGCGAAGCTGATGAGCCGGCCGGCGGCGACGGTCCGCTTGCTGGAGACCTCGGTGCCGGGGATCCGCTGGCTCCTCCAGCGCTGGGGCTGGCTGGTGATGGCCCTGGAGAAGAACGGCACCTGGGACGAACCCTTGCAGCGCCAGGCGCAAAGGCTCTGCGGCATCCCCGCCGACTTCGAATCGGCCGACCCCAAGAACATCCGCGCCGGCTCGAAGGAGGAACGGCTCGCCCTGGCCCGAGGCGAGATCGCCCGCCTGGAAGGGCTGCTCACCCCCGAGATGGCGGTCTCGAACGAGGCCGACAAGCAGGCGGCGATCGAGGGGAGCGACATCCCCGACGACTCGACCTACCGCCGGCTCGTCCGCGCCGAGAAGGACGCCAAGCGGCTCCACGACCGGGCCCTGTCCGGCCTGAAGCGGCTCCGCGATCGGATCGAGGCCGAGCGCGATGCGGCGGAAGCCGAGGAAAGCCCCGAGCCCGGCGATGCGTCGGGCGAATCCTGCCACGCCGCCCCCCGGACCGCCAACAGGAAGGCCGGGCGGAGGCCCCGAAATCGTCGCATCGGCCGGCCGCATCACGCGCCTCGAGTGGGTTGACGCGGCCCTCCCCACGCCCGGCCCCGAATCAAGGCGCCTGGGCCTTCTTCAGCAGTTCCTCGACATCGGCCCAGAGCGACTGCCAGGCGGGCCGCTCCGAATCCGACAACTTCTCAATCCGGTCGCGGACACTCTCGAGGTCGCCGTCTTCTTTCCAATGCTGGAGAATGCCGGCGACGATTGCCTTCGTTGGGCGCGGGCTCGATTCGATGAACTCGGACCAGGCAACGATCTCGGATCTCAGCCAGTCCAGGGCCATACCCCGGTGCCTGGCCCGATCCGCCACGTTGACGGGGGGATCGATTCCCTGGCCATCGGCGGCCATGGCGGCGGAGCAGGCGGCGTTGTAGGGGTGCTGGGCCCGGCGTTCCTTGGCGAGCTTGGGCTCGCCCTCGAGGGCCTCGGCCCAGAGCTTCGCGGCGGCGGCGAACCGCTTCGAGTCATAGGCCCGCTGGGCCAGCTCCAGGATCTCGGGGATGCCGGTCGGCGCCGCTCCTCCCCGAACGGCGACCAGTCGGGCGTCGAGGGATTGGAGGCGGGGATCGCTCGCCTTCAGCTCGGCCTGCCCGCTCTCCACCTCGGCGGCCAGGTCGACGTCGTCCAGGCCTCGGGCAGCAACAGCCAGGGTCACGTAGTGTTCTGCGAGGAACCGGCGATAGGTCGGGTTCCTGGGTTGCTCCGCCATGGCCTTCTTCTGCAAGGCGACCGCCTCACGGAGACGATCGCGGGCCTCGGCGTACAGTTCCTCATCGAGGTCGACGAGCGCCAGGTTGTTCAGCGTTGCACCCAGGTCGCTCCGGTACCCGGTGAAGGTGGGGTGGTCGACGGCCAGATTGCGCGGATCGCCAGGGACGCCTCGTACAGCTTGCCGCCCCGGCACGGTCGCCGGTGTCCTTGAACAGGGCCCCGAGGCTATTTTGGCACGCGGCGAGGTCGCTCCGGTACTGGGCGACGGTAGGATGGTCGTCGGCCAGCTTTTGGAGGATCGCCAG
The DNA here is from genome assembly GCA_046349995.1 of Isosphaeraceae bacterium. Lineage (GTDB taxonomy): Bacteria > Planctomycetota > Planctomycetia > Isosphaerales > Isosphaeraceae > Aquisphaera. The sequence continues at coordinate 32,000 of JAXMBE010000002.1, read as the reverse complement.
GGCTGACTCGTAGGCCGACCGCGCCCGGCCGGGTCGCCGGTGGCGCCCAAAGAGGCGGCCATTGTTGCTGTGGCTTACGGCCAGGTCGCGGTGGTACAGGGCGACGGTAGGATGGTCGTCGGCCAGCTTTTGGAGGATCGCGAGGGCCGACTCGTAGGCCTTGCTCGCCCCGGCCGGGTCGCCGGTGTCTTTAAGGAGTGCGCTTGAGGTTGTTGTGGATCGCCGCGAGGCCTCTCCGGTACGGGGTTTCGTTGGGTTGGTCGTCGGCCAGCTTCTGGAAGATCGCCAGGGCCGCCTCGTAAGACCTCCGCGCCCCGGCCGGGTCGCCGGTGCTCTTTAGCAGGGTGCCGAGGCTGTTCAGGCTCGCGGCGAGGTCGCTTCGGTAAGGGGATTCGGTGGGATAGTCGTCGGCCAGCTTCTGGCTGATCAGCCAGGCCCGCCTCGTACGCCCGGCGCGCCCCGTCCGAGGTCGCCGGTATCCTGGAGCAGTCCGCCAAGATTGCTGTGGCCTCGGGCCACCTTGCTCCGGTACTGGGCGACGTCAGGATGGTCGTTGGCCAGCCTGCGGTAGGTCGCCAGGGATTCCTCGTAGCTTCGGATAGCGTCCTGCTCTTCACCAATTTCAGTGGTGAGATGACCGAGTTCGAACGCCGCGTCGGCCAGCCTTTCCAGGGATGCGGGGCGGTGTCCTCGTCCGCCAGGAGCGACTCCCGCAGCACGCCGAAGAAGGCCAGCGGCTCCTTCAGCAGCCGGGTGCGCAGCTCCTGGAGCTCCGGCGTGTCCTTCAGGAGGGGCTCCTCCGTGATCGCCACGCCTTGAACCGCTTCACGGCGTCGATCGCCTGCCCTTCGCGCTCCTCGGCGCGGCGGCGTTGCACGTCCAGGGCGGCGTTGGCGTCGGTCAGCTTGTCGTTGGACTCCGTCAGCTCGCGGTTCTTGCGGCCGAGCTCGGCTCGGGCGCGGGACTGCACCGCGGCGACTCCGCCCAGGCCCGCGAAGCCCATCAGCAGGGCCGCTGCCGCCGCGGTGACCCCGGTGCGGTGCCGCACCAGCCAGCGAGTCAGGGTGCGCGTCCAGGGCTCGGGGTAAGCCTCGACCTGCTCGTCCGCCAGCCATCGCTCGACGTCGTCGGCCAGGGCCCGGCACGATCCGTAGCGGCCATCCAGCTTCGTCGCCATCGCCTTCAGCGCGATTGCCTCCAGGGCCGGGTCGATGGCTGTGTCCAGGGCACGCGGCAGCCGAAATTCGCCGCGGCCGACGGCCTGGAGCACCGCCTCAACCGGCCCCTCGAACGGGGCCCGGCCGGTCAGCAGGCAATACAGCGTGGCGCCGAGGGAGTAGACGTCGGAGCGCGGGCCCAGCGCGTCGAGGTCGCCGCGGGCCTGCTCGGGGCTCATGTAAGCGGGCGTCCCCATCGCCTGGCCCGGCAAGGTGTCGGACGAGCCACTGGCCGAGGACGGCATCAAGGTACGCTCATCGGATCGTGCGTGGGATTCCCCCAGGGCCTTGGCCAGGCCCCAGTCGACGACCAGGGTCTCGCCGTACTTGCCGACGATGACGTTGCCCGGCTTGATGTCGCGGTGTAGCACGCCCCTGGAATGCGCGTACTCGATCGCGTTGCAGACGTCCGTGAACCGCCTCAGGAGTTTCCGCAGTTCCAGCGACCGCCGGCCAGGATCGGCCTTCAGGGAGGCGTCGCCGTGGAACCGGTCGATCGCCTCTCGGAGCGAGTCGCCGCGGATGAACCGCATGGCGTAATAGGGCCGCCCGTCGCCATAAGCGCCCAGCCCATACACCGGCACGATCCCGGGATGCTCCAATCCTCCGGTGATCTCGGCCTCGACCAGGAATCGCTGGCGGCTGGTCGGGTCGTCCGCGTGGTTGTCGAGGATTTGCTTGAGGGCCACCTCGCGGTTCAGCTCGGAATCGAGGGCCACGAACACGGCCCCCAGGCCGCCCCTCGCGTGCGGCCGGAGGACGCGGAACCGCTGGCCTTCGGTCGTGGACGAGCCGATGCGGAAGGTCGCCGTCCGGTCGGCATCCTCGATCGTGGCCGACCCGACGTTGGACAGGGTCGCCTCGATATCGGGGTCGCCGGCCGCCGCCTTGGAAAGTTGGATCAGGGTGGAGGGGCCGGCCGCGATCGCGGCCAGGCTCTTGCGGGCGTCGCCGCCGTGGGCCTCGGCGTGCAGCCCCGCCAACAATTCGACGACGTTCCTCTGCGAATCGCTCAGGAATCCCAGCGCCAGCAGGTGGTCGGCGAGCGATCGGGACCGGTCGAGCGTCCAGGCCTGGAAGGCGGCGACCAGCCTGGCCTGGTCGATCAGTCCGTTCTGGAGGGCGAGGAGGCCGAACAGCAGTTCGGCGTCGGCGGGCGAGGGCATGGCCGGGCTCCGGGGGTCATCTCAAGATGCCCCCATTGTGCCCGATCGGCTGATGCGTGCTAAATCCCAGATCGGCCCCACCGGCCGATCAGTAGCCGCCGCCCAGCTTCGATTCGGCCGCCTCGGCGGGGACTTCCAGGGTTTCCCCCCGTTCCAGGCGGGCGCGGAACTCGTCGAGCAGCTCCTTCGTCTTGCTCAGGCCGATCCGGGTGCAGCCGACGCCGATCACCTCGGCGATCGCTTCCAGCGTCCGCACGCCGCCGGCCGCCTTGAGCTGCGTGCAGGGGGCGGTCGATTTCCGCATCAGGCGGAGGTCGTGCAGGGTGGCGCCGCCGGTGCCGTAGCCGGTGGAGGTCTTGATGAAGTCGGCGCCGACGGCCCCGCAGATTTCCGACAGGCGGACCTTCTGGGAGTCGTCGAGGTAGCAGTTCTCGAAGATCACCTTCACGATCGCGCCCCGGTCGTGCGCCAGCTTCGTGATGGCGCCGACCTCGGCCTCGACGGCGCCCCAGTCCCCGCCGATCACGCGGCCGATGTTCACGACCATGTCGAGCTCGGTAGCCCCGTCGCTCATCGCCTGCTCGGATTCGAGCAGCTTCATGCCGGTCGTGTGGCCGCCGTGCGGGAAGCCGATCGTGGTGCCGACCGCCACGCCGCTGCCCTTCAGCACCTCGGCCGCCATCGCGACGGCGTACGGCTTGATGCAGACGCTCGCGACCCGGTACTCGGCGGCCAGGCGGCAGCCGATCGCCAGGTCGGAGTCGGTCAGGGTCGGGCCGAGCAGCGAGTGGTCGATCTTCCCGGCGATGTCTTCGTAGGTCAGCGGCATGGGGGCGGATACCTCGGGCGGTGCGTTGGGATTCAGATCGGTGAGGACACCGGCCTGGGCGTATACGACCCTTCCCGGCGGATCCGGGGCGCGCGGACGATCGCCCGGCTGGGCCGGAAGGTCATCAGCAGGAGCAGGGGCAGGTAGATCAAGATCAGCGTGCCGCCCCCCTCCAGGAACCAGTACTGGCTGGCCACCAGGACCGCCGCCGACTGCGAGATCAGCACGGTCAGGTCCTTGCGGAACGGCAGGAAGGCGCTGCAGGCGACGAACGCGGCATAGGCGATCAGGACGGGCAGTCGGAAGATCGGGTCGATGCCGCTCCAGAAGCTGTTGCCCGGCGGCGCCACGTCCAGGAGCGGGTCGAGCCCCGCCTCGGCCAGGCTCCGGGCGAGCAGGGCGTGGGACCAGTCGGCCACGCCCGGGACCAGCCGGGCCAGCAGCAGGCAGCCGCCCAGGAAGCCGATCGACGCCGCCAGGAACTTCATCGAGGCCCGCTGCTGCCGGTGGAAGACCGCCCAGATCGGGATCAGGCCGACGCAAGCCGGCATCCAGGCGGTTGCCAGGCCCAGCATCAGGCCCGTCAGGATCGCCCTCTGGTGGATCAGCAGGGAGATCACGATCAACGCCGAGGCGAACAACTGGCCGCTGTCGACCACGGCGATCCGCGTGTAGGGCAGGAGCAAGTAGCAGGTCGCCGCCGCCAGCCCGGCGGTCCTCTGCTGGAAGTGGCGATCGCCCACCAGGTAGAGCCCCGCCACGATCCCCAGGTGGGAGAGCAACGCCAGCACCCTCGACAGGATGACCTGCAGGGGGCTCCGCTTCAGGGCCTCGGGCAGCGGCGTGCCCTCGAGCGCGTCCTTCACCGGCCGCTCCAGCTCGGCCTTGCCGATCAGCGGCGGGTCGCCTTCGGGCTGGCTGCTTTCGGGCGAGGCGGGGTTCCTCTGCCGGCCCGATTCGGCCCGGAGGTCGACCGTCTCCACCAGCAGCAGGCCCAGCACGCCGATCGCCATGCAGGCCAGCCCGGCGTTGTTCAGGTTGGGCTCCAGGACCGGCCGGCGGATCAGGGCGAGGTCGACGAAGCACCGGACCAGCCAGAAGCTCGACCCCACGAACAGCCAGAAGAACGCCCACCAGGGGTACGGATACCCCGACCCCACCAGCCGGACCATCGCCGGCCCCAGCGCGAACAGCAGCAGCATGTCCAGGTTGCGGACGGACCAGAAGCGCGAGAATTTGAAGTAAAACGTCAGGCAGGACAGCAGCGCCAGGAACAGCCAGACCTTCGGGCCGATCCCCAGGGCGCCGACGAGCGATTCGCTCACGGGTAACCGCCTCGGTTCGATCGCGGTGGTAGTACGGCGGGGCGGGTGCGTCAGGGGCGTATCTTAGACCGGGCACGAACCGCCGATCAAGCGCCCGCCTTCCGGGCCGGATTTTCAGTAGGCGGGTTCCGGGTCCCGCTTTTCGCCCTCGCCGGCGAGCTGGCTGAGGGCGTTCATCGCCGCCCGCTGCTCGGCATCCTTCTTGTTGCTGCCCCAGGCCGGGGCGTACTGCCGGCCGCCGATCTGGGCCGAGATCTGGAAGCACTTGAGGTGGTCGGGCCCCTTCTCGTCGACGAGCAGGTAGACCGGCGTGGCGCCGAACTCGCGCTGGGCGAGCTGCTGGAGCATGCTCTTGTAATTGGAGGTCCCCTCGCCTTCGAGGGTCGCTTCGATCTCGGGGAGCAGGTGCCGGGAGATGAAGCGGCGGGCCGCCTTCATGCCGCCGTCGAGGTAGATGGCGCCGACGAGGCTCTCGAAGACGTCGGCATGGACCGAGGCCGGGGTCTCCAGCGGGCTGCCCATCCCCTTGCCCAGCACCAGGAACTCGCCGATCCCCAGCCGCTTCGACAGCTTGGCGCAGGTCCGCCGCGACACGACCACCGACTTGATTCGCGTCAGCTCGCCCTCGAGGAAATCGGGGCAACGCCGGTACAGCAGGTCGCAGACGATCGCGCCCAGGATGGAGTCGCCCAGGAACTCCAGGCGCTCGTTCGATCCCAGCCGGTGGTTGGCCCCCGAGGCGTGCGTGAGGGCGGCGCGGAGCAGGGCCACGTCGTGGAACTGGTAACCGATCCGGGCCTGGCAGACGGCCAGGGCCGCCGAATCGTCGATGGAACCCGCGCTGCTCATGGGCGCACTCTTGGCGCGGTGGGGTCTGGAATATCCCTTATCAGGAAATTAACCGAGGGATCCGGCACGGTCAAGCCGGCTGACAAGGATGCAGGGCGGTCGTTACAATCGAGCCCTTCCCGCAAACCCAAACGCAGACCGGGTGGACCGATAGCCGTGGTGCCAGCCAAGGATTTCAAGCGCCGGATGGTCGTGGACATCGACGGCGCCCCGCACATGATCGAGCACATCCAGGTGCAGACCCCGTCCGCCCGGGGCGCGGCCACCCTGTACAAGATCAAGGCCCGCAACCTGAAGACGAAGGGCCGGGTCGAGAAGTCGTACCGGGGCACCGACTCCCTGAACGAGGCCAGCTTCGAGCGCCGGCCGGTCCAGTTCCTGTACAAGGACCCGGACGGCTACCACTTCATGGACTCGGCCGACTACGAGCAATTCACCTTCTCGCCCGACGACCTGGCCGACATCGCCCCCTACATGACCGAGAACATGGAGGGTGTCGAATCGCTGGTCGTCGACGGCGAGGTGATCGCGGTTGAGATCCCCGACACGGTGGAACTCCTGATCACCGAGACCACCCCGGGAGTCCGCGGCAACTCGGCGACCGGCCGGACCAAGCCCGCCACCCTCTCCACCGGCCACATCATCCAGGTGCCCGAGCACATGGAAGAAAACGTCACGGTGAAGGTCGACACCCGAACCGGCGAATACCTGGGCCGGGTGAACTGACGAGCCTCGCCGAGGCCGGGCCCGAGGATGTGATCGAACGCCCGGCCACCGGTCGAGCCGTCCGGGCCGATCGAAGCGAAGCGGGCGGACCGGGTTCTTTTCCGGGTTTCGTGGCCCCGGAGGGGCCTCGCTCGATAGCCCGGGGTGCAAACCCCGGGGATCGAAATGCGGCCATATTTTGATATCAAGCCCCGCAGGAGCGACAGTCGATCCGCGGGATAACCGCCGGGGCCGAGGGGCAGATTCGCCCCAAGCGACCGACTGTCGTCCCTCCGGGACTCCGGTCCTTCTCCCGTGACGGTCCGGCACCGGGGCTGGCGCCCCGGCCTAGCGACCGTCGCCCCTCCCGGGGCGATAAAGGCCCGGAAAGCCGCGGCCGCCTGCCTGGAGTCGGTCAGGGCTGCGGGGATTCGATCTCCTTGATTAACTCGTCGACCGCCCGATCCAGCGACTCACCCCGGGCATCCTTCCGGCGGATGATCCCCTGGCCATCGATAACCAGGATCGTCGGATAGGCGCGGACGTGGTATCGGCTAACGATTGGGCCCCCCTGATCCTCGCCGTCGTGCCACTGGGGCCAGGACATCCCGTTGTCGGCGATCGCCTTCCGGGCGGCCTCGACCGGCTCGTTGCAGTTCACGCCGAGCAGGGCGAACGGCCGGCCCTGGTATCGGGCGACGAGTTCCCGCTCGTGGGGGACCTCGGCCATGCACGGGCCGCACCACGATCCCCAGAAGACCAGCGCGACCACCTTGCCCCGGTAATCGGAGAGCTTCATCGGCTTGCCATCGATGTCGGCCGCATCGATCTCGGGGGCCGGCTTGCCGACGGCGAGGTTGTGCATCTCGTCGAGCCGCGCCGCGGCGACCTCCCCCATGGTCCGGGGATGGTCGATCCTCTCGCGAAGTTTGGCGATCTCCCCGGCCGACATCGGCTTGTTGTTCCAGGCCGGCACCGGCTCGGCGAGGGCCGCCGCGAGCTTGCGGTCCTGCGTCCGAAGGAACGGGATGTCGCCGTACTCGGCGATCACCTCCTCATACATCCGTTCGGCCTCGGCGAGGAGGAAGTCGGCGTCGTAGAACCGCAGGCCGGTCCGATAGCCGTCCTCGCTATTGGGCCGCGTTTGGGTGAACGTGGCCAGCTTGCCGTCCGCCCCGCGGGCCTCGAAGCGGAACGGCGGGTTCTTCTTCACCGGGACATTCCGCAGGGCCTTCGCCACCTTCGCCTTGGCCTCCAGATAGGGGCCCATCGCCAGGCGAATCAGCCCCTTCGCCTCGCGAGATTCGGCCCCGATGTAGAAGCCGTTCAGCAAGTTATCGCGGTGATAGGAGAGGATTCCGTTGCCGCTCAGGTTGAGGGACACCCGGACGGCATCGGGGTCGTCCGCATGGTGGTCCACCAGCAACCGGGCGGCGCGGCCGAACTGGTCACCGTAAGCGCCCTCGTCGGACCGATACGGCTTGTCCAGCACCCAGACGAGGGCGTCCCGCGAGGCCGGAGTCTTGGGATCGGTCATCACCAGGTCGACGATCCTCCTCGAGAACTCGGCGTCATTCGGGGCCATTTGCGAGTAGATCCGCGAGCTCTCTTCCTCCGTGGCCGCCGCCTCGGAGGCCTCGGTGCAACGCTTCTGGGCCGCCTCGTATTCGGCGAGAATCTGCCGAAGCTGGTCGGCGACCGAGGGCTTTGCCGCCGGCTTCGGATCATCCTTCGAGGACCCCGCCGCCTGGGCTTCCGCCCTGGGAGGATCGCCGTGACCCAGGACCGCCGCCCCGGTGCCCAGGCCCACCAGCCCGACCAGCAGGGCCGAAGCCGCCTGCATTCCCTTCGACATGAACAGACCCCCTGTCGCTTGCGTGGCCAGGGAGGCCACGGAGGCCCCCACTCCCGAGAGCACGAGGCGCGCGGTCGCCGCCGCGCAGGATTCGGGCAACTCCGACGGTGCCGGTCCGGTCTCGATCGCGGCCAGGGCGGCCGGCGAGGCGAACCCCCGGCGGATCAACCGATGCCGGAGAATCCCCCGGGCCCGATTCAGGCGGCTGCCCACCGTGCCGACCCGACAACCCAGGCGATCGGCCGCTTCCTTCAAGGCCAGCCCTTCGAGCAGGCAGAGTCGGACCGCCTCGCCGTAAGGGGCCGGCAATCGCCCGATCTCCTCGTCCAGCACCGGGCCGAGTTCATCGATCGAGGTTGTCCGCCCTTCCCACGCATCGACGCGATCCCCGGACGGGACCGGCCGACGCATCGCATCGAGGCGGGCCCGCCAGGCGACCTTCCGGGCCACGCCGTAAAGCCAACGGCCCAGCGATGCCCCCCGGACGCTCCCCGACCTCCGGGCCAGGACGAGGAACGTGGCCTGGAATGCGTCCTCGACGTCATTCGGGTCGGAGAGCGCCCGGCGGCAGACGCCCAGGACCATCGGCCCGTGCCGGCTCACGATCGCCTCGAAGGCGCGTTCCGAGAGCTCCCTCGGTCCGTCCCGGAACCGATCGAGCAGGCATGCATCCGCCAGCCCGGCGACGCTCCCTATCGAATAAAGCGTCCGGATCGGGCCGAGTCCGCCCCCATTGCTTGAACCTGCCCTGCCGATCGCCATCCCGGAGGCCCTCCTGATCGGGGTCTTACCCCTACCTTGCCGGGATTCCAGGTTTTTTTCCCGTCTTTTTTCGGAAGGCATCCGAAAGGCAACCGGCAGGGCTTCTCGCCGGCGGACCAGGCTGCGAGTTGGCAGGGACACCTCGCCACGCTTACTTCGCCGTGAATCCGCCGTCGATCATCAGCACGGCCCCCGTGAGGAACCGGGCGTAGTCGGAGGCCAGGAACACGAAAAACCGGGCGATCTCCTCGGCCGAGGCGATCCGGCCGATCGGGTGGGCGTCGTGCAGCCCTTTGAGGAAGCCGGCGGGGTCGCCCGAGCTGTCGGCGGCCTTGCGGAGCAGGGGGGTGTCGACCGTCCCCGGGCAGACCGCGTTGCTGCGGATGCCATCGGCGGCGTATTCGATCGCCATCTGCCGCGTGACCTGGATCACCGCCCCCTTGGAAGGGCCGTAGGCACCCTGGCCGGGGATGCCGACGACCGACGAGATCGACCCGGTGTTGAGGAACAGGCCGTCCTTCTGGTGCTTCATGACCGGCACGACCGCGCGGGCCGACCAGTAGAGCGCCTTCACGTTCACGTTCATGAGGCGGTCCCACTCGTCGGGGAGGGTGTCGGTGATCGACTTCACCAGGCCGACGGCGGCGTTGTTCACCATGATGTCGATCCGGCCGAACGAGTTGACCGCCTCGGCCGCGTACCGGTCGGCCGTCTCGCCCAGGGCCACGTCGCCCAGGACGGCCTTCAACCGACCGGGGCCTTCCGGCCAATCGGGGAGGGCCCGTGCCAGGTCGAGGTCGACCGCCACCACGTCGGCGCCCGATTCGAGGTACTGCTTGACGATCTCGAAGCCGATGCCCGAGCCGGCGCCCGTGACGATCGCGACCTTGCCCGACAGATCCAGGTTCATCGCAGTCCAAACCCCCGGGAGTAGAAGCTTCTTCTTGAGAGCTTTCCGGGTGGCACTGGAGGCTTGCCCACCATTGCGCCCGAGAGGCCCCAGGTAGGGCGCACTGGTGGGCAAGCCACCAGTGCCACCCCGATAAGTGTTGATCGGACTAGGCTCCGACGATCGCCGGCCGCCTCAATCGCCAGTCGGTGGCCGATTCGTAGGCCGACCCGACCTTGAGCAACGTCGCCTCGTCCCAGGGCCGCCCCACGAGCTGCATGCCGATCGGCAGGCCCGCCTTCGTGAAGCCGCAGGGCACCGACAGGCCCGGCTGGCCCGTCAGGTTGAAGGGGCACGTCAGGTCCAGGAACGCCCGGACCATCGGCACGTCCTGCCCGCCCAGCTTCGCCGAGGTCTCGCCGATCTTCGGCGCCGGGATTGGGCTGGTGGGGGTGAGCAACACGTCGAAATCGGCCCAGATCTCGCGGTACTCGGCGATCGTCCGCAGGCGGGATTGCCTCGCGGCCAGGTACTGGGCCGCGGTGAAGAACAGGCCCGATTGCAGCAGCGGCCGGACGTCGTCGCTCAGGTCGTTGGCCTGGGTTCGGATCATCGTTTCGTGCGCCGTGGCCGCCTCGCTGAACAGGATCGCCCGGTGGGCGCCGATGGCCGGGTCGAGCGCGGGGAACCGGACGTCAACCAATCGGGCACCCTTGTCCTTGAGGATCCCCATCGCCGCCTGCATCGCGGCGCCGACCTCGGGATCGACCGCCGCCAGGAACCGGTCGTGCGGGATGCCGATGCGGATCCCCTTCAGGTCGCCGCCCAGGCCGGCGGTGTAGTCGGGAACGGGCCCTTGCCGGGTGCTGGGATCGGCCGGGTCGTGGCCGGCGATCGCGTGGAGCAGGAGCGCCGCGTCGGCGACGGTGCGGGTCATCGGCCCGACGGTGTCGAGCGACCAGCTCAGGGGGATCCCGCCGGCCCGGCTGACCCGGCCGTAGGTGACCTTCAACCCCACCACTCCGCAGAGGCCGGCCGGAAGGCGGATCGACCCGCCGGTGTCGCCGCCGATCGCCCCCAGGGCCATGCCGGTGGCCAGCGCCGCCGCGTTGCCGCCGCTGCTGCCGCCGGGGATCCGTTCGGGGTCCCAGGGATTCTTGCAATCGCCGTAGTGCGGGTTGCGGTTGGTGAACCCGTAGGCGAATTCGTGCAGCGACGCCTTGCCCACGACGATCGCGCCGGCCTTGGTCAGCTTCGAGACGACCGTGGCGTCTTCATTCGGCACGAAATCGGCCAGGATCTTCGACCCGGCCGTGGTGCGGATTCCCTTGACGTGGAAGCTGTCCTTGATGACCAGCGGCACGCCCAACAGGGGCATCCGCTCGGAAAGCCCCATCTTCACCAGGCGATCGATCGACTCCGCGCGCTTCCGGGCCGATTCGTCGGCCACGGTGATGATCGCGTTCAGCCTGGGCTGGAGGGCCCGGATTCGGTCGAGGGCCGAGCCGACGACCTCGGCGGCACTCAGTTCGCCCCGGGCGACCTTGCGGGCGACCTCGCCGGCGGTCGTGGTCAAAAGGTCGATCATCGGGGCCAGTCCTCCAGCGTGGGGAGCACGTCGGGCTCGGTCCGGCCCCGCGCCTCGGGCTTCAGGCAGGGGGCGATCTCGGGGAGCAGGCCCCGGATCGTGTCGGCCAGCGGGCCGACCTGGTCGGGCGGCAGCTTCAGGCCGACCAGCTCCTCGGCCATCTTGCGGACGGTTTCGGGGGTGATCGGGGCGGGCGGATCGTCGGGCATGGCGGGTTCCTCCGCCGCCAATCTGACCGAGCGCGGCCGCCAGTGCAACGGCCCGGCCGTCGCGGTCGCATGGTTCGGGCGATTCCGTTACATTGAACCCCTCCCCCTTCGGTAACGGGTCTCGTGAGGCGTCCCCATGATCCGCTCGGCCCTCGTCCCGGCGCTTGCGCTGGCCTTCCTCCCGACCGTGGTGCTGGCACAGCAGCCGTCGGGCAGCTTCCCGCCGCCGTACAACTCGGAGCCGGGGAACCCTTCGCCGCCGATGACGGCCGATCAGGCCGCGAAGGCGTTCCGGCTGCCGGAGGGCTTCCGGGCCACCGTCGTCGCCGCCGAGCCCGACGTGCAGAACCCGATCGCCTGCGCCTGGGACGGCAAGGGCCGCCTCTGGATCGCCGAAAACTACACCTACGCCGAGCGGGCCAAGCGTTTCGACATGAGCCTGCGCGACCGCGTCCTGATCCTGGAACTCGACCCTTCGACCGGCAAGATGGTCAAGCGGTCGGTCTTCACCGACGATGTCCAGTCGCTCACCGGCATCGAGATCGGGCAGGACGGCATCTGGCTGATCTGCCCGCCGCAATTGCTGTTCATCCCGATGAAGGACGATAAGCCGTCGGGACCGGCCCAGGTCGTGCTCGACGGCTTCACCGTGCCGGCCGACAACTACCACAACTTCGCCAACGGCCTGCGGTGGGGCCCCGACGGTTGGCTCTACGGCCGTTGCGGCGCCTCGTCGCCCGGCGACGTGGGCGCGCCCGGCACGCCGATGGCCGACCGGATCCCGCTCCGCGGCGGCCTCTGGCGGTATCACCCGACCCGCAAGGTCTTCGAGGCCTTGGCGTGCGGCACGACGAATCCCTGGGGCCACGACTGGAACGCCCAGGGCGAGGCGTTCTTCATCAACACGGTCACGGGCCACCTCTGGCACGCGGTCGCCGGCATGCACTTCGACCGGTCGCACACGATCGACCCCAACCCCCGCGCCTACAAGCTGATCGACCAGCACGCCGACCACTACCACTGGGACAATTCCAAGGACTGGACCGATTCCCGCAATGTCACCGGCGAGCACGACGCCCGGGGCGGCGGCCACGCCCACTGCGGCATGATCATCTACGACGGCCAGAACTGGCCCGAGAACTACCGCGGCAAGCTGATGACCCTGAACCTGCACGGCCGACGGATCAACATGGACCGGCTGGAACGCAAGGGTTCCGGCTACGTCGGCAAGCACGAACCCGACCCGATCTTCGCCGGCGACCCCTGGTTCCGGCCGATCGAGCTGACCGTCGGGCCGAATGGCGACGTGTTCATCCTCGACTGGAGCGACACCGGCGAATGCCACGAGAATAACGGCGTCCACCGGCTATCGGGCCGGATCTACCGGATCCGATACGGCGAGGACGCCCCGGGCGGGCCGATCGACCTCGATTCCCGGACCGACGCCGACCTGATCGCGCTGGCCGGCGGCGGCGACAACTGGAAGCGGAAGCAGGCCCTCCGACTGCTTGCCGGCCACAATCCGCCCTCGAAGGAGGCGAAGGACTGGGTCGCGAAGCAGCTCGCGAAGGCGGCCGACGGCAAGCTCGACGGGCGGCAAACCCTCGACGCCATCTGGGTCGCCCTTTGCCTGAACCAGGCCGAGGACAATCGGGAGTCGCTGCTGGCGATCACCCGGCACGCCGACGAATCGGCCCGCGCCTGGGCGATCCGCGCGTTGACCGATCGCCTGCCGCTCGACACCGTGATGGGCAAGCGGCCGGCCGAGGAGCCGAAGGACGACAAGGAACTCGACGCCGCCCTGTCGGACCGGGCCATCCGCGACCCTTCGGGGCTGGTCCGCCTGGTGATCGCCTCCACGCTCCAGCGGCTGCCGTATGACGAAAGGGCCGTGCTGGCGATGCCCCTGGTCGAGCACGCCGAGGACGCCGACGATTCCAACCTGCCCTGATGGCCTGGTACGCCTGATGCCGCTGGCCGACGCCAACCCGATGCGCTGGCCGTCCTGCCCAAGTTCTGGCGCCTGGCCGACGACCAACCGGCTGATCGCCCGGGCGCTAGCCGAATCGATCCGCGACCGGCCCGAGCCGGTGGGCGAACTCGTCCGGCGCCTCGGGGCCCAACCGGGCGGCAAAGGCTCGACGGCGATCGCGCTGCTCGACGGCATGGCCGAGGGCTTGAAGGGCATCCGCAAGGCCGCGAAGCCGGCCAACTGGGACGTGATGGCCGAGGTGCTCGGTAAGTCGGACAACCCGGCAGTCCGCGAACGCGTCCGCGAACTGGGCGTCGTCTTCGGCGACGGCCGGGCGCTCGACGAGGTCCGCGCGTTGGCGCTCGACGGCAAGGCCGAGCTCGAACAGCGGCGATCGGCCCTGGCGTCGCTGATCGAGGCGAAGCCCGAAGACCTCCGGCCGATCTGCGAGAAGCTGCTCAAGGTCCACGGCCTGAACACCACGGCCGTCCGCGGCCTGGCGCTGTTCGACGACCCGAGCATCGGCAAGGCCCTGGCCGAGAGCTACCGGTCGTTCTACCCCTGGGAGCGATCGGCCGTCCTCGACACCCTGGTCTCGAGGCCCACCTTCGCGACCGCCCTGCTCGACGGCATGGCGAAGGGGCAGGTGCCGAAGGAAGATCTCGGGGCCTTCCGCGCCCGGCAGATACGAAGCCTGGGCAAGGAAGACATCTCGCAGAAGCTGGTGAGCGTCTGGGGCGAGGTCCGCGATTCCGACTCCGACAAGAAGGCGAACATCGCCAGGTGGAAGGAGAAGCTCACCCCCGAAACCCTGGCGAAGGCCAACACCTCGAAGGGCCGCCAGGCGTTCGACAAGGTCTGCTCCACTTGCCACGTCCTCTACGGCCAGGGCAAGCCAATCGGCCCCGACCTGACCGGCTCGGGCCGCGACAACATCGACTACCTGCTGGAGAACATCCTGGATCCCTCGGCGGTCGTCACGGCCGACTACCGGATGATCGCGGTGGCGACCGAGGACGGCCGCGTCCTGAACGGGATCATCAAGAACCGCAACGACCGGACGGTGACGCTCCAGTTGCAGAACGAGGTCGTCACGCTCGACAAGGCCGCGATCGCCGAGGAGAAGCCGTCGTCGGCCTCGTTGATGCCGGACGGCGTCCTGAACGAGCTGACCGAGGAGCAGATCCGCGACCTGTTCGCTTACCTGCAAACCCGGGCGCAGGTGCCGTTGCCGGAGGCGGCGAAGCCCTGATCGATCTAGTCCTGGCCGGGTGTCATGCCCACATCGACGTGGGCATGTTGGGCCGACCGGTGACGCCCGCCGGGCTTGATGGCCTGTCTCGTGCACACGCTGACTTGGGCATGCCACCCTTCGGTGACGATCCGGGTTGACAGGTCGTGACTTTCGGGGAAGCATGCACGCTCGATCCCCCCATCGTGCTCCACCGATGGATCGGCTTGGCAGCTTGAGGCGAAAGGATGGGCGCCATGGCATGGATGCGGCCGTTGTGGACGCTGGGATGCGCCGCTTACCTCCTGCTCATGACGGCCCCATACAACTCGGCACTCGGGCAAACCGGGCAGGAATGGATCGGCCAGCGGGTCGTTCGGAAGTATCAGGCCGAGCTGCGGGTGGGGAAACAAGTCGTCGAGGATGACCGGTCGTTTCGCGTCTATCAGGTCAAGCATGTCAAAGGCCCCTGGCTCTGGCTCGAATCCGAGAAGGACATGCACCGCGGTTGGCTCCAGGCCGATCGGGCCATCCCCTACGATTGGGCCATCGACTTCTATAGCCGCGAGATCCAGGCGCGACCAGGTAACGCACTTCCTTACTGCGAGCGGGGGTTCCTGCGGGGAATCGGCGACGACTCGGCCGGATCCCAGGCCGATTTCGATCGCGCGATTCGACTCGATCCCCGAATGGCACGGGCCTATCATGGCCGGGGCACCGTCCTTACGCATCGGGGCGAGTTCGATCGGGCCCTGGCCGACTTCCAGGAGGCGATCCGGCTCGATCCCCTGTACGTTCTCCCTCGGAATAACAGGGCCACGATCCGGATCGAGCGCGGTGAGATCGACCTCGCGATGGCCGACCTCGACGAGGTCCTCCGGAGGAATCCGCGATATATCCTCGCCCTGAAGAACCGCGCGAAGGCCTGGATGGCTCGTGAACAGTACGATCGCGGGATTGCCGATCTCGATGAGGCGATCCGGCTGGCCCCCGGGTACGTCACCGCCTGGGCTTTGAGGGGGGCATGCCGTCTCGGCCGGGATGAGTTCGATGCCGCGCTGGTCGATCTGGACGAGGCGATCCGGCTCGAACCCCGCGACTCCAGCGCGTTCGCCAATCGAGGGCTTGTCCGGGCGAAGCAGGGCGATACCGATCGGGCGATGGCCGACCTTGATGAGGCGATCCGGCTGGCCCCCGAACACGCCGAAGCCCGATGCGAACGCGCCTCGCTCCGATTGAAGCAAGGCCGTTTCGAAGATGCGCTGGCCGACTTGGACGAGGCGATCCGGCTCCGGCCGAATGACGACGACGCCCGCTCACTCCGTGCCCGGGCCTGGAATGCCCAAGATAAGGTTGCCCCCGATCTCGAAGATTACCTTGCGGCCGTCCGCCGCGACCCAGGCGACGCGATCCCCCACGCGATGCTCGGCGAGGCCCTCCGCTCGCGGGAGGAGTTCGATCGGGCGATTGCCGAATTGACCGTGGCCATCCAAATTAACCCCGAGCTCGGCAGCGCGTTTGCGATCCGGGGCATCACCTGGCACCAGCTTGGAGACGTGGATCGGGCCATCGCCGATCTCGACGTGGCGGTACGTCTTGACCCCACCCATGAGAAAACGCTGGTACACCGCGGCCTCGCTTACCAGTCGAAGAAACTCTTCGACCGGGCCATCGCCGATTTCGATGCGGCCCTCCGAATCGATCCCACCGACGCGACCGCCCTGGACAATCGAGGCGTCTGCAACTTCTCGCTGGGGCGGATGGAAGACGCGAGGGCCGATGTCGACGAGGCCATTCGACTGGATCCGACGCACCCCGAGCCATACAACCTCCGGGCCTACATTGAATTCTTACGGGGGGAAGACGCCCGTGTCATCGACGACGCACGCGCGGCATCCGCACTGGAGTGGAGTGGTCGCGACCTATCAATTTACCTGAACCTCCTCGCCTATCTCTCGGCCCGGCGATCGGGCCGCGATGAGGAGTCCCGGGAATTCCTGGCCCGGGCGATGGTTCGACCCGGCGGTTGGCCCGTGCCGATCGCCCGCTATTTCCTCGGCGAGATCGGCGACTCCGATTTGCTCGCGACTGCCTTGGCCCGCAAATCTTCGGGCGATCAAATCGCGGACTTCCTCGCGGAAAAGGTGCAGTCGCCGCCCCAGGGGGGGCCCACTGCCGTCTTCAGCGGCGCTGTTGACATACCGATGCTAGCGACCGCGACCATCGACGAGGAAAAGTTGGCCGATATCCATTTCTATCTGGGCCACGACGAAGCACTTAAGGGGCACATCGAGGCGGCGATCGAGCATTTCCGATCGGCCCTCGAGCATTCCCAGGGTCGCGCCATCGATCTGGTCCTTGCCGCCGAGTCGCTCCGGAATATGAGAGGCGGGCCGATCCCTGGCCCCGATGAGAAACCTTGATCTACAGGGCAACCGCCCGGATCGAGGCATGCCGACCGGCCTCCGGGGCCGAACGGCCGAGGGCGGGCTTGCATCGGATCATTCAAGCCCGCCCCCGGCGATGACTCAGGACTCATCCCCGCAATCTTACCAGATCTTCACCCGCTGATCGGCCGGCAGCCAGAGCTTGTCGCCCTGCTTGACGCCGAACGCTTCGTAGAACTCCGGCAGGTTGCGGACGATGCCGTTGCAGCGGAATTCGGCCGGCGAGTGGGGATCGGTCGCGAGCCTCCTCGACAGCTCGGCGTCGCGCATCTTGGTCCGCCAGACCTGGGCCCAGCCGATGAAGAGGCGTTGTTCGCCCGTGAGGCCGTCGATCTTGGGGGCTTCCTTCCCCTTCCGGGCCAGCTTGTACGCCTTGTACGCGATCGTCAGGCCGCCGAGGTCGCCGATGTTCTCGCCGATCGTCAGGGCGCCATTGACCTTGTTGCCGGGCAGTTGCGCCGGCTCGAAGTTGCTGTACTGCTCGATCAGCTTCTTGGCCCGCTTGTCGAACTCGGCGCGGTCGGCGTCGGTCCACCAGTTCTTGAGGTTGCCGTCGCCGTCATACTTCGAGCCCTGGTCGTCGAAGCCGTGGCCGATCTCGTGGCCGATCACGGCGCCGATGCCGCCGTAGTTCACGGCGTCGTCGGCGTTGAGGTCGAAGAACGGCGGCTGGAGGATCGCCGCGGGGAAGACGATCTCGTTCATCCCCGGGTTGTAGTAGGCGTTCACGGTCTGGGGCGTCATCCCCCACTCGTCGCGGTCGACCGGCTTGCCCAGCTTGTTGAACTGGCGGTTCAGCTCGAAGGCGTACGCGCGGCGCATGTTGCCGACCAGGTCGTTGGGGTCGACCTTCAGGGCGCTATAATCCCGCCACTTGTCGGGATACCCGATCTTGGGGTTGAACGTGGCGAGCTTGTCGAGCGCCTTCTTCTTGGTCTCGGGGCTCATCCATTCGAGGCCCTGGATGCCCTCGCGGTAGGCCTCGATCAGGTTCTGGACGAGTTCCTTCATCCGGGCCTTGGCGGCGGGCGGGAAGTGCTTCTCGACGTAGATCTTGCCCAGGGCCTCGCCCATCGCCATCTCGGCCACCATCACGCCCCGCTTCCAACGCGGGCGATTCTCCGGGGCGCCCGTGAGCACCTTGCCGTAGAACGCGAAATTCTCATCCACGAACGGCTTCGACAGGAGCGGGGCGGCGGAGCGCAGGACCTGCCAGGTCAGCCATTCCTTCCAGTTGGAAAGCGGCACCTCGGCGACGGCGCCGGCCATCGCGGTCAGGTAGTCGGGCTGGCGGACGACGACTTCCGAGACGCCCTGGGGGCCTTCGATCCCCTCGCTGTAGGCCTGCCAGTCGAAGCCGGGGGTCAGGGCGACCAGTTCCTCGATCGTCTTCTTGTTGTAGGTGAGGTCCTCGTCGCGATTCTTGACGTTGTCCCAGTGCGACTTGGCCAGGCGGGCCTCGAATTCGACGACGCGGGCCGCGGCCTCCTTCGGCTCGGGCTTCCCGGCCAGCTCGAAGATCCGGCCGACGTGCTCCTTGTACTGGGCCAGGATCGGCGCGAACTTGGCCTCGCGGTAGTACGATTCGTCGGGCAGGCCGATACCGGACTGGCCCAGGTAGATGATGTAGCGGTCGGACTTCTTGGCGTCGGTCTCGACGTGCACGTAGAACGGGCCGGTGACGCCGCCGCGCTGGAGCCATCCGATCGTGCGGACGAGGTCTTCGCGGCTGCCGATGGCGTCGATCTTCGCCAGGGCCTCGGCGACCGGCTTGAGGGCGAGTTCGTCGGCCCTTTCCTCGTTCATGAAGCTGGCGAACAGGTCGGCGACCTTCTGGGCCTCGGCCGACTTGCTGGCCTGGGCGCCCAGCCCTTCGATGATGGCGCGGATGTCGGCTTCCGACTTGTCGCGGAGGCCGTAGAAGGCGCCGTCGGCCGACCGATCGGCCGGGATTTCCCGGGTCTTGAGCCAGGTCCCGTTGACGTGCCGGAACAGGTCGTCCTGGGCGCGGACGGCCTTGTCGAAGCCGGCCGGGTCGACGCCCGACCGGGGGTCGTCGGCGGGCCAGGAAGCGGCCAGGCCGAACGCGGCGGCGACGGCCGGCAAGAGCGCCGTCGCGAGCTTGCGGGAACTCCAACGCATGGATGCGATCCTTGAAGACGGGGACATTCGCGGACGAATCGGCTATTGCAGCCGATCGTACGGGCCATTTCCAGGCCAATACCGCCTTGCGTCGGCCGACGGCGCCCACCATCCTCTAGGGGGGGCACCGGCCGGGCCCCGAGCCCGAACGAACCGGCGCCGACGAGGGGGTCCCGAAAGATGTCCGTCGTCCTAACCCTTTTCGTGACCGCGATCCTCGCCCAGGAACCGCCGGCGATCCTGCCCCGTTCCGCGCAGGCCGACCGCCAACTGCACGACTACCTGATCGCCGAGGCCGACAAGGCGTTCCGAGCACGTAAGGAGTCGGTGGCCAAGCTCAGGACGGCCGAAGAGGTCGCCGCCTACCAGGCCGAAGTCCGCCGGAAATGGATCGCGGCCCTGGGCGGATTCCCCGAAAAGACCCCGCTCAACCCCCGCGTCACGGGCACCCTGAAACGCGACGGCTACCGCGTCGAAAAGGTCATCTTCGAGAGCCGGCCGGGCCATCACGTGACGGCCAATCTCTACCTGCCCGAGGGCGAAGGCAAGTTCCCCGGCGTCCTGATGCCGATCGGCCACTCCGAGAACGCCAAGGCGGCCGATTATGTCCAGAAGGGGGCCATCCTGCTGGCGAAGAACGGCATCGCCTGTTTGGCCTATGACCCGATCGGCCAGGGCGAGCGGAAGCAACTCCTCAAGGAAGACGGCAAGTCGGCGATCGGCTCCAGCACGACGGAGCATACCCTCATCGGCACGGGCGCCCTGCTCGTCGGCGAGTCGGCCGCGACCTATCGGATCTGGGACGGGATCCGCTCGCTCGATTACCTGGCGTCGCGACCCGAGATCGACGCGTCGAAGCTCGGCTGCACCGGCGTCTCGGGGGGCGGGACGCTGACCTCGTACCTGATGGCCCTGGACGATCGGATCCTGGCCGCCGCCCCGTCGTGCTACCTGACCACCCTGCCACGCCTGTTCGCGACGCTCGGACCGCAGGACGCCGAGCAGAACATCCCCGGCCAGGTGGCGCTGGGGATCGACCATGCCGATTACGTGGCGCTGCGGGCCCCGAAGCCGACCTTGATGCTGGCCTCGACCCGCGACTTCTTCGACATCGACGGCACCTGGACCGCCTTCCGCGAGGCCAAGCAGGTCTACGGACTGTTCGGCTTCCCCGAGCGGGTCGAGATCGTCGAAATCAACGCCACGCACGGCTACCCGAAGGAGCACCGCGAGCCGATGGCCCGGTGGATGGCCCGGTGGCTGCTGCGGAAGGACACGGCGATCGTCGAGCCCGACCTTCCGATCGAACCCGACGCCGAGCTGCTCTGTACGGCCTCGGGCCAGGTGCTCGGCGAGTTGAAGGGGAAATCGTGCTTCGACCTGATCCGCGAAAAGGCCGAGGCCCTGGCCGCGGCGCGGGCCGAGAAGACGCCCACGCCCGAGGAACTCCGGGCGACGGTCCGGCGTCTCCTCGCCCTGCCCGAGGAGATTGCGCCGGCCCGGCGGATGGAACTCGGCATGGAAGAGAAGGACGGCTACACGATCCGACGCCTGGGTTACGAGACCGTGCCGGGGTATACCCTGCCGGCGGTCGAATTCGAGCCGCAGAATGTTGACCCGAAGACCTGGCTGGTCGTGATGGTCGGCGGCATGTCGGCCTCGAAGGCGCCCGGCCTGGCGAGCGCCGGCACGCTAGCGAAGCGGGGTACCCGGGTGATCAAGCTCGACCTCTCGGGCCTGGGCGAGCTCTCGCGAGACCCGGCCAAATCGGGCCGCCCGCGCGAGTTCGGGCCGGACGTCCAGGAGGCGTTCCTGGCGCAGCACCTGGACCGGCCGCTGCTGGGAATCCGGGCCCGCGAACTGCTGGCGGTGCTGGCGGCCCTGGCCCCTTCCTCGCCCCAGGGGATCCACCTGATCGGCTTCGATCGCGGCGCCCTGGCGGCGCTGCACGCCGGTGCCCTCGACCCGAACGTGAAGATCGTCGAGGCCAACCGGGGGGTCGTTTCGTGGACCGACGTGGCCTCGACGCCGTTGACGAACGGCCAGTTCGCCGACGTCGTGCCGGGAGTGCTGAAGTCGTACGATCTCCCCGACCTCGCCCGGCTCATCGCCCCCCGTGGCCTGGTCTTGCAGGACCCGGTGGACGCGGCGGGCGAGCCGATCCCCGCCGAAGATGCGGCCGCCCGCTGGAAACCGGCCCGCGCCGCATTCGAGGCGGCAGGGTCGTCGGCGACCTTCTTCATCTCCGACGAGGCCCACCGCCGGAAGCAGTCCCCCCGGCCCTGAACGGCGGCCGCGTCGATTCCGGGGAATGGCCCCCGCCGCCCCGCCCGGGCCGGCCTAGGGTTGAGTCATGGCATGAACACGCGAGGATCGGGCCCTCGATTCGGCCCGTTCCGGCCCCGCGCCATGGCTTGACAGGCCGTCCCGGGATCGCGTGTGCTAGGCGGTCGCGAGGATCTCCCTTCCCGGCAACACCCGCCGCGGACCGCCGCTTCGTTCGACACGCACGCCGCGCGGAAAGGGGCCGTCTTGCACTCCGCGAACCGACCGGCAGGACGACTTTCGTTGGCCCTGGCGGCCCTCCTGGCGGGCCCGGCGGGGCAGGCCTTGGCCGATGGCCTGCGTGCGGCCCTCCGGCTCGACGACGACGGGGCGGTCGTCCTTCGCCTCGGCGTCGAGGAATTGCCGGCCCGCCTCCTCGGCGTCGGGCCGATCGATCGGCCCTGGCGGGACGCGGCCGAACGGGAAATTGTCGGGTCGATCTCGGCGGCGGTGCGGCCCGGCGGGGCTTCGGACGGGCGGGGCTGCCCGCTCGTCGAGTTGTTCCGCGAGGGCCGTTCGCTCAATGTGGCGGTCATCGACGAGGGCCTGGCGAGGATCGACGCGACCGATGGCGTACCACCTCGCCTGATGGAACGGCTCCGGCTCGCCGAGGGCCGCGCGAAGTCGGGGCGTCGCGGGATCTGGGGCGAACCGGCGGGCCCCTCGCCGATGCCGGTTTCCCGGGCCGACGGCCCCTCGGGGGCGCACCTCCTCGGCGACTTCGAAGCGTCGGCCGCCCGGATCCCGACGCCCTCGGGAACCGAAAGGCGCGGGGAAGGCCCGTCGATCGGCCGCGACGACCCGGCCGAGTCGCGGCCCGCCGGCCTGCCCGCCGCCTGGATTGTCGGTTGGATGGCCCTCCCCGATGTCGGGGACCCGGACGCCTGGATCGCCTGGGTGCTGGGGCGGGCCGTGCTCACCCTGCTGGGGATCTGGGTTTCGGCGCAGAAGCGGCGCAATCCGGTCGAGGGGATGCTGGTCTGCGGCGGATTCGGCGTCCTGGGCGTCGTGGTCGTGGCGTGCCTGCCGGCGATGGCGGCTGCCGCGGCGCCGGAGCCGTCCCGGGCGCCCCGGGGTGGGTCGCGGCCTTCGGGCCGGCCTCCGCACCGGCATGACCCGTCGGCGATGACGAGGGGGGCCGCCCCGGCCTCTCGACCGGGCGGGGCCGCCCGTTTGGCTTCGCCGCTGGCGGAATACGTCGCGGCGACCTCGAGCGGCTCGATGATGCCGATGCCGAGGCGGCGTCAGAGCCGCGACGAGGGGGTCGCCACGTCCGACGGCGGACTGGACACGATCGACCTCATCATCCGGCCGACGCCGGACGACTGGGAGAACGAACCGCCCACGCCCGCCCCGCGTCCGCCTTCCTTCTGGAGCGACGAGGACGACCCGGACGGCGGCGTCGCCTCGTCGGAGGGCCCGACGACGCAGTCGCTCCGCTCGGACGACTCCCGCCTCATCTCGTCGTCCCGGGATGGCATCGAATCGACGAGGGTGCGCGAGATCGGCCCTTGAATCCCCGAGGGGGCAAGGTGGCGGCCTCGACCGGAGGGGCTTCCTGCCCTCGCGAACGCCCCCCAACGGGGATCAAGGGGGGCCTTCCCTGGCGGGCGGGGGGGGCGGGATCGCGGCGATGGTCGTGTGCGGGTGGGCCTGCCTCCACGCCTTCCAGGTGGTCCGCTCGAAGGGGGCGGCCTGGAACGGGAAGGGGCGGCCGGCCGGGTCCCGGGGCAGAGTGGTGTCCTGGAAGAAGTCGAAGCCGTCGACCCGCAGGATCATCCGGCCGTCGAACATGCCGGCCAGGCCGATCGGCAGCGGTTCGCCCCCGTCGGGGCCCCGGAAGGCCCGGGCGCAGTCGGAAAGGTCGCAGTAGGTGACGCTCACCGGCACGTCGCCCACGCGGTCGTTGAGGATGTGGCGGCGGCGGTCCGCCAGGCCGGCCAGCCGGTAGGCCCGGGCCTCGTCGCCGGCGATCACCCCGATCACCTCCTCGTCGTCGCCGATCGCGGCCGAGCCGGCGGGGTAGGACTCCGGCAGGCGGATCCCGTCGGCCTCGAAATCGAGCGCCTGGTGTTCGGGCGGCTCGCCCGCCTGCGTACGCCAGGAGCCGGCCCGGCCCGCCAGCCGGGCGCCCTCGGACACGAACACGGCGCCGACGATCGCGGCCAGGGCCAGCGCCGCCAGGCCGAGGATCCGGGCGATCGTCCGCGAGGTATCGGGTAATATCATCTTTTTAAAAGATTTGGTTCTCTGTACTTGACAGGGAGATTGGGGACCCCGATAGTCGGGTCCGGGGCCCGACGAGGGCCGGAAGATCGCGCGATACCATCGTCTCCGGGATGAGGTGCATCATGGGCAGGATCTTGAAGGCGTTCGCCCCCGGGTTGGCCGGGCTTGCATGGATCTTGGCCGTGTCGGCCGGCACGGGCTGCGAATCGCGGCCGTCGGTGGAATCGTCCACCGCCGAGGCCCAGGTGAAGGGGACCGTCTACGTCAAGGGCGTGCCGGTCAAGAAGGGGAAGGTGGTCTTCGACCCGGCGAATTACAAGCGGAAGGACGCACAGGCCAGGACCGCGACGATCAACCCCGACGGCACTTACGAGTTGAAGACCCTGGTCGGCCAGAACGAGATCCGCGTCGAGAGCCCGGAGGCGACCAAGGCCAACGCGACCTACGAGCGGATCACGGTCGATGTCCCCTCGGGCGGGATGACGCAGGACATCAAACTCCCCCGCGAGGGCTGAGATCGGCACGCGGTGGGCGTCGCCCCGGGCCGGGCCGGCCCGGGGCCGCTTCCCGAGGGGGATCCCTTACAACGCGTCGCTGGAGACGACCTCGCCGCCGTCCCGGCTGCCGATGGCCCACCAGGTGGCCGGGGCGATGCTCGTCTTGACGGCGCGGACGGTGCCGTCGCCGAACAGGACGTTGACGACGCCGCTATGCCGGCTCATCGGCGGCATGGCGCCGTTGCCGTTGGTGATGCCGTTGATCGAGTAGAGGCAGGCGATCGAATTGGGCGTCATCACGTGGTTGTAACGGCCGGCGTACGGGTGGCCGCTCCACCAGTGGTTGCCGAACGCCTCGGTCCCCGGCAGGGCCGAAGTATCGGGGTTCAGCGCCTTGCAGTTGGTGTAATAGGTCTGCACCGCGACCCCGGAGATCTCGTCGGTGGGGTTGGACTGCGGATACTGGAAGGTGTTGGCCTTGGGCATCCCCTTATCCCGCGTGGAGTTATCGTTGCCGAACCCCATCAGCTTCTCGCTGAACGCGGCGGTGTTGCTCAGGCCGTCGATCACGTCGCGGAACCGGACCGGGATGCTGGCCCGGCCGGCCCAGCCGGTGTCGGCCGGGTTGTTGGCCCAGCCGAACATGCCGTTGTAGGCGGTGCCGAAGAACAGCATGTTCGACCCGCTGTTGGCCACGTAGCTGACGTGGCCGTAGGGGCTCGTGAGGCGGATCGTGTCCGACGGGCAGAGCAGTCCGTCGATCTGGATCCGTTGGATCGTCACGTTCTGGACGCAGCCCGGGGCGGCGCCCGAGATCCCGTTGGCGAAGTTGATGCTGTTGTAGACCTGGGTCTGCTCGATGTAGGGGAGCAGGAAGGTCTGGGCGTTCCAGTCGTTCCAGCCGAACGGGCCGTGGCCGAACGGCAACGAGGAGGTCGCATCGTGATAGTTGTGCATCGCGATGCCGATCTGCTTCATGTTGTTGACGCACTGGATGCGTCGTGCGGCCTCGCGGGCCTGCTGCACGGCCGGCAGTAGGAGCGCGATCAGCACGCCGATGATCGCGATCACCACCAGCAGTTCGATCAGCGTGAAACCGCGACGGTTGCGATTGGGATAGGACATGGACCCCTCAATTCGCGAGGAAAGAAATGGAAAGGGGGGAAAGTCCGCGGGAATCCCGCCCGTGCCCCGTCCCGGGCATAATCCTCGAAAGACGGATGGCGCGAGCGCCTACAATGCAGGCCGAACGGCCGGCTACGAAGGAATTGCGAAGAAGCCCCGACCCACGGGCCCCCCGATGAGGCGGCTAAATTGGAACCGAATAGGCGCGCGAACGCAAGACGTTCGTCCGATAATCGGGGATGCGGCCCTCAGGGGCGCAATTTATGGCGTCCCACCTGGCCCGTCAGACCCTTCCGCGGGCCCTCGGCCACCTCGACCTTGATCGAGCGGATCTCCCGTCGTTCGGCCGTCTCGAACCGATCGTCCTCGATCACATCGACGGCGGTCCCCGCCGGCAGGGAGACGAATTCGGCGAGGCCGACGTTGGTCTTGTTGGTGCTCTCGATCGTCACGCTCTGCGAGCCCCGCCCGTCGGCCTTCAGGTAAAGGCGACGGCCCTTGGCCAGGGGGGCCGAATCGCCGCCGCCGCATCCGGGGCCGATCGCGGCGGCCAGGGCCGCGATGCCCAGCAAGGCGCAGGCTCGTCGCGTCATAGGGGTATCCCGTCGCACGGTCCGGGCCCGCGTCGTCGTGAGGCGGCGCCGCCCGCCATCCTAACGGCGAGGTCGCGAGGGCGGTAGCGGTTCCCACCCCCGCGCCGACCGTTCGTGTTCCGATCCCGACCACGTCCACGCGGCTCTGTCTCGCTTTTTTCCGTGCCCAATAGAACGCAAATGGTCAATTTAAGGAAAGACATGATGGATTTTGTCAACGTTTGTGGAATCGGAAGCCTCGCGGTGTTTAGATACGGGCCGCCCCGATGAATTGACTCAACTCCCCATCCGATAGGAAGCTCCGCTCCTCATGCAAACCATTCGATTGATTTGGCTGGGCGTCGGCCTCTGCATCTTGGGCACCGCGATCGGCCCGGTCCCGGCGCGGGCCGATTACACGCCCCTTTTTAGCAACCTATCCTCGAGCACGTTCACCGGCTTCGGATACACCTCGGGTTCGGGCGCGGCGACCGTCGGCGGCTCGTTGAGTTCGGTTCTCATCGCCGACGACATCACGGCTGGGCCCGGCCTGGGCGGTTACGGCGTGAACCGGATCGATTTCACGGTCGCCAACCTGAACAGCGTGGCCGTCTCTGTGGGCGTCAACCTTCGGATCTTCGCCGGCGACGGCGCGGGCGGCGGCCCCGGCACCCTGCTGGCGGGCCTCAATTTCAACCCGTCCACGTTCGCCGCCTCGTCGATCAACGCGTTCTCGTTCACGTCGGCCGCATCGATCTTCACGATGCCGTCGACGACGTTCTGGGCGGCCCTGTCGTTCAACAACTTCGGCGGGAGCACCGGCGTGACCGCGGCTCAGTTGAACAACCTCGGGATGGGGCTCTTCGATCCCCCGACCGTGGGCAGTAGCCAGGACGTCTTCTTCCAGTCGAGTGCCGCCTCGCTGGGCAACACCAGCAACCCTGCCGGTGGTTTCTATTTCTTCGGCGGCAATCCCCGCGCCAATTTCGGGTTCGCCTTCTTCACGGCGTCGGTCGTGCCCGAGCCCCCGAGCGCGACCCTGGCCGGCCTCGCGATGCTGGCCCTGGGCGCGTTCGGGCTCCGATACCGGCCGCGGATCGCCGCCTGACGGGATCGGTTCGACGCCTGCCGATCGCGGCGTTGCCCCCGGACGCCGCGATCGATCCCGTTTTCTCAGGGCTCGGCCCCCAACCCGACGGATGTGCTCGCTGGGACGCGTGCGGGCGGTCTTTCGAGGTGGTGCCGGAACCAGAGTTCCAGCATCAGCAGCGCCCAGAGCCGGTACGCGTGATCGTGCGTGCCGGCCGCGTGTTGATCGATCATCGTCTTCACGGCGGACGGCTGGAAGATGCCCCGCCCGAGGCAGACCGGGTCGAGCAGCACGGAGCGGAGCGGATCCAGGAGCTCGCCGCGGAACCAGCGGTCGATCGGCACGCCGAACCCCATCTTGCGCCGGGTACGGATGGCGGGCGGCAGCAGGTCGGAGAACGCCCGCTTGAGCACCGCCTTGGAACGCCCCGGCCGGAGCCGGACCTTGCGATCGACCGGCATCGCCAGGGCCAGCTCGACGACGCGATGGTCGAGGAAGGGGGCGCGGCATTCCAACGAATGGGCCATGCTCGCCAGGTCGACCTTCACCAGCAAATCGCCGGGCAAATAGGTCAGCAGGTCGGCGATCATCGCCCGGGTGGAAGGGTCGCGCAAGGGTGCCACGCCGAGGGCCCTCGACAGGCAATCGGCCGGATCTTCGCCCGGCAGGCCGGACAGCCAGGCGTCGTCGTAGAGTGAGGCCCGGGCCTCCTCGCCGAAGAGCTGGATCCAGCCGAGGTAACGCGTTTCGAACGGTTTCGCGAGCCCTTCCATGAGGCGACGGGCCGCCCGCATCCTCGTCTTCGCCCGCGACGAGGCCGGCAAGGCGCGGGCGACCGGGCCGCCGATCAGGCGCCGGGCCGACGCCGGCACCTTCCTCTCCAGTTCCGCCGCGATGGCCAGGGCCCGGTAGCGGTCGTAGCCGCCGAATAGCTCGTCCCCGGCATCGCCGGTAAGGGCGACCGTCACATGCCTCCGCGTCTCCCGCGAGACGTACCAGGTGGGGAGGGCCGAACTGTCGGCGAACGGCTCGTCGAACTGGTCGGCCAGGGCGGGCAGGTCTTCCCAGGCGTGCGGCTCGACGCGGAACGTGCGGTGCTCGGTGCCCAGGAACCTCGCCGCCGTCTCGGCGTAGGCGGTCTCGTCGAAGGCGGGGTCGGGGAAGCCGATCGCGAAGGTCTGCACCGGCCGATTCGACGACCGCTGCATCAGGCCGGTCACGATCGTGGAGTCGATGCCGCCCGACAGGAAGGCGCCCAGGGGCACGTCGGCCACCATCTGCTCCCGGGCCGCCTCGTCGAGCGTCGCGCGGAGCTCCTCGGCATCCTCGTCGATCGGCCGGGGCCGTTCGCGGGCCCAGGCCGGATTCCAGTAGCGTCGGAGCGTTGAGTTGCCCCTCATGCCAGATCGCCAGGTGGGCGGGGGGCAGCTTGTGGACCCCCCGCAGGATCGTCCGCGGATGGCCGATGTAGCCGTAGGTCAGGTAATGGTCGAGCGCCGCCGGGTCGATTTCGCGGGGGGTGTCGGGCAGCGCGAGGAGGGCCTTGAACTCGCTGGCGAACGTGATCCGCCCCGGCTCGTGGCGATAGAACAGAGGCTTCTGACCCAGCCGATCGCGGCCCAGGACCAGGGCCTTCTTGTGGGTGTCCCAGATCGCCAGGGCGAACATGCCGCGGAGCAGGCCCAGGAAATCGGGGCCCTCGTCCTCATACAGGTGGACGAGCACCTCGGTGTCGCCCGAGGAACGGAGCACATGCCCCCGGGCCTGCAGGCGATGCCGCAGGGCCCGGTAATTGTAGATCTCGCCGTTGAAGGCGACCCAGACGGTGCCGTCCTCGTTGGAGAGCGGCTGATGGCCCCCGGCCAGGTCGATGATCGCCAGGCGTCGGAAACCGAGCGCCGCGTGGTCGTCGAGGTAGGTGCCGTGGTCGTCGGGCCCCCGGTGGACGATCCGGTCCAGCATCGCGCCGAGTTCGCCGGCGGTCCGGGGCGGGACATCGTGCGTCCAGGATGCGCCGCAGATTCCGCACATCGGGTCGGCCTCCCGGGGGACGGTCAGCAGAAGGGCACGGGCCAGGGGAGCCGCTCATCGTAACCGATTCGCGCGGGGAAAGGGGCTCAGCGCCGTCGACGGCCCAGCAGCAGGCCGGCCGACATCAGGGCCAGGCCCAACCCTTCGAGGACCCATTCGGCCCGATGCGTCGGCGGATCGATGCGGATTTCCAGGAACCCGTCATCATCGGCCCGGGCCCGGAACGGTTGCATTGGTTCGGCGCATCGCCGGTCGGCGAAAATCCGAACGCGGTTGACCAGCCACCAGGAACCGGGGTTCTGGTTGATCTCGACTTCCTCGTTGGGCCGCACGCGGTAGACGACCCGATTAGGGCTCCATTCGGCCGGCTCGATCGTGCCCCGATCGGTCCAGGCCTCGCCCCGGTAGCCTTCCTCGCCGACCGCCTTGCGGATGGAGGGCGAATCGCGGCGATACCCGAGGAGATTTTCGTACCCCTGGATCAACCCATACCCCCGAACCTGGCAGGGATAACCGAGCCCCTCGCGGAGCTGCAAGGTCGCCTCGCCGTAAAGGTTGGGCTCGGGAAAGAGGTCGGGTTCGGGCTCGACCTGGAAGGCGACGGGCAGCAACTCGTTGCCGAGTGCCAGGTAATCGGCGGCCAGGCCGAGGACGCAGGCGATCGCCAGCCATCGGCGTTTCGGGTCGGTCGAACGTCGCCAGGCGGCCAGGGGCTGGGCGACCGCCAGGCCGACCCCGATCATCGCCGGGATCCGCCAACGGTAGACCATGTGCATGGACGCGAACACCGGCCAGCTCTGCAGCCAGTAGCCGGCGTGCCACCAATCGTCGGAGCCGATCGCCATCCAGCCGCAGATCAGGGCCATCGCGTGCCACCAGCGCCAGCCCTGGAGCAGGCTCCCGACCGCCAGGGCGGCGGCCAGCACGCCGATGTAGCAGTTCCGCTCGAAGAAGACGAACTGGTAGGGGATCGGGATGGCGTCGAAGGCGGCCAGGTTGGGGCGGCGGAGCAGGCTGTTGGCCAGGTCATCCACCCATCCGGGCCAGCCCGGGATCAGGTGGGGAAAGTCGCGCATCACCAGGAACATCGACGGCAGCCGCCAGCCGCAGGCCAGGAAGAAGACGCCCGAGGCGAGCAGCAGCTGGCCGGCCATCCACCGGATCCCGGGGCGATCGAATCCGACCCGGATGGCCCGGATGGCCGCCAGGCCGGCGATCAGGAAGCCGTAAGCCAGCAAATAGTGGGTGCTGTTGGCCACGCCGAAGCCGGCCCAGGCGCCCAGCGCGACCGCGTCGAATCGGCGTTCGCCCAGCCGGAACGCGTAATAGATCAGCCAGGGCGGGAACAGGTAACTCATGGGGATGTAATAGCCCCCCATGAAGCTGGAGATCGCCGGCCCGGAGACCCCGTAGATCAGGGCGGCGGCGGCGGCCGACCAGGGCTCGCCCGTCCAGAGCCGGGCCAGCCGATAGGCCCCTTCCAGCGCGAGCCAGGCGCAGCAGGCGGTGGCCATCCGCAGGCCGGCCATCGTGCCGAACGCCAGGACGAACGGCATGGCCACCGAGACGACGCCGAACTGGGGATTCCCGGTCAGCGGGAAGCCGCCCCGGCACCAGGGGGTCCACCAGGGGAACTGGTGCCAGACCAGGATCGTCTGGCGGATCGCCTCGAACTTCTCCAGGTAGAGGTCCCAGTCGCTGTAGCCGAGGCCATCGGGATCCCGGAAGAGCGGGATCGCCACCGCCGCGCCGATCAGCCGCAACGCCCAGGGGATGGCCCAATCGGCCCGATCGGGGGGCCTGGGCACGTCGGCCCACCAGCGGTCGCCGGGCTTGACCCGGAGCAGCCGGGCGAATCCCAGGGCGACGGTCGCCAGGAACGCCGCGTGGCCGATCGGCTTGCGGATGGTCCAGGGGATGGTGGCCAGGAGGTCGATCGCCAGCGGGCCGAACGCAACGAGCAGCAACGTCGCGAGCAGGGCCCAGGCGGGCCAGAAGCGTGGAGGGCCGAGCCACCGCCTGAGGGATCGGCCGATCCTCCTCGCCCGCGCTTCCATCAGGTTCGCCCGCCGTTCCGATCGGCGTAGCCCGGGGCGTCCTGCGGGTCGGGGTCGAGCTCCATGCGCAGGCGTCGGATCGAATGCTCGGCCACTTCGAGGACGGTGAAGACGACGCCGTCGACCCGGAAGGTCTCGCCGGGCTCGGGGACCCGGCCGAGCTCGTGGAAGGCCAGGCCCCCGACGGTGGCGAAGTCGTCGTCGGTGGGCAGCCGCAGGTCGAGCTTCTCGTTCAGGTCCTCGAGGCCGTAAGTCCCATCGACCTCGTAGGCGCGCCCGCCCAGGGGCCGGAGCGGGTCGATCGGCTGCGGGTCGAACTCGTCCTCGATCGGGCCGACGATCTGCTCCAGCAGGTCCTCGAGCGTGACCAGGCCCGAGACGACCCCCCACTCGTCCACCACGATGGCGATCTGGACCTGCTGCGCCCGGAATTCGTCGAGCAACTGGGCCGCGTTCTTGGTCTCCGGGATGATCATCGGCGGATGGGCGATCTCCCTCGGGCTGATGTCCGTGCCGCAGGGGGCCGCGGCGAGCCTGGACCAGAGGTCCTTGGCGTACAGGACGCCGACGATGTCGTCGCGTCCCTCGCCGTAGAGGGGGAGGCGGCTGTAGCCGGTCTCGGAGAAGGCCCGGGCCGCGTCCCGGGCGGACACGGTGGCGGGCAGGCAGGCCATCGTCGATCGCCGGACCATCACGTCGGACACGGTCGTCCGGGCGAATTCGACCGTGTGTTCGAGCATCGTGCGGATCGAATCGGGCAGGTCGGCGTCGGGGTTCTCGCCCAGGATCCCGGGCGTGAGCACCTCCACCTCGACGCTGGCCGGGCGCGGTTTCAGGGTCGGTTCGGAGCGGCGTGCCGATCGGTAGGCGCGGGCCTCGATCATCCGG
>JAXMBE010000001.1:0-89387 GCA_046349995.1 Isosphaeraceae bacterium | reverse complement strand
AGGGGGCGGGAGAGCCAGCGGACGAGCCGCAGGGCCATCTCGGTCCGGGCGATCTGGTCCCGTCGCCGCCCGAGTCGGGCGGTCCGGTGCTCCACGACCTCCGCCTGGAGCCGCTCGCACGCTCGGACCGCCCCCTCGCCCGGCGTGGCGACCGCCGCCTCGACCTGGGCACCGAACCGTGCCAGTCGCTGCTCGTAGCCGAGGGGGGTGAGGGGGCTGCGGTGGGCCTGCCCCTCGCAGCGGAACTGCCGGAGCAGCTCGTCGGCCCGCTGGAGGTGGCGGTGGGCGGTGGGGGCGTCGTCTCGCCGGTCCAGGTCGGCGACGGCGTCGGCGGCGACACGGCCCAGGAATCGGCCGATCGTCTGGGGGATCGGCCGATTGCCGTGGTATTGCTCCATCCGGGCGGCGGCGGCTTCGAGCGTCGAGCCCGACCCGTCGCCGTACACCACCTGGCAGGCCACGGCGAGGGCCAGGGCGTCGGCCCCGGCACCGGCCTCGACGAAGCGGAGGACGGAGTCGCCGGCGTCCCCGAGGCCGGCGACCAGACGGTTCCGCAGGCTGACCCGGAGTTCCGGCGTGGCGGCCAGGTAGCGGGCCGAACCGGACTTCGTGGCGGCCCAGAGGAGCAGCGACACGAGGTCGGGCTCGCTCTCGCCCATGTCGAAGGCGTGGCGGCCCAGGGCACGCCAGACGGTCCCGCCGTCGAGGATGCCCGCCGAGACGGGAGGGTAGCCGTCGGGCGGGGCGTGTTCGATCAGGGCCTGGGCGACGGCCGGGTCGCAGATGGAGCGGTCCAGTTCCTTCGCCCGGAACAGGGCGCAGAGGGTGGCCCAGTTGTCGATGGGGAAGAGGCGGCTGCGGGCCAGTCGGGCGACGACATCGAGCCCCAGGTCGGCCTGCTGCAAGCGGGTCAGAAGGATGATCCGGGATCGGGCCTTCTCGGCGTCCCGCAGCGCCTGGCGGACCCCGAAGACCGTGTCGGCCCGGACGATCCGTGCCTTGCCGAAGCCGAACTCCACCTCGTCCGGCCCGGCCCACGGGGCGGCGACGTGCAGGCCCACGGCGAGGGCGTCCTCGTCCCGGTCCCACTTCTCCTCGACGATCGACCGCAGCTGCTGCGGGCTGAGGGCTCCGACGCTCATGCCGGCCCCTCCTCGATCGTCCACTCGACGGTGAGCCGGTGGCGGGGGTTGCTCTCCAGATCTCGGAGGAGCTGCCGGGCGGTCGTGGACCAGTCCTCGGGGGTCAGCCGTTCCCGCTTCCCCGTGCCGACGGGCGTCCAGCTCGTCCCGTCGGGGCCGGGCTTCGGGGGCTCATGCTTGACCGGCTCGGGCCTCGGCGGCTTCGGCGGGGTGAGCAGCTTGATCGCCCGGCCCTCGGCCTCGGAGAGCCTGGAGGCCAGGCCGCCGGCCAGGGCATGCTCGTCGGACTTCAGCCAGGTGGCGACATCCCGGATCAGCCCGGACGCCTCCCCGGCCCGATCGCCCTGGATGGCGGAGACCGCCGTGAAGAGATCCCAGCGGGTGCTCCTCAAGGCTTCGAGCACGGCCTTGGCCGACTTCAAGCTCCGCCCCATCGTCGTGGCGTTCGTCTCCAACTTCGCCCCGGACAGCGCCCCGACGAGCTTCGTCGGCTCCTTGCCGTCGCAGGCGGCGAGCAGCGACTTGACCGCCCCGGCCGTCCTGACCCGCTCCGCCCCGGCGGCCTCCGCCTCCGACACCCCGAGGTCTCGGAGCACGAGATGGAGCCGGTCGGGGAGGCCGTCGCAGTCGGGGCGATATTCGGCCACGCTCCCGCCCACCTTCGAGGCCAGGGCCGCCAGGTTCGAGGCGTTCAGCAGCTTGGAGACGGCGTGGCCGAAGAGGTTGGCCGCACGGTCCACCGCCTGCTCCCAGTCCTTCAGGTCCGGGAGGGCCTGCTCCTGGAGTTCCAGCTCATTCGGCAGGTCGTCCATCGTGGGGACGTAGTTCCCGCCGTATCGCACGAACGAGCGGTTGGTCTGGTCGGCGTAGGTCAGGATCAGGAGATTCTGGACCTCACGGGGCAGCCCCCGCTCGTCCGGCTGGTCCATCCAACGCCGCAGGTCCGCTGCCGTGGGGTTGGGCTGCCCCGAGGCGGCCAGCAGTCGGTTGAAGTGGTTCTTCCACGAGTTGCCGAGCACGAAGTGCGTTTCGGACATCTGGCCCAGTTCGAGCGGGTTGCAGACGTTGCGGAGCTTCTGCCGGACCGCCTTGTCCTCGACGAAGACCCGGCCGTCGGGCGTGCGGGCCGCCTCCTGGCAGACCTCCAGAACCTGCCTCAGATCCTTGCCGGGCTTGATCTCCTGCCCGAACTTCGGGTGCTTGGGGAACTGGTGCGACAGGGCCTGGTCGAGCAGGTGCTCCAGCGCCTCGCCCAGGTTCGCACCCACCGGACGCTGGAGCACCAGCGTCGGGTAGAGCGACTGGAAGTGCGACTCGCTCATGTCGTAGGCGGCGTCGAGCGTGCCGGGCGTCGGCTCGGAGCGGATGGCGTAGGCGGCCTCCACCGCCTGGAGCAGCCGCTGGGACAGGGCGCTCTGCTGGTTCTGGAGCAAGAGCCGGGCGGTCTGCCGGTCCTGGAGCGAGAGGTGCTGAGCGTGCTGGTCGAGGTTGTTGCCGAGGAGCAGCCGGTCGATGATGACGAGTTTCCCCAGCTCGGCCTGGGTCCGAGGCGAGAAGAACGAAGGCAGCCAGACGATCGTGCGGTGCCGCTCGCCCTTCTCCCGGAACGTGTTGACCCGGTCCAGATCCTCGACGGGCGAGTGGCCCTCGGCGTCGAACGGGAAGTCGATCACGAGCTTCCACTCGTCGGCGGAGCGGAACGACTCGTCGGGCAGGGAACGGACGTTGGTGAACAGCACGTCGCAGGATCGCTTGCTGCCCCGCCACCAGAAGGCGTGCGAGATGTACATCTCGTCCTGCTCGGGCACGCCGAGGGACTTGAAGAGCATCTGCCGCAGCCGGTACTGGCGGTTGCCGGGGTTGTCGTAGACCCGTGCCGCCTCGATGATGCCTTCCGTATCGACGCCCGAGAGCTGGATCGAAACGGTCGGGTTGGTCGGCTCCTCGCCCACCCGGATCTCGCCGACCATCCCGGCCCAGGTGCGGAGTTTCTGGGCGACGACTTGATGCTCACGGCCGGGGATGCGGGACCGTATGGACCCGTGGTTCAGGGCGGCCAGCCGCATGCAGGTCATGTCCTTGAGCGACTCGACCCCGTGGACCAGGGCCGACAGCAGCAGGCTCTTCACCAGGCGGTCGTCGTTCTCGTACAGCTTCAGCCGGGTGGCGATCTCGTCGCTCTCCGACGCACGCTCCCGGTCCACCTCCAGGTCGAGCTGGTGCTGCTGCTCCAGCATGGGGCGGAGCTTGTTCTGGTAGAGCTTCTTGGCGTTCTCGAAGTTCACCTTCATCACGGCGCTGAACGCCTCGTCGCCGTGGGCAACCACGTCCCAGAGGTCGCCCAGCGGGATCACGTCACCCAGCCGCAGGGTGTCCCGCCGGTTGACCAGGAGCTGGAGCATGATCTTCAGGGCCGTCCGCTCCCGCTGGAGGGCGCTGGAGACGGCCACGAGCGCCTGGATCAGGGCCGGGCTGAACGGGTAGACGAGCTTGAACATCGCCCGGTCGGCCTCCCTGGTCAGCAGGATCTCCAGGATCTCCTGCCGCACCTGGGCGGTCTTCTCGAACGCCTGCTCCAGCTCCGCCCGACAGGCGGCGTCCCTCGGGCGCAAGACCCGCTTCTGGGCGATGACCGGGAGGTTGCGGTCCTCCAAAGTGATGGTGTGGAACCTTCCCTCTGAGTGTGAGAGCATTTCCGAGAAATTGAGAGAATCAACTCCGGTAACCTTCTCGCCGATCAGATCACGGAGGTCACGCTGGCGAGCGACGAAGCTGATGATCGGGGCGGGGCGATCGGACTTTTGGGACTCTACCAATTTCGCTAGTTTGTTTCCTTCCCGCTGGACGTAACCCAGGTCAGCCGAATGGCCCGCCAACCAGAGAATCAGCTCGTCAAGGAAGAGAATTAAACCATCGTATCCGAGCGACTTGGCGTGTGCGCTAATGACGCTCAAGCCCAGATCGAGATCAACATAACCGTTGTCTTTTCCTTGAGCGATCCCCCTAAATGCAGGGAAGACGTGCTGCACGAGGTCGCCGACCAGCCGGGTCCGCTCCTCGCTGGAGTGAGGGGCCTCCAGGGCGGCCTCGAATCGGGCGGCGTTCCAGCCGGTGGCGAGCTTGCCCCAGCCCGAGCTGGACGCCTGCTGGCCCCGGTTGAGATCCTCGAAGAACTTCTCGTCGCCGAGCCGCTGGCGGTGCTGGGCGGCGTTCTTGAAGATCTCGTCGGCCAGGTAGACGCCCGGCAAGGGGGCGTCCGGGTGCCGCTGCATCACGTGATCGACGTACCCGCCCAGGATCGCCGACTCCATGTTTGCGGAGCCCAGCATGTGGTAGGGCACGAGGAGGAACTTCTTGTCCTCGACCCAGCCGTGCTTGGCACAGACTTTGGCCAGGTCGTCCCTGGCCCGGACTGTGGGGTTGTGCTGCAAGATCAGGTGCAGGACGGCCATGAAGTGCGACTTGCCCGCACCGAAGCTGCCGTGCAGGTCGCACGCCTTGCTGTTCGTCGCATCGACTGCCTGGCGGATGAAGCCGAGGGCATCGTCGAACGACTCCAGAAGCTGCGGGGTGACGACGTACTGGTCGAGTGTCTGCTCGGGCTCGGTGACCCCCCGAGTAAGTTTGAGGACGAAGTCTCCCTGCCGAACTTGCTCGGGGAGGATCAGAAGCTCGCTGATGAGCTTGTCCATCGTCATGTCCTCGCCCGTCGCCGGGTCGTCGCCTGGGGAGGTTGCCAGTTGCGGATGTCGTCCAGGGTCAGGCCCAACTCGTGGGCGTCGTTCTCAAGCAGGGCCTGGTACGACTGGCCCGCAGTGTCGCCGAACTCGGGGTCGATCTCGGGGTGCCACTGGTGAATCCAGGGCAGTAGTTGGTAGAGACCGGCCAGGATCGGCGTCAGCCGCCGGGCGTCCCAGCCCTCCCGCTTTCGGGCGTCGTAGTAGGCGACAAGTGCCTGCGCCTGCTGGAGGTGATCCCACCCGGCCCAGCCGATGACCAAGGTGGAGTCACTCTCCGTTTGGAGGTGGTGGTAGCTGATCCACCGCTCCCTCGGCACGTCGAGCTTGCCCCGGAGTCGCCAGTAGTCGTTTTTGAGGAAGTCGGCCGTGGCATACTTGGGCGGCACCGGGATGTTGCCTACGTCCTGGCCGGCGTCCTCCTGGCGCTGGAGATCCCAGGTGCGTTCCCAGACCTCCCGCTTGCGGAGCCCCGAGGGCTTGTATCGCAGGATCGGCAGGAAGGGGACCGCCTCGGCCTCGACCAGTTCGAGGACCAGTGAGGCCACGTCGAAGTCGGGGCGACCCCGGTAGAGGGAGGCGACTTGCAGGAAGTCGGGATCGGCGCTGGCCCGGTCGGCCAGTCGGGCCGTACTCTGGAGATCGACACCCGGCCAGTATCGGGGCGTTTCGAGGCGATCGAGGAGCCAGTTCTTGAGAGCCCGCTGCTGCCGGTCGTGCCAGGGCTCATCGTTCCAGCGGCGCTTGAACTCGGGACGCTCGATCAGCCCAATTTCCTTGTTCGCCTCGATGGCACGGATGCGGCGCTCGACCAGCGAGCGGTAGGCGTCGGGCCAGTGCGCCGGGATCTCGGAGATCGGCGTCGAGCCGTGCCGCTCGAACCACGTTGACTGCAACGTGCCCTCGGCGATCTGCCGTGCCATGACGATCTCGAAGGCACGCTCGCCCAGCCGGATCTCCGGCAGATCGATATCAGCATATCCGAGATCGTCGCCGAGCAGGCCGTATAGCTTGTAGCATTCCCAGTCGAGTTCTTCCTGCAAGGCGATCATCCGGCCCCTGATACTGGCAGCCTCCGCACGGTCCTCCTCCAGCACGGCCTGCGTGGGAAGGCACCGTTGCACGACGGCATCGGGAAACTTGCCGATGTGGTCCTGGCCCAGGTGGTCCAGGAGGC
The DNA here is from genome assembly GCA_046349995.1 of Isosphaeraceae bacterium. Taxonomy (GTDB): domain Bacteria; phylum Planctomycetota; class Planctomycetia; order Isosphaerales; family Isosphaeraceae; genus Aquisphaera. The sequence continues at coordinate 83,331 of JAXMBE010000001.1, read as the reverse complement.
GAGCGAGGGCGAGAGGGCGTTCCTCTGGGATGGGGAAGTTCAGGAGTTGTGTTCCGGCGAACTCATAACGCTCATCCCACCATGTGCGACGTACCCTCGCACCTTCTGTTCCGACGTGATCGCCCCCCTTGGGGAAGAACACCTGCTTCATCCAGAAGCAAGCCGTGGAGCTGTTGAGCAGGCCAAGCAGGGCGAGGTGGTCGTCCTCCGTAGCGTCGGCGGGCAGCTTGATGATTGGTGCCGAGCGATTGAACACCTTACCGCCTCGGTCGAGTACGAAGTGATTGTGTGTGGCGACGAAGGCGAAGGTGATGGAGAGGGGGGTCTGGAGCTTGGAATGAGTGAGCCTGCCGTACTCGTACCAACGGAGCCCCGATTGGACCTTGGTCTTTGCACCGAACATCTTGCTGTTGGTGAGGTTCGTTCGGTAACTCCAGAGGTAGCGAAATACCGGTCGAGAAGCATTTTCCTCGATCGGCCGGAAGAAGCCATCGTAAGGGAAAACGGCCGGATCACACCGAGTACCTGACCAGTCTCGCAACGTGTCTCCTACGACCATTTCTCGAAGCGAGGCTCGATCGATATCGACTCGGTTCGAAACATCCCAAGGCAGGATGTAAACATCGTCTTCCAGAGTGAATGACGTGATGCCGACGCTCTCGGCAAACTCCGAGAGAGTCAGGTTTGCGTTCTCATCAATGGTTTCCACCAACTCAGCGGCCCCACCGCCGCCGATGCTCCAAGGATGAACATTGAACGTCGTCCGGGGAACGTCTGCCGTGGAGGTGAATTCGTCCTGAGCATTGGCGATGTCTATCTGCCTGATGATTGACTGCCAAACGAACCCCTGGGAGGGATCACTCGGCGTCCCCGGCTCTCCCTTGATGCCCAGCACAGCCCGGACAGTCTCGCCGACCGGCTTCCGGGGTCGGCCGAACAGGATCACGGTCGGCGTCCCGTGGCCGGGAATGTACGCTCCCGAGGTATCGATGACGTGAGTGAGATCAACCTTGGGGAAGAAGTCCTCGATCAGCTTCTTGCCGAACTCTCGCTTCATGAACGAGTTGGCCGTGATCATGCCGATGAAGCCCGCCGACGGGCTGACGGCGTCGGCGGTTGGATTGACCCGCTCCCCCTTGCGAATCGCCAGATCCCAGAATCGCTGGGTAAATGGCACACCGAGCGAGTACTTCTGGTGGCAGGTCGAGTAGATCTGGCGGTAGAGGGCGTTTTGAGCCCGGTCTCGGACGATGATATATGGGGGATTGCCAACGACCACATGATAACCTTGGTCGAGTATCCTTATCGCTTCGGAAACATCCTCGATCCGAAGAATTTGAGACGGATAGAACTCGAAAGCTCGTTGAGTCAGAATGCGATCTCGACCACCGCCGAATCCCGGTCGGCTTCCCCATACGAGGCTATCGCCCACGGCCAGGTTTAGCCTCCAGGCATAGCTCTGCTGGTTGAGTTTATCGACACCGCAAGCCCGGACTGCGGCGACCAGCATTCGGAATCGGGTGATGGCGATGGCGAACGGGTTGATGTCCACGCCGAACAGGCTGTCGAAGGCATTCTGGGCGGCGACGACCGGGTTGCCCCGGACCTCGTCAGATTGCATCCAACGGTCAAAGAGCCGGTCGAACCCACCCAGCAAGAAGTGCCCCGATCCGCAGGCGGGGTCGATGAGCCGCAGGTTCTTCAGCCCGTACTCACGGATGGCCTCATCGAGCGTTCGGTCGAGGATGATTTGCTGCACGAATTCGGGCGTTTGCAGGAGGGCGTACTTCTTCCGGGCGTGCTCCGACAAGTCTTGATAGAGGTCGCCGAGGAATTGGGCCTGTGGGGCCAATCTCTCGTAGACATCGACGAGGGGCGAAGTGCGAACCTCCCTCGTGTCGAATTGTCGCTTCAGCCCTCCCCGTTCCGGGTCGATCTCCTTGAAGAACAGGAGGAGTCGTCGGGCCGCATCACCGCTCGGATCGACGGCCCAGAGGGTCACCTTGTCCTCGTCGAACAGCTCTTTGGCGGCGGGTATCTTCCCGACCTCACGGAAGACGAACTTGAGGTACTCCCGATCCGTCTCGTGTGGGTGGCTTCGGAAGAAGATCTCGTGGGAGCCGTCGGCCAATTTTCCCCGGTCTCCCTCTCCGGCGATCCAGCATTCGTTGATGAGATGGTTATCCTCAAGGAACCGCACGAAGACGCAAGAGAGCACCCAAGAGACGGCGACCTGTTCGAGGTAGTCTTCCGACCACTCCTCGTAGCCCTGCGAGAGCCGCTCGGCCTCCAGGAGCTTCTTGTGGTTTTCCCGGAGGAATGCCCCCACGGAGGCGTCGTTCCTGGCCTGTGCAATCAGGTCTTCCGTCAGCAGTCCCACCTGCTTCTGCAACTGCGGGACGAGTGATTTGGTGTCGATCATCGGCGGTCGCCTCCATCGCCGACCATGGCATGGGGAGCCTTGCTCGCCGCTCCTCGGTGGATGTTATCGACCCACGCTTCGGACACTCTGGCCCGCTGGCCGGGGGTTACGAGGGGGATCTCGGCGTTGTCGAGCGTCGGCAGGTCGTGCTGCCCGTCAGTCGCCACCAGCACCCAGACGCCGGGGCAAGGCACGTCGTGGCCCACCCGGTCCCGGAGCGTCTCCAGGACCGCCATCTGGTCATACCGGGCGATCAGCCCCGGATGCACCATCAGCAAGTGCCCGCTGCGGTTGCACAGGTCGGCGGTGATCTTCGGGGTTACCCGAGCGACGAGGTGCATCAGGTTTTGCCAGTCCTGGCCGGTGCGATCCGCCCCGTCGGCCTGCTCGACGACCTTCCAGTCGATCTCCAGCTCGTCGGCCTCCTTGCGGAGGGCCTCGATCAGTAGGTCGTCGAAGGAGATCCGCTCCAGGCGGAACCGCCTCAACAGCTCGTCTTCGCACCGCCGCATCCGGCTGGGCCGGACGCTGAGCACGAGGAACCCGCCGTCGGCGTGGGCGTGCCGCAGCCGTTCCTCGAACTGGCGGGCCTCGGCCAGGTCGGGCGTGACCTCCACCTTGCGGGTCGAGGTCGCCGTGGTCCGTCGCCTCGGTATCGAGGAGCCCGACGTGGCGAGGATCTTGGAGTCTCGGCGGCGGTAGACGTGCTTCTCGTCGTCCCAGCGGACCTCCAGTCCCACCCGGTGCAGCAGGGCGTCGAGGTCGGGTCGGCCCGGCAGCGGCTCGGCCTCGGGGTAGCGGCTCCGCAGCCGGTCCCGGATCTGGTCGATGGTGAAACCGTCCTCGCCGTCGCCCAGACCCAGACCCGACAGCGCCCCCAGGCCGAGTCGCAGCGCCCGCTCGGCGGCCATGCCACGAGGGTAGAGTTCCTGGCGGGGCGAGACGGCCGCCCGCCCGCTCATGGCGGCGGCGAGTTTCAGCAAGCGCTCGTTGCCGAACGGCTGGCAGCCGAGGGGCTGCTGGGGCTGGCCGACCTCGTAGAGTTCCTGGAAGACCCGTAGCGGAGGCGGCAGCGGGTCGGACTCCGCAAGCCGGTCCGCCCTGCGGCCCAGCTCCTCGGCGAACGCCGCCAACTCCGGCGAACAGGCCACGACGACCCTCCCCGCCGCCCGGCGCACCTGGAACCGGGGGACCGCCATCGAGTTCTCCGTCTCGACCGCCGCCCTGGCGACCGCCGACGCCATCCGCTGCTGGTAGGCCGACTCCGAGGCGGCCGAGGCGGGACGCAGCAGGATGGTCAGGTCGATGATCTCCGGGATCGTGACGACCCCGCCGAGGCGCTGGACCTGCTCGCACAATTCGTGGCGGAACGCCGTGATCGCCGAGTCCTTGCTCCAGCGGGCACGGTCGGCCGTCACAATCTGGCCAACACGGGCTCGGGAGATCTCCAGCGAGTCGGCGATGTCAGACTGGCTGGGCCAATGGTCCGGCGATTTGTACTCGTTCGCCTCCACCCCCAGCAGGGCGGTGCGGATGCGCCACTCGGCGTCCTTCTTGGGGATCTTGATCCCGAGGACCCGGTGCTCCAGGCGTTCCAGGGTCGGCGGACCCGAGGGCTCGTCCGGTGCCGGCTGTTCCTTGGATCGTGCGGGATCGACTCCGGGGAATCGGCCCCGCAACCGGGTCACGTACTCGATGATCTCCCGCCGGGTCCGGTAGCCGACCCCACGCATCAGGTGGATGTCGCCGGTGGGGTACTCCAGCAAGTTGCGGACGGTGAGGATGTCGGCCCGCTCCAGGGCGTTCAGGGCACGGGTGCTCAGGCCCAGGGCGGCCACGGGCGTCGAAAGGTCGGCCTGCTCCAGGCCCACCCGGAGATCGACCTCCTCGCCGCTCGGCGTGGTGATCTTCCTCTCCTCGGCCTCCTGGAAGACCTTCTGCCAGGCCCACCGCATCTCCTCGGCGTTGTGGAATCGCCGCTCGGGGTCACGGTCGAGCGCCTTGCGGAAGAACTCGACCAGCCCCTCCCGCACGCTCGGGTCGAACTTCTCGGCGTCGATCGCCAGGTCGGCGTCGGTCATCGCCGGGTCAGACTTGCCGTCGCCCCACTGCGGCAGCACGCCCGCCCCGAGGCTCATCTCGTACAGTGTCGCCGCCGCCGAATACCGCTCCGCATGCAGATCCCAACGGCGGGGCTTCCGGTGGGCGAGGAACGGGTCGGTGTAGCCCGGCGTGCCGACCCGGATGTTGTCCAGCGGGGCGCTCGCCAGCGAGAAGTCGAAGAGGATGAGCTGATTCCGCCCCTTTGTCAGCGAGCGGATGCCGACGTTGTCCGGCTTGATGTCCCGATGGACCACGCCGTGACGCTCCAGCGAGCAGACGGCCGAGAGCAGGTCGTCGCCGTAGCGGGCGAGCATCTCCAGGCCCGGCACGCCCTCGGACCGCAGCAGGGCGGCCAGCGTCCGGTCGCCCGCCTTCTGGAGGACGAGCACGGATCGGCCGCCGATGATCAGCTCGTCCTCGATGGCGACGATGAACTCGCTGTGGAGCGACCGCAGGGCCTCGGCCTCCTCGTGGAGCCTGGCGTTCTGCTCCTCGTCCATCGCCACCTTGAGGACGTATTCCTTCTCGTCCTTAGTGACCAGCAGGGCCGTGGCCGTCGCCCCCTGCCCGAGCACCCGCTGCACGACGAACCCGTGTTCGAGCCGGTCCCCCCGCTTGGCCTGCAAGGGATCGACAACGACGGCCTCGGCCGGGGCGGTCAGCTCGTCCTCGACATCGTCGAGCAGCGTCAGGAAGTCCTCGACGGACCCGATCCGGGTGAGCACGTCGGGGTGGGTGCTCCACTGGACCAGCTCCTCCAACTTGGCCCCGGCCCCATCCAGGACCGAGGAGATGCTCAGCCCCTTCTGCTCCCTCAAGATTCGGGACAGGTCCGTAGGGCTCGTGGCGGGCGGGCGTGAGGCGAACAGCTGGAAGGCGATGGCCCCCAGCGAGAACACGTCCGACGCCTCGCTGACCTTGCGGTCGTCGGCGAGGGCCTCCGGCGACATGTAGACGAAAGCTTGCGACTCGACAAGATCCTCGACGACCGTCGCCCGGCCTGTGGTCGAGGCCGACTCCCGCACGCCGACCTGCCAGTTGTAGATCTGGAGCCGGGGCGTCGGCGAGGCGGCGTCCGTGACTAGGACGCTCTGGGGGCTCAAAGCCCGGTGGATCACCCGCTTGCGGTGGGCATAGCGCACGGCGTCGGCAACCTGACGGAGGAGGTCGAGCCGACGCTCGGCGGTCAGCTTGTGGGCATTCGTCGCCAGGTAGTGGTCAAAGCGGACGGCGTGCGGGTCGAGGTAGCGGAACAGTAGCGCCGGCCCGTTCTCGTGCTCCTTGTAGTCGAGCACGGGCAGGATGCCGGGGTGGTCGAGCGTCTGGATGATCTGGAACTCACGGGCCGCCGCCCGCCGCAGCCGCTTTCGGTCCTCCTCCGAGGCCGCCTGGGCGAGCGTGTACTGGCGGACACGGCAATGCACGTCGTCGAACGAGGTGTGCCTGGCGAGCCAGTCCTGGTAGCCCGCCCCGTCGGCGATCAGCTCGGTGAGGACGTAGTCGCCAACCCGCCGAGCCCGTTGCGACGGGCGGATGCCCGCCTGCTCCATCGCACGGGAGAGCGCCTTGGCGACCCTTGTGTCGATCGGCGAGCGGGGCTCGGGATCGACCCCCGGACAATCCCGGCTCAGCAGGGCGGCGACGATACCTTTACGCCCCGGCCGATCCCCCTCGGCGGGGCGGTCCTTCAGGGCTATCCGGTTGCGGGCCGGGCCGGTCAGGTCGAGTTGCACATCGTCGGCCGAGAGGAAGACCAGGGCATCGAGCCAGGGAACTTTGATCTTCTCGACGGCGGCCTGGGCCTTGAGGAGAGATGAGAGGGCCTTCGCCTTGCGATTAGCGAGGATGGCCGGGTTGTCCTCGGACCTAGCCCTGCCACCCCTGGTCAGCGTCCATGAGCCCGAGTCGCCCGTGATCCGGCCCTCCCACGCCTTGCACTCGACCAGCCAGAAGCCCTGCTTGGTCAGGACGAGCAGATCGACCTCGTAGATCGCCCCGTCGTCGGCCTGGAACTCGAAGTTGGACCAGGCCCGGTACGGGTCGTGGTCCGGCAGCGCCTTGCGGACGAAGTCGAGTCCCCGCCGTTCCCACTCGAACTTCGAGGGGGTAATGATGTTCCAGCGGGGAGATTCCATGCACGACCTCGGCCCGGCACGCCCGGCTCGCAAAGATGACCTATCGGACCTTGTCCCTGGGGTCGGCCCGATCGACCTGACCCAGGAGGGTGTCGAGGTCTTGCTGGCGGAATAGCCGGTAGCGGTTCACCGGGTGCCGATGCGCCAGGATCTTCCCGGCCCTCTCCCAGTTGCGGAGGGTGTTCGGGGAGACCCCGAGGTACTCGGCGGCCTCGGAGATGCGCAGGAAGTCCCGCAACTTGGCCACGCACCGGCCTCCACGAGCAACGTCGATCCTTGGTCAACCTTACCAGACTCTGCCCGAGTTGCAAGCATGCGGGAGGTTTTTCGGCGTTGCCCTTGGAGACATAATATCGCCCATGCTCAAGCGAGAAGCGAGCCTTCAGGAGTGACCCGAAGGCCCATCGCTTCGACCATCGACGGACCCGCTCAGGAACGACTTCACGTCCTCGATTAAGTACGGGTGGCCGCTGCGGAGGTGGATCACGGCGTGGCAGTTGGGGCAGACCGGCCGCAGGTCTTCGACCGGATTGACCACGTATCCCTTGCCAACCTCGCTGATCGGCTTGAGGTGGTGGACGTGGATCAGCCCCTCGGCGACCTCCCCGTAGACCTTTCTGAAGTCGATCCCGCAGACGACGCATCGAGCACCGTAGTGCTCGATGCACCGCCGCCGGGCCTCCGAGTTCCGCTCGTAGGCGTTCACCGTCATCCGTGAGACCGCACCCTCCCATAGGGCTAGGCTCTCGCCGACTTCCTCGGGCAGCAGGGGGCGGCTCGGTCGGTGGGCGTCGAGCCAGGCGGGCAGTTCCTCCTCCACATGCGAGAGGACGACAACCAGGCCCCGGAGGTCGAAGGGGAAGAAGTACCCCTGGCAGACGAAGCCCCGGTTGTCGATGGGGTAGCGGCTCACCCGGAAGGGCACCAGGGCCTCGCCGAATGCCTCCCGCAGCACCGGCTTTTCCAGGTCGAAGTACTCAGTGCGGAACCGCCAGCCCGACCCGTAGTCATCGCCCTGGAGGAACGGCAGCTGGTCGTGGTGGGTGCCGTCTTCCAGGGCTCGGCTGATGGCGACGACGTGGGGCTTACGGTAGTGGACGACCAGATCGCCCGCCCTCACCTCTCCGACGGTCCTCCTGTACCTGGCGTTCCCGCCGTCCGCCGTCGGGTCGGAGCTGCACACGACCCCGCTGGGCCGCTCGACATCCCACTGGTCCGACTGGTTGCACCACCAGACTCTCATGGTGATCTCCGGTGAGGGCACCCGCCCCTGCGTTATGTACCCAAGTTCCTCACCGGGACGCCACCCACCGACCCGCTCGGGAGGCTCTTCTCGACGGCCCGATTCGGCCGAGAGATCGCCTTCGCCGACGAAGCGACCGCACCCCCGATCACCCCGAGCCGCCCTCTCGTTACCTTCTCCACTCGACGAAGTGCTCGCCGTTCTCGACGGTCTGGAATGACGGGATGCCTCCCACACTGCAAAACGGCTCTGGGTTCTCACGGATGCTGAGGATCACGGCCCCGCAGAAGAACGGGGCAAGTGTCCTTCGGGTTTCTGCGTGCTTGAGGAAAGACACGGCAGCGGCCAGGTCGTCGGCAAATCCGGCGTCCTCACGCTGCTCGGCGATGACGCAAAGCCAAGGTTCTTGAGTCGTGAAACAGTCGAACTCTCTGGCCAAGCGAGCCCTCTGCTTGTCGTTGGCGAGAACCGAGGCGTAGTACAAGAGTTGAACGACCGCCGACGACACCAACTTGTCGCCTGCCATTTTGACCTCGGTGAAGACAGGGCTCCCGCTCAACTCAAGGAGCAAATCGACCGACTCCGTTCGTGGGTCTGAGGCACAATTCCACCTCAGACCAGACGAAATGTTCAGCGGCTTCAGTTCATAGGCGACGAAGTTCACTGGGCGGCTGGTGCGAAGGGGGTTGTCACGTTTGAGCTGCATGTAGAACCGCAGCCGGGCATCCCGCTTGCTCGGCAAGTCTTGACCCCTCCCGGCGTTCCCGGTGCCAAAGCCCCTGAGTTGCGGAAGTAGGGCGTAGATGGTCTGCGACTCGGAGAACGCATGAAGCACGGAATTGGCGTGGTCAGACAACCCACCATCTTCCATCAACACAACGCTGTGGGGTAACGAACGACGCAGGGAGAGTAGACCGGTGTCCAGTGATAACTCCAGGGAGTTGCAGACGGCCAGGATGTCGGCGGACCGTCGCTCCAGACCGGCAAGCAAACTGCCCATGTCGGCACCGTCCCGAGGAAGGTTGCCCAGGGCCACGTTGCCGTCTGGACCCACAGCCGCCCCTGACTGCTTCTCGAATAGAGTAGAAATTGTTAGCCAGTTTGTTCACGTCTTTCGTAGTTGAGGACTAAATGTGCGATCAGTCAGGAGAGAAACTGGAGAGGAAAGGTTCACGAGCGTCTCCTCCGGTCCTCCTTTTCCTCCACGCTGCCGAGCCGCCTCTCTCGACATTGATGCAGATCGACGTAGCTGATCCGTCCACCGAAACGTTCAAGAGCACATATCGGCCGACCAGGCGTTGCAGGAGGCGAGCGGCATCTTCTCTGTCTTCAATGCGAAGGTACTTCATTACATGCTATCCCCTCGATTGAGCCGAGCCACCGGCATTCGGCACTCCGATGTTCATCCCAACTACCCTGCGCGCCTTCGACGCTTAGACTCGCCGTCCCGATGCCCTGCGGAACGCCGTAGCCCCGGATGACCTTTATGGCGCAAGGCTCCGGGGAATTCAGGCACGCAACCCGACTACTGCCGCACCCGGCACGGCAGCCCGGCGGCCTCGTCCCGGAACCGCCCGTCCCAGGCCCGCCAGTCGGCCTCCGGGAGCACGCCGTGAACCTGCAAGCCGGTCGGCTCCACCGACGCACACAGGAACGGCGGCACGTCCTCGTCGTCGCCGAACCACCACGGCACGTCGAGGAGTCGCACCGCCCCCGGCAAGCCCTCGTAGATGCGTGCGAGTTCCCGCCAGTGCCCCTCGCCGAACCGGTTCCAGTCGAGGCCGTAGACCCGCTCCACCTCGACGAGGCAGGTGAGCCCGTCGATCGGGGTGGCCTCCAGGTTGTCGTAGAACGGCACGGCCAAGCTTTGCGCCCTCCGGGTCGGCCCCTCCGGCAGCCCGGCGGCGGATGCGGCACGCTCCACACGCCCCGGCACCAACCGAGGCGACAAGGAGGGGCTCAGGACACCGGTCGCATCACGTTGGGGACTCCGCCACACAGGGTCAATCGTAGCGGAACCCGAGAACCTCCTCGACCCTCGGGATCGCCCGGCAGCCTCCGCTCGTGCTCGTCGAATAGGAATCGATGGGCACGGCCACCGAGCCGGCAAGCCTCGACCAGCTTCTCCCGCCAGTCAGGCACCGGGGCGTCGTCCCCGTGCAGGACCAGCACCGTCCGCCCCGGCCGGGTGACCCGACCCTCGGTGGCCCGTAGCGGTCGCCCAGCCGGCGGCGCAACGTCCTCGCATCCCGTCCCCACGCTGCGGCGAGTCGATCGACGACGGCGGGCCAGAGATCGACGTGGCCGACCCCCGGCATCGAAGCCCAGGTCGCATAGCCCAGCACGGCCCAGGCTGTCCGGCCGTCGAGCGGCGAAGGGAACCAGTAATAGCCGCCCACCAGGGCTCCTCGATGCAGCATCGGACATCGGACCTCAACCTCGAAGGGGGCCGGGACAGCCCCATAATAACTCCACCGCCGGTGTCAGTTCCCCTGGCCCTGGCTATCAATCCTGATAACCCTCGTCCCCGACACCCTCCATCGCTATCACCCCGACGGCCTGTCCCACTCGGGGCCGGACCTCCACTCTACACGCTAATAGCCGCCCGCCATCTTCCCCTGGGCTCTCATTGGTCCACCGACACCGCCGGTTCCGGTCGTTGATAACCAACCTTGACCGGAGGCGAGTCATGGCCAGCCAGCAGCAGCTCCGTCAGTCCATCACCGAGCAGATCACCGCCGCCCCGAGGCCGGCGGCGTCCCGCCTGGCGACGACCGTGGCGTGTCGGCCCCAACGCCGGCTCCCCCGCCAACGTCGTCGGCCGCAAGGCGTACCGGGGGATCAACCCGATCCTCCCTGGACATGGCGGCGGCCCGCTTCCGGCTGACCTCGAAGTGGTGGGCGACCTTCAACCAGTGGAAGCAACTCGGCGGCAGGGTCATGCTCTGCCCGGCCCACGTCCCGGCCCCGGCCGGCGTGGGGACGGCATCGTCTTCGAGCCCGGGTCACCAAGGCCGTGACCAACGACTGGGGCGAGGACGACGAGGACCGCTTCTTCGTCATGCGTTCCTACACCGTCTTCAACGTCGATCAGGTCGTGGGCATCACCTCGACCACCTCCGGGCCGGTCGGGCGGAGGATGACACCACCGGGCCGGTCATCGACTACGAGCCCGCCGAGGAGGCCATCGCAGCCACCGGCATCGCCATCCGCCACGGCGGCGGGCGGGCGTTCTATTCGCCGAGCGGAGATTTCGTGCAGGTGCCGCCGAAGGCGTCGTTCACGGAGCCGGACGAGTACTACGAGACGGTCTTCCACGAACTCGTCCACGCCACCGAACACCCGACCCGGCTGGACTGGTCCCGCAAGGAGGCGGAGAACTCGTATGCGATGGGCGAACTCGTCGCCGAGATCGGGGCCTGCTACCTCGCACGTGAGCTGGGCGTGCCGGCCTCCGAGAACCTGACCAACCACGTCGCCTACCTGGCGAACTGGCTCAAGGCGATGCGGGACGACCCCCGCTTCATCTTCACGGCGAGCGCCCAAGCGTCGAAGGCCGCCGACTACCTCCTCGCCTTCAGCCGTCCCCAGGCCACCGAAGCGGACGAACCCGAGGCGGCCCTGGCCAGATGACCTCGCCGAAGGGCAGTGGGACAAACGCCGCCCACCGACACCGCCGGAGGGTGTGTGACGAACACACCCTCTCGACGGAGATGATCATGATGACGATCGGCGTGATGACCCTGGAGGACGCCGCCCGTGAGGCGGCGGGCAACTGGAACCGGTTCGACTGCTTCGTGTGGGACCGACTCGACGACCTCGATAATGCCGAGGAGTGGGCGATCGTCTACACCCACAACCGGGACAGCCGCCTGCTCGACCTGAGCAACGCCGACGCCATCGCCGAAGCGATGGAGCCCTTCACGGACGGCGACGACCCCGACGTGGTGATGGAGAGCCATTCGCACTGGGCGGTCGGCCACGTGGACGGCTTCTCGATCTGGGTCTACCGGGACGGCGAGATCACAGCCGCCTTCCGCACCTACCACGGCCTCGCTGAGCGGCTCGCCGACTATCCGATCCTCGACGAGGAGGACTACGGTCGCCGAGAGTATGAAGCTACCCTGGAGAACATCGCCGACGTGCCGCCTGGCGGCTCAAGGGCGAGTATGGCCTGCCCGACGGCTGGGAGGGCGACGTGTACTCCTGGCTGGATCACCGCCAGCGGGCGGTGGAGAACCGGGACGATCAGGCGGCTACCCCGAGGAGGACGACCTGCAGCCGCTTTCGATGCCCTGGTTTACGAGCATCTCGAAGACTGACGGGGGATCGACACCGGCGGGAGGGCAAGGAGGCCCCACCATGCCGATCTACCTGACGGGCTACATCGACGAGCACACCGACCCGCTGAAGCACCACAACGGGGACATCCTCCCGCTCGGGATGATCGTCCAGCCCAAGACCTACCGGGGAGGGATACCTCCGCCGGGCCGGGTCCTACACCTGGGTGGCCATCGACAACGACCGGTTCACCGAGGCCGGTCGCCGCCTCTTCCGGCCCGCCGAGTACGACTGCCTCATCGGCGTGAGGGCCTGAGCGGGCGTGCGACCGCCTCCTCTTCGCCACGGCCCCTGATGAGCCCTTCGACTGGGCCGAGACACCTCGCGCCTCTCCCGCCCCTGGCTGCGGCGGATTCGCCGGCTGGGCTGCCCGGCGGCCCTGTGCGTCCAGGAGGGGATGACGCCGAGGAGCATCCCTTGGGACGAGTTCGACTGCCTGTTCATCGGCGGCCGGGACGCCTTCATGAAGGGCCGGAGGTCCGGGACGCCTGTCGGGAGGCCCGGCGGCGGGGCAAGTGGGTCCACATGGGCCGGGTCAACGGCCTGCGCCGCCTGCTCGTCGCCCTGGACTTCGGCGTGACTCCGTGTGGGACGGGACGTTATTGCTGCACGAGTCCAGGAAAGGTCGAGCCGGGGAGGCCCCGCATGATGTCGTCGGCTGGCTGCGGGGGCTGCACGTCGAGCGACGGAGGCGTGTTCGGCACGGCCTTGAACGGCTCGGGATCGAGAGTGAGCGGCTCGACGCCTTCATGGCCGACCGCTGACACCGCCGGGACGAACGTGACGAACATTCACCACGTCGGAATCGGAGCGATGGACGAGACACCCGAGGAATGGCTCGAACGCCTATTCGAGTACGAGTACTGCGCCGAGTGCGAGGGCGATGCCCCGGACCACGAGGTCTGCATCGTCCCCGGCATGGGAACCTACTTCGCCCGCTGCAAGCGGACGAACTGCGACACCCTGACCGATGACGCCCCACGCAATACGGGAGACCGAGAATGAGTATCTGGTACGGCCTCCACGGCACGGTCGAGGTCCGCACGAACCCCGAGGTCGAGCGGATCGTCGCCGAGTTCGACGACCTGGCTTGTGAGATCACGGCCGACCTGGACGACCACGGCGACGGCACCGCCATGGTCGAGTTCTCCGGGGGCGTCTTCTGCTCGCACGCAACGGTCGGCGAGATCGACGCCAAGGCCCAGGAACTCGGCCCCCACGCCGTCAGGCCCGCCTCGCTCGTCTACGACTACGACGGCGAGCGGGGCGAACTCCTCATCGGTCGGCCCACCGTCGCCCCGACGGACGCTTAATGCTTTCACGACCGAACGTTCGGAGGCGTCTACGTCTAGATGGATCGACACCGCCGGAGGAGGTGTGAACAACGCCATCCTTCGGAGACCGGTCATGATCGTGTCGATCGTCGATTCCCGCTGCTACGTATACCGCCAGCCCGGCGATCCCGTGCTGCGGCCCAACCGCAGCCGCAGCTCGTGGTCGCCGCAGGGTTGGTGCGCCGCCGAGTCCCGCCTCCTCCACAATGTGCGGAAGATCCTCGACCGGCGGGGTTACGACCTCATCAAGAAGCGGATGTGGCGGGACGGGCACCTCTTCGGCTCGGAGCACTCGCAGTACCTCCGCAGCCGCAACCTCCGGGCGGTCCCGAGCCTCTACGTCTACCACGCCGACTCCGCCCTGGAGGTCGCCGCCGAGTGCTACAACGTCCTCGGCCGGGCCGTGCTCGACGTGGTGTACGGAGCCGGTCGGGAGGACGAACCCGAGTTCGAGCGGGCCTGCCGGGAGTGGGGCCGGCGGCGGGAGAAGGCCCATCCCTGCTTTGAGGTCTCGTGGCGGGGGGAGGCGACGATCGACGGCCATGCCGCTGCCCGACGCCTCTATCGTGGGTTCACGGACATCGCATCGGCGACGGCTTTCGTGAAGAGCGATCCCGGCGATGCTCGCCGGCTGATCGACCGTCGCACGGGAGAAGCGGCCCTCCTCCACGGGGCCGCTGAGGTCGAGATCGACACCACCGGGCTGGGCGTAACACCAACCCTCACCCCGGTGGAGAACGACGATGAAGATCACCGCCTCCTGCACGTTCAACGGCCACGACCTGACCGACATCCCCGTGATCAACCCCGGCGGTTGGTTCGGCAAAGCGTGGCTGGTCGAGATCGGCGGGTCGTTCACGCCGTTGTTCGTAGTCGTCGAGGCCGACTCCGTGTCCGACGCCATCGACGAGCTGAGCGACGACCCGACCTTCGGGCCGCAGATCCACGTCCCCGACGACGACCTCGGCGACTATCCCGAGGGCGAGCGCCGGTATGACGGCTCGGGCCGGGTCATCGACCTGGACTGGGTATCGATCCACGGGCGGGAGGGCTGCGACCTGCCGTGCTCGATCGAGTACCACGTCGGCGATGAGCCGTTAGCCTTCGATCCCCGGCGCTTCGCCTCCTGGCAGTTCAACTGACCGCAAGGCGGCGATGCCGAGCGACACCTCCGGGAGGGACGTTGACCAACAACGTCCCCTTCGGAGGCCCGCCGTGAACGACCTGCTCGACCGCATCCGTGAGATCCGCACCGCCGTCCGCCCCCGCCCGACCTTCACGCTGGAGTCGGGCCGGGGCGAGACCTACCGCCACTCCAAACCCGTGCTTTACGCCCACTCGACCTACGACCGCAGCTCGGTGCTGGCCGGGCGTCCCCGGCGGCTGTTCGTCGAGCAGTGGGAGACGTGGGACGAGGCCCGAGCCGCCTTGGCCGAGGTCCGCCGGGCCGATCGCTCCTTCCGCTTCGACGACCTCGGCGAGGGGGGCGGGACGAGCTACATCCCGACGAGCGTCCTGACCCGCCACCTGCCCGACGACGAGGGCTGACACCACCGGAGGGCTCGCCGGGACCGCACCTCCCGGCGAGCCCAACCCGAAGTGCAAAAGTTGGAACCCATCGAGGCCATGCCATGAGCGAATCCCGCACCGATCCCGCCCGCAGGACCACGACCCGACGCCCCCGAGCCAGGGAGCGGAGACGCCGACGCCGCAGGCGGGCGAGGCGCTGACGACCGACACCGACAAGCACGACGCAAACATCATCCCACCATTCACGAGGAGGACATCGAGATGGCGTTCACCGCAGAGACCGGCGACCACAAGGTCACACGATCGGACATCTTCCTGGTCGATCCACGGGCCTTGGTCGTGGACTGGAAGAAGAACCTCAGCCGCAACGGCGAGGAGCCTCCCGTCGATGAGGCGCTCAAGGAGCTGGCCCTCGACATGCTCCCGAAGAAGGGCCAGGGCGACTCGGAGGACGGCTCCTCGGGGCAGCTCAACCCGATCCTCACCCGCCCGCTGCTCGACCGCCGCCTGGAGGTCATCGGCGGGTTCCGACGGATGCGGGCGGCCTTGTGGCTGATCGAGTCCGGCACGTGCCCCGACTTCAAGGTGAAATACACCGTCGGCCGCCTCTCCGACGCTGAGGCGGCCCTGGTGAACCTCTCGGAGAATCTTCAGCGTGAAGATCCCAGGCCCGTCCAGCTGGCCCATGCGATCCGCTCGCTGACGGAGGACTACGGGCTGACGATGAAGCAGGTCGCCGGACGCCTGAAGAAGTCCGAGGCGTGGTGCTCCAGCCTGATCAACCTCGTGATGCTCGATTCCAAGATCCAGGAGAGCGTGGCCGCCGGGAAGACGCCCGTCTCGGCCGCCCTGGAGCTGGCGAAGCTGCCGGGCGACCAGCGGATCAAGGTCTTCGAGACGCTCGCCGAGGGCGACGAGAAGATCACCGCCGCCAGGGTGAAGCAGAAGCGCCAGGAGGCCCACGAGGCGACCGGCGAGGTCGGCCCGGTGCCCCGTACCCTGAAGCAATTCCGGGCCTTCCTGGAGGGCAAGACCGGCCCCGCCGACAACGGCCACAAGTTCGCCGCCTGCCTGCTGGAGTACCTGTCGGGCAAGAGGTCGGAGGAGGCGATGGAGAAGTCCTGGGACCGGGCCTTCGCCGAGCCCTCCGGGACCCGGATGACCGGATGACACCCTCGGTCCTCCCGTCGAGATCAACCACCCCACGACGGGAGGACGACCATGCGGACCCACGAACAGTCATCGAGCCGGGCCGTCCCCGGCTCCCATCTCCACCTCGGCGACATCCTCGGCGGGACGACGACCGAGACGTTCGCCGGACGAGGCCGCACGGCCCATCGACTCGTCGCCGACCGCACGTGCGACGGCTGCGGAGACCTCGACCCCACCGTGGACCTCTGGGCCGAGCATTCCGAGACGGGCGAGCAGCTCTGGCTCTGCCTCGCCTGCGGCGATTGATCCGCCTCGACTCCAGGCCCCGAGCCGGATGTTCCGCCGGCACGGGGCGACACCATCGAGAGGGCCGTCGGTCGAGACGACATCACGAACGGAGACGAATCATGACGCACCACACGACCACGGCGGCCAAGTTCCACCCCGGCAAGATCGTCGCCACCCCCGGAGCCCTCGAAGCCCTCCGGGCCAGCGGCCAGAGCCCGGAGATCTTCCTCGCCGCCCACCTGGAGGGCTACTGGGGCGGAGACCTCTGCGACGAGGACTGCACCTTGAACGACGAGGCCCTGATCGACGGCAGCCGTATCCTTTCGGCCTACCGGACGCTCAGGGGCGAGCGGCTCTGGATCATCACGGAGGCTGCGGACGACCTCGGTCGCCGCTACAGCACGACGATCCTGCTCCCGGAGGAGTACTGACCGCCAACCTCGGCTATCGACACTTGCCAGCCCCGCCGACACCAACGGGGCTGGCGTCCCGAGCCCCGTCCTTGATCGAGTACGAGGTGCAACGATGACCGACCCGACCGAATCGATCCGCCGTGAGATGCTCGCCGAGATCAACGCCGCCCCCGGAAGCCGTGAGCATCTGGAGTTCAACCACGGCCGGGTCTGGGACACCGCCCAGCTCCGGGACGACTTCGAGGTGCTTGGGTTCGCCGCCCCGCTCGTGGTCGTCCGCCGCCGGGCCGACGGCGTGAAGGGCAGCCTGATGTTCCAGTCGTCGCCGAGGTTCTACTTCGGTTTTGAGCCGCACCGAGACTGACGACACGACGAAGGAGGGAACCATGACGACACGACGACAGGTCGAGGCCGAGCGGGGCCTGATCACCCTGATCATCATCGGCCTGATCCTTCTCTCGCTCTTGGGCTGACGAAACGACCGGGCGGCGAGGCCGGGGGAGGCGGCCCTCGCATCCCCGGCGACACCGCCGTGATGATCGTGACCGAAGGCGGCCGTCAACGAGGGGAGGCGGGGCGAGGTTCAGGCCCGGTTGCAAAAATGGTTTCTCGGAAATTCCGGGCGTTTCCGGCGAAAGCTGGACCCACCCCCCGGCCCGGTGGAGCACTCCGCCGGTGGCATTTTTTGTTATTCCCGTTCCAAAGGCGTGGCGTGTACCTCTTGAGAATCCGCCGGAAAGTCGAAGTCCCGGAATACGCCGCCGCCGAATTCCCACCGACGGCAGGGGTTCGATCCCCGAACTCCACCTCGCAGGACGAGGGTGGACGGGTCATGGTCGTGTCGGATTGTCACAAGACGAATCGACGGCCCCGATCGGGCCTTCCTCACGCCGCAAGGAGCCGGATGGAATCCTCGAAACAGGGGATCAGGAGGGTCACCTCCTCGGGGGAGAGTCGCCAGGACTCGCACGGGATCGACTCGACGGGCCTGACCCTCAGATCGTGCGGGACGAAGGAGAGGGATCGGATCGACAAGGCGATGACATCAGGGAGCGTTGGGGAAGCTGATTCGTCCGTTCCTACAAAGGGTGCCTCTCCTCTCCTCCCTTCCCGTCCGCCCGGCGGTGGGCCTTCGGGATCTGTTCCTACGAAGGGTGCCTCTCCTCTCCCTCCCTCAGCCACCTCGGCCTCATCATCGCCTTGCTCCCAGTCGAGCATACCCATCAGGGCTCGACCGGCCTTCCACTTGCACGCCCGACCCTTCCGCTTCTTCCCCGACTCGTCGATCCTGGGGATGATGAAGGTGCTGTCCTCCCAGTCGATCAGGCCCAGGTCGGACAGGTAGTCCCGGATGGCCTTGAACCGGTGGCAGTCGAAGGACCGACCGACATCCCCCGCCTCGTACAGCCCCGTCCAGAGCCCCTCGAACCGCCGGACCGGCAGCGTGCCGTCGGCGTTCATGCGGCCCGTGAAGAACTTCAGCAGCAGCAGGAAGGCGGCCACGTCCTCGGCGATGACCACCGTCCGGCCCGAGGTCTTCGGGACGTGAGTGTCCATCAGGGTCGTGGCGACCTTTAGGTAGCGGCCGTCCCCGGCGAGCTGGGCGAGTTCCTCGTCGCCGATCAGCGTCCCGCCGATCGAGCCCGAGACCTTCGACCTCGACGGCGAGGGCTCGACTCGGGCGGCGATCTCCTCGGCGTCGGACGCCTGCGGGGTCAACGATCGTAATTTGGCGGTCAGCCTCCTGACCTGGAACTGGTCCAGGACGGTCGTGCGCCTCCACTCGTCGAAGCGATCGACCTGGCGGGGGATCTTCGCCAGGATGCCCGCCGTGTAGTTCGAGATCCGTCCGTCGTCGCCCCACGTGACGACCGGCGGGAGGCCCTTGATCTCGCACAGCTCGATGTCGAACCCCTGGGCCTGGAGGTAGCCGTCCAGGGCTCGTTCCAGATCCTTCAGGAGCGCCTTGACGTGGGACGCTTCGAGGTCGCCCTTATCGAGGATGAAGTAGCCGTGGCGGCCCTCCTCGTGCGTGCTCGGCTCGTGGTAGAGGTCCGGGAGGAACTCGTTCTGCAAATGTTCTGCGGCCTCGGCGGCACCCCGCCGAGTGCCTTGGGCGTGGCAGTCGATGTCGATGTTGGCGAGGGCGAACCGGTTCCTAGTCGAGCCGTTGCAGGAGTAGTAGTAGGTCTTCCGGCCGTCCCAGTGATCGTCCAGCATCGGGTTGGACAGGCGTTCGATGCGGCCCCAGTCGCCGTCCCGGAAGGCCCCCATGATCTCGTCGTTGGTGTTGCAGTGGACCGGCTTCGTGATCGGCTCCATCCGGGGGCCGATCGTCCCGATCTTCACGCCGAAGTCGAGGGGGGAGATCAGGCCCCGCAGCCACGCCGTCGGCCTCGCCTGGTCTCGGAGGGTCTGGAGCGTGAGCGGCCTCCCGGTTTTCCTGGGATACTCCCGAGGATTTCGGCGCTCCGATGCTTTAATAGAATTAGACAATGTGCATCCTTTCGTGCCGGGGCGGCCTCGCACGCCGCCCCGGCCATTCCTTACTCTTCCTGCCGGGCGTAGGCCGCCATCAGCTCCCTCAGCACCTCGGAGACCGACTTGTAGCGGTCCCGGCACCGCCGCTCGAAGGCGGCGAAGAGCGAGGGCTGCAAGACGAAGACGACCTGCTTGCTGAGCTTCTCCGAGTCCGGGTCCGGTTTTCTTGCCATAATTATATGATAGTGTTAATAGTTTGAATTTCAACGGTCTGCTGCTTCGCCGCCGGTCTTCGTTCGGCGACGGGAGAAACGGCGTCGGCTCGTGGCCCGAGACCAGTTCGGCCTCCACTTTCGGATCGAAACCCGCTCCACACTCCACCTGCATTCGGCCACAAAGTGTCCACGGATTCCACTCGCTGATAACACCGGGTTACTTCGAGCGTGAATTCGCAAAGGACAACCGCCGCACTCGATGCTCAACATTATTGAATTCAAAGTTGTATTGATTATACTGTAACTGGTTGGTCGGGCGATCCCTTCGCAACCCGACGGAAAACGAGTCCTCACTGCCAGGGAGGGCAGGGCAAATGAGCGAGCAGGAGTTGGAGAGGCTGGACCAGTTGATGACCGCATCCGAGGTCCGGCACGGTTCGGGCTGGTATCTGCTGGCCGAGGATGGGCCTGCATGGCATCCCGTGGGAGGGCCGTACCCCAGCAGAGGGGCCGCCAGGGTCGCCAAGATCGAGGCCGCCCGTCGCTGGCGTGCGATCCCCCACGATGCCCGATCCGCATGTCGTCGGGGGACGAACTTGCAGGGGGCGACGAAGTTCCAGGTGAGGCTGTATCGTGAGGTTCCGGTCTGGCAGCTTCATGTGGTCGAGGTCGAGGCGGCCGACGAGGAGGATGCCGAGAGGAAGGCGATCCTGATCGTCGAGGCCGACGACTTCGACGAGGAGCGATGGGAGGTCGTCGATTGCGAACGGACGCATCCGGTCCTCGTCCCCCCGAACGCCGTCGGGATCGAGCCGCTTCCACGGGCGTGATGAAGCGAGTCGGCTCTTCACAGGCCGAGGCTCGGGGCGGTTGCCGGCGACATGCGGCAAGACCGGTGCGAGGAGGCATCCCTCGGCACGATGATCCCGATCGTCTACCACCACCGCTACAACGTCACGGCCTTCGGCCTGGAGCGGCTGCACCCGTTCGACGGCCGCAAGTACTGCCGCATCCACGACGCCCTCGTTGCCCGTGGCCTGCGGCGTCCCAGGGACTTCATGCGGCCCCGCTGAGGAGGTTCGCACACCGTGACCCGCTCCTCGTCCCCGCCGTCGCCGCCGCCTCGAAGTCTCGGGGCCGCCATTTCGCCCGATCGGACGGGTTTCGAGCGCCGGGCCGGCCTCAGAGCCCGCACATCCCCTCGCACTCGCCCTGGGCGACCCCGCCGGTCACGTCCCCGCCTCCGAGGTCCACATCGACCAGCGGCAGGCAGGACCGGTGGAGGTAGATCGCCTGCTCCATGCTGCGGTTGGCGACCGTGCCGGGCCGACGCAGCGCCTCGTCCACCTCGACGGCCCTGGCCCAGCCCGCCGGGTCGGTCTCCCGCAGGTGCCGCCACTCGGCGTTCGAGCGGTACGGGCAGAACACGCAGGCGCTCCTCGGCACCTCGTGCGGGATCGCCTGCCTCCTCAAGTACTCCACGCAGTCGGCCCTGGTCATCTCGTCGTCGAACAGGGGGAACCGGCCCTCGGCCCACGGGTGGCCCACGAACCGGTTCCTCACCTTGGCGACCCGCCTGGGCTCGTCGAACGACAGGCCGAAGTACTGGACGACCTTGAGCCCTTTCGGCATCCGCTGGCGGTACTCCAGGCCGACGATCTGCCTGCGGATGATCCGCTCGACGACGTGGATCTTGTACTCGGCCGTGCATTGCCTGCGGAGCATGCCCCCGGTGACGCCGGGCGTGGCCGACGTGAACGCCGGGATCGAGGCGAACCGCTGCCCGGTCGAGTTCTTGCCGAGGATGAGGTCGTCCCCCAGCTTCCCGGCCGAGGCCGTGAGGATCGGCGGCCCGCCCAGCGAGCGGAGCCATTCGAGGTGGCGGTAGACCGGCTCGGGCTCCTCCTGCGTGTCGGCGAAGACGGCGTAGTCGAGCTTCTCGTCGAACTCGCCGCCGAGGAACATCAGGTAGAGGGCGGTGGACTGGACCCCGGCCCCGAGGTTGAGGATGTGATAAGTCTTGGTGGATTCCACGCCCTATGTAGGGCTCGGGCGTGGAAATCCTCGGTCGTCACGATCGCTGCGGCCTCGTCGCCGCTCGTCGCTTCGTCTTTGCTCGGTGAAGAGCAAACGCTGCCGGCGTCAGGTCTCCGGGGCGGCCCCATCGGTGACGACGAGCCCGTGGCACTCGGCGAAGGTCGGGGGCTCGCACTTCTCGGCGAGCCGGAGGATCACCCGCTCCGGCACGGGGCTCGACCGGCGGGCGTTGCGGGCGAGGATCTCGGGTAGCGGCGGCTCGGTGTAGGCGACCTCGATGCGGGCTCCGTAGTCGGCGAACAGGTCGATCCAGGCCCGGCGGGTCTGGCGGAGCAGGTTCGTGGCGTTGAAGGCGAACGATCGACCGGCACGCAGGTGCTCTCGACATCGTTCCCGAGCCGCCTGGATCACGGCCCCCTGGTCGTCGGTCGCCTCGACGTTCATCTCATCCCGGAGGTCGTCGAGCGAGACGACGGGCAGGTCGGGCCGACGGGCGGCGAGCCACGAGTCCTTGCCGGCGGCGGGCAGGCCCGAGAGCATCGTCACCGTGCAGCGATACTCCTCGTGCGGGACGTGGTGCAGGCTGGGTCGCTCCTGGCGATGGAACAGGAACCGGGCGTGGTCGTTGGCGAAGGGATAGGGGCGGTCGAAGCAGCCGTTTTCCTCGGCGGCCAATCGGAAGAGGTGCAAGTTCTCCTCGGGCCGGGTCGTCTCGGCGGTCGTCCGGCCCCTAGTGTCGGCCAGGGCGAAGAGGTAGAGGAGGCTATTGCTTACGAGCCAGGAGAGCCTGGCGACCTCGTGCGACGGCTCGGGCTTCTCCAGCAGGAAGGCCGGGCGGCCGTGGAAGCGGACCATCCTGGCGACCTCCTCACGGGTCGCAAGGTCGCAGCCCAGATCCCGCAGGACCGACCGGGCCAGGTGCTCCCCCTTCACGGCGTGCTTGGGCGACGTGACTCTCCCCGTCTTCGGATCGACCTGCGACGTGATCGGCTTGCCGGCGTCGTGCAGCAGCGCCGTGAAGAGGAGGACGATCCGCTCATGCTCGCCCAGCGAGGGCCACTCGTCAAGCTTCGGGAGCTGGTCGCAGACCATCTTCGTGTGGGTCCACACGTCCCCCTCGGCGTGCCAGCCCCGGTCCTGGGCGCAGGCGGCCATCGCCCGAGCCCACGGCCGCTCGGCGGCCCACGCCAGGATCTCGTCGTGCGAGGATGTCCGAATCTCACGCCAGTTCATGACCAGATGTCCGCCGAGTCGTCCAGGCGGTTGGGGACCATCGCCCGGTGTTGCCAGTGCTCGCTTTGCTTGATCTTCTCGACGAACTCGGGCCGGACGAACTTGGCCCGGCCCGTGACGACGCCCCCGGCCTCGGTCCGCAGGTACAGCCCTTCCATCAGGGCGTCCGTGCGGCCGGTCAGCGGGTTCTCGAACTCGGCGTCGAACCGGGACGGCCCGATCAGCGCCGAGAGCCGATCCCGATCCAACGTTCCCCGATGGACCACCGGCACCGTCGAGAGCCCGGTCCCCTCCAGCAGCGTCAGCCGACGTTCCAGGTCCAGGAACGCCCCGGCCGGCTTGTCGTACATGTCGAACTCGAAGAAGTAGTGCGGCAGCCGCTTGTAGAGGACCGAGTGCCTCGCATAGACCCACTCGCCGAAGAGGATGTAGCGGTCCTCCAGCATCGCCTCCAGCACGGGCCGCTTCACGGCGGCCCACTGCTTGAGGAGGTCGTACTGCGGGTGCATCCCCTCGGCGATCAGGTGCCCCCGAGACTGGAGGTTCATCGCCCCGTCGGCCGAGAAGTGGAGGCCGACGTTCGTGCCGTCGATCTTCTCCTCGACGATCAGCGAGCCGTCGGCGAGGAACCGGGCCGACTCGGGGTCGTCCAGGTGCTTGTCGTCGTCGGTCCCCCTGGAGCCGAACAGGTGGGGCGTCCTCGGATACTTCACGAACTCGCCGAATGACCGCCCCATGTCCGAAACCCCGACCCGCACCACTTCCTTTCGACCACGCCGATCGGGGAAGGACACCGACCCCCGACCCGAGGTTCGGCCTGCGACGGCGGGAGGAGCACGTTCATCTCCTCGCCCGCCTGGCCAGTCTCGACCTCAGCGGTGCGGTTCCGGGCAGGCCGAAGGCATCGTACTCGACCTCGCCGCCCCGGACCGTCGCCTCGGTGATCCGGGCGGTCGTCCAGGGCCTCGGGTCGAACAGGACCGGCTCCAGGATCTGTTCCACGACCGCCCGCAAGCCCCTGGCCCCTGTGCCCCGCTCGTGGGCCATTTTTGCGATCTCCCGGATCGCCCCGTCGGTCAGCTCCAGGTCGGCGTGGCGGTACTTCAAGAGCTTGCGGTACTGGGCCAGCAGGGAGTTCGCCGGCTCCCGGAGAATCATCGCCAGATCCTCCACGCCGAGGTCGTCCAGCGTGGCGATGATCGGCAGCCGCCCCAGCAGCTCGGGGATCAGCCCGAACTCCTCCACGTCCTCCGGCAGTACATGGTGGAGCGGGTGGGATGGCTCGTCAGCCCGTGACGAGCACGCAAGGTCGAACCCGAACGAAGCCCCACGTCCCAGCCGTCGGGCGACGATCTCCTCCAGGCCGACGAACGCCCCGCCGCAGATGAAGAGCACGTTGGACGTGTCGAACGGGACGCAGGTCTCGCCGACGACCTTGTACCC
This sequence comes from Isosphaeraceae bacterium, assembly GCA_046349995.1. Taxonomy (GTDB): domain Bacteria; phylum Planctomycetota; class Planctomycetia; order Isosphaerales; family Isosphaeraceae; genus Aquisphaera. The sequence goes on along the minus strand of JAXMBE010000001.1, from coordinate 58,961 downwards.
GCCGGAGGGCGGGACGTTCGCCACGGTCCCCTCGATCATCCTGAGCAGGGCGTGCTGGACGCCCAATCGCAGATCCTTGGTCCCGTGGACACGGCCGCCGCCCAGTTTGTCGATCTCGTCGAGGTAGATGATGCCCTGACGGGCCTCCGACACGTCCCCACCGGCGGCCAGGAGCAGCTTGTGGAGGACCGTCTCCACGTCGTCGCCCACGTAGCCCGCCTCGGTCAGCGTGGTGGCATCGGCGACGGCGAACGGCACGCCGACGCACTCGGCCAGGGCCTTCGCCAGGTGGGTCTTCCCCGAGCCCGACGGCCCGATCAGCAGCACATTGGACTTCTCGATGTTCACGTACCGCAATGCGGCATCCGTGACGATCGGGTCGGCGGAGGCCCGATCGGCGGCGTCCAGGAGCCGGGCGAAGTGGTTCGAGACGGCGACGGCCAAGGTCCGCTTGGCCCGATCCTGGCCGACCACGGAGCGGTCCAGCCGGGCGACGATCTCTTTGGGCGTCGGGAAGGGGTTCGATTCGATGGACATGTCGGGAAGCACCGGGCGGACGGCGATCGTGGCCTCCCCCGTCGGGAGGCGTCCGCCGCACCCGATGGTGTCAGGCCGTGCGTCTCCCGCTCGTCGCCACGGCGATCCTCCCCAATAGTCACTTGTCCCTCGATCGGGACCACAACGGCGCTCGCAAGACCGATGATCACCGTGACCGCCTGGGGGCGACCTCTTTGATCCAGGCCCCGGCCATGTCGTAGGTGACCGACAGCAGCACACGGCCGTCGCTGCAAGCGTAGTCGAGCACCTCGTGCGTCCCCTTGCGGTCCCGCTCGGACGACAGGACGTTGGTCGGCTCGCCCAGCGCCGCCCGCAGCTCGTACCGGCTCGCCACGAGGATCGGTAGCCCCTTGCGGGGGTTCTTCACCTCGCCCGCCCGAGCGACCATCGTGAGGAACTGCTCGATAGAGGGGAGCGTGGCGTCCCCGTCGTGCGGGGGCGACCCGGCCCCGGCGACGAGTCGGCAATCGGCCAGCTCGACGAAACCGTCCCGAGGCGACCCCTCGAACGTCCCCTCGACCGTGTAGGTGGGGGCCTTCCAGGACCAGGCGGCCTTGGCCTCGGAGGGCGGGAACTTGCACAGGGCGGAGACGCCCCGGAACGTCGTCTGGAGGTGGAGCTGCGCCACGCCGCCGTCCAGTTCGGCGAGCGAGACCCGGCCGCCGGAGACGACCAGTCGCTTGCCCACGAACTCGCCGGACGTGGCGCTGTCCGGGTAGCCCCGGAAGAAGGCCGCCGTGGAATCGCCCCCGGCGGCGGGGGGAACCCACCGGCTCCCGTTGCGGGCTCGGGCCGGAGCCGCCGCCGGCTTCTGGTTTCGTCACCTCCTGGGGCGGACCGAGGCGAGATGCGGCCTCGTCGCCGGGCTTGCGGCCCGCCAGCGCCAGCAGGGCGATCCCCACGACGGCGGAGGCCCCGAAGACACGGTAGGGCGTGATCCACGTGCCACGACCGACCCCGGCCAGCCGCCCCATCTCATCGTCCAGGGACTCGATCGCCGACAGGGCTTCGGCGATCGGCCGGACGAGGTGCTCCGGCCCGCTCGCCTCCCGGTGCCGCCCATGGGCCGACTCGCCGAGCCGCCGCAGGAGCGATTCCTTCTTCATCGAGAAGGGCCTTCGCCTGGGCCGTTGCTCCTCACCCCCGACGCCGCCTCGGCCGCCCGGTCGGCCAGGCCCTTCGCTTGGCCATCCGAGGGCCGTGCGGGCGTGGCTTGCTCGACCCGCCGATCCTTCGTCAATCCCGGAGTGCAGATCGGGGAACTCGTCCGGAACCGGCCGGAGGCGTGGATATCCAGGCCGAGTGCGGCGTAGGCCGCCGGCAGGACGACCCGCTCCAGGCGGACCTTCCGGGCCTGGGTCGCCGCCAGCCCGGCCGCCGCCCGTGATGCCTGCGTGAGCCCCTTCCATCCCTCGCCGAGGCCGTCCCGGCGGCCCCCACCCGGCGGCAAAGGAGGTGGCCCATCGAAGACGACCGAGGCTGGTGGAGGCGGTCCACAGGGCGCAGGTCCGGGATCGAGCACCGGAAGAGGCCCCGGACCTCACCGCGCCAGGACCGCCTTCGTGCGATCGTCCTTCCACCGAATCGTCGGGCTCCGAGCAATCGTGGCGGCAGTTCACTGACATGTTGTTGAACAGTCCAGGCGGCGACCCGCTTCTCGACGTACCAGGAGGAGGCCATCATCGCTCTCCACGCAGAAACAGATTGACTCGACGGTGCAGGAACAGGTCGACATGGAGGACGGAAGGATCATTTCGGGAATCGCCACATCAATCACGATCGGACTTATTCAAGCCTGGCGCGCAATTCGGTGGCCGTGAACACCTCCAGTCCCCGATCCGAAGGCCGGATAGGACGCTTCACGAAGAAATGCGTCTGACCGGGCACCTGCATCCGGGGCCGGCTGAACTACGGGGGCTGTAGGAAGTAGACCAGTTGGCCTGTCGCACTCTTCGGTGTCGCCTCGTCCGCGACGGCCTGGGGTGGAAGGCGACCGGCTCGCCGATGACCGGGACATCGTGCACTCGACGAACATACCGCCGCTTCGCCCGTAGTGGATGCCGTCGTCGGACGTGAAGCCGCGAATGCCGTCACGGTTGCCCGCCATGACGTACTTCCTCATCTCGGCCGTGCCCATGCGCTCGCCCCCAGCAATTCGCCACCTCGCTGCGTCGCCGCCGCCGAGCCCCGGCTCGCTGAACGATCCGTTGTAGTATTTGGACCACTTGCCGGGCCTGCCGTCGTCGGGGCCTTGCAGCGGGCCATGCGGGCCGACGCTCGCCACTTCCGTCCGGGGATCGATGCAAGTGGGCCGGTATGGTAGAGGTGAGCCGCGCTCGCCCGTGCTGGTCCACGCAAACCGATGGCTCGCCGACCCGCCGGAGCCGTCCTCGAGGGCTTGCCGGGGGTCTTCGGGCACGCCGGAGAGGATCGAGCAGGCCTTGCGGAAGTCCAGGTTGCGGTCGCCCGAGACGAGGCCCACCGTGGCGTAGAACCGCACCGTCCCGCTGAATCCCAGGCCGCCCGTCGGCCGTTCGGCGTGGAAGAAGGCGAGGATCTCCTTCCTCTCCCGGTCGATGTGGACGCTGTTGATGGCGGCGTCCTTCTGGTCGTAGGCCCCCGCCATGCCGCACGCCGGAGGACGGATCGGACGGGCCGGGCGTCCTCGAGCTGTCGCCCCGCATGAGAATCGTGTCGGGCGAGGACAAGGCAAGGCGTCGACGGCTTCGTGCCGAGGTCGCCCCGACGGGCTGGTCCGGGAAGAAGCGGAACCCGAACCGGCCCTCCGGGATCACCGTGCTCTGGCGGCCACCTCGGCCTCGGCCTTCGATCCGGCGATGGTGCGCCGACGACTTCATCGAGCAGTTGACGGTCGGTACTTCCTCGACCCGAAGCGAGGCTCGAACCAGGCGGCCAGGCCCCAGTTCTCCGGCCCTCGGCAGATCACGACCAATGACAACTCCTCGACGCCTTCGACGGAGACCGACAACTCGCCACCATCCCCTTCGTGCCGAGCGGCTTCGGCTTCCAGGCGTTCGACCGTCGCCCCGGACTTCGAACACCAACGGCGTCCGGGGAGGGCCTTGCTCGGGCAGCATATCCGGGACGAGAACGTCGCTGCGAAGAGTGCCGAAACGCTTGCCAAGCCTGTAGATGACGGAGGACTCGCCGTGGGGGCGGGCGTGCAGATAGACCCCACAGCTCCGACGCCGGCCGTCGAACGCCTTGGCGGCTTTGCGGATGGGCCGTGCGGCGGCAACCCTCCCAAGACCAACTCGCCATGATCCGACCACCAGCCGTTCTGCTCGACCACGCCGATCCGGGCAACGTCGTGGAATACGTCATGCCGAGGAGTCGCCTCGGACCTCGGTCATCGTCACCGCCGCTTCACGGCAACCAGAGCCAGGAACAACGGCCGGAACAGCATCCCGTTTCGTGCCTCAGCTCCCATTGGTCAACCTACGCCGATCGCCCAAGCTCGGCATTCGTCACAATGACGAGCGTGAGCGAGGCCGATTTCGGCTCACGGCGAGTCCACCTCGGCCTCGACTCGGGATGCGCTCCCCGTCGGTGTCGGTCCTCGTTTCGTCCTCGATCAGTGGATCTACGACTTCACCGACCCGACGACCCGGTGGATTCGACAGGCGACGATGCACGATGCAGGCGGGGCAGATGCTGGTTATTGACTGTCTAATGATCGGCTGTCGAGCCGAAGAGCCCATCCTACACTCGCCCCGATGCAGCAGGACGACATCCGCACACGATTCGGGGCGAGGATCAGGCGGCTCCGCAGCGAGCGGGGCCTGTCGCAGGAGGCGTTCGCCGACGAGGCGGGCCTGCACCGCACCTACATCGGGGCGATCGAGCGGGGCGAGCAGAACCTCTCGCTCGCCAACATCGAGCGACTCGCCGCCACGCTCGGCGTGTCGCTGGCTGAGTTATTCGCCCCATTCACGGACAAGCCCGCCCCGCCGACCTGATCTCCCGCAGCGTCTCCGCAATGACGCCGCTTCTCGCCATCCCACACTCGCCGACACCGGCGGGCACGCCGCAGCCCGGCGACCAGGACCGCCGGGCGTCCGGCGTACCTTGCGGTCGTAGGGGGAGACATGGGCGAGAGGCGAGGCGACGAACCATCCCGGTTCGACGAGTACGAGCAGACGAGGAGTCCGGCTGATCCTGGGGATCGCCGGGGCGCTTGCGGCAGGAATTCGGCGTCGGCATCGACGCTCACCCCAGCGGCACCGGCAGCCGAGGCCGGGTGGTCAGCCGGGCGTTCCGTGCGGCGGCGGCTCATCCTCCAGACGATCGGCACCCCGGCGGACTACCTGCCCCTCGTCCTCACCAGGACGTTGCGCACAGGCCGCACGGCGCAACCTGGCCGAGATGGGGCTGAGCGACGAACAGGCCGAGGGCCTGCTCGAATCGGAGCCGGGCCTCGGCGACCGCTGGTTCGCCTCCCTGGCGCTGGCTTCCAGCAGCATAGTGAACGACATGTCCATCGCCGGGTAGCTCGGCCTATTCCTCATTTGGTTTGGCCCATCCGCCAGAATCGACAGACCCGGCTCGTCGCCGACGGGCCGGGGCGGACCGTGAGAAGCAGACCGTGGGTTCGTCATCAGCCGGTTGCCACGATCAACTGCCAGCGGATCGCTCCCTGGGAAGCCGAATGCTGGTGGTGATTTTGGGGCGGCAGCGGGTGCCCCTGTACCGACGTGACCTCGTGGCCGCATCCCGTACAACGGTAGATGCCCGAGAACGGGGTGGTATAGCTGGGGCCGTGGGCCTGATCGAACGCCTCGTGGTTGCTCGACTGGAGGAAATTGGCGTACTTGTAGAGAGCCATCATCTTGCCCTAGTGAGCCGGCGAAGACCCGATGTGGATCTTTCTACAGATGTGATCGTCGGAACAGAAAGATTATTTCAGCGGATCGTCCATTCTCCTCCGGGGAGCGATCTTGCCCCCATCGGCCGTCGCTACGGAATCGAGGATGTTGATGACTCTCCGGGGGGCGACAGGGCAGATCGCAGGATCGACGGACGAGACCCCGAGAGTTCTTTACGACCCCGGCGGCGTCCGTATCGGTAGAGGTGATCATGCCCACGACCACCTCCGGGCCGAACCTGCGGAACTCGCCTGGGTGTGCCCTGAGAGATCGTGCCACTCGCCCCGGATGTGCTCAACCTCATCGAACAGGGCGGCCTCTGTGATCCAGTCCCGGTGATCGACGGCGACTTTGTAGCCGAGATCAACATGTCGCCGCAGCGGAGGTCGATGTTGCTCGTGCCGCCGATGATCAGTACCCACGTCACCATGGTAAGCCCGTAATCGGACCGGCCCCGGAGGCGGCTCGGACGCCTCCGGGAGGGTCGCCGAGTTGTGTCAAAAGTTGTGTCAGAACCACCCTCGGAACAGGCCAAAAACCAGTCCTGGCACCAGAGTGAAGACAGGACACAACTCTTGAGGGAGGCACGCTTTAATCTTTGTCGGGCAACGGGTTACAGTCGCCGTCACTGGTTTTCCCAAGCTGGACGTCAGGGGTTCGAATCCCCTCGCCCGCTCTTGACGTAATACCTTTAGCAGCAGGACTTTCTGAAGCGGGTTCCGAGGTCTCCTCGGAGCCCGTTTTTGCGTTTTGCGTCACTTTTTGCGTCAAGCCGCTCACCTTCTCAAACTCCGAATCGACCACCTTGGCGTAGAACGCCATCGTCGTGCGGATGTCCGAGTGTCCCGCCTATTCCTGAACCGACCTGGAGGCGACCCCACCATTGGCCCAGTCCGTGGTGCAGCTTTTCCTGAGTGAGTGCATGCGTTTGGCGTAGCGGAGCATCTTCGCCTTCCTAAACAGGACGCCGAAGTCCCGCCAGGCGTTCACCACATCGACCCCACCGACCGGGATCACCTTCTCCGTCTCGTCATGGTCCGCACGTTCCAGGAGTTCATGCAATTCCGGCGAGATGGGGATCGTCCGCTTCTCATAATCTCTCGGCGACCAGTCCCCATAGGCATCCGTGTGGGCGACGATCTCGATCCGATGCCGAGCCAGATCAACCTGGGTCCACTTCAGGCGGATCGTCTCCTCCAGGCGAAGTCCCGCCCACCTGCCCATCCCGAGCATCAGCTTCCAGGCGGGCTTCGCCGCCTCAAACAGTCCGCCGAATTCATCGACCGAGACGTAATGCCATCCCTGCTCCGAGGACTTCCCCTTCGCCAGCTTGTCGAACGGGTTCTCGATGAGGTATTGGTCGGTGACCGCCAAGGCGAAGATGACTCGGGCCTCCCTGATGTGGCGGTTCAAGGTGTCCCTGGCCATCGATCGCTTGTACTTCCGCTTGTTCAGGCGAGCGAGGTTGCCATCGGCAAGATCGGTCTTGAACTGCCGGGCATCGGCGGGCTTGATCGTGCCGATCCTGCGATCCTCGCCGAAGAAGCCCTTGAGATACTTGGAGGTTTGCTCGTGTAGCTCGATGGTGCCGGGTCTGAGTTCGAAACGCCGATGCCTCAGGTAGCCCGTGAGAAGTTCGCCGAGAGTGACACCTGAGTTCAGAGGGAGCGCAGGTTTGGACTCTGAACTCAAGTTGTCTCTGGATAAGTCAAGCTCGGCTTGTTTGCGGGACAGTTGCTCCGTCGTCCTGAGCAACTGGCTGCGCCGCGTGCCGTCGCCGTCTTCCCACCGTAGAACCCAGTACGAGTAGGTCGTAACCGTTCACAACCCGGGGAGTAGCGAGGGGGCGTCGAGATGGGGGCGTGGTGGGCCTGGACCGCCTCCGTGAGGAATGCGAGCACGTTTCGGCCTCGCTGGCGATGAATTCCCCACCGCCGTGAGCATCCGCTCGACGAACCGGCTGCCGCCTGAGTCCTGCGTGCCGAACGACAGCTTCCGCCAAAATCACCGCCGGCCGCAACGCCCGCTCGCTCGCGTTGTTCGTCGGCTCCACCCCCGCGATCCAGGAACGTCCATGGCCGATCCCGGCGGCGGTACAGCTTCTGGCACATCCCCACCAGGCGGCGACGGCCGCTGAAGGGCGCGCCGCGCAACAGCAGGAAGTCTACCCGGTCGCGGATCGGCCCCATCGACCGAGCCAGGTCGGCCGCTCCAGCGCCCCGTCGCGATAGCGGGCCCAGAGCCGGAACAGTTCCCGGGTCGGCCGCATCAGGTCGCGGCCCAGGCGTTTGACCCGGCCGTCGTCGTGGTCGACCAGCGCCTGGAAGTCGCGCTTCAGGTGGGCCCAGCACCATTGCAATCGCGGCAGCGACCCGTACATCCTGGCCCGGTCGCAGGTCACCGCCCCGGCGAAGTCGGCGGTCAGGCGATCGGCGAGGATCGTCGCCTTCCGCGTCGGCCGGATCTCGTAGGCCGTGAACCGCGGGGCCACGAACGCCCAGAGCCAGGCCTTGCCGCGGGCCTCGCGCGTGGGCGTCTCGTCGATCCCCAGGACCGGCTGCGCCGGCAGGGCGGCGGTCAACTCGCGCTGGACGGGCTCCTGGGCCGCGGCGGCCTGATCCTGCAGCTTGACGACCCAGCCGGGCGAGGCGGGCTGGCCGAGCACCTGCCCCAGGAACCAGGCGACCCGCCGCTTCGACTGGCGTCAGGCCCCCATCAGGAGGGGGGCCAGGGCGGTCAGCCTCGGCCCGGCGGTGCCGATCGGCACGCCGCCCGGCGGCGGGGCGCAGGTAGTCGCGCCGCAACCCGGGCAGGCCAGGCGATGCCGGCGGTATTCGGTCACGATCGGCCGGATCGGCGGCACATCCCAGACCTGGTGCCGCAACGGTTCGGGATCGTCGCCCCGGGGCGACCCCGCGCACCGGCGGCAGGCCCCGGGCCGAAGCTCCACGACCTCGGCGCACCGCCTGGGCGGGATCAGTTGCCGCTCATGCCTGGCATGCCCCGGCTGGCCGCCGTGCGGCTTCCGGGATGCCTCCCGCTTCGGCGGGGGCCTGGCATGCGGGTGCTCGGAACTGGGCGGGAGCGAGGAGCTGCGCGGGGTCTTGCGGGCCTCGGCTAGTTCGGCCTCCAGGACCGCGATGCGGGCCTCGTAGTGGTCGATCAACGCCCGGACGATGGCGTGGAGTTCCGGCGGCAATGCGGCCAGTTGCTCGGGGGTGATCGGCGGCGGGGGCGGCTTCATGCTCGTGATGGTGCCAGGCCGGGGGCGCGGCGTAAAGACATGAGCGAGGCCGGATCGCCCGCTACACGCCCACCGGGGTGTGAACGGTTACAGTCAGGGAACCGTCTCGGCGATCGTTGATTCGCAAATCACACCGAGAGATCGCTGGGTTAGGGACCGCCAGGGGGATCATCGATGCCGGGGCCTCCCTCGGACTTGGAATCAAGAATCGTCTGAGCCCCGGTCGTAGTACAGTAGGGCCTGTGGATCTTGCCCTGGTTAGAAACTCCCTTGCTTCCGGGGGATTCGTTCGTTAAATTCGGGGTGTGGATTTGAGGGGCGGTAGCTCAATTGGAAGAGCGCAGCGTTCGCAATGCTGAGGTTGAGGGTTCGATCCCCTTCCGCTCCACTGCCCCGGTGATCTGGACAATCGGCGGGGCAACGCCCTTTTTGGTGGCCTTTGCCTTGCCGTGAACGCCTGTTCGCGGCTAGGTCGGGACGCCTTCCAGGGCGGGTCGATCTTGCGGGGGCGGTGGGGCTTTCGAGGGCAACCACCGCCCCGTTCTTTTGTGCCGATAGGCTGTTCCGAGGGACGGCGATGAACGCCGACGAGCAGGCCAGGGTTCGGCTCCGCTGCCCTAAGTGCGGCCGGTCGGGGTCGGTACCGGGTCGGGGGTTCGCTGGCGACAAGCGGATCCTCTGCCCGGCCTGCGGCGAGGTCATGTCGGCACCGAGGTTGTCGCCGCCTCCACTCCCGAACACAGCACCTTTGGCCCACGTCGAGGCGAAGCCAAGGCCGACGAATTTGGTGCCGTGCCCCGATTGCGGGCGGCCGCTGAGCCGCCAGGCTCCGGCCTGCCCGGGATGCGGGAGGTCGTTCGTCCCGGCCCAGGCCGTTCTTGCGGCCCCTCCGGAACGGCGGCCCGGATGCCTGGGCCGATTGTTCCGCCTGGCCATAGTGATCGCACTGCTCCCGTTCGCCCTGGTCATCGCCGGGGCCTTCCTCAAGAGCATTATCGATGCGACCAAGGGCCGGAGTGGCGATCCGCCGGCCCCCGCGGATCCGATCGCCGGTAAGGCGGCCATCGAGCCGTCAGTCGACGTCCGCAGCTTCCTCGTGCGCTACAAGTTCGAGAGACGTTCGCAGCCAAGCCACTACGACCAGTTTCGCGTGATCGTCAGGCCGGGCCGATACCGTTTGAGGGAGTTCTTCGCCCTTGCCGAGAGTTTGCGGGCGGCGGAGGGCAGCGACAAGGCGCACCTCCATTTCTTCGACGACTTGTCGTGCCTCGAAAACCCCAAGGGGACCGGCCTCTTGGCGGACTCCGATTGGCCGCATTGGTTGATCGAGGTTGGCTCCGTTGCTGGGCGGCCATCCACCTACAAAATTGCCATGGATATCGACACGGGGCAGACCAGGACCGACGTCCTCAAGCCCTGATCCGCCCCTACGGACCCGGCTTCCAACCGCGATCCGGCCCGGCCGCGGCGAGGATCCGCAGCGGCGAGGGCCAGCGGCGGAAGAGGCCGGCCCAGATCCAGGCCCCGCAGGCGGGGCACCAGACCCGGGCCTCGCCCGCGAGGAAGTGCCGCTCGTCGTCGACCAGGTCGAGGGCCCGGGCGTGCTCGCAGCGGGGTTTTGCGGGGGCGATCTGGATCGGCGCGGGGATCATGGCTTGCGGCCCTCGCGTTGGGGGATCTCCAGCAGCTCGCGGACGCGATGGATTAGCGTGAGGCCCGAGAGCGTGGGCGGGCATTCGGCGTCGATGCGGCGGTCGGCGTCCTGGCCGATCCAGATCGCCGGATTCCGGCCGCGGCAGGAGTATCTCAGCCCCGCGGAATAGTGCGAGGGCTCGCCCCGCCACTCCACCTTGAGCTGGTCGGCGATGTCCCCGTCGGATGCCCCTTTCTCGCACAGCGCATCCCAACGGTCGTCGGCACACTCAATCCAGTGCAGGGCCTGGAGCAGGGCGTTGTCGATCCCGCCCAGGGACTTGCCGGGCGGTTCCGGATCTTCGCCGTCGGCTTCGTCGAGGGCCATCACGAGAGGATCCTCGGCCCCGCCGTCGGCGAGGCGGGCCGCGATGCGGACGGCGTCCTGGGCGGCGACCAGGGCGGCGAGGGCGGCCTTGTAGTCGGGCTCACGCGGGGGCCGCCCGAACCATTCGACCAGGACGGCCACCGGTGACCTGGAGGAGTTGCAGACGAGCCGACCCGACGACGATTCGTACCGGACGTCGAAGTCGTCGCGCGTTGCACCGTGCGACGTCGGGGCCGGATCGGCCCGGTCGGCTTCGCCGGCGAGGGCGGTGGCGTGGGCGCCGGTTCCTCGGCCGAGGGCCAGGGGTCGGCCTCGGTCGGCGGCTCGGGTTCCGAAGGCAACGCGACGGGGGCGAAACCGGTGCCCGGGGCCTCGAACATCTTCCGCTGGCCCGGGAGGTCCGGGCGCGCGCGGGCGGCTCGGCGACCTGCCTCACGGCCTCGACGACCGCGGCCCTGGTCATGTCGCAGAGCACGGCCCGCTCGGCGATCCCCGACCGGTCCTCGGCGGTCGGGGCCTTGGGATTTCGTAGGCCGTCGCCGGCGGGATGCGGCCCTCGGCGACGTGGGCCTGCACCGACTCGGGCAGGAGAGCAGGGCGAGCGACCGCGTGACGGCCGAGGTCGAGAGGCCGCACTCCTCGGCGATCCGCCGCTGGGTCCAGCCGGCCGCTTCGAGCGCGGCCAACGCCCTCGCGAGGTCCATCAGGGCGAGGTCCTCGCGGGCGACGTTCTCGGCGACCTGGTCGGCGAGGAGCACTCGGGCTCGCGGGTCTGGGCGAAGCCGCCGACGGCGAGGATGGCGTCCAGCTCGGGCAGCTCGGCGAGCTTCGCCGCCCGCCAGCGGCGTTCGCCGGCGACGATGAGGTACCGGCCGGGCGTGCCGGGCTTGTGCCGCACGCGGATCGGCTGGAGCTGGCCCCCTCGACGCGAGCGAGTCGGCGAGCCGCCGGAGCGACTCGTCGTCGAACTCCTTGCGGGGCTGGCCGGGGTCGGGCTCGATCCGGTCGACCTTGATCCGCAGGGCCCGCTGGTCGGGGAGGGCGGCGTCCCGATCCTTGGGCGGCTCGGGCTCGGGATGGGCCGCCGCGGGGGCCTTGAGCGAGGCCATGGCCCGGCCGACGGCCGCGGCCTTGAGCGAGGGCTTAGCCATGGTGCACGGCCTCCGCGGGGGCGTCGGCCAGGGCGAGTGGGTTGCGCACGGGGATGCCGGCGCGGGGGGCCAACTCGGCCGCGAGGCGGCGGATGGCGATCGCGGCGGAGCCCTTCGGCTTGCTCTGCTGGACGGGCAGGCCCAGGTGGATCCCCTCGCGGTAGTCGTTGAGCAGCGGCACCATCGCGTCGAGCACCCGGAAGGCGTGCGTCTCGCGGATCGCCTCGACGTAGAGCCGGTGCAGGGTGATGCGGGCCTGGTACTGGCCGATGACGATCGAGGCCCAGCCGCCCTCGGCGAAGAACGGCGCGGCCGCCTCGAGCACCGGCGCGATCCCCTGCGCCGAGAAGTCCTCGGGCTGGACGGGGATCAACAAATGGTCGGCCGCGGCGAGGGCCGAGAGGGCGCAGCCGCCGGCCCCGGGCGGGCCGTCGATGAGGGCCAGGTCGAACCGGGCGGCCTGGCCGCGGAGGTACTCGGCGAGGCCGGCGCGGGGCTCGTCGCGGCGGTCGACCTCGCGGAGGTAGGGCGAGCCGGGCACGAGCGAGGCCCCCTCGACGCCCGGCCAGGCGACGTCCAGCGCCGGGCACTGCCAGCCCTGGTCGTACGCGGCCAGCACGGACTGCGCGGCAGGGACCTGGCCGGCGGATTCGGGACCGAGCACGCCGCGCGGCGGCCCCTGCGGGTCGTTGTCGACGAGCAGCACGCAGGCCCCGGCCGAGGCGTAGGCCCCGGCCAGGTGGTGACACAACGACGTCTTGCCGACGCCGCCCTTCTGGTTGAGCACGGCGATGATCCGCATGGGGTTCCTCCCTCAATCGGTGATGGTGACGCTCGCGTAGCTGCCGACGGCGTGGCCGCCCGACGGCCCTCGCCGTGCGCGGGTTTGGTCCTGGGCTTCGGGATGCCCAGGCGGGCGACGACTTCGATGCACTCGGGCCGGCCCGCTGCGTCGATCCGGGTTTCGATGCCGAAGTCCAGCCCTGTCCGGCGAGCCTCGGCGATCGCCGTGTTGAGTTCCTCGGCGGCGAGCCGCATGTGGTCGAGGATCTCCCCGGCGGTTCGGGGGAAGTTCCTCACGGTCATCGGCCAGTTGATATACATGGGGAAGTCCCTTGGGGTTGCCTTGCGGGTGACATGGCCGGATGCTGGCCGCGGGCGGATCGGGCTGAGTCGATCCGCCCGCGGAGCTTCCCGCCGACCGCCGTTCTCGCGGCCGATCGGCGACGGGCCGTCCGGCCGGCCCGGTGCATCGTCATGGGGCCGCGTTGCTGGGCGAAGCGCTCGCGGACCTCGGCGCGGTGCATCGCCCAGCACCAGTCACGCCAGCGATCGGTGTCATTGAGGACCTCGGCGGGCGGCTGGTCGGGCACGGCCCGGTATTCGGCCTGCCAGAACCGGCCGCCGGGCCGGATGTGGTAGGGCCTCGCGGGGCCGGCGATCCGGTAGGCGTGGATCGACTCGCCGGGCTCGGGCGTGTCGGAGAGGCGGTCGAGCGCGTCCCATTCGCCTTTCGCGTTGGCGACGACCCGGAGATAGAGCGGGGCCCGGCGGAGCATGAGGAGGGCGCCCTGGGCCGGGCCGTCGAGGAACCGGATCATTCAGGCACCTCGCCTTCTTCGTCGTCGTTCGCAATCGCAGGGATCGCGCCGGCAGTCCTCGCACGGGGTGGTGATCTGCAGCTCCAATGCGAGCCCCTCGAACTTGTGCCCCGACCATTCCGGGTCGCGGCGGATCGCCGCCAGCTCGGTGCTCACCATCTCGTCGGACTGGCCCGAATAGTCGAACGCCAGCAGGATCCGCGCGTCGTCGGCCAGGCCGTCGATCGCGGCCCGCAAGTCGGCCACCTTGAAACGGGTGCCGCCGATCCATCGGTTGATGGTCGCCTCGCCTTGGGCCATCACTCACTGCCTTTCGCGTCGGCGCAGGCGCTGCAGAGGTTGGCCTCGACCCAGTGGCATGGCTCGCCCGTCCGTTCGATGCAGTCGCTGCAGTCGTCGTCGGTGCAGCCGCATTCGCGGCATCGGCGGACGTCCGGGTCGATCCCGTCGATGTCGAGCATGAGGGACCGGGCGTACTCATCGGCATGCAACCTGTCGGCCAGGGCGTCGGCCTCCCAGGCGGCCTGGGCGTTCTTCAGCGATTGCACCTGGGCCTCGGTGCGGATCAGGCCGTGGCCCCCGGGCGCGTAGCAGGCAGGATCGCCGCACGCCCCGCATTCGGGGCATTCGGGGCAGAGGCACAAGGCGCCTTCCTGGCCGCAGATTTCGCAGGGTAATTCCCCGGGATCCGGCGGGTCATAGTAGCCCATCATGCACCGCCCCTCTCGGCCGCGAGCCGGGCTTCGAGGGCGGCCTCCTCGGCCGTGCATTCGGGGCAGAGGCCCATGTGCGTCTCCCAATCCAGCACGCTGTAGCCGGGCGGTTCCAGGATGGGCTGATCGTAGATTTTGATGGCCTGGCGGTAGGCCTGGACGCGGCGGATCCCGGTCCAGCCCTCGCGACGGCACTCCGCCAGCTCGGCCGGCGTGATGAAGTCGCGATCGTCGCGGTCGCAGTCGTCGCAGCCCAGCCGGATCGTCGCGCCGGGGCGACGGGCGGCCGGTTGGTTGCCGGTATCGATGAAGAGCTTCTCTTGCCGAGGCAGGGCCATTGGATTCCTCCGATCAAACTCCCTGAATGCCTGGATCGGTCACGCCCAATTTCGATAAGGGCCGAGCGCGGGCCCGTCGTCGTCGGCGAAGCCGAAGCTCGCCTGCGTGTTTCCTTTGGCAGCTCCGGGCTTCCCTGGCCTTGCGGCCATAGGCTCCGGCCGGGCCGGCTCGACGCCCGCACGCGGAAGGCAGTCCTCGACGATCTTCATCCCGAACATCCTGTTGCGGGCCGCCACGACGAGGGCCTCGGCCGTGAAGAGGGCGAAAGGTGCCTGGCTCGAAGCCGGCAGCTGCAGTTGGCCGTCCGAAAGGATGACGTAATCGTGGCCGACCTCGACTCGGCAGACCGTCCTAACCCGTGGGTTGGCGTCCCCCATTCGGCCCGAAAAGGCCAACGAACCGTCTTTCGCAAGGCAGATATGGGCGATCATCCGGCCTCCGCGAAGTTGAAGAATGCCTGATCATCGCGGCCCTTCTTCTTCCGTGACTTGGCGGCCGGTTCGGGAATAACCGGGGCCGGTTCGGGAATAACCGGGGCCGGTTTCGGAATAACGGCGGGCGCCTCCGCCGGAAGGTCGAGGCGGACGATGAGCCGGGCCCCGTCCGATCGGCGCCACAGGAACCACGACACCCGGCCGCCGGGGGGCCGCGAGTCGCCTTCGACCTCGACCAGGTCGTCGTGGTAATAGGCCGGCTTGTTCGTCGCGAGCGAGCCCCGGAAGAGGCCCTCCAGGAACTTCGCCGTGAGCCCGCTCTCGGCCCGCTCGATCGTCGCCGGTTCGGAAGGCGGAGGGGGCGGGGCCGCGGGGGCCCGCCGGGGGGGGGCCCCGATCGCCGCGCGTGCCGAAGCGGTTGGAGACGAAGTACTCGCCCGAGCCGTCGTCGCGGGCGACCCGCTTGCGGACGACCCAGAGGTTGGCGTCGGCCGGGTCGATCGGCTCGCCGCTCTCCCATGCCGCGTCGAGGCGTTCGCGGGTCATGCCGAACTGGCGGGCGGAGAAGGCCACGCAGGGCTCGCCGCCGCCGGGGGGCTCGATCAGTCGCATGGTGCCCCCTTCGCCGGCGACGGCTTTCGGGGCCTCACCGCGATCGCCATCGGGTGATCGGCCGCGCATTCCGGGCACCAATCGCCCACGATCTCTTCGCCCGGCAACTTGGCCCGGAACCAGCCGATCTCCATCGCCAGACGGCGGACGATCGCCTCGTCGGACCCCCCGATCGACAGGACTTTGAACGGCTCGGTCCATGGGGTTGAGGCCGCCTTGCAGCGGTCGCAGACGAGCCTGACCTTGTAGCGATGGCGCTCGATCATCGCCGCCCCTCCTTCCGGGCCCGGCCCAGCAGCTCGATCGCGTAGCCGAGCAGGCGGGCGGGGTGGTATTCGGGGTCGATGTAGGCCGCGCGAGGTCGATGGCCGCGACCAGGTCGTCGGGGTGGATCCGGCCGTCGCGGACGTCCTCCCAGCGGCGGCGGACGAATTAGCCGAGCAGCTCGCCCTTGAGGCCGAGGCGGAGCATCGTCCGGGCGACCAGGAAGTTGATCCGCTCCACCCCGCTGTAACGATCCAGGGCCCGCGCTCGGCCAGGGGGACCGGCACGCCGTCGTCGGGGCCGACCGACGCGGCGGCGGTGATGGGCCGGGCGTTCAATGGCCACCGCTCAGGGCCTTCGGCCTGGCCTTGGGGCGGACGGGGGTGGCGAACTCGGGGTTGCCGCATTGCGGGCAGTAGCAGTCGGTCCACGGCCGGACCCGGCCGCAACGCGAAGCAGGTCCGGATCGCCGACGGGTCGTATTCGTGCGGGCCATCGACGCCGGCGCAGGCGTGCGGCACCAGGTCGAGGCGTTCGCCGTGCCGGGGGTGCAGGAACGGTTCCGCGAGGCCCTCGAACAGGCCGGCGATCGGCCAGGGCCGAGGTCGACGGCGTTGCCCGGTGCAACGTCGCCCGGGCCGCCGGCCGAGGGGCACGGTGGCGATGGCGATCGTGGGCCGCTTGCACCGGGCACGCAGAGGCCGCGGTAGAGCGCCAGGCCGATCGCCACGCCGGGCGGCCGGTAGGCGAGCCAGGACGCGGGGATGGGGACGTGGCGGGACATCACACGGCCTCCCCGGGGTGCCGGTCGGGATCGTGGTCGAACGCCCCGGGCGCCAGCGAGGAGACCGGCACGCGGCGGCGGCCGGCCAGGTAGCCGTCGGCGACCTCGGTCGGCTCGCGGCCGGACTCGGCGCATTCGTCGCAGAGGACGGCCACGGCGCCGTCCGAGCGAAGTCCGCAGGGGATGCAGCCCCAGCCGGTGCCGGGCCGGGGGGCGCGGCGGGGCAGCAAGGCGACGTTGCGGGCACCGGCGGCGCCGCAGGCACAACAGGGGCCGAGGTCGGGCGGCCGGGCGGGCATGCCGGCGGCGAGCCAGTCGCCGATCGACTCGTCGCCGCCGTCGCCGGCCTCGTCCTCCTCCTCGAACTCCTCGGCGTCGAAGCCGTCGAGGTCGTCGCCCTCGCGGAGGGCCTCCTCCTCGTCGCTCAAATCCAGCTCGTCATCGATCATCGTCGGTCCCTCGCTCGCTACGGGTCGTGCGGATCGGGTCGGTTCGTCCGGTCGGACCGGATGCGCGGCCGGGCCCGATAAGGGCCCTGGCGGGCTTCCGGAGGCGTTTTCAGTTGGGGTCGGGTTTGCGGCCGTCCGGGCGCGTCCTGGGCTCCCTGGGGCGGGTTGGCGGCTTCCCGGTGGGCTTCTTTCGGGCACATGCGGCCGCCCGGCGCTCCTCGGCCCGGACCACGGCGACCATGCCGTAGTTGGTGAACGTGGTGCCCCGGTCGAGGGGGTTGGCCTGCAGCGCGAGGCCGACCAGGTCGAGGACCTCGGCGGGCGGGAGGTAACCCTGATTGACCAGGAGCAGGGCTCGCTCGACGAATCGCCGTGTGGGCAGCTTGGAGTCGCCGAGGATGGTGCAGAGCCGGTCGGTCGCGTCGGCGATCGGCGAGCCGCCGGCGACGGCCCGGAGCGACGAACCCAGCCCTTCCAGGTCCGGCGGCGGCGCCAGGGGCAGTTGCTGCTGGCACCGTGCGGGCGGCTCGGGCGGGTCCGGGGGCGCGGCGTGGGCCTTGCGCTCGAGGTGGAGCAGCTCGGGCCCCAGCCGGGCGACTTCGGCCTTCCACCGCCGCTCGGTCTCCGCGCCGACCGGGTAGTCGCCGGCGAGCAGGGCCTCGCCGTCCGGCCCCTCGACGACCCGGCGGAACGAGAGCTTGAGCCTCGTGAAGAGGGTTCGCGCGGCGGCGAGCCGTTCCCGGTCGAATTCGGGTTCGGGCGTGGCCTGGTCCTGGTCCGCTCCCCCGCGTGAACGGACAGACGATTCGTCCGTCCGTCCGTCCGTACCACGGGCGATCGCGTGCTCGCGCCTCCTCTCTACCCCAACCCCTACGGTCGGGGGTGGCGCGCTGGGTGGCGCGCTAGGGGGGCGCGGGGGGGGGCGCGGGGGGTGGCGCCCCACCCCCCCAAACGTTCACCCGGATACCGTTGCGGATGTTGGGCGAGTAGGTCCGTCCGCGTTCGATCAACCCGGCGACTTCGAGCGGGACCAGCTGGGCCCGGATCGCGCTGGCCGATCGATTGCCGAGCCGACGGGCGATCTCGCCGTTCGTCGCCCGGACGATCCCATCGCCGTCGGCGAGCGACCGTAGGACGTCCAGGACCCGTCGGGCCCCGGGGGTCAGTCGTTCGAGTGAGTTTGCCAGGGAATCCGCCCCGCCCCCATCCGTGGGGGCGAGCGGGGGCCCCGGGGAATCCTCCCCGGGGTCGGTCTCGCGGCGGGATGCGAGGGCGGGATCCGACCCCTCCCCGGGCCGCCAGATCCTCATCGGCGGGCGGGGTTCGGGGGCGGGCTCGGGGCACATTCGGGGGCTCCTTTCGCGGCGGGCGGGGTCCGGGGGCGGGTCGGGACGGGGAAGGCGAACGGGTCGGACGCCGGGTCGTCGCCGGCGAGCAGGAAGCCGGGCCCTTCCGAGGCAGGCTCGATCCAGCCGTCGTCGATCAGGGCCTGGATGTGGTCGGGGAAGCTGCGACGCTCGCGTTCGAGGGCCTCGCCGTCGATCCGGCCCGTGGTCGGGCAAGAGGCCCGTACGAGCCGCTGGAGGATGAGCAGTTGGCGGTTGGGGATCAGGAGCAGGGTGCGTTCGCGCGAGGTCATTCCTGGCCCTCCGATTCGGGGTCGGATCCGGGGTCGTCGGGGCCGAAGATGGCGGCGATCTCGGCCCGCATCCGGGCCTGGAGGGCGCGGTGGGAAAAGCAGGGCTCGCACAGCGGGAGGCCGCCGGCGCGATCCCGGATGGGGTGGCCGCAGTCGAGGCACGGGCGGGGCGCCGTGGCGGGCGGATCCCATCGGTGGCCGAGGATGCGGGCCGCCAGCCGCTCCAGCCGTTCACGCTGGTCGCGATCCTCGGGCGCCCCGGAGGGGTCGTGGTGGGGCGTCAAAGGTCACCCCCTTTCGCCATGGCCATCCGGGGGGTGTACGACTCGGCGAAACCCCCGGAGCCGGCGAGGGCGGCGGCCTCGACGTGGCGGCAGTCGTCGAGGGCCAGGTACTGGGGGCAGTCGCAGGTGGCGTGCGTGTCCCAAATGACCATGCGATAGCGCCGTAAGGCGACCGAGTCGTCGAGGTCGTATTCGACGCCGTGGATGTCCTCGCCGTCGGGGCCGACGCCCTCGACGGGCCTCTCGCCCGTGGGCCTGGCGAAGAGGAAATGGCCGTCGATGGTGCGGAGGATGGCCGTGCTCAAGCGGCACCCCCTTCCGCGGCGTCGTCGCCGAACAGTTCGGGGTAGAGGTCGACCAGGCCGGCCTTGTATTCGGAGAGGTCCCCCTCGGTGAGTTCCACCATCCGGCCCTTGTAGCCCTGCCCCTCGAAGAACTTCGTCAGCTTCTCGACGACCCCCCGGCGGCCCCGCTCCTCCTCGCCGCGGGCCCAGCGGAAGAGCGCCTTGCCGTTGGACGGGTTGGCGGCCTTCGCGGGCCGGGCGGGCGTCGGATCCGGCCGCCGGTTTGCCTGCGGCGCGGCCTTCGGGGCCGCGTGCGGGGCCGGTACGAAGCCGGCGCCGTTGGCGTCGTCGTCGTCGTCCGCGATCACGAGCGCGAACTCGTCGCGGAGCGCGTAGCGGCAGGCGTACGTCTCGGCCGAGGCGAACGCCTGCATCGGGTTGGCGCCGGGGCCGACGAGCATGGGCACCGTGGAGCTGATCCACTGGCCCGACTCGGCGTGGACGATCGTGGTGCGGAGCCGCCAGGTGGCGGGGTAGCCCTCGGGCGCCGCCTCGGGATGCTGGCGGACCCAAAGGCCCGCGGGCAGGCAGGCGGCGACGACTGCCTCGCGGCAGGCGGCGAGGTCGGCGTAGCGGTTGCCGTGGTGCGAGTTGGTCGAATCCTTGGCGATCCGCCGGATCGACCGGCGGGCCTCGGCCAGCGCGGCGATTAGCCGGTCGGTGCGGGGCGAGCCCTCGCCCGGGATCGGCGGCGGCGGGTCGATCGCGGCGGGCGGCATGGCCTGGATGAAGGCCGCGGCGGGGCCCTGGATGAACTGGACGCGCAGGGGCTCCTGCGCGTGCTCGCCCGGGATCGGGGCGCACGGTGTGCGGACGGCCGGCGCGGCCGTGCCGTTGGTCGGGTTGTTCATCGTCAATCTTGCTCAGCTCGCAACCAGGGAGGCTTTTCGAGGGCACCCTGATCGGCGGCGGTGATGGCCGGTCGTACCGGCCGAATCTGGAAATACGAACCTCGCTCGCCGGGTTGGACGGCCCGTGCGGAAGAGGCGGCTCGGGTTGGACGGCCCTCGCCGCATGCGAGGCTAGCCGTGCGATGGGCCCGTGTCAAGCCGGCGCGTCGCACAAACTGATGAGCCCAAGGAGAATGCTGTGGTGGGGATTAGACCTGATTTTCAGTCCTTCACTGAAAAACCGCTTTCGGAGTCTCGTGCCATCGGGTATACTAGCAAGAGGCTGGTAAAGACCTGCGGCTTGAAGGGGCAGAAGATCGTGACCAATCCGGTACCTCAGGCCCCTGGAGATCGGATCAAGGCGGAACTAGCCGCAAGAGGTTGGAGTCAGTCCGACCTTGCCGCCATCCTGGGTCGCCCGATTCAATCGCTGAACCAGATGATCTCGGGGCAAAAGGCAATTACGCCCGAGACTGCTATCCAGTTGGGCGTAGCTTTCGGTACTGGTCCCGAACTATGGATACAGCTGGAGTCTCAGTATCGACTGTCGCTGGCGAATACCCCGACTGAAGGGGTCGCACGGCGAGCGAAGCTTCTCTCGCTCGCGCCCTATAAAGAGTTGCAAAGGAGGGGCTGGATCAGGCAGGGAGATGATCCGGCGCAGTTGGAGGCGGACCTACTGAAGTTGTTCGAAATGAACCACCTCGACGACGAGCCCGGCATACAGGCGGTCATGCGGAGGTCATCGCCGCTGTCGGCCCTATCCCCCCCTCAGAAAGCCTGGGCCGCGAGAGTGAAGCAATTAGCGAGGTCCATCCGGGTGGCGGAATACCGCGAGGAACGCCTCGAGGACTGCGTCTCGGAGCTACGAAAGCTCGCTGCATATTCTCAGGAGACCAGGCGGGTGCCAGCGGTGCTGGAGAGCTATGGCATCAGGTTCGTGATCGTCGAGCCGTTGCACGCCGGAAAGATCGATGGGATGGCCACGTGGTTGGATGATGAATCCCCCGTGATCGCCTTGTCGCTACGTTTCGATCGAATCGATAACTTCTGGCATACCCTCTGCCACGAGATATCCCACGTTAGGCATAGGGATGCCATCTCTGTGGATGATGATCTAGGAGGTCCGGCCGATCCCGCCGAACTTCCCCTAGACGTCCGCCCTCCGATGGAACGACGGGCGGACCGTGAGGCGGCCGAAACGCTTATCCCTCCCGACGAACTCGAATCGTTCATTCGGCGCGTGGGCCCACTCTACTCAAAGGCCCGGATCAACCAGTTCGCAAACCGATTGAAGATCCACCCCGGCATCATCGTTGGCCAGCTTCAATCCCGCAAAGAAATGGGATACTCGGCCAATCGCGAGATGCTCGTCAAGATCAGGCAACAGGTGGCTCCGTCGGCCTTCACGGACGGCTGGGGCAACAACATCGAACCGGGGGCAGTCGGATGAGCGCAGGGAAAAAACCACGGGAGTCGAGCCACTACAACCGGCAATTGATCAAGGTGCTCGATCAGTATATTGATCAGACCGGCAAGACGACTGTTGATTTGAGCGAAGTCGTCGATTGGGCTTTATCCAACAAGCTCATAGACTACCCCAAGGCGGACATGCGGAAGATCCTCGCAAGGAATCTATCGCGCGCCTCTCGAGAAGAGATCATTCAAGATGAAAATGGCGAGCCTGTACGGAGGCGGCACTCCTACAAGATCGTCTCCGGCGAGACCCAGTTGACGTTCTGGGTCCGAATGGAGGACGCTTCGCCCCACCAGATGCGCCTGTCGATGCAGCAACGGAGGAAGGGGATTGCAAACGACGTCTTTCAGGCCGATCGGGACGTGAACTACTACAACCGAAACCACAACCCTGGCGACCCGATCACCCCAGACTGGAATTTCAATGCGGATGTTGAGGAGCGAAAGCAGTCCGGGGAATACGACGATAATCCTCCCCCGGAGTCGGGCGACTAGTGCCTGATTACGGATTCCGGAAATGAGACGGCCCGGGTCGCATGGGCGCGACCCGGGCCGTCGGCCGGGCTGGGCGTTGCACGGTGCAAGGGCCAGGCGGGGGATTAGCCGCGGGCGAGCCGGTCGGCGACCGCGAGCAGGGCCTGCGCGGCCTCGGCGTCGGGCAGGCCGGCGATCCGGGGGCCGACCAGGGCGTTGAACGTCGGCCGGACGGCCCGCTCGACGATGGCGTACGCGGCGACCCCCGCGAAGTCGCGGCCCTTGCCGTCGGCGATCGCCCGCGCGGCGGCGACCAGGCCGTCGGCCCAGGGGCCGACGACGTACGGGCGGAGCTGCGCCGCGATGGCGTCGACGTCGGTCTCCGGCGGGCCGTAGCGGGCGCGGGCCTCGGCGACGTCGGGCGGCCGGGGCTTGTGGCGGCCCAGCGAAAGCGTCGGCTCCATGAGCGCGCCGGTGCCGGGCAGGTGCGAGAGTCCGATCGCGTGGCCCAGCTCGTGGCAGATGCAGGCTTCGAGCTGGTCGCGTTGGGTCCAGTGCTCGGGCACGTCGTACCGCTGGCGGAGCACGGTCGAGGCGTCGGCGTTGTAGGGCAGCTCGCTCATCGCCAGGACCCGGCCGGGCCCGTCGATCGGCGAGCTGCCGGCGACGATCCGCGCGGCGGCCGGGTCGGCCACGCGGCGGAGGTCGATGCCGCAAACCTCCCGCCACGACGCCGCGGCGCGGTCGAAGGCGGCGGCGACCTGGTCGCGGGCCATGCCGGGGATCTGGAGGTCCTCGAAGTAGCCGACGGCGATGCCGGCCGGCCATCGGCAGTTGGACGCGTTGGTTTCGATCGCCTCGGGCACTCCGCAATGGCATCCGCAGCCCATGGGGTAAGCTCCACTCCGGTGTGCAAACGTCAAGACGCGCCGCGGGCGCGTCGATCAGAGGTGTGGGGGTCGCGAGCCCCCCGACGAATCCAACCCCTTAAAAGCGATCGATCGGAGGCAACGATGCGATACGTGACCGCCGCGGCCCTGGCCGCGATCTGGCTGGCCCTGGCGCCGCTGGCGCCGGCCCAGTCGCCCGACAGCCCGGGCGACCCGCCGCCCTACACGCCGCCCCTGCCGTCGCCGGCCTCGCCGACCCCGGCGCCCGCGCCCCAGCCGGGCCTCACCGCCTCGGACGTCGAGCGGATCGTCGACGCGGCCGTGCAGCGGGCCCTGGGCCGCTACGGGGCCCCGGCGGCCTCGCCCAGCCCGCAGGCCGCCCTGGCGTTGCCGGCGGCCCAGGCGGCCGCCCCGGCGGCCCAGGCGGGCCCGCTCGTGACCCTCTCGGCGACGGCCGCCGTGGCGACCCCGCAGCCCGTGTCGGTGCTCGTGCCGCCGGGCCCGATCCGGCGGGGCCTGGGCCAGCTCGGCGCGTCGCTCCAGGACCTCTCGCAGCCCCGCGTGAAGACGCTGCGGGTGGCCCCGATCTATGCCATCCCGGCCTCGGCCGCGCCCGCGCCGGCGGCCTCGGCCGTGGCGCTGCCGCCCTTGCCGTCGATCCAGCGGTAAAGGGGCAGGCCCTTGCGGGCCCGGCCGATCGCGATCCGCAGGACCTGGGACGCGGCCGGCCGGAAGCCCGCCCGCCTGGCGATGCCGAGCGGCCCCTCGAAGAACTTCATCGCGCGGGCGTTCTCGAAGACCTGGTCGAGGATGAGACCGGACTTCGCCTCGCAGCCGAGCGGGCCGAGGCGGTTCATCTCGAGGCGGATCGCGTTGCAGGCGCACTGCTCGGTGGGCTCGAAGCCGAGCCATCCCACGATCGCGGCGAAGTGGTCGCCGACGCCGGAGCGGGGGGGGGCGGCCCGGCCGGCCGTTCGCCGGCGCGGGGGCCGACGGTGAGGGGCGTGGGCTCCCCGCCCTCGCCGGCGAGGAACGCGCGATAGTCCTCGCGCGTCAGCGCCAGCTCGCAGAGGCGGGGCACCCCCTCGCCGCGGCAGATCCCGCCGGCGGCCCGCGGGCAATGGTCGCATCGCATGCTAGTCGGTGACCGTCGTCAGCCCCATGTATTCGTCGTGATAGCCGATGCCGACGAGATCTGCCGAGCAGGGGCCGCCGCCCGTCGAGGTCCCGAGGATGTTGCCGAACGTCGCGCTGGGGATCCGGAAAACGGGGGACCACTGGTAGAAGAACGGCGAGGCGACGCCGCCGGGCAGGGCCGCCCAGCTGCTCGACTTCAGCATCATGACGGGCTTCTTGACGCATGGGGGTGCGTCGATGCCGCCGCAGTCGACCGACATCCCGACGCCGCCCCGGTCGAACGAGCCGGACACCAGCTTGATCGCGCCGCCGCAGTAGCAGGCCATGCTCCAGCAGTGCAGGAAGCAGCCGCCCGAGGATTTCACGCCCATGACCCAGAACAGCTGGTAGCTGCCGGGGGTGAAGGCGCCCCCCTCGATCCGCCGGTCGCAGCAGTCGGCGGCGACCGAGCAGGCGGTGATCGTCTGGGTGCCGGCCCAGACGTCCGCGTACGTCGTGTCGGGATCGCCGCTGGAATGGATCACCAGGGGCGAGGACGCCGGGAACGGCGCCAGGACGGCCGTGCCGCGGGCGTTGGTGAGCGTCTTCGCGCCGACGGTCAGGAGCGGCGGATACGCGGAGCATGGGCCGGCGGTGCCGTTAATGCCGCACGGGCACCAGGCGGCCGGGTCGCTGAGCGACCAGGTCATGGCGATCCCCTCGCCGCCGCCGCAGGTCCGCGTGAACGTGCCCGACGTGGCGCTGGGCGTATAGCCGGCGACCCAGCCGGAGATCGACCAGTTGTAGGTGCCCGGCCCCGGCAGGATCGGGGCGCCGAAGCAACCCCCGGTCCAGACGTCCGACCCCCACAGGTAGGCGGGGCCGGAGTAGACGACCGCCGCCGACGGGCTCGGGCCCGTGATGGTGATCGAGTAATCGCGGCAGCCGTAGCACGGGTAGCTCGGAAGCCCGACGCAGGCCGGCGTCGTGCAGGGCGGGTCGCCGCCCGAGCAGCCCTGGCAGGCGCCGCAGTCGGGCCCGGCGCTCGTCATGTTGGGCATGGGTCGGCTCGGCTCGGATCAGCAGTAGGCGACCAGGATGATCAGGCGGCCGAGGAGGTCGCGGTAGGCGTACGCGTCCTTCGAGCCCGGGGTTGCGTTGGGGCCCTTGTTGTAGGCCGTCTCGGTGGTCGTGCCGAGCGTGCTCTTGGGGTTGCCGGAGACGTCGTGGCCGTCGTCGTAGAGCGTGACGGTGGCCGAACCCCAGACGCCCGTGCCCGCGTTGCGGGCGGGCACGCCGCCGGCGGGCGTGCGCACCAGGATGATCGTCTCATAGGGCACGAGCGAGACCAGCGGCGGGTCGCCGTGCGAGACGTGGATCCCGCCGGTGCCCTGCAGCCGCGACCACCGCTCCAGCTCGCGATAGCCGACGTTGAGGTGCCAGGGTTCCAGCTCGTCGCCGTCGCCCAGGCGGGGGAATTTGCGGGGCATCTCGGCGCGGCCTCAGAGGAGCTGGAGCAGGTCGTTGAAGTCCGACGTCGGATAGCGCCGCCGGCCCGTCGTCGGCGACTTGAGGTAATCCCAGGCGCCGGTGTCGGGCCGCAGGAACTTGTTCCAGGAGACGTCGCGCTCCTGGAATACCAGGGCCACCGACTGCGAGAGCAGGCCGTCGGGCGAGTCCTCGCGGCGCGTCTTGGCGCCCAGGAACCGCACGCATTCGGGGTCCGCGCCGAGGAACTCGGAGGCGTTGATCCGGCCCCGGTGCCTGCGGACCTTGCCGACGGGCAGCTCGGATCGGCGCTGGAAGTTGAGGTGCAGGGTCGTGATGTGCACGTCCTGCACGAATTGCACGGTGCTCTTCTTCGAGTCGCTCTCCCAGAGGAAATACGTGTTGTTGAGGGCGATCACCTCGGTGGCGTAGTCGAGTTCCTGCGTGCACCAGGGGATCGGGTTGGTCGGGTCGATCTGGTGCTTGCCGTAGGGGTCGTCGATCGACAGGTCGGTGCCGGAGCCGCCGTACGCGGCCGCCGGGTTCTTGTAGACCGCGGCGATCCGGGCGCCGCCGGAGTAGTCGGGAAGTCCGGTGGGGGCGAGGATGGGCTTCCCGCGGCCCTCGGCGTGGGCCTCGGTGCAGATCACGTTGGGGCAGAGCGGGTGCCGATGCGGGCCGCCCGGCATGCCCAGGCCGAGCAGCTTGTTGACGAACGCGTCGGACTTCGCCCAGTCGTCGATGAAGTACTCGACCCGGTAGTAGGGGCCGTCGCTGGCGATGCCCTTGGCGTAGTACTTGACCGAGTGGACGTATTCGATCGTGGACAAGAAGCTCATGGTTCACTCGCGCCCCCGGATCACGGCCCGCTGCCGTTCGAGCCGCTGGTAGGCGTCCGGCCGCCCCGCGATCAGGTCCTCGCGGATTCCCAGGAGCGCCTCCAGCTGTTTCTGCGCCGTCTCCAGGGACTGCCGCTGCGTGTCGTCGAGGGCCTGGTTCTGGAGGGCGTTGTGCGACGACGCGAGGTCGCCCAGGACCCGGCCGGGGTCGCGCCTCTCGGAGTACGTGAGGTCGAGGATCCGCTCGCGGGCCTTCTCGATGTCGCGGTCGATCCCGGAGCCGCGGTCGATCAGCCGGCGGCCCATCTCGCCGTTGATCTGGCCCGAGTTGTAGGCGTCGAACGCCTTGGCCCGCTCGTCGCGGTACCGCTCCTCCGGCGACCGCATCGCGTCCCATTGCTTCTGCAGGCGGTTGGCCTCGGCCTGCTCGTCGCGGGCCCGCTTCTTCTCGTCGGCCGCCTCCTGCTTCGCCTGGCGGGCCTCCTCCTTCGCCCTGGCCTTCTCGTCGGCCATCTCCTGCTTGAGGTTCCGGCCGGTGGCCGACCCCTCGCCGGCCCGCCATCCCCGATCGGCATCGCCGGGGTTCCACGGGTCGCCCGATCCGCCCCAGGACCCGGCGCCCGTGCGTCGGTCCCTGCGGGCCTGGTCCTTCTCGCCGAGCTTCCGCTCGCGCTCCCGCTCCATCTCGTCGGCCTTCGTCCGGTCGCCGAACGTGTCGCCGAAGACCGAGGCGGAGAGGCGCAGGAAGATCTCCTCGAACGCCCCGAAGTCGTCGAGGCCGGCGCGGAGGATGTCGACGACGTCCTTGAGGTTCTCGCCGAGCTGCTTAACCGCGTCCTGGCCGTCGCCCAGGCCGGTGAACGCCTCGGCCAGGTCGTAAACCAACCCGATCGCCTCGCTCGTCGGGTCGACCAGGGCCTGCCCGATCGAGGTCTGCAGGTTCTCCATGTCGCCGGCGAGCCGCTTCTGCCGGTTGCTGAGCGAATCGTAGGTCCGGTCGAGGTCGCCGAGGGCCTTCGCCGCCTGTTTCTGGATCAGGTCGGCGCGGCTGACGGCCTTGGCATACTCGCTCAGCTCCTCGCCGGCCTTGACCAGGCCCAGGGCGAAGGCGTTGGCCTGGACGTTGGACTCGCTCAGGTTGATGCCCAGGATGCGGAGCGGCTCCATCTCGCCGGACATGCCGCTGCGGAGCTTGTCGAGGACTTCCTTGTTGGACAGGTTGTGGAAGCTGGCGAGGTCGGCGGCGGTCTTCACGAGCATCGTCGAGAGCCGCCCGCTCTCGCGCTCGGCCATCCCCATGCCCTGGGTGACCAGGCCGAAGGATGAGGCGGCGTCGAGGACCTCGCGCTTGATCAGGCCGTATTGCGCCGCCATCGTGTCGGCGAACGCCTCGACGCCGGCGGCGCCGGGACCGAACGTCTCGCCGACCTTCGCGGTGGACTCGGCCAGGTCGGCGGCCTTCTTCGTGGCCTCCTGGAGGTAGTCGCCGAGGTGCGAGAACGCCTCCGTCAGGCCGCCGGCGATGAAGCCCCCGAGCGCGGCGGCGACCAGGCCACCGGTCTCGCGCGACCAGCCTTCGAGCTTGCCCCGCTGCTGCTCCAGTTCGGCGTCGAGCTTGGCGTCGTCGGCGCTCAGCTCGACGTAGGCTTCGGCCAGCTTACCCATGCGGTACCACGCTCCTCGCGAACGCGATCGCTTCTTCGTCGGTGCACTCGTCGCCGTCGGGGTTCTGGCCGGCGCGGATCCGCGACTGCCGGGCCAGCGCGAGCAGCTCGGCCTCGGTGTGGGCCATCGCCTGGGGCACCGTCCAGCCGTACGCCGAGACGCACCGCTCGATCAGGGCGTCCCAGTCGTCGCGGTCGCCGGGCCCGTCGTCGAGGGCGGCGTCGGCTCCCCCGGATCCGGCGGGGGAGCCGGGGCTTTTGGGTCGGGGAGCTTCCCGGAGATCAGGGCCCGGCAGTAGATCGCCAGCTCCGCGTTCGTGGCCTGGATCGCGATCGCGGCGGCCATCTCCTCGGTGAGGTGCGGGTGCCGCGGGCCGAGGCCCCAGGCGATCAGGTGGCCGACCTGGTCGCGGTCGTCGACGGCGAGCAGCCATTTGCGCGAGCCCATCGCCGGCGGCCAGGCCTGCTCGTGCCGGATCGCGGCGTCGAGCAGCACGGACCGGACGGCCGGCGCGACCTCAATCCCCTGGCGCTCGCACTGGGATAGGCTGGCCAGGGCCCGCGTCATGGGCGAGGGGATTTCCCTCAGGAACCAGGCCTGGAGCGGGCCGAGGTCCTGGAGCGTGCGGACGGGGAGCGAGTACTCCACGCCGGCCAGGGTGACGCGCATGTCCTGGCGGGTGGCTTCGGCCGTGTTCATGGGGGTTATTCGCCGCCGAGGTAGATCTTGAACGAGTCGCCGACGGTGCCCGCCACCCGCAGCACCTTCGAGCCGCCCGAGACGGGCCAGCCGGCGGCCGAGGGGTTTTCGATGAGGAACTTCTGCCCGGGCGAGACCGTGAACGGGCCGGTGAACGGCTTGGCCCACGGGTTCGACGGCGCCGAGGACGGCATGATCACCAGGTCGGCGACGTTGCTGTCCGAGGCCTCGAAGGCGATCGCCCGGACCTTGGAGAGGGCGATGTTCGTAGCGCCCGCGAGGAGCGGGGCAACGCGGTGAGGTCGAAGTCGACCGTCGCGCCGGCGAGCAGGTGGGTGTAGGGCCATTGCACCGTGCAGCCGCCGGCGCCCGTGGCGTTGGCCCAGGTCCGCTGGTCGTCCAGCGTCCACTGCAACGGCGCGATCAACTCGGTCGTGTCGCCGACGTTGCCCAGGACGACCTTGGTGACCGAGTTCACCTGGAGGACGGTATTGAGGCCCATCGGGTTTCCGGCCCGGATCAGGTGTAGGCGGGGTAGGTGATCGCGCCGTGCAAAAAGAACTTCACGTCGTACTTGAGCAGCTTCTCGACGCCCTCGTTCTTGGGGCTGACCGGCCCCACCTTGCACGGGAGCAGGTAGAAGAGCGTCTGGGCGTTGTCGACGTAGAGCTTGAGCGTGACGGCCGCGCCGGCCCGCAGCCCCAACGCGCCCGAGCCGGCCTTGTCCGGCGGCTTGTCCTGGTCGAAGATCAGGGTCATGGAAACGTCGGCGTCGGCGAGGTTGTCGTCCCGCTGGCGGCCGTCCCGGAAGTTGGAGGCGTCCTCCAGCTTCGGGTCGATGTTCATGGTCCAGTTGACGCCGGGGTAGATGTTGGGCGTGGGCGTCGTGTTGTCGGTGACGTGGGCGAACTTGCCTTTGACGGGCGTGAACATCGGCTAGACCTCGGCGGTGATGGTCTCGACCAGGGTGAATTGGAACTCGATCAGGGCCGACCAAACCGGGTCGCCGTCGGGGCCGGGATCGGGGTCGGCCGGGCTGAAGAGCGGCCCCGACCGCGAGAGGTCGATCAGCCGGCCCTCGGCGAAGGCGATCCGGTTGTTGGCCGCGGCCGATTCCCAGTCGTCGGCGATCGCCAGGGCGGCCTTGCGGGCAGCCGGGCGGGTCGCGTCGTGGACCCGGAGCTGCAGGCGGCCGTCGTACACGCGTGTGCGGTCGCCCCGCCGCTCGATCAGCTCGGCGGCCAGGGTGCGGCTCACCTCGTCGATGACGGCGACGGGCAGGCCGGCGTCGGGCGGCGCCTCGGCGATCCAGACGCCCTTGCCGTCGGACGCGGCCAGGGCGGCGACGTCGGGGTCGGGCGAATCTCCGGCCCAGGCGAGCCAGCGGGCGTGCAGGGCCTCGACCAGGTCGGCGGCGAGCGTCGCGCCGCCCGACCGGCCGAGGCCGAAGATCAGGGCCCGCCGTAGGCCGGGGAGGAGCAGGCTCATGCGAGCGGGGTCCGGTTGCTCGGGTCGTCGGGGTCGTCGAGCGAGAAGTTGTAGGAGGGCGAGTTGGTGTTATTCCCAGGGCCCCACAGGCGGAGGATCTTCGCGACCTTGTCGACGATCATCTTGCCCCAGTAGCCGGTCCAGGAGGCGGCCAGGGCCCCGCCGACGGTCGGGGTTTGCACGTCGGCGATCGGCTGGGCGAGGTCGATCGAGCGGGGCAGGTCGCTGGCGAACTCGACCGGGACCGATACGTCGGTGGGGGGCGATACCGGCAGCGCGTCGCGGAGCACGACCGCCCCGGTATTCGGGTTGAAAGAGGTGACCCGATAGGCGATCCCCCGCAAGCCGTCCGCGTTGATCGCCACCACGGCCGGCAGCCGGACGGCGCCGCTCAGGGCCTCGACGTCCACGGTGAAGCCGTTGACCGTCGGCGGGGGGCTCAGCACGGTGGAGGTCTCGGCCGTCCAGGCATCCCGGAACGCGAGCAGCGGGGGCACGGCCTGGCCCAGGGTGGCCCCGTCGCCCAGCGCCGAGTGCAGGGCATCCCAGACGGCCTGGGCGATCGCCGGGGTGTCGTACCAGGTGGGCGCGTTGGTCTGCGAGGCGACGGCGGCCGGGAACGCCACGCCGGCCGAGGCCGCGACGGCCTGCCCCGCGAGCTGGACGGCGTTGGCGGGCAGCTCGCCCGTGACGTCGGCCTCCGCGAGCGTGACGGCCGGCTTCACGAGCAGCGTCCCGGCGTTGGGCAGGGCCCCCAGGCCGAACCGCTGGGCGTCGGCCGGGTTGGCCGCGGTGGTCAGGACCGTCTTCTCCTCGGGCACGGCGCCGGTCGCCAGGAACAGGTACGAAATCTGGGCACCGTTGAGGTCGGCCGCCGAGGGGCTGAAGACGTACTGGCCGTTGCCCTTCTCGGCGACCGCCCCGTCGGCCGGGGCCTGGGCCCCGCCGTCGATGCACCGGTAGGCGGACACCGACGCGCCCGTGAGCGAGGCGCCCGAGGCCGCGTTCACCAGCCGGAAGCCGAGGGTCTGCCCCGCGGTGTTGCGTCGGTACATCAGTAGACTCCCGTGCCGAGTGCGGGGGATCGGCCGGCGAGCCACGGCCTGGCCGGGGGGGCCGCGTCGACGGTCGGATAGGGGCGGCGGCGGCGCCGGAGCAGGTTCGGATATCCCGCCCGATATTCGGCGTACAGCTGGGCGACTTCCGACGCGGACAGGGCCCGGTCCCAGGCGGACGCCTCGGAGACCCGGCCATTGGCGTAGCTCGGCCCGCGGTCCACCCCGATCCAGAACGGTAGCCCGGCCGTGTCGTTGAGCGGCCCCGTGCTGACGTAGGTGCTCGGCGCCAGGGCCTTCCCGTTGTGGTAGATCGTCGGTTCCGCGTACCCGGTCCCCGGTGCCGCGCCGACCGTCAACACGTCGAAGTACTCCGAGCCGGGGGCCAGGCCGGAGGCGTCGGCGGCGATCGCGAAGCATGCCCGCCCGTCCGCGTACCAAACGTTGTTGGGTTGCACCCCGAAGGCAATTCGGAGGCCGTCCGCGTAGCCGTCGAAGCCCGAGAATCGCTGCAGCAGCGGGAACCAGTCGGTCGTCGCGGGCGTGTAGCGGACGGCCAGCGTGAACTCGGCCAGCGTGCCCAGCGACGGCGCCGGGGCCTGCAAGTATTGCGACGACCCCGGCACGAACCGCATGCCCCCCGGCCCCCACTCCGGCCCGTTGACGCCGGTGGCGTCGTGCCGGCCCATGAGGTCGATCCAGCGACGGCCGCGCGACCAGCGGGGGAGGTCCAGCCACCACGCCAGCCGGCCCGCGTTGAGCGGGTGGCCCCGCACGACCGGATCCGCGGCCAATACCGCCCGCGTCATGGGTCAGGACCCCTGGTCGGCGATGGGCGTCCAGGTCAGCGACCAGCCGGCGTTCAGTTGCTGGCCCGTACCGTCGTTGTAGAGCACGACCTTGCAGGACACCGGCGGGGGCGCCTCGACGACGGGCGACGACCGGGCGAAGGCCGCGGAATCGTCCGCGGCCGCCAGGATCGTCGCCGAGAACGGGCCGGCCGGCTTCACGCCCGTCGCGGGCGTCGTGTCGGACGCCGGCTGGGCGTACACGCTCCAGCCCGAGGGGAGCGAGGGGACGCCGCCGGCCTGGCCCGAGAGGGTCCAGTAGCCCAGGGCGTAGCCGCCGATCGCGGGATTGGACCCCGAGAAATCGACCGACCCCGAGGCGGCATTCGAGCCGCTCGCGAGGTTGGCCGTCGAGCCGCCCGCGAAGATCGTCACGGGGGCCTTCGAGGCCCGGGAGAGCGTCGTCGTGGGCATCTCAGGCCCCCCGCAGGATTCGGGCGATGTCGTCGAGCGTGAGCGTCGTGGGATAGCCGCCGAGGCGGTCGGCCCTCGAGGTGGCGACCGAGCCGGCCGCCAGGATCCGGGCCTTGACGGCGTCGTGGGCCGCGGCGTCGCCGGGCAGCGAGCCGACGAGCTGGTCGAGGGCCTTGCCCGGCCCGGTGATGTCTTCGTCGGTGAGGTCGAGGCCGGTCGTGCCGCCCTGGAGCATGTCGCGGAGGGTGAGGCACAGCGAGGCGACGGCCGGATCCGCGGAGGAGCAGCCGGCCTCGATCACCAGGCGCAGGCCGGTCGTGCCCCCGATCCGGTAAAGGGCGGGCGGGGTGAGCACCCACGGCGTCGTGCCGTCCTTGGCCGCGTAAATGTCCCGGATGGCGACCTGGTCGCCCCGGGCGATCGCCGCGGCGATCTCGGCCTTGTGGGGGTTGGCGTCGGACGCGAAGTCCGCCCGCCACTGGGCGTCGGTCATGGTGCCCTCGGATCTGGGGGATTTCGTTCGAGGGAGTCGCGGAGCTTGAGCAGGCCGAGGCGGATCCGGCCCGCGACGGCGTCCCGGCGGACGCCCAGGTCGTCGGCGATCGCCGACCGGCCCTCGCCGGCGAGGAAGTGGCGGCGGATGGGGCCGGCCAGGTCGGCCGGGAGCCGATCGATCGCGGCGACCGCCAGGGCCAGCTCGTCGTCGCCGTAGGGCGGGGCGTCGGCCGGGGCCTCGCGGTCGGCGAGGTCGGCGGGGTCGATGGTCGCGACGCGGGGGCCCCGGCGGCCGCGGCGTCGGACGACCGGTAGCCCGTGGCGGCCGACCGGCGGGGCAAAGCCGGAGGCGTTTGCGGAAGTACCAGGGGTGCATCACGGCCAGGGAGGCCCGGCCCGGCTTCAGGTCCCTCAGGGCGTCGAAGAGGGCGTCCTCGGCCGCCTCCAGGACCTCGGCGTCGGGGTCGCGGGGCCGGCGGGCCATGTGGCCGCGGTAGGCGGCCATCGCGATCGGGTGGTGCGCGGCGATCAGGTCGCGCTGGGCGTCGGTGAGGCGTCTCATCTCATCGGAAGAGGGCGGCGATCTCGGCCCGGGACTCGTCGAGGGCCCGTCGGAGCCAGGGGCGCGGGGCGATGCCGCGGTTCGTGCCCAGCTCCTGGTAAAGGCCGTATTTCAGGTTCGTCCCGATCCTCGCGACGATGCCGCCGGCCGAGGCGATCACCTCGTGCGTGACGGACGACCGGAGCAGGCCGGTCTGCTTGTACGGCGGGTCGCCCGGCTGCGACCGCCTCGCGCCGTAAATCCGGGCGGCGAACCGGCCGGCCTTGTTGCGGGCGCGTTGCTTGGCCATCAGGGATGCTTCCGCCGGGGGCTTCGGGCCCGGTCCACCAGCTTGCCGCCCTTGAGCGTCACGTACGTCGTGCCGGCCTTGCCCCGCCGGAAGGCGACGTTCCTGGCGAATTGCTTCGCGAAGCCGGGGGTGTGGGCCGCGTGGTGTTCGACCTGGTCGGCCGTCATCGACCCCTCGACGGAGAGCAGCTCCTTCGCCTTCCGCTCGACGATGATGGCCGCGCGTTCGAGCTTCTTCCCCGCCTCGGCCATCGCCTCGCGGCGGATGCCGTCGGCGTCCCAGTCGTGGACCGGCATGTCAGGACCCCTTGCCCCGGTATTCGCAGTCGACGGCCCAGATCCGGCCGCGGCCGGCCTGGTCGGCGGCCGGCGCCAGGACGCTGAGCACGCGGCCCTGGTACTCGATCGTGTCGTCGGCCGAGAGGCCGGGGTCGGCGGCCAGGTAGACGGTGTAGGCGACCTCGCCGATCGGCCGGTCGAACTGGGCCCGGCGTTTCGTGCTCATCGGCTGGACGGACGCGCGGGCGGTCGTCGCGTTGCCCGGTGCAACGCCGGGGACCTTGGCCCCGCGGTTGTCGGACCAGGTCCGCTTGTTGAGGGTGACGGTCGCGTTGAAGAGCCTGGCATGGTTCATGGCCGGATCATCCCCCCGAGGTCAGCCGCATGAGCCGGTACCGGCCCAGCATCCGGGCGACGTTGGGCGAGATGCCCGAGGGGTCGCCGTTGGCCAGCGTGTACTGGTAATCGCCCAGCTTCTCCGACTGGATCCGGCCGGGGGCGTCGACCAGGTCGGAGACCTGCAGGATGCAGCATCGCTTGAGGTCGGCCGGTATCGGCGAGTAGCCGCCGGTGTATTGCACCTCGACGCGGCCGATGCCGGGGGGCCAGAGCCGGCGGTGCCGGCCGCTCACCCGGGCGATCTCGCCGGTCTTCGCGTTGAGTAGCTTGTAGTCGGCCGGATCGAGCTCGATCCCGTCGATCGCGACCGACCCGATCGACAGCACGGGCGTCCGCCGGAGCCAGAGCGACTCGGCCATGAAGTCGAAGCTGAAGGTCTCGGACTCGGTTCCCGCGTCCAAGGGCCGGCCGCAATACCCCTCGATCGCGGCCGAGGCCGCGCCGATCAGGGCGTCGAGGTCGGAGGAGCCGTCGAGGTCCGGTAGGGCCGCGACCAGCTCGTCGGGGGTGATGAGGTCGGCCATTGGATTCCCGCGGGGGGATCAGAAGTCGAGGTCGTCGTCGAGCGAGCCGATCGGGGTGGCGGCGAAGTCGCTGCCGTCGGGCAGGGGCGTGTACAGCAGCGGCGGGCTGGCCGTCACGTCGACGAACGGGCGGCCGGCCGCCTGGAGGGCGTGGACGACCCGGTAATGGGTCGCGGCCACGTCGGCGGTGGCCTGCTCGTCGACGTGCGAGGCCTCGGCCAGGGCGGCCGAGGCGATCGCCTTGTGGTCGTCCGCCTCTTTGGCGGCGGCGACCAGGTCGCGGATCCGGGGCATGGGCGGTCCTCTCGTGATGGCGGGTCGGAACCGGCGGGCGGGTCGAACGGGGGAGGTCCGGCGTTACGCGGTGCCCTCGACCGGCTGGTCGAGGATCTTGATCGCCGAGCAGGTCGAGTGGGTCGGCACCGGGGTCTTCTCGCCCCGGTAGAGGATCGCCAGGATGCCGTCGACGACGGCGTTGGCGGTCCCCCGCGTGGCGATCGGCTTGACGTACCGCTTGCGGGGGCGGCGGATGTCGAGCACGAGCATCTTGTTGCCGTCGGCGTCGGCGAACGGGCCGGTGGCGCTGCCGGCGACGTCGTCGTACGTGTCCGTCGACCCGTCATCGCTGGAGTACTGGGCCTTGAGGCCGGTCACCTGGGTCGAGGTGAGGGCCCCGACGAGCAGGATGAAGCAGACGCCGTCGTAACCCTGGGTGTCGATCCCCGAGCCGGTGACGTTGCTGGTGCCGGCGACGGCGGAGTTCGCGGCGCGGCGGAGTTCGCAGTTGGAGCCGATGTTCAGGATCATGGTTGGCCTCGCTACGGTGTGATCGGTGGGAAGGGGCGGGCGGCATTCACGCCGCCCGGCGTGCGGGGTGCCGAGGGCGGGTTGGCCTTAGCTCTGGACGCCGACCCGGAACCGCCAGGGCTCGACGACGCTGCCGCCGAACCGGAGCTTGGCCAGGATCTCGACCTGGTTCCGCTTCGCCATCGTCTCGCGGAGCACCTGCACCGAGAGCGAGAGCCGCTGGGCCAGGTAATAGCCGCGGGGGTCGCCGACGAGCACCGAGCTGGCGCCCGAGCCGGCCGTCGGCATGAAGCCGCTGAAGAGCACCGGGTATCCGTCGATCGTCCGCTGGGGCCGGTTGCCGAAGCCGGCCTCGCCGCCGCTATCCATGCCGACCAGGTAGCGGTTCTGCGAATCCTTGAGCTTGCGGATCAGCCTCCAGGTGCTCGTCTTCCGCATCACGAAGACCTGGTTCTCGTCGTACTGCTCCTCGATCAGGCCGGACAGGTCGAGGATGCCGTCGGCGGTGATGGAGCTGCCGATGTTGGTGGTCGGCACCTGGTTGAACGCGTTCGTGTTGCCGGTCGTGGACAGGATCCCGCGGGGCTGATAGACGCCGGCCCCGTTCAGGATCATGTCGTCGTAGAGCAGGTCGCGGACGTTGGAGTACTCGCCGGTGACCCAGCCCTGGATGTTGAACCCGGAGTCGTCGACCAGGTTGCAGTTCAGCGGGCAGGAGAGCATCGCCGTGTAGATGCCGATCTGCCCCAGGCCGAACGTGTCGGTCGGGGTGCTGACGTC
This sequence comes from Isosphaeraceae bacterium, assembly GCA_046349995.1. Lineage (GTDB taxonomy): Bacteria > Planctomycetota > Planctomycetia > Isosphaerales > Isosphaeraceae > Aquisphaera. The sequence goes on along the minus strand of JAXMBE010000001.1, from coordinate 22,163 downwards.
GACGGCCGTCTGGGTCGCCTGGGTATCGCCCCAGGTGACGCGGAACGGGCTGGAATAGCGGTCGTCGCCGCCGTTGCTGGTCACGCGCGGCATCGTGACCAGGTCGCTGTTAGCGGTGATGGTCCGCACCATGCCGGCGAGCCGGGTCGGCGTCGGCTTGCGTTGGACCACCTCGGCGAGGAACTGGATCGGCGAGAAGACGCCGCCGGTCCCGTCGATGCCGGCGTCGAGGGCCCGCCGCTGGACGGAATCGAGCCCGTTCCAGCCCTTGCGGAGGAACACGCCGAAGGCCCGGGCGTACGCGGGGTCCTGGATCGCCTGCCAGGCCGCCTCGCCCATCAGGCCGGGGCCGACGTCTTCGAGGGTCGAACCCCGCTCGTCGATGCGGATGTGGCCGGCCTCGCTCATGCCCATCATCGACGAGCCGTGGCGGGTCTGGACGCGGGCCGAGTCGGACCGGCCGTGCGCGTGCGGCACGTCGCGGACCGGGTCGACGCGGAAGCCCCGCTGCTCGCCCAGGTCGCGCTCGATCTGGCGCTCCTGCTCGATCTGGGCCTTCACGCCCTTGCACTGGTTGATCAGTTCGAGCGACCGGGTCGTCTCGGCGTCGGTCCGGTCGGGCTTGTTGATCAGCTCCTCCGCCTGGGCATACAGCTCGGAGTGCTGGTTCTGGAGGGATTGCAGACGCGTCAGGGCCATGGATGCCTCGCGGGGATGGGGGTGCGTTCGTTGCGGTCGCGCTTCGGAGGGGTTTGTCAGGCGGAGAGGCCGGCGAGCGCCAGCTTCAGGCGGAGTTCGGCGTCGATTTCGTGGCGGTTGCGGGCGCCGCGGGGCTTGCCGGCGCGGGCCTCGCAGATCTCGGCCAGGGCGTTGGCGGGGACCGTCACGGGGGAGACTTCGTAGAGCCTCACGTCCTTGAAGATCCGGATGCCGAACCGGGCGATGCCCAGGGCGAGGGCCTCGTTATCCGCGTCCGAGGGCGTGTAGCCGTTCCGGTCCCAGAACGCCTTCACCGGGTCGGCGGTCCGGCAGTCCGTGCTGGACAGGACGTCGAAGCCGATCGACAGCGACTGGATCACCGGCCGGCCGGTCGACAGCTTGTGGGCGAGCAGGATCTGGGCCTGCTTCCCGGCCTCGGTCGGCACCAGTTCGCCCTTGACCCACAGCCCCTTGGTGGCGTCGCACTTGGCCTCGACGGGCGCCCCGATCGGGCAGTTCCAGTCGTGGTTCAGGCCGCCGACGAAGCCCTTGTCGAGGAAGTACTGCAGCGTCCGGTCGAAGGCGTTGGGGGCGATGATGCTGCCGTAAGAATCGATCGTGAAGAACGCCGATCCCCATCCGGCGAACGAGCTGCCGTCGGGCGCGACGTCCTCGGCGCGGAAGGCGAGGCTGCGGCGTTCCATGCTGCGGGGCCCTTTCAGGCTGGAGGGGGCTCGGACTCGGCCGCGTTCGCGGCCTTCACCGCCTCGGTCAGCGCCTTGCCGTCGATCGGCGGCTTGAACGCGGGCGTCGGGTCGGTGTCGAGGATCTGCGTCACGGTGCAGGCGCACCACGGGTGCAGGGGCGGGTGCTTCACGACGCTGTAGGCCGGGTGGTTGCCGACTCCGACGGCGAACGGCTGGCCCTTGGGCACGCTGCCGACCTGGTCGGCGACCGCGTGGCAGGCGGCGCAGGCCCCGCTGGAGAGCAGCCACTTCCAGCCGACCACGACGAGCGAGGATTCGCCGCCGGCGATCGTGGCGGCGTTGTAGGCCCGCTTGGCCTCGGTGTCGGCGATCCGCAGGGCCCGGCCGTCGTCGTCGAAGATCGCCTTGAGGCGGGACGCGAGCTGCGAGGAGGCCTCGCCGTGGTCGATCAGGCCCTGGGCCAGGGCGTGGCGGACCTGGTCGCGGGCGGCGTCGGAGCGGAGCTGCGAGGTGCGGTTGGTCGACTCGGCGAACGCCAGGGCCTGGGCCTCGATCGCCGCGGCGAGGTGCGGGCTCGTCACGAGCCACTCGTCGGGGTCGAGGCCGACCTCGGCGAGGACCCGGCGGCCGGCCTCGTCCCAGATCGCGCTCAGCAGGGGCGTGCAGGCGTCGCGCCAGGCGGGGGTATCATCGCGAGGGTCGGGGAAGGGTTCGTCGGCCCGCGCCTCGGCCGATCGCAAACCGTTCCCCCGCTCAAGCCACCCTTCCACCCGCCGCCATTGCACAGCGAACAGCCGCCGCAGCTCGCGGCGCAACTGGTGCCCATCGGGCAGGGCCGGGTTGTGCTCTCGGGGCATGGCGTCCTCGGACGCTCGAAGGGCCGGGGCTCGTCGCGGATCATCATCAGTAGCTCCAGCCGTGAAAGTGGGCGTGGGCGGGACCGCCGGCCCGCTGTTGGTCGCCTTCGGCGGGCGGCACTTTGGGGTCGGAACCGGGGGCGGGCTTGGCCTTCACCGGGATCTCGTCATCGAGGGCCGGCACGCCGAGCGGTTCGTAGCCGAGCAGCTCGCGGAGTTCCGACCGCTTGAGGACCTGCGTGTCGCCGATCGTCTTCACGCGGTCGGCGAGTTCCTTGGCGTTGGCCTGCAGCGCAACCACCTCGCTCCAGTCCCAGCCGCAGGTGAGGTTCGGTCTCGGGTCGACCCGGGGCAACAACTGGGTCCGCACGGTGGCGGCCATGTTGCGCTGGTTGGCCTGCAGCCGCGACCAGCTCACCTTGGTGGCCTCCTGGGCGTTGGCCAGGGTGGCGAAGTCCTCGGCGCAGGGCAGCGCCAGCACGATCGGGCTGGGCCCGAGGACGGCGCAAATCTTGGCCTCGATCCGCTTGGGGATCCGGTCCAGCCGGAGTTCCTCGGGCGACTGGCCCAGCCGTCCGGTCTTGAGCGGGATCGTCGATCCCAGCGCCCGGAACCGCCGGTCGCCGGTCGTCTGCTGCTGGATCTGCCGGATCAGGGCCTGGGCCTGGGCGTCGTCGAGCGCCAAGTCGGGCGAGATGACGGCGCCGGACTGGCCCAGGTTCTTGAGCAACGTATAGAGGTATGTGGATGATTCGTTGTCGGTGCAGATTTCGCGGAGCACCGACTTCACGCGGCCCAGGCCCTTGCGGGGGTTGGCCGGGTCGATCCGGTCGCGGAAGTGGACGATCCGGTCGCGCGGGATCTGCCAGGCCGAGCCCTCGGGCTGGTAGAGGTAGTGCGAGATCCACTCCGAGCCGTCGTCCGGCCATTGCGGCTCGACGTGCTGGGGATCCAGCCTCCAAAGCTCGACGACCAGGCCGGCGCGGGAGAGCATCGGCAGCCAGTAGGAGTTGCCGTCGAGGTTGAGGTCGACGAACGTCGCCTGCCAGAGCTGCTCGCCGGTCCAGAACGGGTTGGGTTTCTGGATCAGCTTCGTGAGCGGGTGCGTCCAGACCGGCACGATCGAGCCGTCGGCCTCGATTTGTTGCACGGTGAAACGCGACTGGGGCAGCTCGTCGCAGTACCAGCCGAGGCAGGCGGCGACGGTCGGGTTGAGCCACGGGGGCCCGGCCTCGGCCTCGTAATCGAGCGAGGAGCCGGGCAGGTGGCCGTCGAGCCAGCCCCACCCGGACCACCGCTGCCGCGGCGAGTTCAGGCCGCCCCAGCCGGGCCAGATCGAGCCGATGAAGTCGCGGAGCCAGTTCATCGGCGTTTGCCCATCAGGCGGCCGGCCAGGTAGGCGAGCAGGGTCGCCACGCCGAATGCCGCCGCGTAGACGTCGTTCTCGGTGATGGGCACTTGGGTCACCCGATGGTGAAGACGATCGGCTCGGAGCCGCCGCCGAGGGCGAGCGTGTTGAACGCGAGCGAGGCGGCGTCGACCTGGTCGTCGTGCGTGCCGACCGGGAACTGGCACAGCTCGTCGAGGAACGCCTGGTTCCAGTCGCCGCGGAGGAGCTTGATGTTGCCGGCCTTCGCCTGGCTGGCCATCGGGTCGGCCCGGACGACCTTCGAGCCGCTGGACGGCCTCACGACGACCGGGAAGCCCGCGAGCAGCCGGATGAACGCCTGGGCCTGGTCGACGCCCGCCGACCCGGGCTCCTGCTCGCCGGCGACCTTGCATTCGGGCCCGTCGAGGACGGCCGCCTGTCGGATCCGCTTGTCGCGATCTCCCGGCCCGTGCCGGAACCGGTCGACGTGCTCGATCCAGTAGGTCCCGGCGTGCCTGGCGACCTTCACGCCGGCCGACCAGTCGCCGGCGCCCTCGGTCGCCGCCCGGTCCCAACCGCGGCACCGCCGCATCGTCGGATGGGACGGCACCGCGTCGACTATCTCGAACCAGGACCGCTGGAAGAACGAGCCCTCGCGGGGCGTCGGCCGCTGCTGGTGCTGCGCGGCGTAGTGGTCGGGGCCCAGGTCTTTCTTCGCCTGGTCGAGGACCTCGGCGGGGAACCGCCCCGGGAAGAGCGGCTCCCCGTCCTCGGTGCGGGGGTCGCGCCAGCCGATCGCCGTCTCGGCCGCAGAGTCGGCCTCGAATTCGCTCGGCAGGCGGAGGTGCTCATAGCCCCCGCGCTCGATCAGCACGCCGGCGAGGTCCTGGTGGTGCAGCCGCTGCATGATCACGACCTTCGACCCCGCGCGGAGGTCGTTCAGCCGCGACGACATCGACACGTCCCACCACTGCTGCGCCTTGGCCCGCTCCAGGTCCGAGAGGGCGTCCTGGGCGTTGATCGGGTCGTCGCAGATGATCGCATCGCCGCGGAAGCCGGTCGCCCCCGAGCCGACCGACAGGCACTTCCGGAAGCCCGTCGCCGTGTTCTCGAAGAAGCTCTTGATGTTCTGGTCGCCCTTGAGTTCCCAGGGCGGCTCGAACGTCTCGCGGTACCAGGCCGACTGGATCAGGTCGCGGCACCGGACCGAATCGCGGATCGCCAGCTCCAGGGCGTAGGACGCGAACAGGCCGCGCCAGGCGGGGTTCCGCGTCCAGATCCAGGCCGGCCAGAAAACCGCGACGAGCAGCGATTTCGCGTGCCCGGGCGGGATGTTGATCAGGAGGTTGCGGAGCCGGCCCTCGGTGACCGCCTGCAGGTGATCGCAGACCGCGTCGAGGTGCCAGTTCCAGCAGACCTCGGTGCTCGGTTCGAGCACGGGCCAGGCGTGCCGCACGAACTCAGCCAGGCGGCGGCGGCAACGCTCGGCGCGGACCTTCCGGTGGATTTGATCCAGGTCCTCGGTCGACCAGTTGGCCGAGGAGAGTATCGAGCTGTCGGAGCTGCTCATCGGTCAGCATGTCGACCCGGATCGGCATGGGGCCGCCGCCGGGCCCGGTGTGTTCGACCGTCCTGCTCGGCCGGAAGAACTCGGGCCAGACGCGCTCGAGGTACCAGGCCGTCGCCTTCCATCCCGAATGCTTCGAATCCCGCCCGGCCGACTGGATCTCGTTCAGCCGGTCGCGGACGAACTCGGCGCGGGCCTGGGCGGCGAGGGCCTTGAACGCGGCGTAGGGTTCTTCGCCCTTCTCGCCCCGCTCCAGCCACTCGTAAACCGTCGACCGGCCGACGCCGGCCAGGTCGCATGCCAGCTTGATCGGGAGCGTCCGCATGGCGTCGATGACGGCCGCGGACTTCTCGTCGAAGACGTCGGACATGGGCTCAACCCGCCCCGTTCGGCTCGCCGTCGCCCTTCCGGTCGCGGTCGCGTTCGGCCTGGATCCGCAGCCGCTGGATCTCCAGCCGCTTGAACTGGACGTCGCGGCGGTACCGGGCCTTGCGGTCCTCGCCTATCAGGCGGGCGATGCCCAGCAGGGCGGTGAGGGCCGCGGCCGCGAGCGACCCGCCGACGATCGCCGGCGACTCGGCCGCCGCGCCGGCGAAGGCGAACAGCGTCGAGCCGGTGGCCAGGCCGAGCCAGGGCGGATTGTGGGTGGCGAACATGGCGGCATCGTCCCGGGTTGGGGGGCGGTGGGGCCCGTGTTGTCTCACCAGGCCGGCGGCGGGGGTGCCGTCGGCGCGGGGGCGGACTGGGGCGAGGGCCGCTTCAGGCCGCCGGACAGGGCCGCGGCGACCAGGGCGATCGCCTCGGTGTACTGGCCCTGCGAGGCCAGGTAGGCGGCGCCGAGGCCGGCGGTGATCAGGGCCTTGTGGTTGGCCAGGAACTTCAAGCCGCCGAGGATCAGGGTCGGGGTCATGGGGGCTACTCCGTGGGCCGGTCGGGTTCAGCGTCGGGCGGCACGCAGGATGGTGTGGACGGCGGGATCGTCGATCCGCTCGGCCTCGCGAATCCAGTAACGCACGGTGCGTTCGGAGACGTCGCGGAGCTTGGAGACCTCGGCGACCTTGAGCCCCCGGAGGTAGCGGTCGGCCAGGACCTGGATCTGCCGGGCGCGGTGGTCCGCCCGTTCCCTCGACGGGATCCGGCCCCGCGGTCGCGGGGCGGTCGGCATGTCCAGGATCGCGGCCAGGTCCATTTCGCGTGCCCTCACCAATGGCCGCGGGCCGGCAAATTAAGCCCCCAAAAGGCCGGCCCGGAAGCCCCCTGCCCTATTCTGCCCCGCCCGCAAGGTTCGCCAGGTTCGTAGCTTGGGTAATTTGGGAGTCGAGCCAATAATTTGGTAAAATAGGTAAGTAGGCGGCAAAGAAATCGCACCATGACGCACCAGGGAGCCGGCCATGCTGATTCTGCGGCGAGGCAAGAGGCAATGGCTGACGATTCGGCATCGGTCCGGCGACGTGCTGATGATGCGGGTGATGGCGATCGGCCCCGACCCGCAAGGCCCGGCCGGCGGCGAGCCGGTCGTGACGCTGGGCTTCGAGGACAAGCCGCACAACTTCGAGATCCACCGCCCGGGAGCCCCGTTCCGCCGGACCGAACGGCGGACGCCGCTGGGCCCGCTCGACTGCGGCGTGCCCCCGACCCCGACCCCCAGGGCCGCCGACTGAGGGGGATCGCCGTGGACGCTTGCCCCATCCTCGCGGCGATGGCCTCGCACCGCCGCGCGTGGATCTCCGCCGCCGAGCTGAAGCTCTGCGGCCACGACGCCGGCCGGCTCGAAGCGCTGGAGGCCGACGGCCTGGTCGCCCGCTGGACGCTGCCCGGGGGCGAACTCTGGTGCCTGACGCCGCTGGCGGCCGAACGGTTACAGATCGTGATGGATGAACGCTGGGAACGCCAGTCGGACGGGACCTGGCTCGAATCGCCCCGCTGGGTGGAACCCGAACGGGCGACCGATTCGGTGCGGCTGCCCGGCCGCCATGGCGCCTACCGCCTCGCCGAGCTGGCGGCCGATCTGGTGCCGCCCGAGCCGCCCAGGCCCGCAAGGCGTCGGGGGCCGGTGCCGGCGATCGACCCGGTGTCGGGCCGGCCGCTGGTGCTCTTCGCCGGCGATGGCGGGTCGGGCATCCTGGTGTGGCGCGAGCACCGGGCGTTGCTCAAGGAGATCGCTAGCCCGCAGATCCGGGCCCGATTGAAGAAGAGCCTCGACCCGAGCAGGCCGGCCCGCCGGAAGCCGGCGATGAAAGGAAACCGCCCATGAACGCCCGGGGCATCGAATGCCGTTGCGCGTGCCACGAGAGCCCACGCCGCCTGATCCATTGCGTCCCGTGCTGCCATCCTTGCAGCCGCTGCGGGCGGATGATTCGGACCGAGTACTTGGTCTCGTCTCGCGACCTGTGCATCGAATGCGACGAGCGGGATCGGCATCATTCGACCGGGGGTGATCGGACCGGGCACCGATGCGATACTTAAGGGGCAGGTCCCCTATCATTGGGCTTCAGGGCGTCTTCCATGAACTCGCCGGATGACTCGTCGATCCTGATTTCTGCTCTCTCGCTGGTCGTCGCGATCTTCAGCCTGGTGGCGGCGTGCTATGCGGTCTGCGAGACGAATTTCACGAGGGAGAGCCGCGAGAACCTCGACCAAGCGATCAAGTGCCTGGAATGGGCCTATGCCGCGCTGATGGGCTCGGAAACAAGGGGTAGGGCGCCCGAGGCTTTCAGGAACGGCTGGCTGACCGCGGCACGCCACATCCTCCGCTACTACGAGCTGAGGGGATCGATCCACTGCGAGACGCACAAGCTAGCCAGGCGAATTCACCATGAGCAATGGCGGAGGGAATTCTACGTGGCGCTGGGCAAGATCGGCACCAATCCCAAGTACTTCAAGTGCAATTCGGCGCAGCCTGCCGAGTGGATCTATGAAAAATCGGCCCTCATCGTCCACTACTTCGCCAACGATTCCGAGCTGCTACCCGATCCCTTGGATTCGCCGGCCGCCAATGCCATGGCCAAGAAAGAGGGCATAGCCAGCCCCGCGCTCGAAGGTCATATCGAAGCATTCAAGGAATATCTCCAGTCCCAACGTTAACCCTCGGGCGAATCCGATCGCTGACGACGCTCTGATTCCTTCCGCCGGGCCTCCTCGGCCAGTTCCCGGGCATGCTCGGGAGAGACGGCCGACTCGACGATGTACTGCGTCATGCCGGCCACGCCGGCCGGCCGATGGACCAGGGACGATGAATAGCCAGGCGGCACAAAATCCGTCCCGTTCCGGTTCTCCCAACAAGGGGCGTATCTGGGGAAGTCGACGGTGCTGAGGACGCCCCGATGGATCGCCCGGACGTCCCACGTATCGTCCGCGATCGGCCGCCCCTCGACCGATACGACCGTTCGGGGCCACCGGGCGGAGTATCGGTCCCGACCTCGCTCCGCCTCCGCCATCGAACGGAAGGCGGCCACGAGATAGGCATCGGGGCCCTCGCCGGCCCAGAGCAGCCAGATCATTCGGCCGTCATCCTCGGCATCCGGTCGACTTAGCATCGCAACTATCCCATCGTGCCCAGTCCGCTCGCCCCGGCAAGTCTACCCCACCGCCCGCCTCGCGCGCGAGTGTCCGCCGGCCGGCCGGGCTTGCTTCGGGGGGCGGGCGGCGCCACAATATCCCGGAACGTCCGCTCCGGGGTGATGTGACGCAACGGAACAAAGTTAAACGGGGCAAGGCGGGCAATTTCATGGCGAGCGAGCATGCACGCATCATCGCCTATTACCGGGTGTCCACCGCGAAGCAGGGCGAGTCGGGCCTGGGGCTGCTCGCCCAGCGTGAAGCCGTTGAACGTTATCTGCAAACATATGGCGGATTGCTGCTGCGTGAATATCAGGAGATCGAGTCGGGGAAGAAGGCCGACCGGCCCCAGCTCGCCCGGGCCCTGGCCGACGCGCGGCACTCGCGGGCCAAGCTGGTGATCGCCAAGTTCGACCGGCTCGCCAGGAATGTTCACTTCTTGTCCGGGCTCATCGAGAGCGGCGTCGACTTCGTCGCCTGCGACAACCCGCACGCCAACCGGCTGACGATCCACATCCTCGCCGCCGTCGCCGAGGACGAGGCGCGGAGGATCTCCGAGCGGACGAAGGCGGCGCTGGCCGCCTACCGCGAGGCGGGCGCCGTCTCGAAGCGGATCCGCGCCGCCCACCCGGCCGGCGTGCCCGACCTGGTCGTCGCCGAGTATGGCGGCAAGCTCGGGTCGAGGCGGCCGGGCGCCCACCGCCTCAAGGGCGGCGCCAACCCCCGGGCGACGGCCCGCGCGTCCGAGGCCCGGCGCCGCGAGGCCGAACGGGCGTACGACCACCTGGCCGGCCTGATCGCCGGCTGGCGGTCGGAAGGCCGATCGCTCCGGGAGATCGCCGGCAAGCTCGACGAGCTGGGCCACCAAACCCGGCGCGGCAGGCCCTGGTCGGCCGAGCAGGTCCGGCGGGTGCTCGCGAGGATCGGCGGACCACCAACCCATTGACGCGGGTTCGCCCGCCGCTATCTTGACTGGTTCGGTTGGATTGAGATGCACCATCGGAGAACATGCGATGTATCGGATCGACACCGCCGACAGGATGGTTTTCTGCGATTGCGAGTTCGCCGAGGCCCAGCTCCAAGGCTTGAAAGAACTGGGATTCAATATCGTTGCGGGCGCAAGGCTGGAGCTAGATCTGCTATTCCAGGGGCTCATCTGGCAGGAAGGGGAAGAGAAGCCCGGCCCGTTTGCGGCATACAAGTCAACATCCGATCCGAATCTCTACACGATCGCGCCCGAGAATAAGACTCCCGATGGATTCGAATATGTCAAACCGAGCCACGTTCTCGCCCAAAATACTAACGACGCCTTCAAGCTGCTCGCGCTCGTGATGCCCGGGAAAAAGCCGCAGATCGAAGCCCTCAAGGAACTAGGGTCGGAGTAACTTGGCGGCGCCGGACAACTTGCCGCCGCACTCCCACGCCAGCCAATGCCAGGCCGGCGATCGCCATCAGCACGATCGACGCCGGCTCGGGCACCGAGACAACATCGATCCCGAACCGGCGGATCTGGGCGTTGCCGAAGGTGCCGATGCCGATGCCCGTGCCGAGACGGGCGACGGGCACGTCGTACGCCGTGTAGACCTGGTCGGCGACCCCGTCGAAGTCCGTGTCGATCAGCAGGAGCGCCGCGGTGCCGACCAGCGCCGCGGTGATCCTCGCCGACGTGAACTGCCGCGCGGCCGGGAGGAACGCGAAGGTCGCGCCCGACCAGGCCGCGTTGTTCGAGCCGTTGTCGCCGAAGCCGAAGGCGATGGAGTTGAAGACCCCGGGCCCGCTCAGGCCGGAGTACTGGACCTTGATGAACAGGTTGTTGGCGAGGTCCTTGTAGCCCAGGACCGCCGCCAGGTAGCTGCCCCCGGTCTCGACCGTGGCCTGGGGCCCGACGTCCATCGTGATCGCCCAGGCGGTCCGGCCGTCGAAGGTCGCCAGGTCGGATTGCAGCCCCGTCTGGCTGACCGCTCCGAGGTTGACGACCCCGATCAACCCCGATTGCTGCGTCCAGTTCGGGCCGAGAGTGGGCGAGTTGGGGCGGTTGAAGTCGTCGAGCAAGGTGAAGTCGCCGCGGGCCGATCCGGCGGCGACGGCGATCAGGATCAGCGTCAAAGCAAAGGTCGGGCGGTTCATCCGGGCTGCTCCGTATTCCTACCTCATTCCGGGGCGTCAACGGGCGTCCACCTTACGCGGGCCCATCCGGGAGGGGCAAGCACTTTTCAGGGATGTTGCTCCGCGGCAACAGGGCCCCCCCTGCCCTACCGTGATTGCGCCCGGGGGACGCCCGGGAAGGTTACGGGCGTGCGCCCCCGCCGGCCGATAGATGTGTCGGGCGGACGAACGCCGGGGAGGATGGCCGATGGACCGATCGGACGCGGGCGAGATGGAGCCGTTGAGCGGCCGGCCGAAGGGTCGATCGCGCGGCGGGTCGCCGGCGCGGGCGAACATCGTCGCCGCCGCGCCGAGGAGGGCCGCGGCCCGCAACGTGCGCCTGCAGGCGATGGTGCCCGAGCCGCTCCTCCACCAGGTCAAGCTGCTCGCCCTCCAGGAGCGGACGCCGCTGAACGTCCTGGTCGCCGAGATGCTCCAGGCCGGAATCAACCGCCGGCCCACGTTCGTCCGGTTCCTGAAGCTGACCGAGGAGGTCGCGAGGTCGATGTCGGCCGACGCCGCGCCGACGGACGACGCGGCCGCCTGAATTGCACGGTGAAACGGCCCCCGCATTCCCCGAGAACGGCCGCCCGGGCGGGGAAGGGGAGTGCGGGGAGGCCGCCGGCTAAGCCGATCCCCGGGGCGTTAGAATCCCGGATCGGCTTCCTAGCGGGGCGGCGCGCCATAGCTCCAGGGCGCCGCCGCCCCTTTGGTCCGGATCTCACGCGGGCAGGCGGAAGTCGATCACCTCGACGGCCTTCGCCAGGTTGGCCGCGTCGGCATGCCGGTAGATCCGCTGGGTCATGGGCCGCGTGTGCCGCAGGATCCCCTGCAGCATCAATTCGCCCAGGCCCCACGCCTCGGCGTGCGTGGCGTACGTGTGGCGCAGCATCCGGAACGTGATGGGCCCGACGCCCGACGCCACGCCGGCCGCGCGAGCTGCCCGATCGGCCGCCCCTCGATCGTGCCGCCGGTCCACGGCCCGCGGCCCCGAAGGCCGGGGAAGAGCCAGTCGTCGCCGGCCATCGGGATCCATGTCGCCATCACCTCGACCAGGGCGGGCGGCATCGGCACCGGCGCGGCGGCCGACCGCTTCTTCAACCGGGCCCGGCGCCGGGACCGGATCTGGACGATGCGGGCCCCGCAGTCGACGTCCCGGACCTTGCGGAGGAGGGCTTCGTTGCGGCGGACCCCGGTGTAGAGCAGGAACGACGCCAGGGCGTGCAGCCGCCCCGGCCCAGTCGATCGCCCTCCCCCGTCCAGGCCAGCAGCCGGGCCACCTCGGCCGCGGTGAGGAACCGGCCGGCCTCGGTTGCCGCGATCGTCTTCCTCCTCGTCGTCGACCTCCGGCGCCGGGATCCAGTCGGAGGGGCCGCGGAGGTCGAGGGATTGGGCCCGCAGAGGCCCATCTTCGGAGGCCAGCCGGAACGCTGGGGAGAGGTAGCTAAGGTAACCGCGGACGGTCTCGGGCCGGCAGTCGGCCTTCGCCTCGACGAACCTCGCCACGCTCCGGGGCCCGATCCCTTCGGTGGAATCGACCCCGGACAGCTCGGCGAAATGGCCGAGGACCTGGTGCATCTTCCGGGCCGTCGCCGGCGCCGCATCGGCGCGGCATACAGGGCAGGACCGTCGCCACGAAATCATCCCAACGCATCGTTAGTATTCCCAGGGGGGTACGGGCCAGGCGGGGCGCCCGGGCGGACATCAGGGCCAGGGCGTCCTGAACTCTTGCCGCGCAAACCGGCGCTTTCAAACGACTTCCGGCGGATTCCCGGCCCGTTTAGAACCGCCCATAACGTCGCCCGCCCGCAAAGCCCGCCCACACCGCCCGGGACACCCAATCGTATCAAGTTATGATGATTTGCAATCACTACGTTCGCAATGCTGAGGTTGAGGGTTCGATCCCCTTCCGCTCCACTCGCCCTCACTTCACTCAAGTAGAGTTTCAGGGCCGACGGGCATTCGGCCTTACTCCCCCGAGGGGATTGTCCGTTCACCAGGCCACACCTGACCCAGGGTGGATGGTCGCATGGCATGCCGACGCGATCTGAAGTGCAAGCCGTGGGACAGGGTCAAGGATTTCCTCCCCTGCAAGCCGGGTGGACTGGACGTACAGCCGCCGACTACGGGTCGTACATCGACGCCGTCTTCTCTATTCCAAAACCGGCATCTCGTGCAAAGGCCTGCCGGCCCGCCTGGGCATGCCGACTTGCGCCCGGATGTGATTCGATCGCCGCTGCCACGCATCGGTGTCGATTCGAGTTGAGGAAGTTCTTAACGACCCGGACCGGCAGGGAGCACAACCCGACTCGAGCAGAGTCCAGGTCTCTCAGGCCCATCGGGCCAAGGGGAGTTTGACGCCGGGCACAGCCTCGTTTGGGAGTCGTATCGGGCTGATAACGAAGATCCGCGAGGCGGTAGACCGGCGGGTCGGCTGCAGTGGACGATCCTCAACTCCGGCATTTGCGGTGACTCCCCTCGGGTCGTGGCCCAGCTGAAAGGGTACGCGAGGGAGGAAGTCGGCCTAGTGATTGAGAAGCACTTACGACATCGATGCGATCCATCGTTTGCCGAGGCGATCGAGCGCACAGGAGTACATACAGCCTAAACCGACGATATATTTGAGCAGGCGGCACGAAAAGCGTCTTGATCGGAATCCGAATAAGATCGTGCTATTTTTCGCTGGCTGAAGAGATGCTGCCATCCGGCAATTCATAAGGGGATGAAGCCTGCCAACTTTGCCAGAACTATCCGTTAAGCCGCGCTGATCAGGGGAGATCGATTCGATATCCTCGAACTCTTCTTCACGTCGGCATGGATTTGGGCGGCCGATCCGCCCTGCGGCTGGGCCGCATCGATTTCGGTGGCCTCACCGTACTCCGATTTGCGTTCGAACAGCGGTCGCTGTCCCCAATGTCAAATGCTCTACCAATGGGTTAGGTGACCTTTTCAAGAACTCCACCCACCCGGCGAGAGCGCCAGATCGCCGTAAGATGCCGCTGGCACATCGGTTGCAAAACAGAAGTACCACGTCCTGATCGAAGGTCGCAAGGTAATGGACGCGGTAGTCGAATCCAAGCTCCCTTCGCGGAATACGGCCGGAAACACTGCCGCCCTTCTGTGCATAGGTATCGAATGCATGGATGGCCGTTTAACCCTCTACGACAGCTGTCGACGAGAAGCCGTAGCCGCTAGCTCGCTCTGGTATTTTCACCCGATGCGAATGCTCGATGATGGCGCAATCCTTGCAAGCTCTAAACGCATTAGCCCTGAAACTCCTTCAAGGCTGAAGCAGTTGCATCGACCGTCGTAGAACAAGTCAAACGGCTAAACCGGTTGCGACCAAGATCGGCATCATGGAGCGCCCAAGTGGAAGGTGACAATGCGTTTGAGCGCGATCTTGTCGAACGACTACTGCAAGAGACCGCTTCGCGAATCGCCGGGCGGCGGGCGTTTCCCGAGGCGACTTACCGGCTTCAGTTTCATGCCGGCTTCACGTTCCGCGATGCCTCGGCGATCGCCGATTACTTGCGGTTGCTCGGGATATCGCACTGCTATGCCTCGCCCTATCTGAAGGCACAGCCGGGGAGCACGCACGGCTATAACATCGTGGATCACAACGCGATCAATCCCGAAATCGGTGGCGTCGAAGACTACGAGGTCTGGTGCCGGACCCTCGACGAGTTGAATCTCGGACAAATCCTCGACATCGTGCCGAACCATATGGGGGTAGCGACCAACGACAACGCCTGGTGGAACGATGTCCTGGAGAATGGTCCGCTCTCCCGCTACGCCGGTTATTTCGACATCGCGTGGCGGGCATCGTCCCGGCCCGAGCTCCATGACAAGGTCCTACTCCCGGCGTTGGGCGAGCTTTACGGTGACGTGCTGCAAAACGGCGGCCTCCGCCTGGAATTCGAGGGGGGGGCTTTCTTTATAGTGTATGAAGACCGACGTTTTCCGGTCTCCCCTCGGACCTATGTGAAGGTCCTGGACCACGCGTCCATGAAGGTCGGGACAGCCCTCGGGAACTCGGACGCCGCGTACCTGGAATTTCAGAGCATCCTGACCGCGATCTCTAACTTGCCTGGAGGCGAGGATGCCGGGCCCGAACAGGTAGCCGAGCTGTCGAGAGAGAAGGAGATTATCAAACGCCGTCTCGCTGAACTCTCGGGGAGTTGCGTGACGGTGCGTGATTCCATCGGGGAAACCGTCGGGATCTATAACGGGAAAGCAGGCGACCCATCGAGCTACGATCTGCTCGACGACCTGCTCGAGCATCAATGCTATCGATTGGCCTACTGGCGGGTGGCTCCCGACGAAATCAACTATCGGCGGTTTTTTGATATCAATGAGCTGGCGGCGTTGAGCATGGAGCGCGAGGAGGTCTTCGCCGACGCTCACCGGCTTGTATTACGACTGGTTGCCCGGGAGTACGTCGATGGATTGAGAATCGATCATCCCGACGGCTTGTACGACCCGGCCGGGTATTTTTCTCGGCTGCAACACGCGTTCGTTGCGGCATGTGCACGGGAAGTGGCCGAGGGCGACCCGGAGTTCGGGGGGATTCCATGGGAGAATCTCGAAGGCCGGATCCTCGAACAGCTCGATGAGTGCCGCGACGACGGGCGCTGCTTGCTGACGAGAAAGCCGCTTTACGTAATAGCCGAGAAGATCCTGGGGGCCGAGGAGCCGCTGATCGACTCCTGGGCCATCCACGGAACCAGCGGCTACGAGTTCATTAATGTCGTGAACGGGTTGTTTATCGATCGAACGAATGAAGCTGCCTTCACATCGCTCTACCAGGATTGGATCGGGGACGACACCCGGTTCGAGGAGATCGTTTACGGCAAGAAACGGTTAATCCTGGAGATCTCACTGGCCAGCGAATTGCACATGCTGACGAACCAACTGGACCGGCTGGCGCAAGCGGACCGCCGGGCCCGTGACTTCACCTTCAATACGCTCCACGATGCCCTCCGCGAGGTCATCGCCTGCTTCCCGGTCTATCGCTCCTACATCGCGGATGAAGGGCCCCACGAGGCGGATCGCCAGCACGTTGACGCGGCGATCCTCCGGGCCCTCACCCGCAATCCCGCCATGAACCGTCGTGTCTTCGAGTTCATCCGGGAGGTTCTCCTGGACGAGTCGCCCGGCGGAAGCCTGGACGAGGTCCGCGCGGAGCGTCTGCGATTTGCCGGCAAGTTCCAGCAGGTTACCGCCCCGGTGACGGCCAAAGGGATCGAGGACACGGCTTTCTACATCAACAATCGCCTCGCCTCGCTCAATGAGGTCGGCGGGGATCCAGACCGGTTTGGAGTCGAGCCCCGGGCGCTACACGACTTCAACCGGAACCGCCAGCGACGATGGCCCTACTCGCTCTCGCCGCTGTCGACGCACGACACCAAGCGGAGCGAGGACGTGCGTGCCCGGCTGAACGTCCTTTCGGAAATTCCCGGCGTTTGGCGTTCCTGCCTGGAACGCTGGGGGCGCCTCAATGCCCCGCATCGCGGGCAGATCAACGGCCAGCCCGTGCCCGATCGGAATGAGGAATACCTGCTCTACCAGACCTTGATTGGGGCCTGGCCGATCGGTATGCGTGACCCTGGCGAATCGGAGCGGTTCGTCGAACGCATCCAAGAATACATGAAAAAAGCATTATATGAAGCCAAGGTTCACACCAGCTGGACCGATCCCCATGAAGAATACGACGCCGCGCTCCGACGCTTCATCGACCGCATCCTCGACCCGGGTCTGGGGGGCGCATTCCTGGAAGATTTCCGGGCATTCCAGGGCCGAATAGGCAGCCTTGGCCTGCTGAACTCGCTAGCCCAGACGCTTCTGAAGCTGACCTGCCCGGGCGTCCCCGACACCTACCAGGGCACCGAACTCTGGGACTTCAGCCTGGTGGACCCGGACAACCGCCGTCCGGTGGACTACGGACTCCGTCGGAAGATGCTCGACGAACTCGACCGAGATATCTCGGCCGGCCGTGGCGACATGCGGGCGCTGGCCAGGAGGCTCGTTGAAGACAAGGAGGATGGTCGGATCAAGCTCTACATCACCTCGCTGGCCCTGCGTTGCCGCCGAGACCGGCCGGGACTCTTCAGTACCGGCGAGTACCTGCCCCTTGCGGTCGAGGGGGAATACGCCGATACCCTCTTTGCTTTCGCGCGCCGGGATGAGTCCCGCTGGGCGATCATCGCCGTACCGCGGTTCATGTCACGCCTGATACCGGATACAGGCCCGCAAAGGTCGTGCGACGAGTCCTGGGGTGGGATTAACCTGCGCCTCGACGGGATTCCCCCGGGTATACGATGGAAGAACCTCTTCACAGGGACACTTTCCACGACCCAAGAGCGAAGTAGGGATCGACCTGTCATCCCGGCCACCGAACTGTTCGAGGACTTCCCGGTCGCGATGCTCTTGTCGGTGTTGGAGAACGAGTGAGTCACGTCAGTAAGGGATCAATGAAATCCAAAGTTCCCGTCCTAAGGGCCGCCGATTGATCACTGCTCTTTTTAAAAATGCACCCATCTTGCCGCGCCGCCGACCGGGCATGGTCGGCCTCGTCTCATCGCCCTTCACCTCCGCACACGAGCGCCGGTTTCAGAGGCCAAACTGTTATCGCTCCCCGGAAACTACAGACCAAATCCGAATGCTTGGATATTGCTTATTGCCGATCAAGGGAGCAAATCTGGCTCGGGTAAGGGGGGATACCAACCGAGCACGACGGCCCGATTGAGAGGGGTCATCGGCACGAAGTGGCGGGTCGCCAGCCTTGCGGATCCGAGTGCGATCTCCTTTTCCAGGACGTAGTATCGGTTATACTGCTCGACCATCTTGTTATGGGTATCGAACTGCAACGAATTCAGGTATCCCCCCCAGCGGCGGTTGAACCGCTCCACACTGTACTTGAGCTCGCGCCCTAACGCTCGGCGCCGGGGCCTACTCAGCGGCCCAGTCGCCCATTTCGGTGCAGGAGCGGACGTCAACTCCCACAGGACTTCGACGGGATGTCGAAAGATGTCGGCCCAACCGTCCGGGCTAGAGGCGGCTGCCCAGAGCCTTAATCTGAGGCGGACCATCTCCAGCATGCCGTCGCGCTGGGCTCCGCAGCGAGCCCTTAATCTCGCCCGGAAAGATTCGATCTCATGACCTCGCCTGGCGAAGGCCGGTAGGTCGAAGAGGCCGAGTAACTGACGGAGCTCGGGTTCGCGGACCTCCTGGCCGGCGGGTTCGTCTTCGGCGGATGGGTGGCTCATGGTTGATCAGGCCTGATGACCGGCGGATCGACCGTGGCCCTCGGTGGCGGGCTCGCGGTGGTCGGGAGTTCATTCAGGCTGCGACGATAATGCCACTTGAGCCGATCCTGGCCGAATTGCCTTGTCCTCGCGGTCCATTCGGCCGCCACTTCCAGCAGGGCTTCGCTGGCCGGTTTTCCATGCATCGCCGAAGCCCTTGCCTGGTCCAAGTCGGCCAGGTCGGCGACCGCCCCCGGGGTCCTTGGCCCGACCACCACTTTGCCGGACATCAAGGACTTTTGGAGGGCATCGGACCATCGACGGCCATCGATTCCCCGGGCGCGGGCCGGGTCTGGAAGCCCCCGACCCAGCAGGTTGGAACGGACCGGCAGCATCGGGAATTCTCGCTGGGCGAAGAGACGTGGGGCATTCTCGGGCCCAGCCAGGTCGGCGGCGAAATCAAGCGCCGCCGCGAGTTTGCCCGCCTTCTCGGCGGCGGTGGTCGCGGCGACGAACCAGCCGCCCCCTCCAGGCAAGAAGGTGGGCCGGTTAGGCGGATTGAAGTCCTCGATCCAGGTCTTTCGCGATGGCTCGTAGACCCGCCGTGAACCAGGCAAAGGAGCCACGCCGACGGGTCGTGCCGGACCCTTAAATTCGGCATCCACCCATGCGATGGCATTCTCGGCCCGGTCGATTAACAAGGCCGCCCGCCCCTCGCGAAAGGCGGCCCGAGCCTGCGCGGCGTTTAGGGGCGCGGAGGCGGGCCGGGTAGGATTTACCCAACCAACCAGCCCCCCCAAGCTCTCCACGAAGGGCGGGTTGGCGATCCGGGGCAACGCTGTATCGGCGTCGAGCAGGAACGAGTAGTGGTCGGGGTGCTGACCCAACGAAGCTGCCCTCGCCAGGAACACGGCGTTACCCACCCCTTCCGGGTCCGGCCCGAGGGCGCATCACGATCCCCAGATCCGGCCTGCCATCGTCGTTCCAATCCCGGTCGCGAAAGAACTGAACCAATTTGTCAAGATCATCCCAGGTCCTGGTACTGCTAACTTCACCCCGGCTGCGCCTGATCTCGTGAGATCGGGCCGCTCCAGAGCATCCGTTCGATAAATGAGCACCAGGACCGACCCCCGATCGGCAGTGCGAGGCGATCATCCCCGTACCTGGTGCCCAGATCCCGATAGGCCGGCAGGACTTCGGTGAAAGCCATCGCCTCCGATTTCACCAGGTCGTCGGGGACCGGTGCTAGCAAACCCAGGTCAACCAATCCCGGGCGGTCGCCCGGAAAAGAGTAGGACGTCCGCATCTTGGAATTCTTCGGCGGCGTGGAGCGGCTGATCGCGGACTTCCACAACCGCTCCACGAGATTCGGACCACTCGCCCCTCTGGATCTTGGCGATCGGGATGAGGCCTGCTTCCCCGACCACCCCTACAACCAGTTTGACCCCCGCAAATGGTCGGGCAGGTACCGATGGAATCGATGGCCCGAAGCATCCCGGACCGAGCAAGCAACTCAGGCCCACCAGGATGCCGATACGAAAAGACTTATCCCGCATCGGAACCCGACCCTCCGCGGCAAATCTCCGGGCTAGAACACCTATCGTATGAAACCGGCCGAGTGATGGTCAAACCGTCCCATTGCAAGTTACTCCCGAGATAAAAAACGGCTCCGAATTTGCCCGCTTTGAACACATTCCCAATTTTACCCTTGAATCCTAAAACACCGCCAATAAGCTAGATTTGGCGAGTCTCGGGGTGAAAATTGGCCATCAGAGTTCCTCAGGATTACGGTCGCCTGGAGCCATGCGCGATGCCAACAGTCTTCTCTTAGGTCCATAGAACTCGCGACGATTCCCCGGGTCTTACGACCACCGACTGGTCGCATGGCAGGGTTGTCAGGCTCGGCGGATTGTGTTATCAGCCAGACGACTTCGGAGAGTCCGACGTCCGCATCGGGCCCGTTCGCGCGACGGGGCGGCCGTTCCTCCCGCTCATGGATGGTGAGGGAGTTCTGCGATGGATCGTCCCCGGTACGCCGGTAGGGCCACCATGTTTTGTTCGCCCTTCTTGCTCAGCTATGGCCTGTTCGCGACCGGCTGCGCCCACATGGATGCCATGCCGTCGGCCCAGCAGGACGGCAAGACTTTCCGGTCAATCGGGATCGCGACCTCCCCTTCCTCGGATCCGGTCCGGGTCTCGTCAGGATCGGCTCCCTCGGTGGTGAGGACGACGGCGCCGCCGCCGGGTGCGGCCGATCCCAGGGCCGCAAGTAACCCGGTTTCGCCCGAACCGATCGCGCCGATCCCGGTCCCCCCGACTTCGATCGTATTCGCATCGTCGGCGGAGCCCGCGCCGATCCCGATCGCGCCACCTTCGATTCCGAGTGGGAGCGACTCCGTCACCTTGTCGGAAGCAACTGAGGCCGAGGCCGCGAGCGATCCCTCGGGAGCGAACCGGGCACGCCTTACGCCCGCCAACCTCGTGGCCGAGGCCCGTCGTGCGGTCGATGCCCTGCCGAGTTACCAGGTCCGGCTGGATCGACAGGAGCGGGTCGGGCCGAAGCTGCAGGATCGGGAATCGGTTCTGCTGAGCATACGCCGGTCGCCGAAGGCGGTGCGGATCGAATGGCCGTCGGGTCCCCACAAGGGCCGGGAGGTCCTGTTCGCCAGGGGCGATGGCCCCGACGTGATGCACGTCAATATGCCCGGCGCGTTGGTGCCCAGGATCACCTTGCCGATCAACAGCCCGCTAGCCTTGCGTAACAGCCGTCATCCCATCGACGAGGCCGGCCTCGAATCGCTCGTCACCACCATGGAACGCTGGATCGAGGACGCCCCCTCCCAGGCCCAATACGAAGGCGGGGAGATCCCCCCTTCCTACGGCAAGCCTTGTTTAAAGCTCGTTTTCAAGGGGAATGATGGCGAAGTGCGGGTCGTCCACCTCGACGCCCGGACCCGGCTTCCGGCCCTGGTACGCGTGACGGCCCCCAATGGCGAGTTGCTGGAGGA
The DNA here is from genome assembly GCA_046349995.1 of Isosphaeraceae bacterium. Taxonomy (GTDB): domain Bacteria; phylum Planctomycetota; class Planctomycetia; order Isosphaerales; family Isosphaeraceae; genus Aquisphaera. The sequence continues at coordinate 1,009 of JAXMBE010000001.1, read as the reverse complement.
TTATGGCTTCCTTGAGATCCGCACCGACTGCCCCGAACTGGCCGGTGCCGAGGCGTTCGATCCGACCAGCCGCTGGGGAGCCGCCAAGGGGTTGCTGTCGAAGCGGAAGGTGGTCGAGCCGGGTACGCCTGAAGAACCCGATCCAAACCGTTGACGGGTCGTCAAGGCTTCGCGGGCCTTGCCTGCCAATCTGGCCGGCAATGGAGGCCTCGAGGAAGGGGCGATGCGACTTGACCTTTCGGCGTAAATCTTGCGAACATCATGGATTAACCGAAGCCGTGGTTCCAAGAATTTGAGGTCTCGCAGGATGGCCCAGGAATTGCAGTGGGGAGCAGGCTGACAGGAATCGGTGTCCCGAAAGATGAGGGGGCTTACTCCCGGAGACGGACTTCACCGCGATGATTGCCGCCAGGCCCTATTCGATTCTGATCACCGATGACGACCGGGCGTCCCGCGAGTCGCTTCGCGAGATCGTCGAGCCGGTCGGGTTTCGCGTCCACCTCGCGGGCTCGGGCGAGGAGGCCCTGGATATCATCCTGGACAAGGACATTCACGTCGCCCTTCTGGACATGTACCTCCCGCGGATGAACGGGCTGGAAACACTATCGATGGCCCGGCAAATCAAGGGTATGCTGCCGACGATCTTGATGTCGGGGGACCATGACGAAACGCTTTTGCGACAGGCCCTTCTGGCCCATGCCTTCTGCGTGTTGGCCAAGCCTGTGAGTCGAAACGTCGTAATCCATGTCCTGAACCGAGCCCTCGAGAAGTTCTACTGAATCGCCCCGGGGTGATGGCGTGTTTGTTGGCCGGACCGCCTGCTGGTTCTGGATTGCCCTGGCGTCTCCCGCCGCATTTGCCCATGACATCCCGGACGCAAGGGTGGATCGGTCCATCCAGGTCACGATCTCGCCCGGCCACCTGGCCATCGACTACGAGGTCGGTCTGGCCGAGTTGACACTCGTTCAGGAACTACGCTCCCTGGTCGCCGACCCGCCCGTCGGTGCCG